>NZ_MKWJ01000015.1:0-7622 GCF_001899725.1 Sphingomonas sp. 67-41 | reverse complement strand
GATGCTGCCAGGCGGGTTGTGCAACCCTGCCCACAAGGGCACGATGATAACCCCGGACTCCAGTTATGACTGGAGGAGTTTTGGGGAGCACGTCAAGTCATCCCCCTGGCGATGCGAGCCGCAGTCAGGATTTCGGGCAGTTCCCGCACCCTCGCGACCGATGGCAATAACTCTGGACCCGCACGACTCCCCGAAAAGGGACGGATTTCTTCTTCGAGCTTCGAGATCTCGGAAACCAAGGCTGCACGCTCCGTCAAGGCGTCCTCTGAGTCAGGCACTACCCTGCCAGCGTCCAGCCGCGCCAGATCGGCCACGCGTCGCATCAGGGCCCTGCGTGCCTCCTTCAGTCGTTCACCGTGCTCCATTCGTCAGTTGTGTTCCATCCGGGCTCGCAGCTGAAAAATCGTCGATATCCGCAGAATCAGTCGGGCGCGGACGTGTGTGATAGGGGTGCGGGCGACCTGTGGGCACCAAGCTTCAGCGGCGCAGCTTCGCGAGCGGGGCTCGAAACTGCCTCTAGAGACAGCCCATCCAGCCCCTCGAACATCTGTCGCAAGTAGGTCAGCATTGTCGCACCAAACTCTCATGCAGGGCCGCCGATCATCAGCGGCTTAATGATACAGTTTGCTGCTTCCGTGGCTAGAGGTCCCGGGCATTCGCAGAACATGCGGGCTGCTTCCTCGCCCAGGACGCAACAGTCACGGCTCGACATCAGCCGCGTTTCGAAAATATCGGATCGATGGCGGCGCATCCGTTTGAGATAAACTCATAGCCTTCGCGCAACGGCGGTAGTGCGCTGTCGATCCGCGGATCGCCAGGGCTCGGGCTCATGGCCGCCACGGCGTAAGCTCGAAGCCTCCGTCGAAAGGCAGCGTCGCCGACCGAAAACCATCGTGGGGATCGCGCATCCGAGAGGAGATAGTCGCGATAGTCCCAGCAGAAGCGAACGACGTTGTCGCACAGCAACATAGCGGCGGACCGCAACTGAGGGATGAGAAGGTCCAGCGCCGGTCTAGCCATCGGTGCCCATATGTCCATCAGCACAAATTTGATGTTGCCGCCCACGTCGCGCAGGGTACGCTCCGCTGATCCCCGCGTTCAACATCGCCGCGCCCAGATTAGATACGCGTCTCCGAACACTTCGAGATCCTCGATCTCGAAGTGGTGCAGGCGGCCATGTCCCGGACCGCCATTGGGCTGCCTTGCCTGGATAGAAATCGCGTCCGGTCGCTTTCGCGACCGAACTCGACGCCCAAAAAGTCCAACGCGGTGGAGTCCAGCATTTCAGCAATCGGCAGCAGCGTAAAGCGATGCTCGTTAACGTGGAACAGTAGGTCGCCGGGTGCCAGGTTCAGCGCCAAACGAGCCTGATCAGCAGCGTCGGCCCACCGTCCCGCGCCGAAAATGATCGGCAGCTGACCGCAGCGCCTGCACGAGAAGCCGACGACGCGCATTTTCCGTGACCGGTGGTTTCATGCGTCATTCCGTCGATGCTCGGTCGGCAGGTGCGCTTCAGGATGGCGGGAGGATATACCGATGCGCAACAGGTGGCCGAGGGATCTGATGTTGGCGGCGAAAAGCCCCGCCGCGAGAGCCAAATAGGCCCAGGCCAGCCAGGTCAGGGTGGCGATCGTCGCTGCGGAGTCGCCGAGAAAGCGTAGCGCCAGTCCGATCTGCGCCAGGAACAGAACCGCCAGCGCGACCGCGCCGACGAGATGGAGGCGCAGACGCAAGAGCAGCGCAATGCCAAAGAGCGACTGGGCGGCGGTCAGGAAGAATTCCTCGTGCTGGCGTGCGTCGAGCGGCAGCGCGGTGAGGCCGCCGGCGCCAAAGGACATCGCCAACGGCAACATGCCGACGAGCAGTGTCCATTGATTGATCTTGTCAGAGATCATCGTTGTAAGCCCGGCGGCGGCACGACCGGACAGCACGAACAGGATCGCGATCGTCACGGCGGGCGCTTCGCTGGCGAGCGGCGCGAGCCATTGAATGAGCAGGAACTCGTCGAATCCGAGCCGACGACCGGAATCGACCATCGCCTCGGCAAAGGGTTCCGCCGACACCAGGATCACCGCCGCCGCAATGACGGTGAGCGCGCCCATGATGAGCCATTGCCGCCGCAAAGAGAGCGCGGCGAGCGCAGCCGCCGGGCCGGGTTCGTCATCCTCATCCTCGTCCTCGTCGGCCTTTGGGAGCTGGCCGGCGCGCCAAAGATAAGCGCCGAAGATGGCGATGAGCACTGTGGTATCGAGAAGGCCGATTTCGTCGCGCAGTAGTATCGTGAATGACCAGGCCGAGCCGATCAGCAGGAAGATGATCTCTGCGGCATTGACGGAGGAAAGGACGATCTCGCGTTGTCGGGTGCGGAGCCAGTGGATGAACATGAGTAGCGGCCATGCCAAGCCGACAAGGAGGCGGTTCGCGCCCGTCATGTTAGCGGCTGCGTAGTGGACGTAGCTAGAGCCCGGGTTTTGTCCTGCGACATAGGCATAATAGAAGTCGACCGCATATTCGGGCAACACGGTGATCAGCGCTATGATTGCGACGATCAACCCCTGACTGATGCGCTTCTCCGCAGCTTCGGCGCCCCAGGAGAGCATGAAGCCGGCTGCCAGTATCGCCATGCCGAACAGCAATGCGTCGAGGAGCGGATCCGGTCGCCATCCCCCCGTCCGCAGCGCGATCGCCGGGATTGTCGCCGCGACGGCGATGCCCAGAAATGTGACGAACCTTCCAAACGACGGTCGCGTGTGTGCAGAGGTTGTCATACAGACCTCATCCGTTGGGTGACTGTGCCGGAAGACCGGGCGCTTCGAACAAAATTTCGACGGCCTCGAGAGTGATCAACCCGATCCCCGAAATATCGGCGAGTGAAGCGGCGAAGGCGCGAAGGCGTGCGCTTTCGTCGATGATCTCGATGATGAGGGGCTGGTCCTCCTCCAGCAAATGGTGCCGGTGCCGGTGCGGACTGTGGCCGAAGCCAAAGAACGCGCGCACGACCGTCATACCCGCCAGTTCCGCGCCGCTCGCACGCGCCGCTACCACCTCGAAGACTCTCTCGTCGCCGAAATAGGCTGCCTCGTCAGTGTAGATGCGCAGCAACTTCATTCTCGCCACGGCGTCTCTCCTTCAGCATCGGAGGCGGCGGCGCCGGCCGCCCTCAATCCCTGCTTATCCTTCCAGCGAGTCCAATGCTCTCCCTGACCAAGGACCACTTTCGAGATCGCGGGCAGGACGAGCAGCGTGAGGATGGTCGCCGCGACGAGGCCGCCGATCACGACGGTCGCCAGCGGCTTCTGCACCTCGGCCCCGGTGCCGTGCGCCAGCGCCATCGGCACGAAGCCGATCGCCGGCACGAACCCGGTCATCACGACCGCGCGCATCTTTTCGGTCGTGCCCTCGATGATCGCCCGGCTGAGTTCCACGCCGGCATCGAGCCGCTCGCGGATCGCCGTCATCACAACCAGACCGTTGAGTACCGCGACGCCCGCGAGACAGATGAACCCGACCGCCGCCGATACCGAGAAGGCGATCCCGGTCATTGCGAGGGTGAACACGCCGCCCGCCAGACCGAGCGGCACTGCGAGGAACACCGCTGCTGCCCGGGCGAAGCCGCCCAGGGCCATGTAGAGCAAGCCGAAGATCGCCGCGAAGCACAGCGGCACCACGATCGCGAGGCGCTGCGAGGCGGCCTGGAGGTTCTGGAACTGCCCGCCCCATTCGAGATAGGAGCCCGCCGGCAGCGCCACCTTGTCGACCGCGGCCTGGGCCTCGGCGACGAACGAGCCGACGTCGCGCCCGCGAACGTTCGCCTGGATGACAACGCGGCGCTTGCCGTTTTCGCGGCTTACCTGGTTCAGACCTTCATTAAAGCGAAACTGCGCGACCTGACTGAGCGGTACGGTTTCGCGCTTGCCGTTCGCTTCCTGCGGCAGCAGCACGGGCAACGCGGCGAGCGCATCCAAACTCGTACGCGTGGTCTCCGGCACGCGTACGGTGACCTCGAACCGCCGATCGCCTTGGAACAGCAAGCCGGCCTCGCGCCCGCCCATCGCGGCGGCGACCGTATCGGCGACCTCCTCGACGGTGAGCCCGAACCGGGCGATCGCCGCTCGGTCGAAATTGACGTCGAGCGTGGGCGAGCCGGCGGTCTGCTCGGCCTTGACGTCTGCCGCTCCACGGACCGACTTGAGCACCGAGACGATCTGCTGCGCGGTCGCGCCCATCTTGTCGAGATCGTCACCATAGAGCTTGATCGCGACGTCGCCGCGAACCCCGGCGATCAGCTCATTGAATCTGAGCTGGATCGGCTGGCTGACCTCATACACCTGCCCGAGCCGGGCGCCGGCCGCATGCTCAATGCGCGCGATCACGTCGGCCTTTGTGCGCACGCCTGCGGGCCACTGGTCCTGGGGCTTCAGGATAATGTAACCATCGGACATGTTCTGTGGCATCGGGTCGGTCGCGACCTCCGCGGTGCCGGTTTTGGAGAACATCAGCTCGACCTCGGGCAAGCTCGTGACCGCGCGCTCGACGCCGCGCTGCATGGCGAGCGATTGCTCGAGCGCGACCGAGGGCACCCGCATCGACGACATAGCGACATTCTTTTCGTCGAGCTGGGGAATGAACTCCTGCCCGAGCAGGCCAAATACAAACACCGACGCAGCGAAGAAGGTAAAGCCGACGCCAATGAACGGCCACGGCCGGGCGACGGCGCGTTCCAGCCAGGGCGCATAGTGAGACTTGGTCCGCGCGATCAACCAGACCTCCTTTTCCGCCACCTTGCCGCGGATCAGTAAGGCGACCATTGCCGGCACGAAAGTCAGGGCGAGGATAAACGCCGCGACCAAAGCGAGCATGATGGTGATCGCCATCGGCGAAAAGGTCTTGCCCTCGACCCCGGTGAACATGAGCAAAGGGGCGAAGGCGAGCAGGATGATGGCCTGACCGAACACGGTCGGCTTGATCATCTCCTGGCTGGCCCGCATCGTCTCTTCGAGACGTTCGCGAAGCGTCAGCAGCCGGCCTTCATGCGCCTGGCGATGCGCTAGTCGCGCGAGGCAATTCTCGATGATGATGACGGCACCATCGACGATCAGGCCGAAATCCAGAGCGCCAAGGCTCATCAGATTGCCGGGTACCCGGAAGGCGTTCATGCCGATCGCCATCATCAGGAACGAGAAGGGGATGACGAGCACCGCGATCACCGCGGCGCGCCAGTTACCGAGCAGCAGGAACAGGGCCGCCGCGACCAACAGCGCGCCTTCGGCGAGATTGCGCTGGACGGTCTCGATAGTGGCGTTGACCAGTTTCGAGCGGTCGAGCACCGGTGTGATCTTGATCCCGGCCGGCAGCGATTTGGCGATTTGCGCCAGCCGGTCGCCCGCCGATCGCGCCACGATCCGGCTATTCTCGCCGATCAGCATCAACACCGTGCCAATGACGACCTCATGTCCGTTTACGCTGGCCGCACCGGTACGCAGATCGCCGCCGACATGGACGGATGCCACCGCGCTGACCGGCACCGGAACGCCGCCGCGCGTGGCTATGATGGCGCCGGCGATCTCGTCGATGTCGCGGATGCGCGCGTCGGCACGCACGAGGAACGCCTCGCCCCCGCGGTTGAAATAATTCGCACCGACCGCGAGATTCGCGGCTTCCAATGCCTTCGCGAGTTCGGAATAAGAAATGCCATAGGTAGCAAGCTTCACGGGGTCGGGTTCGACGACGAACTGCTTTTCGTAGCCGCCGATCGAATCGACGCCGGCGACGCCCTGGACAGTGCGCAGCTGCGGCTTGATTATCCAGTCCTGCACGGTCCGCAAATAGGCAGTGCGCGACAGGTCATCGGTCAATCGCTCGCCCTCGGGTGTGAGGAAACTACCGTCGGACTGCCAGCCCGGCTGGCCGTTGCGAACGGTCGCACCCTTGCCGCCCGGGTTGGCGAAATCGATCTCGTAGAACAGCACCTCGCCAAGGCCGGTGGTGACCGGGCCGATTTGCGGCTGCACGCCTTCAGGCAGAGTGTCGCGGGCTTGGGTGAGTCGCTCGCTGACTTGCTGACGCGCGAAATATAGGTCGGTCTGGTCGGTGAAGATCGCGTTGACCTGGCTGAAACCGTTGCGCGAGAGCGAGCGCGTGGTTTCCAGTCCCGGAATGCCCGCCAAGGCGGTCTCGATGGGGAAGGTTACACGCTTTTCGATCTCGATCGGCGAAAGCCCGCGTTCGACGGTGTTGATTTGGACTTGGCGGTTGGTGATATCGGGGACGGCGTCGATCGGCAGCTTGGTCAGCTGCCAGGCGCCGATGCCGGCAATGGCGAGGAAGAGCAGCAGCACCGCCCAGCGCGCCCGGACGGACAATCCGATGAGACTTGCGATCACGGCTATTCCTCCTCGCCCGTGCCCTTGGAGAGCTCGGCCTTGAGGAGAAATGCCTGTCGAGTTGCGATCGTCTGGCCGCCGGCCAGTCCGGTAAGCACTTCGACGCGTCCGGCGCTCCGGCGGCCGAGCGATACCGGAACCGCAAGGAAGCCCGCGGCGGTCCTCACGAACACGACATCGCGGCCCTCGACCGACTGAACGGCTTCTTCGGGCACGACGATCGCCGTCGAGCTTTCACCGCGGCTCGGCTTCAGGCGGACACGGACCGCGAGACCGGGCTGCAGCTCCCCACCATCGACGTTGAGCACCGCGGTCGCGGCACGCGTTTCACCATTGAGCGTCGGAGTCACGGCGCGGACGCGCGCATTGACCGTGCGGCCGTTGGGCATCTCGATCACGGCAGTGTCACCCGGTGCGATACGGGCCGCATCGACGGAGCCCACCGACGCTTCCACTTGTACCAGGCGCGGATCGGCGACGCGAAATAGTTCGGCCTCGGGCTGCACGAACGCGCCCAACGTCACGCTGGCGACCGTCACGCGGCCGGAGATCGGGCTCGTGACGATCACGCCACGGCCATCGCTGGTGACACGGGCCGCACTTGCGGAAACCTGCGCACGACGCACCTCGGCCTGCGCGGCAGCATAGTCTGCCTCGGCACGTTCGAGATCGACGCGCGCCGAAACGCGTTGCCGGACCAGATACCGTTCGCGTTCGAGATTCTTGCGAGCCAGTTCGGCTCGGGCATTGGCGACCGTCCGCTCGGAGGCGAGCTGTGCTGCATCACGGCTCTCCACGATCGCGAGCGGTTCGCCCGCGCGGACGCTGTCGCCGAGGCGCTTGAAGACGCGGATAACCGCGCCGCTCGCCCTGGCCGTGACCACTGCCTCCCCGTTCGGGGATGCGGTGACCGTGCCTTGCGCGACGACCTCGGCTCCCAGGCCGCCAGCGTTGACGGCTTCGGTCTCGATGCCAGCTGCCTTGATCGCTTCGGCGGTCATCGCGACGCTGTCTGGCGCTGCTTCCGCCTTTGACGGCTCATCCTTTTTGGCTTCCTGCGCGGCAGGGGCCGGAACGGATGGAGATGTCAGGCGAGCGACGGAGAAGCCCCCCACCGCGGCGACGAGCACGGCCGCGCTGACGCCGCCAAGGAGGCGCTTATCGTTGAAGTTCATTGCGTGTCTCCGGAAAGCGAAGGGGCCGGCGTCGTCAGGCGCGCCAGGCGGGCTTCGGCATCAT
>NZ_MKWJ01000014.1:0-95463 GCF_001899725.1 Sphingomonas sp. 67-41 | reverse complement strand
CTGCTCCTCGCTAAACCTGCTGCGCTTCATCTCCGTCCTCCTCAATGAAGGACTCTAGCTCAAACTGGAGGAGTTTCAGGGGAGCACGTCAGACTCAAAAAGATTTGGCGGAATTCCTCGGCATGAAGATGCAGCAGATCCAGCGTTACGAGGCTGAGCGCTACCAGTCGATCAGTCTTCGGCGCCTGGAGATGATTGCCGACGCATTGTGCTTGGAGACAAGTCTGACGCCGAAGCTCTCCGGAAACCGGGAAATCAGTCCGGTCGATCTATCGAACGCCGCATCCTTCCCCGTCGGCGAAATGTACCGGCGCGGATGGTTCGGAGCATATCGCGGTACTCTAATCAAGGCGTTGAAGGAAGCGCCCGAGCAACTCGCCGCATTCTTCGAACGGGCATACGGACCGCACGCCCCGCTCCGTCGGCGATATAGCCGTTCGCGCGATATTCCGCACGAACCGGCACTTTTGGCGTGGGAAGCGAGGGTCATGATCCTGGCGGACGCGCGACCTCCCGCCACCGCTTTCCGTCCCGCGACGGCCAGCCACGACTGGCTTCGTACGCTGATAGGTTTCAGCGCAGTTCGGGGCGGCGTGAAACGGATCGAGGGGTATCTCCGCGACGCCGGAATCGTGTTTCTGGTGGAGCCGGCGCTGCCGGGCATGCAGGTGGACGGCGCCGCGTTGCGCACTGCGAATGACGTGGCGGTCCTTGCGCTCACGGTGCGCGATTATCGCATCGAGTCGTTCTGGCTGGCGCTAATGCACCAGCTCAGCCATATCATTCTCCATATCGCGACAGGTCAATATGACGCGATTTTTTACGAGCGGGGGGCCGCTTCGCGCCAAGACTTTGAAGACGAAGCGGACGTGTTCGCGCGCGAAACACTTATCCCAGGCCGGCAATGGCAATCCTGCAAATCACAATATACCTGGACCTCACAAGCCATCGCGGCAGATGCCAAGCGCTTGGGAGTTGGTCCCGCGATAGTGCTCGGACGGATCCAACTCTCCGTTGGCGATGAGGAATTGCCCGACGGGCTCATTCGGGGCCGCGACGTCCGAAGGCAGCTTGCCGGTTGAGGTCCAGGCGAAGCACCAAGATAATGCCTGCGCGCCTTGAAACGCTGGCACGACATTGAACGTAGGCGACGCTGGACATGAGTTGCAGCGTGACTGTCGCCAATTTGACAAGGGCTGCAGGCGAACCTGCAGCCCTTTGCGGTTCAAGGCGCGCCTTAGAAGGAGACCCCGAGCGAGGCCACCACGCCACCCTTCGAGATGTTGCGGCTGCCCACGAAAATGTCCGCGTCGGTATCGACGTACGAAACACCGAGCGTGAGATGGTTCCAGGTGTATGAAGCTCCCAGGCTCCAGTCGGTGTATTTCTGACCAAAGGTCAGATAGCTTGGACTGAAATTGTGTCCGAGATGGGCGGAGACGCTCACCGGCGTGCCGGGAATGCCCGCGGACACATCGCCGGCGAGATAGAAGTTCTCCTCCTTCGTGACGCCGTTGAGCGTCAGCGCGTTCTGCTTCGGGGCGTAGACGGCGCTGATCTTGCCGGTGACAGGCCCAAGCGTTTGCGAGACTGCCACATAGGGCTCGGCAAAATCAGTGTTGGGAATGGGGGAGTCCGAATAGACATAATAGGTCACCCCCACATCGACCGTCGTGCTGCCAAAGGTGTGTTTGTAACCGGCGATCAGGTCTAATTCCGAGCTGTTGCTCGCAATATAACCATTGATCGAGGAGCCCCATACCGTAGCGTAGACGCCGGACTCATGGCTGACGGTGAAGGTGCCCTGGATCGCAGGGCGCTTGTTCGATTGCGAGATTCCGCGAAACCGATAATCGCTTACCACCGTAGCCCCGCCTGAAACTGTGACGGCGGGCGGCGCTTCGGTTTCTTCCTGCGCGAAGGCGGGTGTCGAGATCGAGAGAATAGTGATCGCTGCTGTAGCGAGAACAGACATTCGCATTTGGCTAACTCCTTGTTGTGCCGATCTGTTCTCCTGCGGCTCGCGTCTCGCTCTTCATTTTCTCGAAGCGATGAAGCTGAGCTGACCCAGTTTGTCGAATTATGCCGCAGTGCACAACCGCAATGCCGATCCGCGACGATTCTGGCCCAGACTGTTGCGCTGCGGCAACAACCTGACGCTGCTGCATAAGATTGGAGCCTGCTCAGCGCGCGTCGATATGCAAAGCCCGTGACGTGTGCTCGACGGGTGCGTGAATACTGAACTGAATGCACGCGGGGTTATGCCGGACTTCATCTCTTGCAGAGCGAGTATCGTCTTGATGGCCGCGATGTCGAAACCAAGACCCCAGAGCATGGCGGACATCGTGGCTCGATTCAATAGTGGCTACAGGATGTAGGTATGGCGCTTGGCCGGAGGTGTGAACCCGAGAACGATCAAGACCGAGCATGGCGTTGGCCTGATCTGGGCCGCCTGGCGCGATAAGCGCCAGGGGCGCGAGGCGCTCGCGGTTCGCCAGACGAGCCGCCTCGTCGACATGATAGCCTATGCGCGGGCTCGCTCGCCTGTGTACCGCTAGCTGTATCGTCTGCCGGATCGCATCGAGGACCCGAGCCAATTGCCGGTCACCGACAAGAAGATGCTCATGGAGCGTTTCAACGAATGGCGCCCCGACCGCGCCGTGACGCTTGAAGCCGCGGAGGCAGTTTTCGACGATCTTGACCGGATTGGAGAGCGGTTCCTCGGAAAGTAAACGCTGGCTACCACCTCAGGTACCACCGACCGCCGCGGGATATTCCTGACCGACGATCGCACGATGGCGGTCGTGATTGCCATGATGCTCCGCTGGATCGGCGACTGGCTCAGCCCGGGCGATATCCTCAAGCTCATCGGCCGGCGCGGGCAGTTAGCGATGGTCATGGCGACGGGCGGGCACTTCGCGTCGGCGGTTACCGCTTTGAATGAGGGGGACCAGCGGTGCGTGCGCTGCGCCTTCTGCGAAGGCGTCAGGGTCCGCGCTTCTTTGACCCGCGTGGCACGCTTGCGACCGGCCGGGGGTCACGGCGGCGGCTGGCCCACAGGCCCGCGCGCACGCCGCCGCGACGGCCGTCCGCCTGCAAGGGTGCGGCTTTTTGTGGCGCCTGCGGCGCGTGCGACTTTTAGGTCGCAGTGACCGCGAAGATTTGTCCGAAGTGGTTGCGATTCCTTGCTTTTGCGATTGGCTTGCCTTTTGAACCGTTCCAATCCTAGTCTTGGAATGCGCCGCTCAAAGTGTGGCGCCGAGGCGTGAGAACCTCGTTTGGGATCCCTATCCAGGCACTAGCGGCCGGGTGGCCGACGCGCATGTTCAGGCCGTTCGCGGCTAAAGGCGTCGGCGCAAGTCCTCAAACTTGTTCTCAACACCCGGCTTCTGCCGGCCGGCCTCGCTTGTGGGAGACGGGGCGGTGGCGTTGGTGGCCGAAGAACATCTTTGCTGGTGCGGGGACGCTTGATGTCGCCACCCGCGCCTTCGACCATTCCCGCGTTCAGCGACCCCGACGACGGTAATGGGAGCCCGCTCGGGATCGAGATGATCTACCGAAATGAGCGCCACGCGCTGGTCCGGTTCATCACGCGCTACCGGTCCAATCCCGAGGACGCCGGCGACGTGGCGCAGGAGGTCTTTCTCCGCGTCGCGCAAAGCGAGCAGGGACGAAGCGAACCGATCGCGCGGCCCCGGGCTTTTCTGCGGCAAGTGGCTCGCAACCTGCTGCGCGACCGTGCAAAGAGCGCGGCGGGCCGGGGCGAGCTGTTGCACGTCCCGTTCGAAGAAGACGCCATTTCGGTGGCGAATGAAGTGTCACGACTCGAAGCACGCGATAGTCTCGTGCGCATCGAGGCGGTAATGCGTCGGATGAAGCCCAAGACTCGGGAAATATTCATGGCGCATCGCCTCGACGGCCTTAGCTATAACGAAATCGCCGAACGGACAGGTATGTCCGTCTCGGGCGTTGAGAAGCAGATGGCCAAGGCAATGACGATGCTTATTCAATACGCGGGCAAGGATTGATGCCGGGTTCCGGACCGACGGATAGCCCAAGCCCCGCCGTCGCCAAGCAGGCTGGCATTTGGTGGGCACGGATGCGAGGCCCTGATCGCGAAGCGCATCGTGCCGAGTTCGAGCGGTGGCGCAACGCCGACCCTGCGCATCGCGACGCTTTCGAGCAAGCCGGCGGGCAATGGCTTGATAGCGGGGGACTGGCGGACACCGAGATGGGGCGCAACCGGCGACTTCCCGAGCGCAGACCTCCGATCTGGGAAATGCCTGCAGCACGCCCTGCCTTCGCGGCGGCCGCCGTGCTGCTGGTGGTATTGGCGGGATTCTGGTTCGTGCGCGCGCCGAGTGGGGCGCCGGAGGCGCCGCTGGTCGCAGCCGCCGAGCCGACAGTGTCTCGCGTGGGCGAGATCCGCGCCGTGAAACTCGCGGACGGATCGACGGTGACGCTCGACACCGACAGCGCGATCGAGGTCCGTTTGTCGGGCGATCTGCGCCTGGTTCGGCTCGTCCGCGGGCGTGCCCGGTTCGATGTCGCCCATGATGCGGCGCGCCCCTTCCGGGTCGAGGCGGGCGGCCGGACCGTCACCGCGCTCGGCACCCTGTTCGATGTCGGGTTCGAACGGGGAGGGGTGAGGGTCAGCCTGTTCCGCGGTTCGGTCGACGTGCGCGGCCTTGCGCCCGCGGGTAGCGTCGCCGCCGTCACGCGGCTTTCGCCCGGCGAGTGCTTCACCGACCGGTCGCGCGAGCCCCAGGTGGTCAAGGCACCGCCGGGATTGCAGCAATGGGTCTCGGGCATGCTCGATTTCGACGGCGTGCCGCTGGGTGACGTGCTCGAGCAGACCAATCGTTATTCGGCGCGCAAGATCCGCCTGGGCGACCCGTCGCTCGCGGGCCAGCGCGTGACGGGGGGCTTCCGGCCGCTTCCGGTCGACGAGCTCGCCGCTGCGCTGGCCGCCGCCTTCTCGCTGCGCGTCGAACGCTCGCCGCAGGGCGACCTTATCCTTCGCCGCCCATAGCCTGAACGACCCCGGAATTATTTTAGGCGGGTTTTCCGCCAAACCTCGTCTCGCACCCCAGACCGCCAAATCGGCGGCGCCAAAATGGGGAGCGATAGATGCGGATGGGGAAAATGGGTGCGCTGGCATTGGCCGGCACGGCGATGGTCATGGTTGCGCCGGTGGCGTCTGCGCAGGCCGACAATGCGCGCGAATTCGACATTCCGAGCCAGGATCTGGGCGCAGCGCTGCGCGCGATCGTGCAGCAGTCGGGCACGCAAGTCATCGCGCCGACCGAACTGGTGGCGGGTCATCAGGCGCCGGCGCTGAAGGGCAGATTCCGTCCCGAGGTTGCGGTCTCGCTGTTGCTTCGCGGCAGCCGGCTGCGCGTGGTGTTCGTCGGCAACACGCTGGTCGTTCAGCGCGACGATACCAGCCAGGAGGGAAACGCACCTGCTGAGGGCGAGGGCGAAATTCTCGTCACCGGCACGCGCATCCGCGGCAGCGGGCCGGTCGGCGTCCCGGTCATCACGGTCGACCGCAAGGCAATGGCCGAGAACGGCTTCTCGACGACGCAGCAGATCGTCCAGTCGATCCCGCAGAACTTCGGCGGTGGTGCCATCGAAGGGATGAGCGGGCTGATCACGGGCGCTGGCAACGGCAACGTCAGCCGCGGTGTCGGCGTCAATCTGCGTGGTCTTGGCCAGGGTTCAACGCTGGTCCTCATCAATGGCGACCGGCCCCCGCTTGGCGGATTCTCGGGCACCTTTTCTGATCTGTCGGTGATCCCCGCGTCGGCGATCGAGCGCGTCGAGATCGTGCCGGACGGCTCCTCGGCCATCTACGGCTCCGACGCGGTGGCGGGCGTGGTCAACGTCGTCACCCGCAACAATTTCAGGGGCGCCGAAACCAGCTTCCGGATCGGGACGGCTGACGGCGACGCGCAGGAATATCAGTTCAGCCAGCTGTTCGGCGTCAAATGGTCTTCCGGCAATGCCGTGATCGCCTATGAATTCTACCGTCGCGACAATCTCTCCGCCGACGACCGGCCCTACATCACCGACGACCTGCGGCCCTTTGGCGGCGGGGACTATCGCGGCAATTATTCGAGCCCCGGCACCATCGTCGCGGGCGGCGTCAATTTCGCGATCCCTCGCGGACAGTTCGGCAACGGCCTGACCGCGGCGCAGCTGACCCGCGGCGCGATCAACCGCGGCGATGGCTGGGACGGCGTCGACATCCTCCCGCAACAGCAGCGGCATTCGCTGTTCGTGTCGCTCAGCCAAGATTTGACCAGCAACCTGCGCTTCTATGCGCGGGGCCTTGCGACCTGGCGCAAGTTCGACGTCGCGGTCCGCAGTGGCAGCGACACGCGCCGCACCGTTCCAGTCACCAACCCCTATTATGTCGATCCGATCGGCACGCGCCTGCCGATCGGCGTGAACTACAGCTTCGTGCGAGACCTCGGCAACGAACGATACCGGGGGGACGTCCAGGCTTATGGCGGAACCGCGGGCCTCGAGCTCACGCTGGGCGAGTGGTCGGTCGATGCCCACGGCACCTGGGGCACGCAGGACGAGCGCTACGACTATCTGAACCGCGTCAACTCAGCGCGCCTCGCGCTCGCGCTTGCCGACACCAACCCGGCAACCGCCTATAATCTGCTCGGCGACGGACCTTCGACCAACCCTGCCACGATCGAGTCGATCCGCGGCTACAACAAGCGCCGCTGGGATGCTGAGGTCTGGTCGACGTCGGTCCGCGCGGACGGTCCGCTCTTCGCACTTCCGGCGGGTGAAGTGCGCCTCGCCGTAGGCGGCGAGTATCGCGAGGACCGCTACCGCGACCGCGAGAATATCTCCTACACCTCGACGCTGGCGCCGCGCGCCAACGCGCTGACGCCGCTCCCCGGACCCCGCATCGTCAAGGGCGCCTATGCCGAGCTGCGCATCCCGGTATTCGCGGAAGGGATGGCGATACCGATGTTCCGCCGTCTCGACCTTTCGGCGGCGGTTCGCACCGAGCATTATAGCGACTTCGGCAGCACCACGAACCCGAAGGTCAGCATGGCCTGGGAGCCTTTCGGCGGCGTCACGCTGCGCGGAAGCTACGGCAAGTCGTTTCGCGCGCCTGGGGTGACCGAGCTGCGGCAAGACCCCGATACGTTCGGGCAGTTCGCCTATCCGGTGGTCGATCCCCAGTCGCCGACCGGCATGTCCAACATCATGGTCATCCGCGGCAATGATCCGGACCTCGGGCCCGAGCGTGCCACGACCTGGACGCTGGGGGCGGACCTGAAGCCCACTGCACTGCCCGGGCTGCGGGCCGGCGTGACCTGGTTCAGCGTCAATTATCGCGACCGGATCGCGTCGGTCGCATCGAGCGTGACCAACTATCTGATCAACCGCGACATCTATGCGCCGATCCTGACCTTCAATCCGTCGGCGGCGCGGATCGCCGAGCTGTTCGCCTCGCCTTATTATCTCGATCTGGCCGGCATCCCCAGCACCGCGCCGATCGTGGCGATCGCCGACGCGCGGACCCGCAACCTGTCGATCGTTAAGCAGTCGGGGCTGGATTTCGATCTGCAATATGATTTCGGGCTGGGCGGCGGAAACGCCACGATCGGCGCGAACGCGACCTATATCTTCGGGATCAACCAGCAGCTGACCGCCACGTCGGCGCCCGTCGATGTGGTCGATACGGTCGGCAACCCCATTGACCTGAGGGTCCGTGGGCGCGCGACCTGGAACAAGGGCGGGTTCGGTGCGGCGCTGTTCGTCAACTATGCCGACGGCTATCGAAACCTCACGGTGACCCCCGCGCAGCGCGTGTCGTCCTGGACGACCTTCGATCTCAATCTGAGCTATTCCTTCCAGCAGCCATCGGGTCCGTTCAAGGGGCTTCGGGTCGCACTCAACGCGAGCAACCTGTTCGACTCCGACCCGCCCTATGTGAGCTATGTCGTGGGCACGCTCGCGGTCGGGTTCGACGGCGAGAATGCAAATCCGATGGGCCGCTTCGTCGCTTTGCAGGTCACCAAGTCGTGGTGAGACAACTGCTCAGCACCACTGCCCTCGCCTTGCTCGCCTGCATGACCGGGGTGGCGCACGCAACGCCCTCGGCTTGCAGCGAGCGCCTGTTGCCGCCTCCCCCCGAGGCGGCAACAGGCCAAAGGGGGATCGGGGCGCGCGATCTGATCGAGTTGCGCGACTTCGGGATGATGTTCGACACCGCGAAGAGACCGTCGTTCAGCCTTTCGCCGGACGGAAGATATGCGGCGCTGATCCTGCGGCGTGCCGATCCCGACAGCGACAGCTATTGTTTCGGCGTGATGCTGGCGACGCTGGATGGCAGGACACCGCCTCGCCTGCTCGATGTCGGGGGTGAGTTCATCCAGGCAATGACCGACCCCTACGGCGTGACGGGTGTGCCTTCGGGCCTCCCGGTCACCGAGCCGCCAATCTGGTCGCCCGATGGACGCTCGCTTGCCTATCTGCGCCGGGACAAGGGCCAGACCCAGATCTGGCGGGTAGGCCTCGACGGCGCGCCCGCGAAGCAGATCACCGATCTCGCCACCGAGCCGCGCAGTCTCGCGTGGAGCAAGGACGGCCGAACCCTGCTGTTCACGACGCGTCGGTCGTTCAATGCGGGAGTCGCCGAGATCGAACGTGAAGGCCGGTCCGGCTATCTGTATGACGATCGCTTTTGGTCGGTCGCCTTCTCGCGGCCGACGCCCCGGCTGCCACTACCAACCGAGATCAACGCATTCGACCTCGCAACCGGGGAAAACCGCATCGTGACGGCTGACCAAGCCGCCGCGATGAAGGGTGAAGCGGCGGGGGGATTTCCGGCGGATGCCGGGGCCACCGCGACCTCCCGGTCCGGAGGCCGAGCCTGGGTAGCGAGTGAGCGTGCCGATTTGCCCCGCGGTCCGACGTTGCTGCGCGTCGAAGTGGGCGGGAAGGCCGTGGCCTGCACCGGCGACGCCTGCCGCGAGCCGATCGCCGGGCTATGGTGGATCGCGCCTGATACGCTGCTCATCCTGCGCGGCGGCAATGCCGACAATGGTGGCCGCAGCGCGATCTACAGCTGGCGTCCCGGTGCCGAACGGGGGCCGCGCCGGTTGTTCGAGACCGAAGATTTCCTGCCCGGATGCGCTCAGGCCGGTGCAACCTTGATCTGCGCCCGCGAAACCGCCACCCGACCGCGCGTCCTGGTGCGGATCGATCCGGCGACCGGCCGCAGCACGACGATCTTCGAACCCAACCCCGAGTTTGCGACCGTGCGCCTGGGAAAGGTCGAGCGGCTCACCTGGACCGACCACGACGGTGTGCGGACTTATGGCGATCTCACGCTTCCGCCGACCCACCAGATCGGCGAGCGCCACCCCCTCATCATCGTCCAGTATATCTCAAAGGG
This sequence comes from Sphingomonas sp. 67-41, assembly GCF_001899725.1. NCBI lineage: Bacteria > Pseudomonadati > Pseudomonadota > Alphaproteobacteria > Sphingomonadales > Sphingomonadaceae > Sphingomonas > Sphingomonas sp. 67-41. The sequence goes on along the minus strand of NZ_MKWJ01000014.1, from coordinate 86,030 downwards.
CTTCCAGCGCGGCGGACAGGGGGACGAATATCCCATCCAGCTACTCGCGGCGCGCGGCTATGCCGTGCTCAATTTTCAATGGCCTGCCGAAGCGCCCGAGGCAGCCTCCAAGGCCAACGACGACGCCGCCCAGCGCGTCAAGGTCCGGAACTGGTCGGGACGGCGCCGGATCCTCACCGCGCTCGAAGCCGGGATCGACACCGCCATCGCCAAGGGCGTCGTCAACCCCGATCTGATCGGGATCACTGGCCTGAGCGACGGCGCGAGCACCGTCCAGTTCGCGCTCAACAACTCGACGCGCTTCAAGGCCGCGATCATGTCGTCCTGCTGTGATGACCCCAACGTCGTGTTCAGCGCGGGCCCGGGCTACGGCAACACCGTCGTGCAAGGGGTGGGCTATCCGCCTGCGGGCGCGGATGGCCGTGAATTCTGGCGGGCCCAGTCGATCGCCGTGAATGCCGACCATCTCCGGGTGCCGCTGCTGATGAATTTGCCGGATGGCGAATTCCGGATCGCCCAGGAGGCCTTTGCCGCGCTCAAGGCGCATGGCGCGCCGGTCGAGATGTATGTCTATCCCGACGAATGGCACACGAAGAGCCATCCGGCGCACCGGCTGGCCATCTACGAGCGCAACATCGCCTGGTTCGACTTCTGGCTGCTCGGCATTGAATCTACCGACCCCGCGCGGGCCGCCGAGATTGTTCGGTGGAAGGCCCTGCGGGCGGCGTCAGCGAAGTGACCGGCCTTCCCAGTGGCGGACCCATGCTTCGACCTCTACGAGCGCCATGAGTTCCGGAAGCGCCTCAGGGTCCGCCATCGTACCGCCAAGGAAGGCGATGATACGGTCACGGTCGAGCAGCCCTTGCCGCGTGAGCGAGCCGTTCAGGAGCATATCGCGTAGAATGGCCATGTTTGCCCGGATCATCCGGTAGGCGAGGCTGCTGAACGACACCTTGGTGCGGCGATCGATGACGGATGCGGGCAGGCGATCGCGGAAGGCTTCGCGTGCTACGGTGCGGTTGTTGCCGCCTGCGCACCAGTACCAGCTCGGAATGGCGATGCAGACCTCCGCGATCGGCTGAGACATCAGCGGCGAGAGAAAAGGAGCCACGGCCTCGCGCCCATAGCCTTCGAGCTGGTTCTGGATCCCGATGATCGACCAGACATGCTTGCGCTTCCCCGGTGGGATTCCGGCAGGGGAGGCGAGCCAGGGATTGCCCTCCGGCCATGGCAGTGCCTCGCGTACATGGGGCGCCAGGAAGCCGTTGGTCATCGGCGGTGGCATCGCCGAATGGCTCCGCGGCCAGCGGCGGGCGGCCGTGGCCAGCACTTTCCAGATATTGGTTCGTGTGAGCTGTGCGATGTCGCCCGCGGTTTCGAGCACGCCCTTGCCCAGCCCCTCGGCAGCAAGGCGGTCGATCAGTGGAAACGCGGAATGGGTGAGGCAGAACATGCTGTCCCCGCCGCCGCCGCCAAAGAAGGCATCGGTGTGGAGCCCGGCCGCCAGCGCCTGGATCGGACGATCGAGCGCCTGGGAGAAGGCGCGCGCGCAGGGCCTCGGCAAGTCGCGCGCATCGCTGTGACGGATATCAACGGTTGTCGCATCGGCGACCAATTCGGTGAGCGGATATCCCAGGTGTTCGGCGACGGCCCTCGCCCAGGGCAACTCGCTCGCGTCCCCGGGTGCCGGGCCGAAGGTCAGGCAGTGCACGCCCGATTGCTCGGTGCGCATCCCGGCGGCGACGATCGAGGAATCCAGGCCGCCGGAGATCTCTATAAGCGGCCGCTCGAAGCACGCGCCCCACGCGCCTAGCGTCGCCGTCGCAACTTCGCGCAGGGTCGATATCGCGGTCGCAGGGTCGGTGATCCGGGCCTCGGGATCAGCGAAGGCCCAGGGCGACCAGGCGCAACGCGTGGAAACGCCCCGGTCGCCGAGGTCGAGCACCACCCCTGGGAGCAGTTCGTTCACTCCCCGAAGGCAGGTTCGCGCCGGCCGGAAGTCGCGGAAGACGAGAGACTGGGTGACGATGGTCCAGTCGATCACAGGCTCGATCAGCCCCGGCCCGAACAGAAGGTCCGGTCCCGCGGTCAGGACATGCACGCCCTCGATCTCGGCGTGATAGCAGGGCACCATCCCCGAGGGGTCGCGGAAGATTTCGACCCGATCCTCGAGTGCGCGGATCGCGATATAGCCTCCCCAATAGGCCTTCACGAATTCGTCGATGGGAATGTCACCGAGTTTCGCCGGGTCGGTGACTCGCGTGCTATCCTTCCGGTCGAACAGATGACCAAGGATGATACCGTCACCGGTTGGCAGCGCCAGCTGCGCAGCACTGGGGTCGCCGCAGACAAGAAGGCCGTGCGATTCGACCAGTTCGACCATCGCGGGCGATCGCAGACGCTCGGCAACATTGCGCAACCGCTCGGCTGCGTGCGGCGCCGGTCTCGCCACGCAGGCCAGATAGGCGGTTCGGTTCATATCGCGAGGATCGGCGTGAAGCCCGACACATGATCGAAGCTGTCGTTGAGGATCGCCTCCGGCGTCTGCAGCCAGCAATGCGCCGCGAACGGTTCTGGCGCGATGCCGAATACGAGTTGCGATCCCATTCCGCGCCGTGCGAGCCACCGCTCGAGCGCAAGCGAATCGAGGAGACAGTTCCGGGCGATCGGCACCATGCGCCGGGCACGCTCGAACGCATGCGCCTCGGCGAGCGCTCCCAGTCCGCGCCGGGGTAGCGGGCCACGGGTCTGAATGCCCGTGAGGATATGGTTGAGCGAGAATGCGCGCAGCGACAGCCGCATGCCGGCGACGCTCATCGCGACCCGAATGGGATGCCCGGTCGCGGCGCTCTGCGCATCGGGCTGGACGAGGTTCGCGGGGATGGTGACGCGTTCCTTGAGAACGTTGGTCGGCTCAGGGTCGCCTTGGCGGCGAATGCGTGCGCGAAGCAGTGTGTCGGTCACGGCCTTGGGGACGACGCCGGCATAGTTCCGGTCGAGCCAGGCGAGCATCTCGCCGGATGCGGCGGCAGGCACGCGAAAATACCGGTCCTGCCGGATATCGAGCAGGAACAGCTTGTCGGATGCGACGCAGGCGGTCGCATGGGGCAATACACGCCAAAGCATTCCGGTTGCCGGGACCTTTCAGTGGTGCGGCGCCAGCTCGTGCAGAGCGGAACGCCGCTGACGGTCAGTCGTCCGAAAGGCCTTCGGGTAGGACAAACCCGACGATCTCGAACATGCCGGTGCAGCTGCCCCGCGTCTCGACGCTTGCGGGCCCCAGATCGATCAGGTCGATTACCTGGCTCTCTTCGTTCTTCATGGGAAATCTCCGTCTCGGTGGATCGCAGGCCCGGCGCGGAGCCGGGCCCGCGCTTGCGGATCAGTCGTCCGACAGGCCCTCGTGCTCGATGAGCCCGATGACGTCGAAGGTGCCGGTCATCGCGCCCTGGGTCGCGACGCTGGCGGCGCCGAGATCGACGAGATCGACAGCCAGGTCATGTTCGGTTTGCATGGGAGCAACTCCGTCTTGCGTTGGAAAGCGGGTGAACTGATTGCGCCGGCCCGGCGCATGGCCGGACCGGCGCTGCGGATCAGTCGTCCGACAGGCCTTCGCGCGGGATGAGGCCGACGACGTCGTACTTGCCGTCGAGGGCGCCCTGGGTCTCGACGCTGGCGACGCCGAGATCGATCAGGTCGATGGTTTCGTTGGGTTCGCGGTCCATGATCATTCTCCTGTCGCGAGATGCGACCAAGAGAAGATTCGCCAAGCTGGCGGTTATAAGAAGTTTATAATAGGATTATAATCGAAGATCCTGTCAGGCGGCCTCACGGCGTCGAATTAGGTCGGGGACCGCCTTCATTCGGCGAAGATGATAGCGCCGGATTGCTTGCGGAAGTCCGTTGTCGATTTCGGCAAGCTCGTCGAGTTCGCCGAGCAGCGGCTCCAAAACTTCCGACTCGAGCATCCGGAACGGATGCAGGCGATCACCAACACTCGCGATGGCGAGCCGTATCTCGCGATTGGGTGCCATCTCGCCGATGCGCTCGAACAGCAGCGCTGTCCTGGATGCGATTGCCTCATCCTCCGGCTCATCCATGGCGAGCGGATTGCGAGCGGTACGCACTGCCATCAGGACGAGGGCCGAATGCCACTCGTAGAGATCGCGGAGCGCCGCCTCGCCGAGCCGCGGCACATGAAATCCTTCGCCGGCGCTCGCTTCGACGAGATGCTCGCCCACCAGGCGCTGCAGGACATCGCGTACCGGCGTCATGCTGACACCCAGCTCTTCGGCGATGCGGTTCGCTTCCAGGCGCGCGCCGGGCGGGTACCGGCCCTCCCGCAGCATCTGCTTGAGCGTCGCGTAGCTCCGCTCCATCGCCTGGAGCGGGCTCATGCGGCTTCCTCCTGGCCCATCCGGTGCGCGGCGACGGCCTCGGCCTGGTCAGGCCGCAGTGCGTCCACCGCGCCGATATGGTCGGGCAGGTTTCCCGTGAGGAGGAGCGAAGGGCATACGCCCTCGTAGTTGCCGAGGTTGGGGCGGTGCTGGCGGTAGCCGACCAGGGCGGCGAGCTCCGGCGAGAAGCCGCGAGCTATCGCTGGCGGATAGGCGAGCCACTGGTTTTCATAGGGCTTGAGCCATCCAAGGCAGTAGCTGACCACGACCGCCTTGCGGACGTCGCCGCTGCGGTTCGCGCCTGCGCCATGCAGCGTCGAACCCAGAAACAGGAACGCGTCGCCCGGCCCGAATTCCGCGACGATCGAGCGCTCGGGCATTTCCTCTTTGAGCGCCTCATCCCCGTGGCTGCCCGGATAGATAATCGTCCCGCCATTCTCGACCGTGAAGCGGGTGAGCGGCCACATCACGTTGACGAGATACTCGACCTCGCCCTTCACGCCCTGCCACATATCCTGGTCGCGGTGCGGGAATTGCGCCGGGGCGCCCGGGTGCAGTGCGATCGCCTGCATCAGGTTCAGCTGGAGCGTGTCGCACCATGGCGAAAGCACCGCCTCGCTGACGGCGAGGATCAACGCGTCCATGGCCAGCGCGGCGGCATGCGGCGAACGCTTCAGCAGGCTCCCGAACCGCTTGGTCCGGCCGCCATAGAAATCGCCCTTGCAGAAGGGCGTCGCCTCGTACATCGGCGCGAGGTCCGCACCGAGCGCCTCGATCGTCTGAAGCGGCAGCGCGTTCGGGATGACGCACCAGCCCTGGGTCTTCAGAAGCTCGAGCGCGGCATCGCAGCCGGCGGGTTTGGCGGTCGGATCATTGGTCATGGCGATACCTCAGGCGTTGGCGGCGCGGCGCGCCGGCATTTCGTGGGCGGTAAGGGGCGACCAGACGCCGCCTGCGGCCAGGTCAGTCGGTGTGTCGGGCGTGATCGTGATCTCGAGCGCGCCGAGCAGGCAGCCGCAGTTGGCAAGGGGTTCGCCGAGCGCGCGGCATTGCCAGCCGAAGCTCAGGATCTGCTGCAGCCACGCCATCTCGGCGACGCCCGTATAGGTATCGATGCCGGTAACGAGCGCATGTGAGGTCAGCGCGGAGACGAGCTGATTGCGGACCTGGCGTCGCTCGGTTGAGCGTAGCTGTCGTCCCAGGCAGAATCTCGTAATTTCCCAGACCCGTGGGCCTCGTGGGATTTCGCCGGCGCACAGCGCGGGGAAGAGACCGTCCAGGATGTGAGGCCGCGTCGTCGGCAGAAGCCTGGCCGACGCCAGATGCTCGTTCGCGCTGTCGGTGAGGATCAGGTAACGCGCGTGCTGGTCGTCGAACTGGTCGATCTCATAGCGCCCGTCCAGGACCGGCAGGTCCCATTTGAGCAGATCGATGAAGACGCTCTTCCGCGCGGCGAACATCGACCGGAACGCGGTGTCGGCGACGGTGTCGACGGTGGAATCGATGAGAAGAACCATGGCGCAAAACCCCTCGAATTGACGAGGGGCCAAGCATCCCGATCAGTGCCGGTCGGCGATATTCCAAGAAATGGGGATAGCGTCAGTGCTTCAGGATGTCGGAGAAGCTGATCAGTCCGTCGAACAGCGCCCGCACCGCGAGGAGGGCGCGTTTCTGGACGCCGTAGCGCTCGCGGGCATGCTTCAGATGCTGGATCACCGTTTCATGACCGACGCCCAGAATGACAGAGATTTCCCAGTCGGTCTTGCCCCGCGCCGCCCAGAGTACGCAGTCACGCTGCCGGTCGGTGAGGATGGGAGACTGATCGGCCTGGACGTCCCGCGATCCGGAGATGCGCCTGGCCGCTTCGAAGGCGAACGCGCCGATCAGCTGGCACACGAACTGGAACTCGTCGGGAAAGGCCTGGCCCGCGTCTACGGCGAAAGAGCAGGATCCGAGCGCCTCGCCGGGCACGCTCGCGGGGATCGTGAACCCTTGGCCGATTCCGATCTCATAGGCGCGCTCCAGCACGCACCGATCATCCGGGGTCAGCTTGATCATGTCGGGGACAGCGGACCAGGCGAAGCCTACGCTGGCAAGGTTGCAGGCCCTGTGGATGGGATCGGTGCGGCCGAGCCCCCGTTCGTCGAACCATTCCTCCCAGCTCGGCGGATAGTTGTGAAGTCGGACCGCCGGTCCAGCTTCCCTTCCGAAGTCGATGTGATGGGTCAGTGCGAAGTAACGAACCCCCATGTCCGAGCAGCACTGGATCAGCGCATCGTACAACGCTTCTCGCGTCGGCGCAGAGCGCGCATGGTTCACGAAGACTTCGGCAACCTCGAAACGCGGCATGACCACCCCGGCCGCACGCGGGTGCGGACCTCAACCCGCTTTGCCCTCGATACGCCCCTCAACGGGCTCATGTCCGAACAACTTCTCAAGGGAGTCGGTCGAGCGATTGCGGCATCTAGATCGCGCCAAAATGTCCCAATGTAAACAAGCAACTATAGTTAGTGCTGGCCTAAGGAGACAAGTTCGCCAGTTGAGTGTGCCCGATGTTCGCGATTTGTCAGCGTTCGACATTCACCGACATGCATGTTTCCGCCAACAACTATGGCTTCCAGGAAGTGTAAGCTTCAATGCGCTTGAGCTTAGTTGTTAATGCCACCGTTCAGGTAGGTGTTTGCCATTCAGAGTGTCGACACATTGAGCAGTCAATCACCTGGACTTCGGGCATATAAGTGCATCGGCCTCGGAGTTAGCCCGGACAATCGTTCACGAGCGACGCGCTCCCGGATCGGAACAGCAGCCTTGATCGAGCGCGATAGCCGATAGATCTGTCTTGAGATCGACTGGGCGGTTGGCTTCCACCCGTTCAGAATAGCGGTCGGTGAGCTGATCGACATGCGGTCGCAGCAGAACTGTGAAGCGCACCAGTTCCTCCACTACATCGACGATCCGGTCATAGTAGCTGGACGGTTTCATGCGCCCGGCCTCGTCGAATTCCTGAAACGCCTTGGCAACCGACGACTGGTTGGGGATCGTGAACATCCGCATCCAGCGCCCGAGAACGCGCAGCGTGTTGATGCTGTTGAACGATTGCGAACCCGCGCTGACCTGCATCACCGCGAGCGTCCTCCCCTGCGTCGGGCGCATCCCCTGGTAGGCCAGCGGCAGGTGATCGATCTGCGCCTTCATGACTCCTGTGATCTGGCCGTGCCGTTCCGGGCTGCACCAGACCTGGCCCTCGGACCACATCGAATGCTCGCGCAGCTCGTGGACCGCTGGGTGATCGTCGCCCGCCGCCTGATCGGGGAGGGGTAGGTCGGACGGATCGAAAATGCGCGTCTCGCATCCGAAAAGCTGGAGCAGCCGCGCGGCCTCCTCGACGACGAGGCGCGAATAGGAGCGTTCGCGCAGGCTCCCGTAGAGCAGCAAGATCCTCGGCGGAGGATCGAGCGCACCGAGCCCGAACGCAGGCACGCGATTCACGAATTCCGGCTTAAGCGCCGGAAAGGACGTGGGATCGCTCAAGGTCCGCAGTCGGTTCATTCCTGTACTCCCCGTGCGTTCCCCGCGAACAGCATTTGGCTCACGCCATAGGCGAGAAGCGCGCCCGCGAGCTGCGCGGCGATGAATGCAGGCACGCAGCCCGGCGCGATGCCCGCAAAGCTGTTGCTCAACGAACGCGCGATCGTGATCGCGGGATTGGCGAAGCTGGTCGAGGCCGTGAACCAATAGGCGGCGGTGATGTAGAGCGCGACGCTGGCGGGCACCCATTGTGGCCTTGCCTTGATCGTCCCAAGGATCGTGAGCAGCAGGCCGAACGTCGCGACGCCTTCCGCTGCCCATTGACCGACGCCCGAACGCAGTTTCTCGGAAAGCTCAAGGATCGGCTGGTCGAACATCAAATGCGCGAGCCAGACGCCGAGGATACCACCGACCAGTTGCGCGATCAGGTAAGCGAACGCGGTTCCGATTCCGATCTCGCCTTTCAGGCGGAAGACCAGCGTCACGGCGGGGTTGAAATGCGCGCCCGAGATCGGCCCCAGCATGGTGATCAGGACAAACAGGATCGCGCCGGTCGCCAGCGTGTTGCCAAGCAGCGCGATGGCGACATTCCCGCCGGACAGATCCTCGGCCATGATGCCCGACCCGATCACCGTGGCGAACAGGAAGAGGCTGCCGATAGCTTCGGCGAATATCGCGCGCGTACCGGGGGTCATGCAGCGTGCGCGGGGATACGATTGCCCGTCTCGTCGATGACCTGTTCACCGTCTTCTTTGAAGAACGGCCCGCGCTGCGACGCCGGAAGGAGATCGAGGACTTCTTCCGAGGGGCGGCAGAGTTTCACGCCCAGCCGCGACACGACCAGCGGGCGGTTGATGAGCATCGGATGCGCCATCATGGCATCGATCAACGCCGCGTCGCCAAGCGCGGGATCGCCAAGGCCCAGCTCGCCATAGGGCGTGCCTTTCTCGCGCAGGAGCGCGCGCGGCGTGATGCCCGCACGCTCGATCAGCTGTTCGAGCATCGCGCGCGACGGAGGCGTCTTGAGATACTCGACGACGTGCGGTTCAATCCCGGCATTGCGGATCATCGCGAGCGTGTTGCGCGACGTGCCGCATTCGGGATTGTGATAGATGATCACATCGGTTGGCGTTTGCGCGCGCCCCGAAGCGCCTTCGCTTTGGCCGATGGCCTTTAGCGCCGCCCTGAGCGCGGTACGATCCATGGTTTCCACCGGGAGCGCCATCAATTGTCCGATGCGCGCGGCCAGATAGCCATAGGCGCGCAGGAACGCCTCCTGCTTGCCGAGGCCATCGGCGGATGCCGGATCGTCGATGCCCCAATGCACGGTCAGCGGATGACCTGGCCATGCGGGGCAGATTTCGCCGGCGGCGTTGTCGCAGACGGTGACGACAAGATCGATCCGCGGTGCGTCGGTGACCGCAAATTCATCCCAGCTCTTCGAACGGAACAATGCGATGTCGTGGCCGAGCGATTGCAGCACCTCGAGCGCCACGGGGTTTACTTCACCGCGAGGAAAGCTGCCCGCCGAGAAAGCGCGGAAGCGTTCGCCGCCGAGGCGGTTCAAGATCGCCTCGGACAGGATCGAGCGCGCCGAGTTGGCGGTGCATAGGAACAGCACGTTGAAACTGGTGTCGGTCACGCGCAGCCCTCCGCCGCGCAGCGGCTATCCAGTACCAGCGCCGCGAGCGGCGCGCAGATTTCCGGCGACCCGCCGCAGCAATCCTGGAGCAGATATTGGAGCAGCTCGGTCATGTTCTCATAGCGCGCGGAATAGATGATCGACCGGCTCTCGCGCCGTTTGTCGATCAGCCCCGCGTTGCTGAGAATGTTCAGATTGGAGGACAGCGTGTTGGCCGGAAAATCGAGCCTGCGCGCGATCTCACCGGCCGCGATTCCCTCGCGACCGGCCTGCACCAACATTCGAAAAACACTCAATCTTCCCTCATGGGCGAGTGCCGATAGTGCCGCGACTGCGTTTTTTAGTTCCATGATTCGACCATACCGGAAATATCGCATTCATCAACGAGCGCCTTTGAGCGAAGGCGCTCGCCGACATTCCTATTTCGACCGCTTGATGCGGAATTCTCCACTGCCTCGATTATCGACCAAAGTGCAGTCGCCCTCGGCCGCGCCCTTGAAGGGGCAATCCCAGCCAGCGCCCACGATCCTGATCGTCAGCCCGCGCTTGTTCGACTCGTAGTGACAGGTGGCGCTCTGCATCCGGCCGTCGCGATAGACAGGGCGCGCCTTGTTGAGTTCGCGAAGCCCCGGATTGATGGCGCTCTCGACATCGCACCGTACATACCAAGTGCCTTCACCCGAGGCGCTGATCTCGATCGGCGCGCCTGAGCCCGTGGGTTCGGCAGCCTGTGCGGAAGCGGAAGCCACGAGCGCGGCCATAAGCGCAATTCTGATTTTCACTTGATCCTCCCACCGAATGGAGATCCATTGATTCCATACTTCCATGATAAAGGAAATATGGAATCATGAAATTATGATCGATGGGTGATCAGAGACGAGTGTGAAGATTAGACCGAACAGGCCCGGTCGCTGAGCCCCCGAATCGATGCGATCGATCACCATGGAATTTGGGCTGAAAATCCGCCGAAAGCCGCAAATTCTTCGCCACGCCATCCTGCGTTGCGAATTCCACTGCTTCCGATACGCTTCCAGTTTCAGGAGGGGAGTTTGCCGCCCCGTGAAGGGGCGGCGCTAACCCATTGATCCGCCAGAGGGAATCTGGTGCTGCCGGTGAGGATTGAACTCACGACCTCAGCCTTACCAAGGATGCGCTCTACCACTGAGCTACGGCAGCACTCGCTCGAACGGTCCGGCAGTGCCGGGTCCCAAGCGGGAGGCGCCTATGTGCTTGGGCGGGACCGATTGTCAACCCGCCCATGGACGGTTTATCGCAGGAAGATGAGCGAAGCGGAGAAGAAGGCCCGCCTGGCCGAGGCGTTGCGGGCCAATCTGAGGAAACGCAAGACGCAGGCACGGGCGCAGGCCACTGCCGGCGACCCGCCCGATTCCCAGGGCCCGGATTCCCAGGGCCCCGATTCTCAGAGCGACGCCACCCATAGCGATACGCGGTCCGCGGCATCATAGGCGTTGCGCGCGATCGCGTGCGGCCCGAGCAGATATACCGCCATCGTGACCGCACCCGCCAGGAACCACATCACCCGATAGGTGCGCACTTCGCTTCTAACCATGCCAACTCGTCCCCGCCCAGCTGCGGACCCAGGATCCGCAGGACTTCAGCATGATAGGCATTGAGCCAGGCAAGTTCCTGCACGGTTAGCAGAGATGGTTTAATCAGCGTTCGCTCAATCGGCGCGAAGGTCAGCGTCTCGAAGCCGAGCATCTGTTGTTCCGCACCCGAAATCAACTGCTTGACCACCAGCACCAGGTTCTCGATCCGGATGCCGAATTCCTGCGCCTTATAGTAACCGGGCTCGTTCGACAGGAACATGCCCTCGCGCAGCGGCTCCAGGCTCTGGCCGCCCGGATAATAGGGCTGGGCGATGCGCTGCGGGCCCTCGTGCACCGACAGGTACGAACCGACGCCATGCCCGGTGCCATGGCCGTAATCGAGGCCGACTTCCCACAAGGGGCGCCGCGCGAAGCTGTCGAGCTGGGCGCCGGTGGTGCCGTCGGGGAAGATCGCGGTGGCGATGGCGATATGGCCCTTCAGGACGCGCGTGAAGCGGTCCCGCATCTCGTCGCTCGCCTCGCCCACCGGCATCACCCGCGTCACATCGGTGGTGCCATCCGCATATTGGCCGCCCGAATCGACGAGATAGAGCTGGCCGAGTTCGATCGGCAGGCTCGATTCGTCCGTCACCTTGTAGTGCGGGATCGCGCCGTTGGGGCCGGTGGCGGAGATGGTGTCGAAGCTCAGGTCCTTGAGCACGCCGGTCGCCTCGCGGAATTCGCGCAGCTTGTCGGCGGCCGACATCTCGGTGAGGCCGCCCCGGGGCGCGGTTTCCTCGAACCATTTCAGGAAGCGCGAGAGCGCGGCGCCGTCGCGGGCCTGGGCAGCCTTCTGCCCGGCGATCTCGGCCGGGTTCTTGATCGCCTTGGCCAGGATCACGGGGTCGCGCAGCGCCAGTATCTTCGCGCCGCCGGCATCGAGCGCATCGAACACGGCGGCGACCGCGCTGCCCGGATCGGCGGCGACGCGCTTGCCGGCAAAGCCCTTGAGCGCAGGGGCGAAGGCGGTGCGATCATGGATGCGGATCGCATTGCCGAGATGCTGGCGCACCGCGTCGCTCATCTTCTCCGGCGCGACGAACAGGTCGGCGGTGCCGTCCGCATTGACGATCGCATAGGCGAGCGCCACCGGCGTGTGGCTGACATCGGTACCGCGGATATTGAACGCCCAGGCGATCGAATCGAGCGCGGAGAGCACGACGGCGTCCGCCTTGCGCTCGGCCAGCCAGTCGGCGATCTCGGCGCGCTTGGCGGGCGAGGACTTGCCGGCGGCCGCATCGGACTGGACCGCCAGCGTCGCGGCGCTGGGCGCCGGCTTGTCCGGCCACACCGCGTCGATCGGGTTGGTATCCACCGCGACGAGCTCCGCACCCTTCTCGGCCAGCGCCTTGCGCGCTTCCTCCACCCAAATACGGGTATGCAGCCAGGGATCATAGCCGATCCGGCCGCCGTCCGGCGCATGCGCCCCGAGCCAGCCCGACACGCTGGTGGCGGGAACGCCGACATATTCCCAATCCGCCGCCGAGACCTGCTGGCGGACCTGGAGCGTATAGCGTCCGTCGGTGAAGATCGCCGCCTCCTGGGGCAGGACGACCGCGGTGCCGGCCGAGCCCTGGAAGCCGGTGAGCCACGCAAGGCGCTGGGCATAGGCGCCGACATATTCGGACATGTGCTCGTCGGTGAGCGGCACCACGAAACCGTCGAGACGGTCGCGCTTCAACTGCTCGCGCAGGGCCTTGAGGCGGTCGGCATAGCTGGACATCGTTTCTACTCTTAGCTGGACTCTATGGGGCTGCTTTGCGCCGTTATTCGGCAAAAGTCACACCTTGCGCTATCGCCTGGCCGATGAGCGCCTTCCCCCTGCCCCGCGCCGACCTGGCCACGCCCGCGCTGCTGCTCGACGTCGCGGCGATGGACCGCAACATCGCCGCGATGGCGGCCTTCGCCAGGGCGCGCGGCCTGGCGCTGCGGCCCCATGCCAAGACGCACAAGAGCGGCGAGATCGCCCGGCGGCAGATCGCGGCCGGGGCGGTCGGCATATGCTGCGCCAAGCTGGGCGAGGCGGAAGCGCTCGCGGCGGACGGGGTGGGCGACATCCACCTCACCTCGCCCGTGGTGACCCGCGGCGGCATCGCACGGCTGGCGGCGCTGGCAGCGAGGATCCGGCTCTCGGCGGTGGCGGACCATCCGGAGGCAGTGCGCGCGCTGGCGGGCTGCGGCGCGACGATCTTCGTCGATGTCGACCCCGGCAAGCACCGCACCGGCGTGACTTCGCCCCAGGCCGCCGTCGCGCTGGCGCAGGCGATCGCGGAGGCCGGGCTGACGCTGGGCGGCGTGCAATATTATTGCGGGTCCGAGCAGCACATCGCCCGTTTCGCGGATCGGCAAGCGGCGATCGCGGAAAGGACCGCCTATCTGCGCACCGTGCTGGCGGCATTGGCGGCGGCGGGGTTCGCTATTCCCGTGGTGACCGGCGCCGGCACCGGCACCTTTGCGATCGACGCCGATCTGGGCGTACTCACCGAGCTGCAAGTGGGGAGCTATATCTTCCTCGACCGCGAATATCGCGACTGCGAGCTGGCGGGGCCGCGCTTCGAGCAGGCGCTCTGGGTGGATTGCACCGTGGTCAGCGCGAACACGCCCGGCATGGTGACGATCGATGCGGGATTGAAGTCTTTCGCCACCGATGCCGGGGTGCCTGTGCCCGCGTCAGGCACCGCGCGATACGCCTTCATGGGCGACGAGCAGGGTGCGCTGATCGGCGAGGATCTGCCGGGCCTGGCGGAACGCGTCACGCTGGTTCCGCCGCACTGCGACCCGACGGTGAATCTGTACGACGTCTACCACCTGGCGGAGGGCGGCACGGTGACCGGCGCCTGGCCGGTGACCGCGCGCGGCCGCTCCACCTAGCATCTATCGACGGACATAGTGGCAGCGCTTCTTGGCGGTGATGCTGCGATCGATCGCCCGGCCGCCAAGCGCACCGCCCACACCGCCCACCGCGGCGCCGAGCAGGCCGTGGCCGATGATCGCAGGGCCGGCGAGTACGCCCACCGCAGCGCCGCCGACCAGGCCGGCCGTGCCGGTCGAGCGGCGGCACTTCTTGTAATAGGTGCGCGACTTGGACGACTTGCCCTTGTAGTGCGACTGGGCCTGGGCAGGCGCCGTCGGAACGACCGCGACGGGCATGGCCAGTGCGAGGGCGGCAGTGGCCGCGATGAGCTTGCGCATGATTTCCATCCCTTCTTCGAATCCAATGTGCAGACAACTTGCCGGATGGCCGGCGGTTGCATGAACCGAAAACAACAGGGCGTTCATCGGGATCGTTCGCGGTGCCCGGCGCATTGTCCGCGGCATGACAGGCGCCGGCATCCCGACCCCGCGCGAACGGATCGGCAGCGCGTTCGGCGCGCTGGCGCTGGTGGCGCTGCTCGTCTGGATGCTGATGCGCGGGCTGGGCGTGAACCTGCACCTCGTCCCCGCGCCGGCGATGCGGCTGGTCGCCTTCGCGCTGCCCCCGCCTCCCCCGCCGGAACCGCGAGTCGCACCCAAGCCGAAGCCGCACGCGCCTCGGGAAGCCGGCAAGGCCGCGCCACCCAACCTGGTGTCCCGCGCCAGCGAAGTGGCCGCACCGGTGAAGACGCCCCTGCCCCAGCCGCTTCCCGCCGCGACGATCCCGGCACAGGGCAGTGACGCGCATTCGGGCAATGCGCCGGTCGCCGGACCGGGCACCGGCGCGGGCGGGTCCGGCACCGGCTCGGGAGCGGGCGGCGACGGCGACGGATCGGGCGGCGGGGGCGGCACGGTGCTGCGGCTGCTCGAGGGCAGGATCACCGGGCGCGATTATCCGAAGGCCGCGGCGGAGGCCGGCGCGAGCGGCACGGTGGGCCTGCGCTTCACGGTGGGCGTGAACGGGCGGGTGACCGATTGCCAGGTGACGCGATCGAGCGGCAATGCCGACCTCGACGAGACAACCTGTCGGCTGATCAGGAAACGCTTCCGCTACGCGCCGAGCCGCGATGCGAACGGCAGGCCCTATGCGGACACGGTGACCGGAGAGCAGGTGTGGGAATTGTACGACCGGCCGGATCGCGCACCCTCGCCCTGAACGCGCCCGCCCGGCAGGCGTGGCACAAATGGGCCAACATCACGAACCATATGGGTTTGCACTGCGCCCGGCCCCCTGCCGGACCGGCATGCGAACACAGAAGGCCGGCGCTTGCACGTTGCAGCGGCCGGTGGACCGGTGCGCAGCCGTTCGGCTCAAGTCGAAGCTTCAGGCGCGCGCTCGAGGCGCCCATAAAATGAAAGAGGCCGCCGGGGCGTCTCCCGACGACCCGGCGACCTCCGACATGGTCAGCGGCCGGAAGCTCCAGCCCGGGAGACCATGCGGACCGCTTTGCTTCGGACTGACGCCGTTGATTGGAGGAGGATACCTCCCGCGCGCCTTACGATCGGAGGGCTTCCGATCGCGTCCGTCTGCTCAGCGGTGCGTCTCCCGAACGAACTGAACCGACCCCATTGCTGAACCATGAGACATCGGATCACCTCCTTTCGCTAGTTGAAGAAGCACGCACCCTCAAAGGGCACGCCAACTATTTGAATCACTGCGAGTCGCAGAACAAGTCTTGTATAAAATCTTTTTCTGAGCGATTCTGGAATTCTGGGCCGCAAAGCCGGGAACCTGCCCGGCGACTCACGCCCCCTCCCATACCCAAGGCTTCGCGCCGGTGCATGTCGGAGTCCGGCTTGCGCGAATAGCGCCGGCATTCGCCGGACTGGCGCTTGCGGATCATCGCGCCTCTCCTCGCGCCATCGACGCGCGCGGGCGGCCGATCTATCCGCGGCAATCCTCGGCGACGCGCAGCACCTCGGCATAGGCGGGCACCACCAGCGTGGGCAGGCCGTTGCCCTGGACGAGGAATCGCCCGCGACTATAGCCCATTGCGTCGAGCAGCGGATCCGCCGGGGCGAACTCGGCGGCCAGCCGCGGTGCCGCGCCGGAGAGCGGCTGGACCGCGATTTGGCGGAGCGTGCTGGTGGTGCGCACGGTGACGCTCGCCACACCCTCGCCCTTGCGCGAAAGCACCACTCGGCCGCGGCCGGCGTCGCAGCGCAGGATCAGCTCGGCCTCGCCCCCGGCCACGCCGAAGAACGCGACCGAACCGCGCCCGTCCTGGCGATAGACCCAGTCGCCGGGGGTGAGCGGCCAGTCGCGCCAGTCCGGGCCCTGGGGCACGGGCGACGGCGCCGGAGCCGGCGCGGGAGCAGGCGCAGGGACGGGCCTGGGCGGGGGCGCGGGCGGCGGCACCACGCGCGGCGTTTCCGAACAGCCCGCGATGGCGAGCGCGGAGGCGAAGACGAGCAGCTGGCGTCGCATGCGCGGCCTTATGCGGGAAGTGCCCGGGCGGCTCAACCGCTACGGCGACGAAACGGCCTGTCGCTTCGTTCTACCGCGGCAGCACCCTTCAGACCCGCTTCATGCCCTTGGCGATCCAGGGCTGGCGCGCCGCCTCGCATTCGCTTTCGGGGAGAGACGACCAGTCGAATGCGAATTCGGTGGCGGCATCGAACGTCGCGCCGGTGCAATTGCCCACCAGGCTCGCATCCTGATCCGCAAGCTTCGCCCCTTCCAGGCGCGCGCGCCGCAGGCTTGCGCCGGCAAGCTCGGCATCCCGGAAATCGGCGCCGCGCAGATCGGCGTTCGAGAAGGACACGCCGCGCAGATCCGCATCGGACAGCGTCGCGAAGCGCAGCGAGGCGCTGGTGAACCGCGCGCCGGCGGCGCTGGCCCCCTGGAGCAGCGCCCGATCGAGATTGGCGCCCACGAACGACGCATATTCGAGATAGGCATAGAAGAAGGCGGCCTGCTCGAGATGGGCACCGCGCAGATAGGCTCCCTCCATATAGGCGCCGGACAGCTCGGCGCGCTCGAGATGCACGTAGCGCAGCCGCGCCAGCCGGAAGCGGCAATCGACGAAGCTCGCCCCGGAAAGCACCGTCTTGCGGCCCAGCTGGATGCGATCGAAGGCGGATCCGGCGAGCGGCAGGCCGCCCCGGAGCACCGCCTCCCATTCCTCGCTCAATATGGTCTGCTCCGCGGCCGCGATGGCGCAGGGGCGAAGCTTGCGCCGTGCGCCGGCGATCTCGCGCTTCATTTCGATGACGGCGCGCGTCACGTCGCGCCCCTCGAGCCGCCTGAAACGCTCGCGCCAATCCTGCAGCCAGTTCCCAACGATGCTGCTGCCGGTCGCCTCGGCGCTGGCGACCAGCCGCGCCCGCAGCAGCTCGAAGGCGGGGCGCTGGAAGCTCTTGCCATATTCGCCGCGCAGGAACGCGCGCATCTGGTGCAGCGCCGCGATCTGCAGCGTCTCGCGCGCGGCGGCGGGGAATTTCTCGTCGATGGCGCCGGCCGCGCGCATCTGGATCTCCTGGAATTCCTTGAGGTTCACGTCCTTGCGCTGGTTGTCGAGCGTCGCGTTGACGTTGAGGTCGCGGAACAGCCAGAGCAGGAAGGCCGAGGGCACGCCGATCAGCAGCAGCAGGATCTGCGCGGCCTCCCGCCACTCGAGCCGCGGCGCCTGCGCATCGGTGAACAGCCGGTGGAATGCCGCCGCGACGCCGCGCGCCTCCTGCGGGAACAGCAACGAGAGGATGGTGGCGATGCCGAGCGGCACGAAGATGCCGACCAGGGCAAGCGCGACCGGCTTGGGCCAATGGCGCCGCAGCCCCATCCCCCGGGGCCGGCGCAGCCACAGGCGGAACCGCAGCCACGCCAGGCGCGTGCCGATCCGAAGCGCGAAGCGGACCTCGTGCCGCGGGCCGAACAGGTCGTCCAGCCACCAGCGCGAGACGCGCCTCCTCCATCCGGCCATCCGCTCCCCTTTCCACCCGCGATCGCATGGCAGGATTATCGCGACGGGCTCAGGAGTCCAGCGCAGGCCCCGGGGCCATATCGGCATTCAAGTCGGACGCCTGTCATCGCCGCCATTCCCGCACAAGCGGGGATGACGACGGAGAATCGGATACGCGTTCAGGCTCTCAGGCTAGCGCCGGCTGCCGCCGCCCCATTTCTTCTGCACCTTGCCGTAGCGCGTCTTGCGCGTTCCCGGCTTGCCCTCGTTGCTGCGCCCCATCACCGGCGCCTTGCGCTGGTCCTCGGGCAGGCCCAGTTCCTCGGCCTCCAGCGCGCGGATCTCGTCGCGCAGGCGCCCGGCCTCCTCGAATTCGAGGTTCGCCGCCGCGTCGCGCATCTTCTTCTCGAGCTCCTCGATATAGGCGCGCAGATTGTGGCCGACCATGTGCGGGCGATCGGCGTCGATCTCCACCGTCACCTGGTCCTTCGAGGCGACATGGGCGATGATGTCGCCGATATTCTTCTTCACCGTCTCCGGCGTGATGCCGTGCTCCGCATTATATTCCTGCTGCTTCTCGCGGCGGCGGCCGGTCTCGGCGAGCGCGCGCTCCATGCTGCCGGTCATGCGATCGGCATAGAGGATCACGCGCCCTTCCACGTTGCGCGCCGCGCGGCCGATCGTCTGGATCAGCGAGGTCTCGCTGCGCAGGAATCCTTCCTTGTCCGCATCGAGGATCGCCACCAGCCCGCACTCCGGGATGTCGAGCCCCTCGCGCAGCAGGTTGATGCCCACCAGTACGTCATAGACGCCCATGCGCAGGTCGCGGATCAGCTCGATGCGCTCCAGCGTCTCGGTGTCCGAGTGCATGTAGCGGACCTTCACCCCCGCTTCGTGCATATACTCGGTCAGGTCCTCGGCCATGCGCTTGGTAAGCGTGGTCACCAGGGTGCGATAGCCCTTGGCCGTGGTCGCCTTGCATTCCTGGATCAGGTCCTGCACCTGCTCCTCGACCGGCTTGATCTCCACCGGCGGATCGATGAGACCGGTGGGGCGGATCACCTGCTCGACGAACACGCCGCCGGCCTGCTCCATCTCCCAGCCGCCGGGCGTCGCCGAGACATAGACGGTCTGGGGGCGCATCGCTTCCCATTCGTTGAAGCGCAGCGGCCGGTTGTCGATCGCACTGGGCAGGCGGAAGCCATATTCGGCCAGCGTCACCTTGCGGCGATGGTCGCCGCGCGACATGCCGTTGATCTGGCCGATCGTCTGGTGGCTCTCGTCGACGAAGAGCAGCGCGTTCTCCGGCAGATATTCGAACAGGGTGGGCGGCGGCTCGCCAGGCAGGCGGCCGGTGAGGAAACGGCTGTAATTCTCGATGCCCGCGCAGCTGCCGGTGGCCGCGATCATCTCCAGGTCGAAGTTCGTCCGCTGCTCCAGCCGCTGGTGCTCGAGCAGCTTGCCCTCTGCCTCCAGCTCCTTGAGCCGCTCCGTCAGCTCGTGGCGGATGCCCTCCATCGCCTGCTTCATCGTCGGCCCGGGCGTCACATAGTGCGAATTGGCGAAGACGCGGACATAGTCGAGGCTTACCACCTTGGCCCCGGTCAGCGGGTCGAACTCGGTGATCTCCTCGATATCGTCGCCGAAGAAGCTGATCCGCCAGGCACTGTCCTCATAGTGCGACGGGAAGATCTCCAGGCTGTCGCCGCGCACCCGGAAATTGCCGCGCGCGAACGCCGCGTCGTTGCGCTTGTACTGGAGTGCGACGAGCTTGCGGATGATCTCGCGCTGGTCGGCCACCTGGCCCTTTTTCAGGTCGAAGATCATCGCCGAATAGGTCTCGACCGATCCGATGCCATAGAGGCAGGAGACCGACGCCACGATGATCACGTCGTCGCGCTCGAGCAGCGACCGGGTGGCCGAATGGCGCATCCGGTCGATCGCCTCGTTCACCGAGCTTTCCTTCTCGATGTAGGTATCCGAGCGCGGCACATAGGCCTCGGGCTGGTAATAGTCGTAATAGCTGACGAAATACTCGACCGCATTCTCGGGGAAGAAGCTCTTCATCTCGCCATAGAGCTGGGCCGCCAGGATCTTGTTGGGCGCGAGCACCAGCGCCGGGCGCTGCAGCGTCTCGATCACCTTCGCCATGGTATAGGTCTTGCCCGAGCCGGTGACGCCAAGCAGCACCTGGTCGCGCTCGCCTGCCTGGGCCTGCTCGACCAATTCGGGAATCGCGAAGCGCTGGTCGCCCGATGGCTGGTATTCGCTGACGAGCTTGAACGGCTTGCCGCCCTCGGACTTCTCCGGGCGCTGCGGGCGGTGCGGGACGAAGCTCTGCCCGGTCTCGGGCTCGGCCAGGCTGGTGCGAATCTGGATTGCCATCGCGGGGAATATGGGGTGTGGCTGGCACATACGCCAACCCCGGGGGGAACATCATGCGCCTGACGATCTTCGCCGCTGGAGCCCTGCTCCCGCTCGCCGCCTGCAATCAGGGGCCCTCGACCGAGGAGAGCGCGCGCAAGACCGGCGATATCCGCCTGGAAAATGCCGGCGTCGAGGAAGTCGCCAAGCAGGCCACCGCGGCGGATGCCAAGACGCCCAGCCAGCCGGGCCAGTGGGAAACCGGGATGCAGCTCGTCGCGCTGGAGCCGGGGGCGATGCCCGAGGCGATCGCCGCCAAGATGAAGGAAGATGTGGGCAAACCGCCCCGCACCGAGCGCGGCTGCCGCAAGGCCGAGGAGCTCAAGCCGCTCGACATCTCCAGGCTCGGCGCGATGGCATCCGGCTGCCGCTTCTCGAAATATCGCTTCGTCGGCGGCAAGCTGGATGCCGCGATGGAATGCGAAACGCCCATGGGCAAGGCGCAGGCGAGCTTCAGCGGCACCCAGACCCCGACCGCGTTCGATCTGACGATGACTCAGCGCCAGACCCCGACCGGGCAGACCAAGGCGACGTCGATGACCGTGCGGCTCACCGGCAAGCGCCTCGGGGAATGCAAGGCCTGACGCATGCGCCGCGCGCCGGCGGATATGCGGAACAGTTCCCGCGGCGGCTATTCGCGGCGATAGGCGATGCGCCACATCAGGGCGCCGATTCCCGCCGCGAACAGCGCCAGGATCGCGCTCGACGCCACGGCGCTGATCCAGCGGAACAAGAGCGCGCGATTGTCCATCGGCGGCATCTCGAACAGCCCGAAGCCATAGGTCTGGGCGCCGACGAAGATGGCGAGCGCTGTGACCGCGCCGACCAGCGCGGCATGGCGGGCGCGCCGCAAGCCGGCGACGTGCATCACCAGCCAGAGCGGGCCGCCCACCGCGGTGATCGCGATCCCGGCGATCAGGCTGCCGATCAGCCAGCCGCTGACCAGGCTGATCGGATCGCGCTTGCCGCCGAGCAGCAGCAGCCCGAGCACGATCAGGCCCGCGAACGCGCTCCCGACGCCGAGCGCAAGCCCGGCGCGGTCGATCGTCGTATCATAGCGTCGCACGGCGCCCGTCGCGCGGTTGTTCACTGGGGGACCCCTCCCGGATTCGCCGGAAGATAAACCCGGGCACCGAGTCCCTTCAAGCACCTGAAGGGCGAGGGTGTACCGAATCCGGCGCGTCAGCGCAGCGCGTCGAACCGGCCGGCCTGGATGCAATGGCCGAGCGCCGCATAGTCGGGTGCGGGCGGCGGCGCGCCCAGCGGCGGCACCATGAAGCTCTCGCCGATCCGGTGCGCGGCGAAGCGGGCCGGATCCTCGCCCGCGCAGCGCAGCATGCCGCGCAACATGAAGGGCGGCGTGGCATAGCCTTCGCGCGAGAGGCGGAACGTGCCCCAATGCACCGCGAGCGCATCGGGCCGGCCCAGCCCGTCCCACACCCGGATCGCGTCCCGCGGGCCGACATGGCTGCCGCTCGCCATCTGCCCCTCGTCGAAGCGGAAGGCGCCGATCGGGATCGCCGCGAAGCGGATCGGGCCGAGCGCGGCCGCCTCGGCCGGCCATTTGCCGTCGCCGAGCCCGGTGTCGCCCGCGAAGAAGAAATTGCCGTGCGGCAGGTGCACCACGAAGCTCGACCACAGCGCACGGCTGCGATCGGCGAACCAGCGGCTGCCCCAGTGGTGGCTGCGCGTGACGGTCACCGCCGCGCCGAACCGCCCCGCCACCCCCTGGCCCCAGTCAAGCGCCGTCGCCTTCACGCCGGCTCCGGCCATCACCGCGTCATTGCCCAGCGGCGTCACGATCAGCGGCCGGTCGCGATCCCAAAGCCGCTTGAGCGTCGGCAGGTCCATATGGTCGTAGTGATTGTGGCTGACCAGGACGAGGTCGATCCTGGGCAGGTCCTCGAAGCGCACCCCCGGTGCCGCCACTCGCCTGGGCCCGATGCCGAACGGTCCGACGGTATCGCTCCACACCGGATCGGTGAGGATGTTCACGCCGTCCGCCTGCACCAGCACGGTGGCGTGCCCGATCCAGGTGACGCGCATCTCGCCGCCGTCCACGCGCGCCGGCGGCTTGGCCGGGGTCGCCGCGACATGCCCGGGCCATTTCGGTCGGGTCGGGTCGCCGAAGACCTGCTGCCACAGCAGCCTGTTGCGGCGGGCGGCGGAGATGTCGAGCGCGTCGCCGTCGGGATTGAAGAAGCGCCGCCCGTCGAAATGGCCGCTGACGGGGCCGCGATAATAGATGCGATCGAGGAAGAAGGGCGCGACGCTCGCGGCAAGGCACAGCGCGACCGCGATCCAGAACAAGATGGCAAGGACGATCCGGATCGGGCGCATTGCCGATCATGTCGTTACGCATCCGCACGTCTTCAAGCTTGATCGCGATGCGGCGCCCAGCCTAACCCCGGCGGCATGGACCCGCTGCCCCAGACGCCCCAGGAAGCCGCGCTCGAGCTGGAGAAGCTCGCCGGCGAGATCGCGCACCACAACCGCCTCTACCATGCCGAGGACGCGCCCGAGATCAGCGACGCCGACTATGACGCGCTGATGCGGCGCAACGCCGCGATCGAGACCGCATTCCCCGATCTGGTCCGCGCCGATTCGCCGTCGCGGCTGGTCGGCGCCGCACCGTCCGGCCGGCTCGCCAAGGTGGCGCATGCGCGGCCGATGTTCAGCCTGGACAACGGCTTCGACGACGCGGACGTCGCCGATTTCCTCGGCCGGGTCCGCCGCTTCCTGGCGCTGGGCGATGCCGAGCCGATCGCACTCACCGCCGAGCCCAAGATCGACGGCCTTTCCTGCGCGCTGCGCTACGAGAAGGGCCGGCTGGTCCAGGCGCTCACGCGCGGCGACGGCCAGATCGGCGAGGACGTGACCGCCAATGCCCGGACCATCGGCGACGTGCCCCAGGAAATCGCCGGCGCGCCCGAGGTCTTCGAGGTGCGCGGCGAGGTGTACATGGCGAAGGCGGATTTCGCTGCCCTCAACGCCCGGCTGCTCGCCGAGGCGGCGGAGGCCGGCAAGGAAGCGCGCCAGTTCGCCAATCCGCGCAATGCCGCCGCCGGATCGCTGCGCCAGAAGGACGCCGCCGTCACTGCGGCGCGCCCGCTGCGCTTCCTCGCCTGGGGCTGGGGCGAGACCAGCGCGCTGCCCGGCGAGACCCAGGCGGAAGTGATCCGCGCGATCGCCGCGATGGGCTTCCCGGTTTCGGACCTGTTCGTCGGCCCCGTCGACCTCGAGGCCGCGCTTGCGCAATATGGGAAGATCGAGGCGGTCCGCGCCGACCTGCCCTTCGACATCGACGGCGTGGTCTACAAGATCGACCGGCTGGACTGGCAGGCCCGGCTCGGCTTTGTGGGCCGCGCCCCGCGCTGGGGGCTTGCGCACAAATTCCCCGCCGAGCGCGCCCAGACCCTATTGCGCGGCATCGACATCCAGGTCGGCCGCACCGGCAAGCTCACGCCGGTCGCCCGGCTGGAGCCGGTTACCGTCGGCGGCGTCGTCGTCACCAACGCGACGCTGCACAATGCCGACGAGATCGCGCGCCTGGGCGTGCGCCCGGGCGACCGGGTCGTGCTCCAGCGCGCCGGCGACGTGATCCCGCAGATCGTCGAGAACCTGACCCGCGACGAGGACCGGCCGGCATTCCTGTTCCCCAGCCATTGCCCGATCTGCCATTCGGAAGCCGTGGCCGAGGAAGGCGAAGTCGACATACGCTGCACGGGCGGGCTGATCTGCCCGGCCCAGCGGCTCGAGCGCCTCAAGCACTTCGTCAGCCGCGGCGCGCTCGACATCGAGGGGCTGGGCGAGAAGACCCTGATCGAGCTGCTCGACCTGGGCTGGATCGTCGAGCCGGCGGACATCTTCCGCCTCGCCCCCCATCGCGCCGAACTGCTGGGCCGCGAAGGCTGGCAGGAGAAGTCGGTCGACGCGCTGCTCGCCGCGATCGAAGCCAAGCGCGCACCCGATGCGGCGCGGCTGCTCTTCGGCCTGGGCATCCGCCATATCGGGGCGATCACGGCACGAGACCTTTTGAAACGCTATGCAACATTGCCGGCGCTCCAGGCGCTCGCCGACGAGGTCATCGCGCTGCGCGATGCAACGCCGCCACAGATCGGTGAGACCGAGACGAAACACCGTGCGCGGCTCGACAAGGCGATCGCCGAGCATATCGGAGTCGAGAATGTCGGCGGCGCCGTCGGCCAGGCCCTGGCCGATTTCTTCCACGAGCCGCACAATCGCGCGGTGTGGGAAGACCTTCTGGGCGAAGTCGCCCCGCCGCCCTTCATCGTCGAGACACGCGAATCGGAAGTATCGGGAAAGACGCTGGTTTTCACCGGCACGCTGGAGGCGCTGAGTCGCGACGAGGCCAAGGCTCAGGCCGAATCGCTGGGTGCGCGAGTCGCGGGATCGGTGTCCGCGAAGACCGATCTGGTGATTGCGGGCCCCGGCGCGGGTTCGAAGCTGAAAAAGGCCGCAGAACTCGGAATCCGCGTAATTTCGGAGAGCGAATGGTTGCAGATCGTCGCCATAGTGGAGTGACTTTTTTGCAACGCAACAATCCTGAATCGCAGATTAACCGGCCTGCCCCACAGGACTCGGATTGACTGTCACAGGACCGACATAAATTAATCGCATGGGCGGCGACGACGGTGAACCGCACCGCGTTCAGTGCAGACGATAAGCACACACCGAAAGGGAAACACCTCTAATGCGCACCAAGCTTTTTGCGGGCGTGGCTTTTGCCGCGCTGATGGTCCCGGGGGCGGCGTTCGCGCAGTCCACCGGTACGCAGGACTTCGAGGGCGAGACCGAGATCGTCGTGACCGGCGGCCGTGCCGACAATGGCGTGAACGGAATCATCATTCCGGACACCTCGCGGGCCAAGGGCGTCCTCACGCAGGAATTCATCGAACGCCAGGCGCCGGGCGCCAGCGTCAATGATCTGATCAACCAGCTCCCGGGCGTCAGCTTCCAGAATAACGATCCCTATGGTTCGTCGGGCGGCTCGATGAGCATCCGCGGCTTCGACTCGACGCGCATCAGCCAGACCTTCGACGGCGTGCCGCTGAACGATTCGGGCAACTACGCCATCTATTCGAACCAGCAGATCGATCCGGAACTGATCGAGCAGGTCAACGTCAACCTCGGCTCGACCGACGTCGACTCGCCGACCGCCGGCGCGACCGGTTCGACCGTCAACTACCGCACGCGCGTCCCCAGCCGCGACTTCGGCGTGAAGCTGGTCGGTTCGGTGGGCCAGTACGGCTTCTTCCGCACCTTCGGCCTCGTCGACACCGGCGAGTTCACTTCGGCCGGCACCCGTGCGTGGTTCGCGGCGAGCCAGTCGCGCAACTATCAGCGCTGGAACCCGAACTCGAAGATCAACAAGCAGCAGTTCAACGCCAAGATCTATCAGCCGCTGGGCGATAGCGGCGACTTCATTGCGATCGCGGGCCACTACAACGAGAACCGCAACAACTTCCAGGGCTCGGTTCCGCTGCGTTGGGACACCGTGCAGCGCGCGGTCGGCTGCGCCGTCACGACCAACCCCTGCCCCGCGGGCCAGCAGGTCGTCATCTCCAATGGCGTGCGCAACACCGGCGTGAACGCGACCGACCGTTACCCGATGAACAACGGCGAAGCGTTCTACAACGTCCCGGCCTGCACCATCAACACGGTGGCCCGCCCGGGCGTGGCCGACGTCGCCAACAGCTGCGGCTCGACCTTCGACGAGCGCTTCAACCCGTCGAACACCGGCAACATCCGCGGCCAGTCGCGCTTCACCCTGTCTGACGGCCTCGTCCTCACGGTCGACCCGAGCTACCAGTTCGTCAAGGCGAACGGCGGCGGCACCGTCGTCGCGAACGAGTCGAGCTTCGACCTCAACCCGGCCGGCACGCCGGCGCGCGCGAACTGCAACACCACCGCCAACAGCGGCACGGTGAACTGCCAGCCGGGCTATTGGGGCGGCACGCCCTATGCCGGCCGCGACCTAAACGGCGACGGCGACACGCTCGACACCGTTCGCGTCCTGGCCCCCAGCCAGACCCAGACGCACCGCATCGGCGTCATCGCGTCGCTGCGCTACGACCTGTCGCCCGACCAGAGCGTCCGTATCGCCTACACCTATGACCGTGCGCGCCACCGTCAGACCGGCGAGCTCGGCTATCTGCAGCTCAACGGCAAGCCCTTCGACGTCTTCCCGGTCAACAACCCGATCCTCGACGCGAACGGCAACTCCCTGCAGAAGCGCGACCGTCTGTCGTACGCGATCCTGCAGCAGGTCGCGGCCGAATATCGCGGCGAGTTCTTCGACGGCACGCTGAAGATCAATGCGGGCGTCCGCGCGCCGTTCATGCGCCGCAACCTGACCAACTATTGCGCCACGTCGAGCGCTTCGGGCTTCATCGAGTGCGGTTCGCAGGTCGCCGGCTTCCTCGCCGGCACCCCGATCCAGACGGTGACGCCGAGCGCCGCCGCCGCTTCGGGCGCCACCTGCGTCACTGCGGCGCCGGTGCCGCCGGCGACCACCGGCGTGACCACCTGCTCCTTCGCGACGCAGGGGCCGCAGCAGCGCGTCCTGAACTACAACCGCGTGCTGCCGAACGTCGGCTACACCTGGTCGCTGACTCCGCAGGTCGACGTGTTCGGCAACTACTCGAAGGGCCTGCAGGTCCCGGGTACGGACAACCTCTACAACTCCTTCTACTTCCCGAAGGGTTCGGAGCGCGCCACGCCGAAGCCGGAGACCACGGACAATTTCGACCTCGGCATCCGCTATCGCTCGGCGACGCTGCAGGCGCAGTTCGGCGCGTGGTACACCAACTACAAGAACCGTCTGGCTTCGTCCTACGATCCCGAGCTGGAAAAGTCGGTCTACCGCAACCTCGGCACCGTGCGTAAGTACGGCTTCGACGGCTCGGTGACCTACCAGCCCGTCAAGGAGCTGAGCGTCTACGCCTTCGGTTCGTACCTCCACTCGGAGATCGTGAACAACGTCGAGGTCGCCCGCACCACGGCCGGCACGATCATCTACGCCCCGACCGCCGGCAAGCGCGAGTCGAACGCTCCCGTCTACACCTTCGGTGGCGGCGCGACGGTCGACATCGAGCCGGTGTCGCTCGGCATCGACGTGAAGCGCACGGGTCCGCGCTACATCTACGACACCAACGAGCCGATCCGTCAGGCCCTCACCGTCAACGGTGCGGTCCAGACCTTCGACATCTTCCCGGCCAAGACCCCGGCCTACACGCTGGTTGACCTCAATGCGCGTGTCGACCTCACCTGGGCCGGCCTGAACAAGAAGACCTATTTCCAGGTCAATGTTCGCAACCTGTTCAACGAGTTCTGGGTCGGTTCGGTCAACAGCGGCAACGGCGCGCTGAACCAGGGCCCGACCTTCAACGCGACGACGGGTGCGATCACCAACTACGGCAACCCGCCGTTCACCCAGATCGGTTACCCGCGCACCGTGATGGGCACGCTGGTCGTCGGCTTCTAAGCCACGATCCGCTTCCCGAACGGGAACACGAAGCCGCCGCTCCGGAAACGGAGCGGCGGTTTTCGTTTGGGGGGCGTATCGATTGCAAGCGCCGGCGATGCCGGTCCGACTCGACCATCGGCCATCCCCGGATCGGGGGGGGGGGGCGACGGCATCGCGGCACTTGCCGGCGGGAAGGACTCAGGCTGCCTCGGGCGCCCGTGCGTAGATGCTGTTCAGCGGCTTCGCGAAGACGCGGCGGACCATCGGCTCGAAAAAGGCGAGCGGCGCGCTTTCATAGGTCGGGTCGAACGCCGCCTGATCATAGCGCTCGCAGAATTCCGCACATGCCTCGAAATGCGGATGCCCGCGAAACCCCTCGCGCACCTCGCGGTCCAGCCCGAGATGGTGGAAGAAATAATAGCCCTGGAAGGCGCCGTGCTTGTCGGCGATCCAGTGCAGTTCCTCGCTGACAAAGGGGCGCAGGATCGCGGCGGCGATCTCGGGATGATTGTAGCTCCCCAGCGTGTCGCCAATGTCGTGGAGCAGGGCCATCACCACATAGTTCTCGCCGCGTCCGTCGCGATGCGCGCGCGTCGCGGTCTGGAGCGAGTGCTGCAGCCGGTCGATCGCGAATCCGCCGAAATCGCCGTCGAGCAGCTTGAGGTGCCCCAGGATCCGATCGGGCAATCCGCCCGCAAAGCCGCGGAACGCCCCGCCGATGATCGCCCAGTCCTCGGCGGTGCCTTCCGTCATCGCGTGGAATTTCGCGCGTTCGCCGCCCTGATCCATCCTCGCTCTCCGCAATCGCCCCGGTCTCGCGCCGGCGCGCCCAGCCTACGCCTCTTTGCCCCCGCCTGTCAGCGGTGTTAGAGGCTTGGGCGTGGCTACCCTGGATCCTAGCTCCCCGTTCCTCGCCCAGCCGTTGAAGCAGCCGGCGCCCGCCGCGCTGTCGCGCCCGTTCTTCGAGGACAAGAACCGCGCCTTCTGGATGCTCCAGGCCGGCGGCTGGACCGGCTATCTGCTGCTGCGCACCGTGGTGTCGCTGTCCAACGGCTTCAGCGTCGAGGGCGTGATCGCGGTGATCATCGAATCGATCATCGGCTATTGCCTCACGCTGCTGCTCTCGACGCTCTACGGCTATTACCGGCGGTTGCCGCGCATCCCGGGCATCCTGCTGACGCTGGCGACGCTGGGCACGGCGACGGCGATCTATGCGGTGCTCGACGCGTTCATCTATTCCTTCATCAAGATGCCGACGCCGAACATCTCGTTCAATCTGGTCGTCGGCACCGTGTTCATCAACTTCACCGTGCTGGCTGGCTGGTCCGCGCTCTATTTCGCGATCAACTTCTATCTGATCGTCGAGCAGCAGATCGATCAGATGCAGGCGCTGGAAGTGCAGGCGAGCCATGCCCAGCTGGCGATGCTGCGCTACCAGCTCAACCCGCATTTCCTGTTTAACACGCTCAACTCGATCTCCACGCTGGTGCTGCTGAAGCAGACCGAGCGGGCGAACATCATGCTCTCCCGCCTTTCCTCCTTCCTGCGCTACACGCTGGCGAACGAGCCCACCGCGCACGTCACGCTCGCCCAGGAGGCCGAGACGCTGAAGCTCTATCTCGAGATCGAGAAGATGCGCTTCGACGAGCGCCTGCGCCCGCATTTCGACATCGACGAGCGCGTCGCCAAGGCGCGGCTGCCTTCGCTGCTGCTCCAGCCGCTCGTCGAGAATGCGATCAAATATGCCGTCACGCCCCAGGAAGAGGGCGCCGATATCACCGTCTCCGCTCGGCTCGCCGGAGAACGAGTGCAGATCGCCGTATCCGATACGGGTCCGGGATTGATCGAGGCCAAGCAGCGGCCGACCCTTTCAACCGGCGTGGGGCTCGCCAATATCAAGGAACGGTTGGCCCAGGCTTTCGGGCCTGACCATCGATTTGAGACGCGTTCGGACCCAGGGAAGGGGTTCAGCGTTGAGATCGAGATACCGTTCCAGATCGAGGAACCTAATCGAGAGGCCGCATGACCATCCGTACTATTCTGGTCGACGACGAATCCCTGGCCATCCAGGGGCTCGAGCTGAGGCTTCAGGAACATGACGACGTCGAGATCATCGACAGATGCTCGAACGGGCGCGAAGCGATCCGTTCGATCAAGACCCACAAGCCCGACCTTGTCTTCCTCGACATCCAGATGCCCGGTTTCGACGGCTTCTCGGTCGTCCAGGGGCTGATGGAAGTCGAGCCGCCGCTGTTCGTCTTCGTGACCGCCTATAGCGATCACGCGATCCGCGCCTTCGAGGCGCAGGCGGTGGACTATCTGATGAAGCCGGTCGAACCCGCCCGGCTGGCCGATACGATCGAGCGCGTCCGCCAGCGCCTCAGCGAGAAGCGCGGCGTCGAGGAGATCGAGAAGCTGAAGGAAGTGCTTGCCGAAGTGGCTCCCGAAGCGGTCGACGAGATCGCCGCCTCGGCCATGGACGGCGAGATGGCATCGAACCGTTTCGAGAAGCTGATCAACATCAAGGATCGCGGCCAGATCTTCCGCGTCGACGTCGACACGATCGAGCGGATCGACGCCGCCGGCGACTATATGTGCATCTACACCGGCGACAACACGCTGATCCTGCGCGAGACGATGAAGGATCTCGAGAAGCGGCTGGATCCGCGCCGCTTCCAGCGCGTGCACCGTTCGACCATCGTCAATCTCGACCTGGTCCGCCAGGTCAAGCCGCACACCAATGGCGAATGCTTCCTCGTGCTCGATTCGGGCGCGCAGGTGAAGGTGAGCCGCTCCTATCGCGACGTGGTGGCGCGGTTCGTCCACTAGGGTCAAGACTCGTTCAGCAAACCTTGTCATCCCCGTGCAGGCGGGGATCCGGGGTAGTGCGGGATATCGATGCCATCACGCGAACGCTCTCCGGAGAGGGCTGGACCTGCCGCACGCACCCCACCCTTGGCCCTGGATCCCCGCCTCCGCGGGGATGACGAACGAAATCAAGGCCTTGATCGGGTTCTAACCCTAGGTCGAGGGCTGATATTCCTTCAATCGTCATCCCCGTGCAGGCGGGGATGACGGTCATGAGGCTATCCTTGCCTCCTGGGGATCCCCAACGGGCACAGGTCCAGAGCCTGGATCCGCCGCGCCCGTGGGCGCCGGGCCAAGTGACAAGATCTTGTCAGCATGGTTACGAGACGGCGCTACGACCCCCTTGCCGCGGCGCCGTTACCCTTCTAGAACAATACATGAACAAGAGGGGTTCCGTCATGTCCGCCAAGTATCAGAGCTTTGCCGCGCTTCATGTGCCCGGCGATCCGGTGATCCTGTTCAACATATGGGATGCGGGCAGCGCACGCGCGGCGGAGCGCGCCGGCGCCCGGGCAATCGCCACGGGCAGCGCCTCGGTCTCCACCGCACATGGCTATGACGATGCGGAGGCGCTGCCGCTCGATCTCGCCCTGGCCAATGCGCGGCGCACCGTGGCGGCGGTGGCGCTGCCGGTGAGCGTGGATTTCGAGGGCGGCTATGCGGTCGATCCCGATGCGGTTGCCGCCAATGTCGAGAAGCTTGCCGCCACGGGCGCGATCGGCTGCAATTTCGAGGATCAGATCGTGGCCAGCCACGGCACTGCCGCGCGCGCCCTGCATGGCATCGAGGAACAGGCCGCCCGCATCGCGGCGATCCGCTGGACGGTGGGCCCGGATTTCTTCCTCAACGCCCGCACCGACATCTTCCTGATCGCGCCCGGCGATACGCATGACGCGGCGATGGCCGATGCGGCGATCGCGCGCGGCAAGGCCTATGCCGATGCCGGCGCGAGCGGCTTCTTCGTCCCCGGCCTCGCCGATCTCGCGCTGCTCGAGCGGGTGGCGAAGGCGGTGCCGCTGCCGGTGAACTTCATGGCCTTTCCCGGTGCCCCGGATGCCCGGGCCGTGGCGGAGACGGGCATCGCGCGGATCAGCCACGGCCCCTTCCCGCACCTGGCCGCGCTCAAGGCGTTCGAGGATGCGGCCCGGGCGGCGTTTTCGGCGTAGCTTCGTGCTGAACGCGTTTGCCCCCTTGAGACAAGGGTGGTCCCATAATCGTCATCCCCGCGCAGGCGGGGGTCCAGAGTCACGGGCGATACGGCAGAGAGACCCTGGGTCCCCGCCTGCGCGGGGATGACGAAAGGGCTACTTGTCTCAAGGGATAAGCACAAACATCGGCGTCATCGATGAAAGTGCGTCGGCGGAGTCGAAGAACCTCCCAAGGGAGGATTGCGGATCAGCCCTCGGCGCCTTCTTCCGCGCTGCCTTCGGCGGGCCGCTCGAACCATGCCTCGACCGGGCCGACCAGCTTGATCGTCAGCGGGTTGCCCTTGCGGTCGACCTTGTTGCCGAGCGCGACGCGGACCCAGCCTTCGGAAATGCAATATTCCTCGACGTCGCGGCGCTCATTGCCCTTGAAGCGGATGCCGATGCCGCGCTCCAGCAGTTCGCGCTGGAAATAGGGGCTGTTCTGGTTGACCGACAGGCGGTCCGGGGGCGTGTCACTCATGGGCAGCCCTTTGCCGCTATTGGCGCAGGCTTTCAAGATAACGGTGGATCGAAGAGACCACCACCGATCCCTCGCCCACGCCCGACGCGACTCGCTTGACCGAGCCCGAGCGGACGTCGCCGACCGCGAAGATGCCCGGCCTGGACGAGCAGAAGAAGGTGTCGCCGCTCCCCGTCCGCACGAAGCCGGCGGGATCCAGGTCGAGGCAGCCGTCCAGCCAGTCGGTCGCGGGCACCGCGCCGATCATCACGAACAGCGCGCCCACGCGGCGCCGGCTCGCCTCGCCGCTCTTGCGGTCGGTCCAGCCCAGGCCGGTCAGGTGCCGCTCGCCCTCCAGCGCGGTCACTTCGGTGAAGGGGTGCAGCGTGATCCGGTCCGAAGCCTCGATCCGGTCGATCAGATAGCGCGACATCGTCTCGGCCAGCCCCTTGCCGCGGACCAGGATGTGGACATGCCCCGCGCTGCGGGCGAGGTAGATCGCCGCCTGCCCGGCCGAGTTGCCGCCGCCCACCACCACCACTTCCTGCCCGGCGCAGAGCCCGGCTTCCATGTTGGTGGCGGCATAATAGATGCCGTTGCCCTCCAGCTCGGCATAGCGCGGCAAGTCGAGCTTGCGATAGCGGGCGCCGGTGGCGACCACCACGACGCGCGAGCGGATCTCGGTCCCGTCGTCGAGCCGCACGACGAACGGCGTTGCGGCGCAATCGAGCCCCACCGCGCCGCGCGAGACCAGCAGGCGCGCGCCGAACTTCTGCGCCTGCACCTGGGCCCGTCCGGCCAGCGCCTGGCCCGAGATGCCGGTGGGGAAGCCGAGATAATTCTCGATCTTGGAGCTGGTCCCGGCCTGCCCGCCCGGCGCGATCGATTCGACGACGATCGTGTCGAGCCCCTCCGAGGCGGCATAGACGGCGGAGGCAAGCCCGGCGGGGCCGGCACCGACCACGGCGACGTCATGGACATGGGCGGGATCGAGCTCGACGGTGAGGCCAAGCGCGTCCGCCACCTGGCCGTTGCTCGGCCGGCGCAGCGCCTGGCCCCGGACCACCACCACAGGCAGGTCCTCCGGAGCGAGCCGGAAGCATTCGAGGAAGCCGCCGGCATCGGCATCGGTCTCGGTGTCGATCTGGCGATGGGGCAGCCCGTTGCGGCGCAGGAAGCTCTCGATCCGGACAGTGGCCGCGCCGTGCGCGGGACCGATCAGCGCGATGCCTGCCTCGCCGTGCAGCATCATGCCCACCCGGCGCAGGATGAAGGCGCGCATCACGACCTCGCCGATGTCCGGCTCGGCGGCGATCAGGCGGCGAAACGCCAGCCGCTCGACCCGGACGAGGCGCGTGCCGGGCAGCGCCCGGGCGGAGACGAGGATCTTGCGGTCGTTGAACAGATCGAGCTCGCCGGTGAACTGGCGAGCCCCATGGACATGCACGACATGCTCGCGGCCCTTGGCATCGACGTCGAGCACTTCGACCGCGCCGGCCAGCACCAGGAAGAAATCGACGCTGCGCTGCCCGCGCTCGAACAGGGCGCCGCCCTCCGGCCATTCCTCGACGCTGCCAAAGGCGGCGGCGCGCCCGGCCATGTCGTCGTCGAGTTCGGGGAAGGTCTGGGCTTCCCGGCGATAGGGATCGGAAGGATCGGCGGCGTGCTGCCGCGGCTGCAGGTGCGAATCGGTGCCCATGCCCGCAGCGTAGCGGAGGGGCAGCGCCAGGCTACCCCTCCCCGGAAACGTCAGCGGCAGTAGCGGACCCGCACCGGGCGATCGAGATAGGGATCCCACACCCGGCGGACCTCGCAATAGCCGCGATAGGAGCGGTAATAGTCGCGATAATAATAGCCGTCGGTCGGGTAATAGCCATGGTCGCGATAATAGCTGCGATCATAGTCATAGCGGCGGTCATAATGGTCGTAGCGGCGGCCGTCGCTGGCGATCGCGGCACCGATGGCGAGGCCGGCGATACCCGCGACGATTGCGGTGCCGGTATTGTCATGGCCGCGATAATGGCCGCGATAGCGCTGCGCCTCGGCCGCCGGCGCGACGGCGACCAGCACGGTCGCGCCCAGGACGGTGCCGAGCACGGCCTTCTTAACGAAATTGGTCATCACTTTCCTCCTCATTTGCGGGCGCCTGCCGGCCGTCCGAGGAGGGACGAGTCGCGGCGCTGAGGCTATGGAGATAACGCCCGGCGGCTGAACTGGTTCGGAATCGGTTGTTAAGCAGCCGTTTAGGCGGTTAAGGCGGCGGCATGCGCTACTGGCTCCTCCGCTCCGAACCCGACGCCTATTCCTGGGACGACCTGGTCCGCGACGGGGCGACCGAATGGAACGGCGTGCGCAACTACACTGCCCGCAACTTCCTGAAGGACATGGCGCCGGGCGACCAGGCCCTGTTCTATCATTCGAACACCGAGAAGGCAGCGGTGGGAATCATGGAGATCACCCGCGCCTGGCAGCCGGACGGCGATGACGGCAAATGGGCCAGCGTCGCGGTGAAGCCGGTGCGCAAGCTCGCCAGGCCCGTGACGCTCGCCATGCTCAAGGCCGAACCGCGGCTGGCGAAGCTCGAAGTGCTCCGCCAGTCCCGCCTCTCGGTCACGCCCGTCCGCGACGACGAATGGGCCGTGCTGCTCGCGCTGGGCGACGCCTGATCGGGCGGCGCCGCTAGTCTCAGGGTACCAGCAGCGGGCGCATCCCCGGCGCGGCGACCGCCAGCGCGTCGGCCACCATCTTCGAGAAGAAATCGGCGCCTACCGGGCCGAGATGCGTATAGTCGAAGGCGAGCCTGGCATCGCCCAGCGGCTCGACCGCAGCATTGTCCTGCGGCAGGGCCTGGGCGACGGCCGCGACCGGGTTGGCGATCGTGGTGCCGGCAAGCGCCGCGGCGGCGACCTCGCGGGCCGGCGGCACCTGCGCGAAGCGGTTGGCCATCGACGGCCCCAGCGCCTCCACCGCATCGGCGCTGCGCCGGTTGAGATCGACCAGCGGCACCTTCAGCTCCGCCGCCACCTTGCGGATCGCCTCCGCCCAGGGATCGAGATCGCGCTCGAGCTTGCCCGCCTTGAACTGGCGCCGGGTGAGCGGCGTGAGAAGGACCGGTTCGGCGCCGGCGGCGCGGGCCTCCTGGACATAGAGGCGCAGGTTCGCCGGGAATTCGGTGGCGAGATCGGTCGAGCGGCCCGGCTTGCCCGGCTGGTCGTTATGGCCGAACTGGATGAGCACCCAGGTCTTCGCGAAGCCGCGCGTCTTCATCTCGGCCAGTGCCAGGTCCCAGCTGCCCTCGGCCCGGTAGCTATAGGTGCTGCGCCCGCCCCGGGCGAGGTTCACGCAGGCGGCGAAACTGATGACGTGATAGGCGCAGAAGCTGCCGCCCCAGCCCGACAGCACCTGAGTGGTGGAATCGCCGACCAGGATGATCTTCGACGCCTTGATCGGCACCGCCGGGGGGCGGTCCTGCGGGGCAGTCTGCGCCTGTGCCGCGCCGGCCGACAGCGCCAGTGCCAAACCGGCGAACATAGCCCCTCGCATCCAATCCTCCCCCGATGTCGCTCAGGAGTGGACGCTAGATGACACCGGTAGCAAAGGTCAAGGCAGCGGCAGGCGGACCTCGAGATCGCGCAGCCGGCGCGGCTCGGGCGGCGGCAGGTCGTCGAGCGGGATGGCGACGCGGCCGGCCTTGTCGGGTTTCTTCTTGAAGCTGCGCCCCACCCCGCCAATTGCATCGCCGATCAGCTTGACCGGGTTGGTCGCCTCGCCCGGCTCCTCGCAGCAGCTGTTCGGGTCGACCAGCTTGCCCACGCCGCGGATCAGGGCCGTGCCCATGCCGAGGATATTGATGCCCGTCGTGCAGCCTTCGGACCGGGTGGCGCAGGGCGCGATCGAGGCGTTGAGCGCGCCGATGCCGCTCACGTCCGGATTGCTCGGCATCGGCCGGTCGGGCGGACCGCGCTCGCCGGGGAGCGGCAGGCGGGGAACGGAATCGACGCCCTGGCCGCAGACCACGATCTCGTCCGGCTTGCGCGGCGGGCCGCTGGAGCAGGGATCGTTGAGGATCGACCAGCTCTGCTTGCCGTCCGCACCCTGTTTCGGCTGGTTGACCGTGCCCGGCGCTTCCTGCGCGGCGATCAGGGCCAGCACCGTGAGCAGCATAGAGAACTCCGTCCGACCTACTGGGACGAGACGGAGCTAATCATAGATATCCGTCCGTTGGAAAGCCCCGCCCCCCAAATCACTCGAAGACCTCGGCCATCGCGTTCGCATCCAGGTCGCGCGGATCCTCGCCCTTCTCATTCTCGCCCTTGGTTCCCGGAATCAGGCCGATCACGATCACGGCGAGGAACCCGAGATACGGGACGAAAGTCGTCCAAGCCCATTTGCCGCTGGCGTCGAAATCATGCAGCCGGCGGGCGAGCAGGACGATCGAGGGCACGAACGTCGCAAGCAGCCAGACGAGTATGATGATCCCGGCCGTTCCAACCAGTGCATCGACATCGGCACGATTGTCGCCCACGCGCGAATCGAAAGCGGCCATGAGCATCCCGGCCAGGAGCAGCGGGCCGTATTTCACCAGATAGAAGAGCCAGAATTCCGCACGGCGCGAACGCCCGTTGGAATCGGCGTAGAGTTTCCACGGCCGAAGCAACAACTCCATCACGCCCCCGATCCCACGATGTCGCCCCGCGAACGAGGCCCATGAAAACTCCGCCCGATCCATTGGGGACCGGACGGAGCTAAACACAGATCGGTGCCTGCAGGAAAGGTCTTAAGCGGCGTGCTTCGCCCGCGAGGCGCGCTTGCGCTCGTGCGGATCGAGGTGGCGCTTGCGCAGGCGGATCTTGGTGGGCGTCACCTCGACCATCTCGTCATCGTCGATGTACGCGATCGCCTGCTCCAGCGTCATCTTCTTCGGCGGGGTCAGGCGGACGGCGTCGTCCTTGCCGCCCGAGGCGCGGAAGTTGGTGAGCTGCTTCGCCTTCATCGGATTGACCTCAAGGTCTTCCGTCTTGGCGTTCTCGCCGACGATCATGCCCTCATACAGGGCCTCGCCATGGCCGACGAACAGGATGCCGCGCTCCTCGAGCGGGCCCAGGGCATAGCTCTGCGCCTCGCCATTGCCGTTCGAGATCAGCACGCCGTTCTTGCGGCCTTCGATATTGCCCTTGTGGGGGCCGTATTTCTCGAACAGGCGGTTCATGATGCCGGTGCCGCGGGTGTCCGACAGGAACTCGCCATGATAGCCGATCAGGCCGCGCGAGGGCGCCGAGAAGGTGATGCGGGTCTTGCCGCCACCCGAGGGGCGCATATCGGTCATCTCGGCCTTGCGCTGGTTCATCTTGTCGACGACCGTGCCCGAGAATTCGTCGTCCACGTCGATCACGACGGTTTCGTACGGCTCGGTCTTCTTGCCGCTCTCGTCCTCGCCGAACAGCACGCGCGGGCGGCTGATGCCGAGCTCGAAGCCCTCGCGGCGCATCGTCTCGATCAGCACGCCGAGCTGGAGTTCGCCGCGGCCGGCGACTTCGAACGAGTCCTTGTCCTCGCTCTCGGTGACCTTGATCGCGACATTGCTCTCGGCTTCGCGCTCGAGGCGGTCGCGGATCATGCGCGACGTCACCTTGCTGCCCTCGCGGCCCGCCATCGGCGAATCGTTGACGGCGAAGCGCATCGACAGCGTCGGCGGGTCGATCGGCTGCGCCTGGATCGGCGTGCTGACCGACGTGTCCGCGATGGTGTTCGACACGGTGGCCACCGTCAGGCCGGCCAGCGAGATGATGTCGCCCGCCCTGGCTTCGTCGGTCGGCACGCGCTCCAGGCCCTGGAAGGTCATGATCTTCGAGGCACGGCCGGTCTCGATCACCTTGCCCTCGGCATCGAGCGCATGGATCGGCTGGTTGAGCTTGACCGTGCCCGACTGGACGCGGCCGGTGAGGATGCGGCCGAGGAAATTGTCGCGGTCGAGCAGCGTCACGAGGAAGCTGAACGGCGCGTCCTGGTCGAGCGCGGGCGGCGGCACATGCTCGACGATCTTCTCGAACAGCGGCTGCAGCGTGCCTTCGCGCGCATCGGCGTCGTCCGAGGCATAGCCGTTGCGGCCCGAGGCGTAGAGCACCGGGAAGTCGAGCTGCTCGTCATTGGCCTCGAGCGTGACGAACAGGTCGAACACCTCGTCGAGCACTTCCTGCACGCGCGCGTCCGAACGGTCGATCTTGTTGACGACCACGATCGGGCGCAGGCCGAGCTTGAGCGCCTTGCCGGTGACGAACTTGGTCTGCGGCATCGCGCCTTCCGACGAATCGACCAGCAGGATCACGCCGTCGACCATCGAGAGGATGCGCTCCACCTCGCCGCCGAAGTCCGCGTGACCCGGGGTGTCGACGATGTTGATGCGAACCGGCTCGCCGCCGCCCGGAGGCGCCCACTCGACCGAGGTCGGCTTCGCCAGGATGGTGATGCCGCGCTCCTTTTCGAGGTCGTTCGAATCCATCGCGCGCTCTTCGACGCGCTGGTTGTCGCGGAAGGTGCCGGACTGGCGGAAGAGCTGGTCGACGAGCGTGGTCTTGCCGTGGTCGACGTGGGCGATGATCGCCACGTTGCGGAGGTTCATGGTGCTTTCCTGGAAAGAAGTTGGCGGGCCCGTACAGCAATTTGTGCGTTGCGGGAAGCCCGGTGATTCGGCAGCCCGCCGGACGAAGGCATTGACTCCGTTGCCTCTCCCCGCGCCCGGGCGGGAGCGACCGGCAGCGGAGGGTCGCAAGGCCCCCTGCCCCATCGCGCGCGACGGCGGCGGCGCGCCGGGCGCGGGCGGCGATCGCCGGAAGGGGGCGCCAAATGGGTGGTTGGAGCACGCGCGCGCATCGGCCATCCTGAACCGCAAAGGCGCCGCGCCGGGCAGCGCGGCATGCACGAAGGGAAGACAATGACGCAAAAGCTGAAGATCCTCGTCATCCTCGGATCTGTCCGCGAGGGACGGGTGGCGGAGCCGATCGGCAACTGGGTGATGGGCGCGGCGGATGCGGATCGCGACGATCTCGACTGCGAGCTGATCGACCTGAAGCAATGGGACCTGCCCTTCTATCCTCATCCCAAGCCGCCCGCGGCGGGCGACTATGCCGACGCCAAGCAGATCGCCTGGGGCGAGAAGGTGGCGAGCGCCGACGGCTTCATCCTGATCGCGCCCGAATATAATCACGGCATCCCCGCGGTGCTCAAGAACGCGCTCGACACCGTCTATGCCGAATGGAACCGCAAGCCGGTGGCCTTCGTCGCCTATGGCGGCATGGGCGGCGCGCGTGCGGTGGAGCAGCTCACCATGGTCTCGCGCGAGCTGCAGATGGCGCCGCTGGAAGGGGCGCTCCACCTGCAGGGCGTGTGGAACCGGCGCGAGGGCGGCCGCTTCGCCGCGGACACGCGCGAAGGCGCACGGCTGAACCATCTGTTCGACGAGCTGGCCTGGTGGGGCACGGCGCTCAGGAACGCGCGGGCGGCAGGCTGAAATAGCATCCCGGCGTCTCGCCGAATGCGGCGCGGAAGGCGGCGACGAAGGCGCTGGGCGTGGCGAAACCGGCATGGGCGGCAACCGACTTGACCGGCTCGCCCGCGCCAAGCCGTTCCATCGCGGCCAGCAGCAGCGCATGGCGGCGCCAGCGGCCCAGGCTCAGGCCGGTTTCCGATCGGAAGCGGCGCTCGAGCGCGCGCAGGCTCATGCCGGTCGCCGTCGCGATCTCCGGCCCGCGCCTGCCCCTGCGGGCCAGATCGGCGGCGCGCCGCATCGCCTGGCTGGCCGGCTCGGGCAGATCGAAGGGCGGCGTATCGGAGCGCCGGAATTCCTCGCGGACCAGCAGCGCCACTGCCGCTTCGGCGGGGCGGCGGCCGTCGAGCATCCCCCAGGCCACGGCCCGCAGCACCAGCTCGCGCAGCAGCGGCGACACCGTGACGGCCACGCAGTCGCGCGGCAGCCCCTGCGCCCATTCCGGCTGGAGATAGAGGGTGCGGAGCGTGCTCGCCGCGGCAAAGCGGATGCCGTGCCGCACGCCCGCCGGCACCCACACCGCCCGGCCGCTGGGCGCGATCCACGAACCCCGCTCGGTCCAGATCTCCATCATCCCGGCAGCGGCATGGACCAGCTGGTGCCAGTCATGCGCATGCGGCGGGATCGCCTCGCCGGCATGATGGTCGCTCGCCGCCGTGCGGATCAGCAGAAAGGGCTCGTCGGCCACGCTGCGCCGGATTCGCGACATCATGCGCCGTTATAGCGGGATTGCGGCGAAGGCGCGAGCGCGACACAATCCCGCCATGCCCTCCCCGATGCCGGAGCGATGCCGATGCCCGCCAACCTTGCTTCCTTCGCCCTCCATGTCGACGATGTCGATCGCGCCCGCAGCTTCTACGAAGCGGTGTTCGGCTGGGAATTCGAGCCCTGGGGCCCGCCGGGCTTCTACCTGATCCATACCGGCGACGCGGATGCGCCGGGCGTGCAGGGGCTGATGCACAAGCGGCATGTTCCGCGCAGCGGCGAGGGACTGAACGGGATCGAGCCGACCTTCGCGGTCGACGATGTCGACGCGGTGGCCGAGCGCGTCGTCGCGCATGGCGGCACGATCACCCTGCCGCGCGCCGTGATTCCGACGGTCGGCACGCTGATCCGCTTCCTCGACACCGAAGGCAACGACATCGGCGCGATGCGCTATGAGGCGCGGCCGCGCGGATAGCCCCGGG
The DNA here is from genome assembly GCF_001899725.1 of Sphingomonas sp. 67-41. Taxonomy (NCBI): domain Bacteria; kingdom Pseudomonadati; phylum Pseudomonadota; class Alphaproteobacteria; order Sphingomonadales; family Sphingomonadaceae; genus Sphingomonas; species Sphingomonas sp. 67-41. The sequence continues at coordinate 44,880 of NZ_MKWJ01000014.1, read as the reverse complement.
GCCGTCCTATCCGGCCAGCGCCGCCTTGCACGTCTCCGGCTCGGCAGCGAAGCGCGCCGAATCGAGGACGATCTGCTGGGTGCGCAGCGTCTTCCCGCCGGCCGGGCGGAAGGTGACGCTGCGCTTCGTCGCGCCGTCCTGCACTTCCACCACGAAATCCACCGTCGAATTGCCCGGCTCGCCGGCGGTGCGCCGCAGGATCTTCATCCCGTCGCGCAGCCCGGCGGCATAGGCGTTGGAAGCGGGATCGACGCCGGTGAGCACGTTGCCGGCCCTTTGCGTGGCGGCATTGTCCCAGCCGCGATCGAACACCGGCACATCGGCGGTGACCAGCCGGGCGCAGGCGCCGAAGGCGTCCTCGGGCAGGAACAGCGGCTCGCCGCGCGCCAGATAGCGATCGACGTCGGGGCGGATATCGAGCCCCGCACGGTCCATCTCCGCAGCGAACGCGTCGGTAAGCCGGGGCAGTTCCGCCGCGCCGCGCAACCGGTCGCGCTGGGCGCGCAGCACCGTGTCGAGATCCCCCAGTCCCTTCGCCTGGAGCTGCCGGTCCCATAGCGCGGCGAGCATCGATCCGCGCTGATAGGGGATCTTCTCCGCATCCTGGCCGCCGGTCCAGAACTTGGCGGCGGCCTCGACATTGCCGGCGGTCCGGAAGGACGAGGCGGCATAGGCGCGCAGCATCTCGTTCCAGTCGGCGGCGAACTTCTCCGGCGTCCACAGGCCGGCGCGCAGCATCAGCCGGCGCGCATAGAAATCGGTGAAGCCCTCGCTCAGCCAATAGGCCTCGGCCTCGGCCGTTTCGGGGAAGCGGCCGAGCTGGCGCGCATTCCAGCTGTGGAAATATTCGTGCGCGAGCAGCCAGCCCAGGCCGGAGAGCGGCGCGTCGCGGTCGATCCAGGTGGCGAAGGCGTCGCTGCGGCCGGTGCCGCCATAGCTTAGCCGCCCGGGCATCGACGCCAGCGGGATCGCCGTGATCAGGAAGGGGCCGGCGCCGGTCTCGCGCCAGAAGTCGCGCTCGACCGCCACCACTTCGCCGGCCAGCCGGTCGAACGCCCGGACGTCGAAGCCGAAGCGGCCGACATGCGCGACGCGGACGGGCGCGCCCTTCACCATGATGGTGGTGACGGAGAGATCGCGCCCGCCGATCGCGATGCTCTCGAGGATGTCGCCCACGCTGCGGGGGCGGCCGCCAAGGCCGGTCGAATGCTCGGTATCCGAGGCGAAGCCGATGCCGGCGGGCCCCTTCCAGGCGAAGCGGGCCGGCGCATCGTCGCGCCCGACGGGGCGGGCATAGAGGATCTCGCCCACCGAATAGAACCAGCCGGGGCGCACGACCGGACGGGCCTGCTCGCTGTCCGCCACGCTGGGATCCGCGTCATAGGCAGAGACGATCCGATAGCGCATGACCAGCGGCGCGCCCGGGGCGGAACGGACGATGCGCCCGCCATGCGGCGCCGGGGTGGCGGACGTGCCGCCCTGGATGCGGATGTCGCGCGCCCATTGGCCGAGCTTGTCCTCGCCGGCCCAGCCATCGGCCCAATCGAGCGTAGTGACGCCCGATTTGTCGGCGCGCAGCCGGATCGTGACTTCGAGCGCGGCGATCGCATCGCCCTGCAGCACCGGCGCGAGTTCATAGGATATCGCGGGCGCGGGCGCCGCCGAGGCCGCGCCGAGCGCGAGCAGGACGGGCAGCGCCGCGATGCGCAACCAATGGTGCATGAAGATCCCCTTTTCCGTGCCCGCCCCGATGTATCGCCGCAAAGGCTGACCGGCGGATGAACGGAATGCCGCCCGGCGATCGTCGTGCCGGCTATTTCGGGCGCGAAACCGCGCTATGCTGGCGGCGAAGGAGATCATGATGAACAAGGGTGTGCTGCTGGCGCTGGTGCTGCTCGCGGGCTGTTCGGGCAAGACCGAGAAGCGCAATATCAGCCTGGTGCTCGATGCCGACTTCGCCACCGGCAAGCTGCTGCTCAACTGCCGCGATTCGAGCAGCGGCACCTGCCATGTGCTGGTGGCCGGATCGGGCGAACCGGTGCGCCTCTCCGCCGCCAAGGGCGCCACCGCCACGGCCGCCAGCGGCGCGGCCGAGGGCGCGCGCTTCTGCGCGGGCGAGAGCGAGCCGCAAAATGGCTGCCAGCTCACCGTGCTGCGCAATGGCGAGCAGATCTATCGCTCGAGCCTGGTGAAGAGCGAAAGCCGCTGAGCCAGGGGCTTGGCCCTTGGCGCAGGCGCCCAGGTGTATTACATAAATCACACAGTTGGTTTGCCGTCCGGATGATCCTATGCTGGGGGCCGGACAGTTTGGAGACGTGGGAATGGCGAGCGAGACTGCGGTGGCCGAACAGGATCTGGTGCTCACCCCGCCCGAGCCGGTAAAGGCCGTCGCGCCCGAAAAGGCGGCGGGACTGGTGCCGGTGGACGACGGCAAGAAGTCCGAGCTGGAGGCGCGGGTCGACAGCTTCATCGACGATCTCGTCGCGCAGGACGTCAACTCGCCCGAGTTCGGCAAGCGCGTCGATGCGATCGCGGCGATGGGGCAGAAGGAGATCCGCGACGCGGCGGGCCAGTCCAACCGCTTCCTCGATCGCCCGGTCAAGGCGATGGGCAATGACGGCGTCGGCGCCGACCTGCTCGCGCTGCGCAAGAAGGTGGAGGAGCTCGACCCCAGCCAGAACGGCAAGCTGATCGGCGGGAGCCAGGGCTTCCTGTCGAAGCTGTTCGGCGGCGGGATGCAGCAATATTTCCGCAAGTACCAGTCGTCGCAGACCCATATCAACGGCATCCTCAAGAGCCTGTCCAACGGCAAGGACGAGCTGCTGATGGACAATGCCGCGATCGATACCGAGCGGACCAACCTGTGGGCCGCGATGGGCCGGCTGGAACAGATGATCTATCTGTCCAAGGCGATGGACGCGAAGATCGAGGACAAGGCCAACGAGCTGGACCATACCGATCCCGCCAAGGCCAAGGCGCTGCGCGAGACCGCGCTCTTCTATGTCCGCCAGCGCACCCAGGATCTGCTCACCCAGATGGCGGTGACGGTGCAGGGCTATCTGGCGCTCGACCTGGTCAAGAAGAACAATGTCGAGCTGGTGAAGGGCGTCGACCGCGCTTCCACCACCACGGTCTCGGCATTGCGCACCGCCGTCACCGTGGCACAGGCGCTGACCAACCAGAAGCTGGTGCTCGACCAGATCACCGCGCTGAACAGCACCACCGCGGGGCTGATCGATTCGACCGGCGCGCTGCTCAAGAGCCAGTCGGCCGCGATCCACGAACAGGCGGCGAACTCGACGATCCCGGTGGAGACGCTGCAGCGCGCGTTCCAGAACATCTATGACACGATGGACGCGATCGACACGTTCAAGCTCAAGGCGCTCGACAGCATGAAGACCACGGTCAACACGCTGTCGAACGAAGTCGAGAAGTCGAAGGGCTATATCGCCCGGGCCGAAGGGGCGGCGCAGAACCAGGTCGCGGGCGGGGCGGAGACGTTCAAGCTGGAGGCGATGTAGGCCGTGCCCACCGATGTCGATCGCGAACTGAACCGGATCGGAGGCACGCTCGATCGCGTGCGCGCGCGCACCGATCTGGCCGTGTCCGGCCGCAACCGCCAGCACCGGGAAACCGAAGTGGTCCGCCGGATCGGGCGGATCGCGGCGGCGGACGGGCTGATCCTGGCCGGCGCGATCGTCTTCGGGCTGGCAGTGGCGCCGCTCGGCATGATGGGCGCGATGCTGGTGGCGCTGCTGCTGGTCGCGGCCACGCTGCTGTTCGCGCTGATGCCGGCAAGCGCGCCCGTGAATGTCGAGAAGCTGGCCGAGATCCCGCTCAAGGCCCTGCCGCGCAGCACCGAGCGCTGGCTCGAGACGCAGCGCCCGGCCCTGCCCTCGCCGGTGCGCGGCCTGGTCGATTCGATCGGGGTGAAGCTGGAGACGCTGACACCCCAGCTCGCCGCGCTGGACGAACATAGTCCAGCGGCAGTCGAAGTGCGCAAGCTGGTGGGCGAGCAGCTGCCCGAGCTGGTCAAGGGCTATCAGCGCGTGCCCGAGCCGCTGCGCCGCGTGGAGCGCAACGGGCTGACGCCGGACCAGCAGCTGGCCCAGGGCCTGCAGCTGATCGACGACGAGATCGCCGAGATGACCTCGCAGCTGGCGCAGGGCGACCTCGACGCGCTGGCGACGCGGGGACGCTATCTGCAGATCAAATATCAGGGCGACGAAGGCTAGGCCGAGGACCCAAACAAGTATTTGATTTTCCTTCGTCATCCCCGCGCGGGCGGGGATGACGAGGTTTGCTGAACGAGTCTCGATCCTAGGTCGGGGGCCCATATGCGTCACCGGTCCCGGCGTTCCAGCCGCCAGCGACGCACTGCGCATCGAAGCTGCGCGCCAGCGCGGCGAGATTCACCGCGCCGAGCCGCGCGACCAGCAGCGCTTCCGCTTCGCGCAATGCGTCCTCCAGCGCCCCGTTGACTGCCCGCTCGACCGCGCAGGCGGGGTTGTCGTGCTCGGCCCCGATCGCGAACAGGCTCGGGCCGCCCACCGCGCGGTGGATGTCGAGCAGCGAGACCTTCTCCAGGTCGGCGGCGATCACCCAGCCGCCGCCATGGCCCTTTTCCGAGCTGACGTAACCGGCGTCGCGCAAGCCCGCCATCGTCCGGCGCACCACCACCGGATTGGTCTGGAGCATCTTCGCGATGTGCTCCGACGTCATCGGCCCGTCATGCCGCGCCATGTGGAGCAGCACATGGAGCATCCGGGAGAGGCGGCTGTCCTTTCGCATCCTGCTTTCCTCGGGCCGCCGCACGCGATTGGCAAGCGCGCCATTTCACGATACTTATCATGTTACATGATTCGCGAAAGGCAGATAATGACCGAGCAGAAGCACGAGAACCCCGCGCATTGGGACGAAGCCGCCACCCATTACGAGCGCACTGCCCACCCCTTCACGTCGCGTTTCGCCGAGGAGGCGCTGGCGCGAGTGACGCTGACGCCGGACATGCGCGTGCTCGACGTGGCTGCGGGGGCCGGCGCGCTGGCGCTTGCCGCGGCGCGGACGGGCGCGCAGGTCCTCGCCACCGATTTCTCGCCCGGCATGGTCGCGCGGATCGCCGCGTCGGCCCCGGCCAATGTCGAGGCGAAGGTGATGGACGGGCAGGCGCTCGACCTGCCCGACGCGGGGTTCGACGCCGCCTTCTCGATATTCGGCGTCATCATGTTCCCCGACTGGCGCAAGGGGCTGGCCGAGATGGCCCGCGTCACTCGGCCCGGCGGCCTGGGTGTGCTCGCCACCTGGCGCAGCGAAGGCGCGGCGACTTTCCTGCTGCTCTCGCAGATCCGCAGGCGGCTGTTCCCGAAGCTCGACGGCAAGACGAAGCTGCCCGAGGGCGCGGTGGCGCTGGGCGATCCCGAATGGCTGTCGGCGGCGATGGCCGATGCCGGGTTCCAGGCGCCGGCGATCGACACGGTGGTGCATGATTTCGAACTGGACGTGCGCCAGCTCGACACGCCGGAGGCGCTGTTCGGGATGAGCCCGGACTGGGTGGCGCTCGACGACGCGCAGCGGACGGAAGTGGTCGCCGAGGTACGGCGGATGGCGGGGGAACGCGCGGTGCTGCCGATCCCGTCGACGGCGCTGATCGCAGTGGCGAAGCGCTAGGCCTTCAGCACGTCCCGCGCGCGATCGGCGAGCCGCTCCACCGCGGCGGCATGGATGCCCGGCGCACTGGCCAGGACGCCGAATGCCTGGCCGCTCGGCGTGTTGAAGGCGAGCGGGCGGCCGAGCGCATCGGTGATCGCCGCCCCCGCCTCGCGCGCGATGAGGACGGCGGCGGCGACGTCCCATTCATTGCCCCAGCGGATCGTGGCGAGCAGGTCGGCCTCGCCCGCCGCGACCATCGCGATACGCAGCGCGATCGAATTGGGCTTGGCGACCATGACCAGGTCGCTGTCGACCTTGGGCAGCTGATCGGCGGGGACGCGTGCGCCGGCCAGCCTGTCGCGCGCGGCGACATGGAGCCGCGCGTCGCCGCGCCACGCGCCCTTGCCGGCTTCCGCGGTCCAGCGCTCGCTGCGCGCCGGCGCGTCGAGCACGCCGATCACCGGCGCCCCGTCCTCCACCAGCGCGACCGAAACGGCCCAGCCAGGACGGTGGCGCAGATAGTCGCGGGTGCCGTCGATCGGATCGACCACCCAGACGCGGCGGGCCGAGAGGCGCGCGCGATCGTCCGCCGTCTCCTCGGAAAGCCAGCCGGCATCGGGCAGCAGCGCGCCCAGCCGCTGGCGCAGCAGCGCGTCGACTTCCAGGTCGACGTCGCAGACCGGGCTGCCGGGCACTTTCTCCCAGCGCCGGAACTCCGTCTCCCAGCGCGCCATGGCGAGGCGCCCCGCCTCGGCGGCGATCGCCGCGACCCGGGAGGCGAGGCCGGGCTCAGGCACCGGCGATCGTCATCCCGTCGATGCGAAGGGTCGGCGCGTTGATCCCGTAGCGGAACTCGAGGTCGCTGGCCGGCGTGAGCGCGAGGAACATGTCCTTCAGATTGCCCGCGATGGTGATCTCGGAGACCGGACGCGTGATCTCGCCCTTCTCGATCAGGAAGCCGGCGGCGCCGCGGCTATAGTCGCCGGTCACGCCGTTGACGCCCTGGCCGATCAGTTCGGTGACGAGGATGCCATGATCGATCTCGCCGACCAGCGTCTCGGCAGGGATATGGCCAGCCTCCATATAGAGGTTGGAAGGCGCGACGCCCGGTGCGCCACCGATGCCGCGCGCGGCATGGCCGGTGGGCTCCAGGCCCAGCTGGCGCGCCGAGGCGCTGTCGAGCAGCCAGGTCTCCAGCATGCCGGCATCGACCAGCTTCACCGGTTGGACGGGCAGGCCCTCGCCATCGAACGGGCGCGAGCGCAAGCCGCGCGGGCGATGGGGATCGTCGCAGATCGTCACGCCCTTGGCGAAGACCTGCTGGCCGAGCCGGTCGAGCAGGAAGCTGGTCTTGCGCGTGATCGCCGCGCCGCCGATCGCGCCGAGGAAATGGCCGATCAGCCCCGCCGAGACGCGGCGATCGAACACCACCGGCATCGTGCCGCTGGGGATCCTGGCCGGATCGAGCCGGGCGACCGCACGCTCGCCGGCCAGCCGGCCGATCGCCTCGGGCGCCTCGAGCAGCGCGGCGTGCCGGGCGGAATGATGCGCATAGTCGCGCTCCATCCCGCCGCCCGCGCCGGCGAGCACGCTGGCCGAGAGGCCGTGGCTGGTCTGGGCATAGCCGCCGGTGAAGCCGTGGCTGGTGGCGAGCGTCATCACCGCGCGCGAGGCGCCCGCGCTGGCGCCCTCGCTGTTGGTGACGCCCGGCACGCCGCGCGCCGCTTCCTCGGCGCGGCGGGCACGTTCCCTGAGGCTGGGCGGATCGACGCGGGCGCCGTCGTCGAGGTCGAGCATCGGCGCGCTGCCGTGGAGCAGCCGGTCCCCGGGCGCCAGGCCGGCCCATTTGTCCTCGGGCGCCTCGCGAGCCATGGCGACGACACGCTCGACGAGCATGTCCATCGCCGCGGCGCTGAGATCGGAGGTGGAGACGCTGGCCGAGCGATGCCCGATGAAGACGCGCAGGCCGAGCTCCTCGCTCTCCGAGCGCTCGACGTCCTCGAGCGCCCCCATGCGCACCGAGACCGATTGCGAACTGTCGGCGGCAAACACGGCATCGGCGGCGTCGGCGCCCGCGGCGCGCGCCCGTGCAACGGCATCGGCGGCGCGTTCACAGGCTTCGGATATGGTCAGCATCGCGCCGACTTAGGTATGCGCGGGCGCAACGTCAAAGCGTCTGGCCCACGACGAGGCACGCGGCGAACATCAGGAGGCCCGCATTGCGGTTCGCGCGGAAGCGGGCGAGCGCGTTGGCGCCGTCCTGCGGATCGAGCGTCGCGACCTGCCAGCCCAGGTGGAGCGCCATGGGCAGCAGCGCGGCCAGCGCGAGCGGGTCGGGGCGGAGCTGCCAGATCGCCGCGCCCCAGCAACCGAGCGCGGCAAGGTAGAAGAGCGAAACGCCGCCGCGGACATGGCTGCCCATCGCGCGGGCCGAGGAACGCACCCCGACCAGCGCATCGTCCTCGATGTCCTGCACCGCATAGATCGTGTCATAGCCGATCACCCAGGCGATGCAGCCGGCATAGAGCAGCGCGAGCGGCGGCAGCGGCTGGCTGCCGATCTCCACCCAACCGACCAGCGCGGCCCAGGAGAAGACGAGGCCGAGCCAGGCCTGGGGCCACCAGGTGATCCGCTTCATGAAGGGATAGGCGGCGACCGGCGCGATGCTGGCGAGCGCGACCAGCCGGGCGGGCCAGTGGAGCTGGAACCAGACGACCAGCCCGACCAGGCAGAGCATGGCGAGCCATGCCGCAGCCGCCTTCACCGACACCGCGCCGCTCGCCACCGGACGGCTGCGGGTCCGCGCCACCTGCCGGTCCAGGTCGCGATCGACGATATCGTTATAGACGCAGCCCGCGCCGCGCATCGCGATGCTGCCGAGCAGCAGCCACAGGATCAGCTCCCATTGGCGGACCGCGCCGCCCGAAAGCGCGACCGCCCAGGCGCCGGGCCAGAAGAGCAGCCACCAGCCGATCGGCCGGTCGAAGCGGGCAAGCAGCGCATAGGGCCGCCAGCCGGCGGGAAGCAGGCCCACCAGCCCGCGATGCTCGGTATCGGGAACGATCTGCTGCTGCGCCTCGGCCATGGCCCGTCCTCCGCGCAGGCGCGGCAAAGATCAAGCCCGCAACAATCTGGCATAATTTTGCGACAATCGGAGTACAGGGGCATGGTGGAACCATTTCACCCTGGAAACATCCGATGCGCCTCCTCTTCGCCAGCCTGACGCTCGCCGCGATCGCCACGCCCGCCCTGGCCGACGATCCGCCCGGTTTCTTCATCAGCCCGATGGGCGAGCCGTTCCGCGGGCATGACGCGCCCAATATCTGGTTCGACCAGGCCGACACCAACCATGACGGCGTGCTCACCGTGGAAGAGATGGAAGCCGATGCGGCACGCTTTTTCGCGATTCTCGACAAGAACAAGGACGGCGAGATCGATCCGGACGAGATCGAGATCTACGAGACGCAGATCGCGCCGATGATCAGCGTCGGCAATGCCGGGCCCGAGGAAGCGCCGCCCAGCACCGGCGATTCGGACGCACCGGCGAAGAGGCCCGTCTATGTGCCGCAGGGCGCGGCGCGCTTCGGCTATTTCAACTATCCCGAGCCGGTGATCGTCGCCGACACCAATTTCGATCGCGGGGTGGATGCGCGCGAATTCCGCATCGCCGCCGACAAGCGCTTCGCGATGCTCGACAAGAATGGCGATGGCAAGCTGGAGAAATCCGAACTGCCCAAGCTCTCCCCGCCCAGCTTCAGGCAGGGCAAGCGCGGTGGCGGCGGTCGGGGCGGCATGGGCCGGCGTGGCGGCGGCCGGCACGGCGGCGGCGGCTTCGGCGGCGGCGGCGGCGGGATGACTCCCGGCGGCGGCATGGACGGCATGGGGGAGTGACGGGAGCGCAGCGCGGGCGCTAGAGCGAGTCCATGCCCGCTACGCCCGCCTGGCCGCCCCAATCCGCTCCGCGCCTGTTCGTCGAGGCCACGCTCTCCCCCGGCGAGATCCGCATCGACGGCGCGCAGGCCCATTATCTGATCGCGGTGATGCGGATCAAACTCGGCGAGGCGATCAAGCTGTTCGACGATCGCACCGGCGAATGGGCCGGGGTGGCGCGGCAGATCGGCAAGCGCGACCTGATCCTGGAAGTCACCGACCTGCTGCGCGAGCGCGAGGCGGTGCCCGATCTGTGGCTATGCGCCGCGCCGATCAAGAAGGGGCGGATCGACTGGATCGCCGAGAAGGCGTGCGAACTGGGCGTCGACCGGCTGGTGCCGGTGCTGACGCGGCGCAGCGTGGTCGACAAGCTCAATCTCGAGCGGCTGCGCGTGCACATGATCGAAGCGGCCGAGCAGTGCGGCCGCACCGCGCTGCCGGCGCTCGACGAAATGGTGAAGCTGCCCGCGTTGCTCCGCGACTGGCCCGAGGCGCGCACGCTGTTCTTCGCGGACGAAGCGGGCGGCGTGCCGGCGATCGAAGCGATGCGCGCGCATCCGGGACCCGCGGCGATCCTGGTCGGGCCCGAGGGCGGGTTCGACGATGCCGAGCGCGCGGCGATCAAGGCGCATTCCCGGGCGGTCGGGATTTCACTCGGGCCGCGGATCTTGCGGGCCGAGACCGCGGCGGCGGCGGCGGTGGCGCTATGGATGGGGGCGGCCGGGGACTGGTGACGAGAGGCGCGCTCAGGCCGCGCGCAGCTTGCCCCCCACCCACGCGAAAAACCTGGGCACGGGCGCGTTGCGCTGCATCCAGGCGCTGTATTCCTGATAGGCGGGATCGGAGCCCAGATGCTCTTCCTCGGTGCGCGCGCGCCAATAATAGATGCCGCTCACCACCGCCATGATCGCGGCGTTGCGCAGCCCCTCCGCCCAGCCGGTAGTGGCCAGGAAGGGCAGGCCCGAGAGCCACCAGAACAGGTTCTTGGAGAGATAGGCCGGATGGCGGCTCCAGGCATAGGGCCCATGGGTCAGGATGCCGCGATGCGTCAGGTTCGAGAAGCGCAGGCCGAAGGCGATCGTCGCCCAGGCATAGATGCCGGTCAGCACCACCAGCACCGCGCCGAGGCCGCCCAGGATCCAGGGATGGCCGGCGAACCACCAGGTCCAGTCGGCGCTGCCCTGGTGATAATCGAGCACGCCGCCCTCGTTCATCAGCACGAACGGCGGATAGCAGATCAGCGCCGCGGTCCAGCCCGCGGCAAGAGGCGTGGCGGTCCGGATGTGCGAATCGAGCGGCCGCATCGTCAGGATGTAGCCGGCCGTGGCGAAGGCGACGTCGATCACGAACATGAAGGCGATGCAATAGTTCGCGATCACTGCCGGGCTCTCGAACATGCGATCGAAGTTCCAGCCGACGAAATCGGCGAAATTGGGCGGCACGATCGAAAGCATGAAGGCCAGGAAGAAGCCCTTCACCGCCCAGCTGCGCAGATGGTTGTGGATGGCGCCATGATCGATCGGCTCCTTCAGCCCCATCAGCCACGCGCCGAGATGCCAGGCCCCGTCCCGGGGCTGCACCAGCTTGCGGTCGAGCCACAGCACATAGGGGATGGAGAGCAGGAACAGCGCCGGCGCCGCCATCTCGATGCACCAGATCGACCAGGCGAAATTGGCGTAGCGCCCGCTCCACCAGAAGGGGAAGGTGGCGTAGATCAGCGCGATCCCGCCCCAGGTGAGCCACAGGCCGGTGAGCTTGGTGACCGAGACGTCGAGCGTGTCCTTGAGCGTGCGCTTCGAGGACCAGTCGATGCCCGTCGAGGGGTTCCGATGCACCTTGTCGACCAGCAGCGACCAGAGCACCATCGGCACCGCGCAGGCAACGACGTTGACCAGCGCGCTATAGGGCCCGTCGAGCCGGTAGAGCGTGGCGATCGCGGTCCACAGCGCCATGCCGGCAAGCCCGGCCATGCCGACGCCGGTGCTCACCGCCGAGCGGGGACGCGGATCGGCCTTGGCCTCGGCCGCCAGCTGGGGATCGTGATACATGGCGGAAACAGCTAGCGCACAATGGTTAGCGCCTCGTTAGCACCTCCCATTCCCCGCCGGCGGGGAGAGGGTCGGGGAAAGGGGCATATCCGATGGTGCGACGCTGCCCCTCTCCCCGGCCCACACCCCTGAAGGAGAGAGGGAGATTTACATGCCTGCCCGCGCAGTCCTATGACCCGTCGCTTCCAGAAGAGAGGTCGCTCCACTCATGATCCGTGCGCTCGCCGCAGCTGCCCTGCTCGCTTCCGTCTCCGCCCCCGCCCTTGCCCAGAACGCGACGGCCCAGAATTCGGCGCCGGCGCAGACCGCACCCTATCCCAGCACCATCCCCGATGCGCGCGACATCCCCTATCCGGGCACGCTGACGCTCGACATCGACGCGACCGACGTGGCGCGCGGCATCTTCAACGTGAAGGAGACGATCCCGGTCGCGAAGAGCGGGCACATGGTGCTGCTCTATCCGAAATGGATTCCCGGCAAGCACGGCCCGCGCGGCGAGATCGAGAAGCTGGGCGGCCTGGTGATCCGCGGCAACGGCAAGGTGATCCCGTGGAAGCGCGATCCCGTGGACGTCTTCGCCTTCCATATCGACGTGCCGGCGGGCGTGAGGAAGCTGGACCTGAGCTTCAACTTCGTCTCGGCCACGGTGGCGGACCAGGGCCGCATCGTGATGACGCCCAACCTGATGAGCCTGCAATTCTTCTCGCTCAGCCTCTATCCGGCCGGCTATTTCGTCCGCCGCGTGCCCATCCAGGCCAAGGTGACCTATCCCGAGGGCTGGACCGCCAGCTCGGCGGTGGACGCCAGGGTGAACGGCAACGTCTACACCTATGACAAGACCAATTATGACGTGCTGATGGATTCGCCGGTGCTCGCCGGCCGCTATTACCGCCAGCTCAAGCTCACCGACCGCGTCTCGGTCGAGACCTATGCCGACACGGCCGAGGAACTGGCCGCCACGCCCGAGCAGGTCGACAAGCTCAAGAACCTGGTCGACCAGGCAGTGAAGACCTTCGGGGTCGAGCATTACGACCATTACCGCTTCCTGTTCTCGATCAGCGACGAGCTGGGCGGGATCGGCGTGGAGCATCACCGCAGCTCCGAGAACGGCACCGGCCTGGGCTTCTTCACCAAATGGGACGAGAAGGCGACCAGCCGCAACCTGCTGCCGCACGAATACACCCATAGCTGGGACGGCAAGTTCCGCCGCGGCGCCGACCTGTGGACCCCCGACTATCGCGTGCCGATGCGCGGCTCGCTGCTGTGGGTCTATGAGGGGCAGACCCAGTTCTGGGGCTATGTCTTCCAGGCGCGCTCGGGGCTGGTGAGCAAGGCCGACACGCTCGACGCCTATGCCAACATCGCCGCCACGCTCGACAATCGCCAGGGCCGCACCTGGCGCCCGCTGGTCGATACCACCAACGACCCCGTCATCAGCCCGCGCGCGCCGAAGGGCTGGGTGAGCTGGCAGCGCAGCGAGGATTATTACAACGAGGGCCTGCTGGTCTGGATGGAAGCCGATTCCATCCTCCGGGAGAAATCCGGCGGCACCAAGTCGATCGACGATTTCGCGCGCATCTTCTTCGGCGGTCGCGACGGCGACTATGGCGAGCTGACCTACACGTTCGACGACGTGGCCGCGACGCTCAACCAGGTCGTGCCCTGGGACTGGAAGAAATTCCTCGACGAGCGGGTGAACCAGGTTTCCGAGCGGGCGCCGCTCAAGGGCTTCGAGCGCAACGGCTACAAGCTGGTCTATACCGAGCATCCCAACAAGGCGACGCCGAAGACCGCCACCGACCTTTCCTATTCGCTGGGCCTGTCGATCGGCCCCAAGGGCATTTCCGGCGTGATGTGGGGCAGCCCGGCCTTCGACGCGGGCATCACCCTTGCCGACGAAGTCGTCGCGGTGAACGGCCAGGCCTTTACCGGCGACAAGCTGAAGGATGCGGTGAAGGCGGCGAAGGGCACGAAGGACCCGATCCGGCTCACCCTGAAACGCGGCGCGCGCTATCGCGACGTGGCCATCGACTATCATGACGGCCTGCGCTATCCGCACCTCGAGAAAACAACCGAAGGAGAGGCTGGCCTGGATAAGCTCCTCCAGCCGAAATAACGGCCTGGGGGGCGCAACCGCCCAGCTTAAGGAAAGCATAGCGTGCGTATCGATTTGATTCCGGTGGGTGACGATCCGCCGAACAGCCTCAACGTGATCATCGAGGTTCCCGTCGGCGGCGAGCCGGTGAAATATGAGTTCGACAAGGCCAGCGGCGCGCTGTTCGTCGACCGCATCCTGCACACGCCGATGCGCTATCCGGCGAACTACGGCTTCGTGCCGCACACCCTCTCGCCCGATGGCGATCCGCTCGATGCGCTCGTCATCGCGCGCTCGCCCTTCGTGCCGGGCTGCGTGGTGCGCGCGCGCCCGATCGGCGTGCTCAAGCTCGAGGACGAGGCCGGCGGCGACGAGAAGCTCGTCTGCGTGCCGGTCGATTCGACCTTCCCCTATTATTCGGACATCGGCGAGCGGCAGGACCTGCCCTCGATCGTGCTCCAGCAGATCGAGCATTTCTTCAAGCACTACAAGGACCTGGAGTCCGAGAAATGGGTGCGCATCGGCCAGTGGGGCGATGCGGAAGAGGCACGCAAGATCGTGATCGAGGCGATCGAAGCCGCAAAGAAGGCCAAGGAGGCCGAGGCCGCCTGACCGGCGCGCTGGCCTGGCGACTGTGCGCAGTGGCCGGGCTGGCGACGCTCGCGGCGTCGACGGGCTTTCCGCCCGTTCCTGCCTGCGGGCCTACCCAGGGCGCGGGGCCGATCATCGCATTCGAACTGGTGCGAAGCCCCGCCCAACTGGCCGAATTGTTCGGCCCGTCTTCCTGCTCCGGCGCTTTCCAGGCCGCGCAGATCCGCGCGAGCTGGTGGGACGCATTGGCCTTCATCCCGGCCTATGCCGCGTTCCTCGCACTCGGCGCCTGGGCGCTGGGCGGAAATGCCCGCCCGCTCTCGCGGATCGCGATCGCGGTGCTGCTGATCGGGGCGCTGCTCGACGAGATCGAGGGGCTGATCCTCCTCCAGCTGGCCCATCACTGGCAGAGCCCGCCCGACTTGTTCGGCGCCTTGTTCTTCGCCGTGCGCCCCAAATTCGCGCTGCTCGGGATCGGCTCGCTGCTGCTCGCAGCGCTTGCCTGGCGCGGAACGCCGATCGGGAAGATCGCCGCGCTGCCGCTCGCCGGGGGCGGCCTCGCTTCGCTCTGGTTCCTGTTCAGCGATCCGCACGAACCGGCGATGATGCTGGGCCATCGCTATGCCTGGATGGCGCTGCTCGCGCTTGCCGCCATCGGATCGATCCGTCCGCGCTGGGTAGGGCGACCATGACGAAACGACATCATCGGGGCATCGGCAATGTCGTCGCCCCGCCGCGCTTCCTGCTGTTCCTCGCGGTCACCCTGGTCGCCGGCTGGCTGGCCATTCCCCCGCTCGGCCTGCGCTTCGGGCTGATGACCGGGTTCGACATCGGCGCGCTCACCTTCCTTGTCGCGATCGCCCCGCTCTTCCGGCAGGAAGCCGAGGGGATGCGCCAATCCGCCAAGCGCAACGACGGCAACCGCTTCCTGCTGCTGGTGATCACCGGACTGGTGAGCCTGGTGATCCTGGCGGCGGTCGCCAGCGAGCTGATGGAGAAGGAGCGCACGCAGAGCTGGGCGCTGGCGCTGATCGTCGGCACGCTGGCGCTCTGCTGGACCTTCAGCAACATGATCTATGCGCTGCACTATGCGCATCTCTTCTATTCGGAGAAGGCCGAAGGCGGCGGCGACAGCGGCGGCCTGACCTTTCCCGAGACTCCCGATCCCGATTACTGGGACTTCGTCTATTTCTCCTTCTGCCTGGGCATGACCTTCCAGACCAGCGACATGAACATCACCAGCCGCCGCATCCGGCGCGTGGTGACCGTGCACTGCCTGGCCGCATTCGTGTTCAACCTGGGCATCATCGCCTTCAGCATCAACGTGCTGGGCGGGGGTTAGGGAGAGGGCCCGGACAGGGCTTCGACGCCCGCCGCCCGCCCACCGGGCAATTCCGCAAGTATCCAAATCGGTCCCTTATCCACCTTCGCAAGACAGTTGCGAGCGCAGATAACATCTTTCCTTCGGGCGCGAGTCGGCTTTTCCATCTTCCCTTGAAGGAGGCAGATGATGCTGCAACTCCATGCCAATATTCGCGCAATACTGATCGGTTCCGTCGGCAGCATATTCCTGAGCGGATGCCAGAATACGGTGATCCTGCATTATCGCCAGCCGGCGAACTGCTACCTGTTCGACAGCAACCCCACCGGATCGCCGCACACGACCACGTCCGCCGGCTCGGGCATGTTCCTGTTCTACGACATCGTCTCGATCGAGAACAAAGCCTCGGGCGCGAAGGACTTCAACTTCAACCCGGCCAAGCTGTTCGCCAATGGCGATTCCAAGGGGAACACGGTGCCGGGCACGCCCGGCGCTTCGTTCACCTATCTGCTGACGGGCATTGCCGTGCCCAAGCTGGTTCCCAAGGGCACGACTTCGGGATCGCTGGGGCGCGTGGTGATCAACCTGCCGAGCGACGACCCCGCGGCGCTCAAGACGGCCCAGATGAACCTGCTCTACAAGAGCGCCTCGGGCGAAAGCGTGCTGCTGGCCCGCGATCCCGGGCCGGCGCCCAAGTTCCTCGATCCCTGCACTCCGGCGAACGTGAACGCGCTGCCCTAGCCGGCCAGCCCGCCATCCCCGCCCAGGCGGGGATGGCGGTGGAGAATATGCGTCCCCAGCCTAGGCCCGCTTCCGGGCCCTTGGCTTTTTCGGCGGCGCGCGCCGGGCGGCCTCCATCGCCAGCAACGCCCAGCGGCGCAGCGCGTCGGCATCGTCATAGGTCTCGTCGGGTGCCCGGCGATAGTTGAGCGACTGGACCCTGCCGTCCTCGCGCGTGACCGAGAAGCGCTCGGCATCGCCCCATTCGAGAGCGCTTTCCGCATCCGCCTTGAGCCATAGCGCATCGAAGGCGAGGATCGCGAAGGCCAGCCCGTCGAGATAGAGCGCCGCGCCGCCGAACAACCGCTTGGACGTGACGGTGCCGACCGGCTCCATCGCCTCCTTGACCCATTCGACCAGGCCCTGATCCACCGCCATCAGCGTCTCCCGTTATCGCACTGCGAAGGGCCGGCTCCCCTTCTCGCCCGATGCTCAGCGCCCGGCCAGCGCCACGAGCGCATCGCCGGTGACGCGCTGGACGGTCCATTCCTCCATCGCCTGCGCGCCCATCGCCCGGTAGAAATCGATCGCGGGCGTGTTCCAGTCGAGCACGGCCCATTCGAAACGGCCGCAATCCCGATCCAGCGCGATGCCGGCGAGATGGCGGAGCAGCGCCTTGCCCGCCCCCGCGCCGCGCGCATCGGGCGTGACGTACAGGTCCTCCAGATAGATGCCGGGCTTGCCCGTCCAGGTGGAGAAATTGTGGAAGAACAGCGCGAAGCCGACGGGCCTGCCGTCCAGCTCCGCGATCAGGCTCTCGGCGACGCGGCGTGCGAACAGCGCGTCGTGCAGCATCGCCTCGGTCGCCACCACGGCATCGGGCTCGCGCTCATAGAGCGCAAGCTCGCGGACGAGATCGAGGATCAGCGGGACGTCGTCCGGAGTGGCGGTGCGAATGGCGATCATGACAAGGCGGGCTCCACTTCGGGCTCGGCGATGCCGGGCCGGCTGCGCGCCGCCATCCAGCATCCCGCGACGATCAGCAAGGTGCCGGCGATCGTGAGCATCGTCAGCGGCTCCCTGAAGAACAGCCAGCCCATGAGTGCTGCCCAGACAAAGGCCGTATATTCCACGCTCAGCAGCACTTGGGCCTCGGCGCGCGCATAGGCCCAGGAGAGAAGCAGCAGCGACGTGATCGCCAGCGCTGCCGCGAGCACGACCAGCGGCCATTGCCCCGCTACGGGCATCGCCAGCAGCCAGGGGGCGGGCAGTGCGAACAGGGCGAGGATGAGCCAGTTCTGGAAAAAGGCGATCTCGATCGGCCCGGCCCGCTGCGCCTGGTGGCGCGCGATGACGAGATTGACTGCGTAGAACACCGCGGAGACGAGCACCGCCGCCATGCCGAGTGCCGAATCGGGCCGATGCGGCGCCCCCAGCTGGCCCGCCAGGATGATGCCGACGCCCGCCAGCCCCAGCAGCGAGCCGAGGACGGAGCGTGGGCCGATCCTCTCCTTCAGGAAGATCGCGGCAAGGGCCAGCGCGATCAGCGGCGCGATGAAGGTGAGCGCGATCGCCTCCGCCAGCGGCACGCGGGCGATGCCCCAGAAGAAGGCGATCGCCATCACTGCCATCACCGCGCTGCGGATCGCATGGATCGCCAGCACGCGCCGCGCGGGCAGGCGCGGCCGGCTGAAGGCGAACAGCGGCGTCATGATCGCGGCGCCGGCGACGAGCCGCCAGAACAGCGCGGCATAGGCGCCGATGGCGAGGCTGAGCCCCTTCATCACCGCGTCCATGATCGAATAGAGCGCGATGCCCGCACAGGCGGCGAGCAGGGCCGCGAGGATCGGAGTGGCACGCGCCATGGTCAGCGGATCATGCGGATGTCGAGGCCGATATCGGCGGATGCCATCCGGGCGTCCGCGGTGAGGATCGGCAATGCGCTGAATCTGCCTTGCGCCAGGCATGTCCGATCGCCGAGCGACAGGCCGAGATGCCTGGTGAGCGGGCGCAATCTCGCAACCTCTATCGCATGCGCCTCCCGAAAGGCTTGAACGCGAACCCCGTAGGAAATCGCGATTCCATATACTGCGCCCGGATCGGCGCCCCCTTCCGACAACCTGGCGACCACCTCGCACAGATTGACGATCGACATCTCGGCCCCGCGAACCACCGCCGCCACTTGCTGGGCGCCCGATTCCCCGAGCAGCAAGGCGAGAAGCACCGAGGCATCGAGGACGAACATTATTCGCGCTCGGCCTCCGCACGCTTGTCGGCAATGAAGTCGTCCACCGTGACGGGATGCGTGATCATCGCGCGGATCTTCTGCTGCCCGTCGCGGATGACCTGCATATGCGTCCTGATCGCGAGCGAGCCATCGGCGGCGCGATCGAGCACCAGCACATCCCCATCCTTGATCCCAAGCTCGCGGCGCAGCTCCGCGGGGATGACGATCTTGCCGCCGGCGATCACCTTGGCGTGATAGGTCATGTCAGGCCCTCCAGGACCTGACACATAGCATGGGACCTATTCCGCCGCCACCGCCGCGGCACCGTTTGCCGCCTCGATCTCCGCCGCCTTGGCCTCGACCAGCTTGACGATGTGATCGAGCATGTCGGCATCGTTCACCGTGTGATCGGTGATGCCCGACAGATAGACCATGTGCTTGCCGTTGCCGCCGCCGGTCAGGCCGATATCGGTCTCGCGCGCCTCGCCCGGGCCGTTGACCACGCAGCCCAGCACCGAGAGCGACAGCGGCGTGCGGATGTGCTGGAGCCGGTCCTCGAGCGCCTGAACGGTGCGGATCACGTCGAAGCCCTGGCGTGCGCAGCTGGGGCAGGAAACGACGCGGACGCCGCGGTTGCGGATGCCCAGCGCCTTGAGGATCTCGAAGCCGACGCGCACTTCCTCCTCGGGCTCGGCCGAAAGGCTGACCCGAATCGTGTCGCCGATGCCGAACCAGAGCAGCGAGCCGATGCCGATCGCGCTCTTCACCGTGCCGCCGACAAAGCCGCCCGCCTCGGTGATGCCCAGGTGCAGCGGGCAATCCACCGCATCGGCGAGCTGCTGATAGGCGGCAACGGCGAGGAACACGTCCGACGCCTTCACCGCGACCTTGAATTCGTGGAAGTCGCGGTCCTGGAGCAGCTTGATATGGTCGAGCGCCGATTCGACCAGCGCCTCGGGACAGGGCTCGCCATATTTCTCGAGCAGGTCCTTCTCGAGGCTGCCCGCATTTACCCCGATGCGGATCGCGCAGCCATTGGCCTTGGCGGCGTTGACCACTTCGTTCACGCGATCCGCGCTGCCGATATTGCCCGGGTTGATGCGCAGGCAGGCGGCGCCGGCATCGGCGGCCTCGAGCGCGCGCTTGTAGTGGAAATGGATGTCCGCGACGATCGGCACGCGCGCGGCGCGGACGATCTGCTTCAGCGCCGCAGTCGATTCGACGTCGGGGCACGAGACGCGGATGATGTCGACCCCGGCATCCTCGCAGCGGCGGATCTGGTCGATGGTCGCGCGGGCATCGGAGGTGGCGGTGTTGGTCATCGTCTGCACCGTCACCGGCGCATCGCCGCCAACGGGGACGTTGCCAATCATGATCTGACGGCTGGGCCGCCGGACGATATCGCGCCAGGGACGTACGGACATGGGCGCCATATACGCCCGGCCCGCGCCCGCGCCAACCCGGTGCGGTTTACGCGATGCTAAGAGGCGCGGTGCTATTTCTCCGGCTCGTTTCCCGGATCAAGGCTCTCGCGCGTTGCAGCACGACCCACAATTTGCTGCCGCGCCGCGCACCAGCCAACGCCATTACGGCATGGACTGGCTGCGCATCGCCGCCTTCGCGCTGCTGATCCTCTATCACATCGCCATGGCCTTCTCGCCCTGGGACTGGGTGATCAAGACCAACTATGCCTTTGGGTGGCTGATCCCGCCCATGGCGCTGCTGACGCCCTGGCGCCTGCCCCTGCTCTTCGCGGTCTCGGGCTATGCCTCGCGCAAGCTGTTCGACCGCTCGGCCGGCACGCGCGACTTCGCCCGTTCGCGTGCGGTGCGGCTGCTGGTGCCGCTCGCCTTCGGCATGGTGGCGCTGGTGCCGCTCGAGATGTGGGTGCGGGTGATGGAGAATGGCTATCCGCATGGCTATCTCCATTTCTGGGCGCTCGACTATTGGCGCGCGGGCGACTTCTGGGGCCGCGAATTCCCGAGCTGGGAGCATCTGTGGTTCGTCGCCTATCTCGCCGCCTATACGCTGCTGCTCGCCGGCGTGCTGGCGCTGGGCGGCAACCGGGCAATGCGCGCGATCGGCGCAGCGGCGGACTGGCTCGTCCGGGGACACAGGCTGCTCTGGGTGCCCGTGCTGGCGCTTGCCGCGGCGCGGCTGGCCCTGCTGTTCGTCGCGCCCGAACGCCAGGGATTGCTGCGCGACTGGGGCGGCCATGCCCAATATGTCCCGATCTTCCTGTTCGGCTTCGCCCTGGCCGGGGCGCCGCGGCTGTGGCCGGCAGTGGCGCGCAGCTGGAAACCGGCGGCCGCGATGGCGGCGCTGGCCGGCGCGGTGATCGTCACCGTCGAGCTGCTATGGCCGGGCACGCGCGTGCCCCCGCACGACGTGATGGCGCTCGACCGGGCCGCGCGCACCGCCATGGCCTGGGGCATGATCCTCGCGCTGTTCCACATCGCCGAGACCCGCTGGAACCACGACCACCGGCTGCGCAAGCCGCTCGCCGAGGCGGTGTTCCCCTTCTACATCGTCCACCATCCCGCGATCGTGCTGATCGCCTGGTATTCGCTGCCCCTGGGGTTGAGCGCGCCGGCGGAGTTCGCGCTGCTGCTCGGCGGCACCGGCGCCACTTGCGCGGCGGCCTATCTGATCGGCCGGCGCATCGCCTGGCTGCGGCCGCTGATCGGGCTGCGCCTCCGGCTGGCCAAGCCCGCCCGTTCTGCTAGGGAAGCGGCATCTGCCAGCGGAGTTGCCTGATGCGCCTTCTTCTCGTCCTCGCGGCCCTGCTCGGGTTCGCCGCGCCCGCCAATGCCTATTGGGAATATGGCCATCAGACCGTCGCCGCGATCGCCTGGCGCAACGTGACTCCGGCCACCCGCGCGAAGATCGGCCAGTTGCTCCGCCACACCGACCTGCTCAAGACCGAGGGCTGCCCGGCGACCAATATCGAGGAAGCCTCGGTCTGGGCCGATTGCATCAAGAAGCTGGGCAGCGACTGGCGCTACGCGTCGGTCTGGCATTATCAGGACGCGGACGTCTGCAAGCCGTTCGACGTGACCGCCGAGTGCAAGGACGGCAATTGCGTCTCCGCCCAGATCGAGCGCGACGTGAAGATTCTCAAGGACCGCAAGGCGCCGCAGGTCGAGCGCGTGAAGGCGCTGCTCTTCCTCGTCCATTTCGTCGGCGATATCGGCCAGCCGCTCCACGGCGCCGAGCACGACCATGACGCCGGCGGCAACAAGGCGATGGTGAGCTACGGCATCTACACCACCGACCGGCTGAACCTCCATTCGGTGTGGGACGGGCTGCTCGCCGAGCGCGCGATCACCTCGGGCCCCGACATCGTACGCACCTATAGCCGCAAGGACCGCGCCGCGCTGGGCGGCGGCACCGTCCAGGACTGGGGCAAGGACAGCTGGGAACTGGCCAGGACCGTCTATGCCGATCTCAACGGCGGCGACGCCTGCAAGCCGATCACCGGCCGCGTCGCGATCAGCGAGGCGATGATCGAGAAGTGGGTGCCCGAGGCCCGGACCCAGGTGATCAAGGGCGGCCTGCGCCTGGCCCGGCTGCTCGACGCGGCGCTGGCCTAGCGCTTCGCGGTCACGAACCCGGCAATGGCTTCGGCCAGCGCCGGGGCCACGGGGAGCGCGCCATCCGAATAGGTGGCGATGCTCGCCGCGCGGCCCTCGCCGGCCGCCATGCGCAGAACATGCGTCATGCCCGGCACGATCACCAGCTTCGCGCCAGGCCTAGCGCCGGCAAGGGCCTGCGCATCGGCAACGCCGATCTGGACATCGCGATCGCCCTGGGTGACGAGCAGCGGCAGCGCGAGCCGCGCGGCGAGACGGGCCGGATCATGGCGGAACTCGTCGATCAGGAAATCCTGCACCGCATCCGGGAAGAGCGAGGGGAGCGGCGCCGGCATCGCCGCGGCATCCGCATGCTTGCCGGCCTCGAGCGTGTCGACCAGCGCAAGCAGCGGCGCAAGCAACGGCGCATTTGCCGGATTGGCCCGGAACTGCTCGCGCATGATCGTGCCGAGGGGCCGGCCCGCGGCGCTGACCAGCACCACGCCGCAAATCCCCGCGGGCCGCTGGGCGGCGGCCAGGACCACCAGCCCGCCCTCGCTATGCCCGAGCAGCCAGATACAGGCGCGGCCGGTGCGCTTGCGCGCGGCATCGACCCAGGCGCGGACATCCGCAGCATAGTCGGTGATCGTCACGCGATTGGCATCGGCGACCGCGCCGGCACTGCCGAACATGCCGCGCTTGTCGATCCGCAGCGTGGCGACGCCGCGCCGCGCCAGCGCTTCGGCAAGCTGGCGATAGGGGCCGCCGGCCACGCCGTAGCGGTTGTTGCCGTCTCGATCGGTGGGGCCGGAACCCGGGACCAGCAGCACCAGCGGGGCGCCGGGATCGGGATCGAGCAGCGTGCCGGCGAGGTTCCCCAGCGGCCCAGGCGCAGTCACCTCGGTGCCGGCGGGAAGCGCCTGCGCGAGCGCCGACGGCACCGCGGCGCACGCGGCGAACGCCAGGATCGCCCGGCGCATCACGCGTCACCGCCCCAGCGGAAGCGCCACTCGCCGTCGGTCTTGACGGCAATGAGCCAGAGGAAGGCGGCGATCAGCGGCACCAGCAGCACCAGCCACAACCGGTCCCGGTGCATGGCGAAATTGACGATCAGCCCGACGGCCGCACCGAAGAGCAGGGTCGCCGCCCAGCCCTGCCAGGTGACCGGCTTCGCACCGAAGCCGAAGCGCTTGGGCCGGAACCAATAGCCCGGGCGGACCTGCGCCGCGTCGCGGAAAAGCCTGCCCATCATTGGAACAGCACCACCGCGATGCCGGCGAGCAGCCCCGCCCCGGCGATCGTGAGGACGAAGGGCAGCCGCGCGCGGCGGACATGCATGGCAAGGAACATCTGCTTTCTCCTCCAGTCTTCGACGCGAACCGCGCGCCGGGCGCGCCCGAACCTGTCCGTTCCCGCAAGGGTCCATGCCGGCCAGGTGCCGGGACCCACCGGCATTGGCCGGCGAGACGGACTCGTCATTCCCCGCCTTCCTGCACCTTGGGCGGGCGCCCGCGCTTGGGCCGCACCGGCTCCGCCAGCTTCACGCCGCGCCGCGCCAGCGCCTCGCGCAACAGGCATTCGACCTGGGCGTTGACGCTCCTCAGGTCGCTCGCCGCCGAGCGCTCGATCGCCGCGTGCAGGGCAGGATCGAGACGCAAGGGAAAGGCTTTCTTTAGCGGCGGCTGGGACACGGGTTACGCCTCGCGCATCACTGATAGAGCGAGCCCGTGTTGACCACCGGCTGGGTATCGCGCTCGCCGCACAGCACCACCATCAGGTTCGAGACCATCGCCGCGCGGCGCTCGTCGTCGAGATCGACCACCTGCTTGGCGGAAAGCTGGGCGAGCGCCATCTCGACCATGCCCACCGCGCCCTCGACCAAGGTCTGGCGGGCGGCGACCACCGCCTGCGCCTGCTGGCGGCGGAGCATCGCGCCGGCAATCTCCTGCGCATAGGCCAGGTGCGTGAATCCGCATTCGTCGACGGTGATGCCGGCGACGCGCAGGCGGGCGATCAGTTCCTCGCGCAGTTCCGAACCGACCTGGTCGTGATTGCCGCGCAACGTGACTTCCTGATGCTCGAAATCGTCATAGGGATAGCGCGAGCCGATCGTGCGCACCGCCGCCTCGATCTGGACGTTCACGAACGCCTTGTAGTCGTCCACGTCGAACAGCGCCTGCGCGGTGTCGGTCACCCGCCACACCACCTGCGCCGCCATTTCGATCGGATTGCCGCGCAGGTCGTTCACCTTGATGCGCTCCGAAATGATGTTGTTGGCGCGCACCGAAACCTTCTTCTTGCTCATCCAGGGCCAGGTCCAGCGCAGGCCCGTGGTGCGGTCCGTGCCCCGATAGTCGCCGAACAGCGTGATCACCGCCGCCTGGTTGGGCTGGAGCAGGTAGAAGCCGCAGAGCACGAACAGCTCGACCAGGATCGAGACCAGCAGCCAGGAAATCACGATCCAGTCCACCATCCGGTCGATCTGGGTCAGCGCCCCCACCGTGGCGGCAAGCGCGACGAGCAGCACGAGAAGCATGCCATAGCCGCTCATGGTGATTGCGGTCTTCTCGCTGCTCTGGCGCAGTGCCGGAGCGGCGCTACGAACGTCGGTCATCATTACCTCCCGAAATTATGATATCGTATTTATATCGTTTCGGAGCGCGTCGCAAGACGGAATCGCGCGCCGTTCAGGCAAGGCTCATCCGGGCGACGCGACGATCCGCCGATCTCGATCGGGGGAAATCGATGCGACTGCTCCTGCCCGCCCTTTGCGTGGCCCTGCTGCTGCCCGCCGCACCGGCCCTGGCGCAGCCCGCCACCGCGGCGATCCCGCACGAAGCGGATGCGGCGCTGGCCGCCACCGTCTCTCCCAAGGGCTCCGGCGCCACCGTGCTGATCGCGCGCGGCGACACGATCCTCTATCGGCGCGCGCGCGGCATGGCGGAGGCCGAGCTCGGCATGCCGATGGCACCGGACCAGATCTTCCGGATCGCCTCGATCACCAAGAGCTTCACCGCCGCGCTGATCGTGCAGATGGCCGAGCGTGGCGAAGTGGCGCTCGATGCACCGGCGGCGCGCTACCTGCCCGAGCTGCCGCTCGATCCGCGCATCACGCTGCGCCAGTTGCTCAGCCATACTGCCGGGATCGCAGAGAATGACGCCACGCCCCAGCCGCCCTTCGGCCCGGGCGAAGTCCCGCTGGCGCAACAGGTCGCGCGGATCGCGGCGCGTCCGCTGCGCTCCGCTCCGGGCAGCGAGCAGCGCTATTCCAACTCGGGCTATATGCTGCTCGGCGCCGTGATCGAGAAAGTGACCGGCCAGTCCTGGGACGAGGCGATGCGCACGCGCCTGTTCGTGCCGCTCGGGCTCGCCGACACCGCCTATGACCGCCGGGACGCGATCGTGGCGCGGCGCGTCGCGGGATACACGCTGGCCGAAGGGCAGCTCCGCAACGCCGCCGCCTTCAACATGTCGCTCCCCAAGACCGCGGGATCGCTGCGATCCTCGGCAGCGGACCTGATGCGCTGGATGCGGGCACTGGCGCATGGCCGGGTGGTGAGCGCGGCCGGCTTCGCCCAGATGGCACAGCCCGCGCTTGCCGGCGTGCCGCTGCAACAGCGCTACGGGCTCGGCCTCTATATCTGGCAGATCCGCGGACAGACGGCGATCGGGCATACCGGCCAGATCGACGGCTTCGCCTCCGCGCTGCTCTATCTGCCCGTGTCGGACACGGTGATCGTGGTGCTCGCGAACAACGACACGTTCGATGCGCAGACGCTCGCCCGGCGCATGGCGGCGATCGCCCTGGGCAAGCCCTATCCGCTGCCGGGCGCCGGGCGGGCCCTGCCGCCGGAGGCGGCCGCGCTGGCCGGGACCTATGGCAGCGATCCGGCGACGTCGCGCACCCTGGCGTTCGCGGGAGGCCGCCTCACCCTCGTACGCGAGGGTC
Organism: Sphingomonas sp. 67-41; assembly: GCF_001899725.1. Lineage (NCBI taxonomy): Bacteria > Pseudomonadati > Pseudomonadota > Alphaproteobacteria > Sphingomonadales > Sphingomonadaceae > Sphingomonas > Sphingomonas sp. 67-41. Next base: position 18,778 of record NZ_MKWJ01000014.1, on the reverse strand, counting down.
GCCCGGCGATCCCCCTCATGCTCGACGCGCGGGGCGACATCCGCTTCGTGCCCGACGAGATCAGCTATTTCACTCCGGTCCGCGACGCGGCCGGCAAGGTGATCCGGCTCGATTATTTCGCCAAGGGCGAGGACCCGGCATTGGCGCTGGAACGGGTGAACTAGCGCCAGGCACGAAAAAGCCGCCGGAGCTTCCCCCGGCGGCCCCTTTCCCAAAGCGCGAACGCCCTAGCTGATGACGATCGTCACCGCTCGGCGGTTCTGCGCCCAGCTGGCATCGTCCGAGCCCAGCGCGATCGGGCGCTCCTTGCCATAGCTGATCGTGGTGATCCGCGCGGGCGAGATGCCGCGCGAGGCAAGATAGTTCTTGGCCGCATTGGCACGGCGATCGCCCAGCGCGAGATTATATTCGCGGGTGCCGCGCTCGTCGCAATGCCCCTCGATCGTGATCCGGGTGTTCGGGTGGCTGTTCAGCCACTGTGCCTGGCTGTCCAGGATCGCCCGCGCCTCGGGATCGATGTCATATTGATCGAACGCGAAATGCACGGTGTCGCTCGACACTTCGCGGCGGAACTGCTCGTTGATCGGCGCCGCGACCGTGTCGCTGTCGCCCTCGCCCGGATTGACCGGGCCGGTCTCCGACGGCGCGGGCGGAATCGTGTTCGCATCGCGCTTCTTGGCGCAGCCCGCGGTGGCGAGCAGCGCGACGCCGAGCACCAGGCCGGTCGTGATCTTGGACATGGTCTTTTCTCCTTTTCTCATCGCACCCGGTCCGCTTGCCAGGGCCTTAGCACGAATGCCGTTACGTTTCAGGGACGAATCGGTCCCCAACTGGGATCCGACCCGTCGAGCGGCGTGGGAATCCGCCGCGCGTTGGTGCCGGTGAGGTCGACCGACCACAGGTCCGGCCGGCCCGAGCCCTGGGCCGAGCGGAAGAACATCAGCACGCGGCCATTGGGCGACCAGCTCGGCGCCTCGTCGCCCCAGCTGTTGGTAAGCAGCTTCTCGCCGCCGCCGCCCGGGTTCATCACGCCGATCCGGAACGCGCCGCCGCCGGTGCGGGTGAAGGCGATCAGATCGCCGCGCGGGCTCCACACCGGCGTGGCATAGCGCCCGCCGCCGAAGCTGATCCGGTGCTGGTTCGAGCCGTCCGCGTTCATCACATAGAGCTGCTGCGTGCCGCTGCGATCGCTCTCGAACACGATCTTCGAGCCGTCGGGCGAATAGCTGCCGCCGGTATCGATGCCCGGCGAGTTGGTGAGCCGCTGCGGCTCGCCGCCGGCCGATGCGATGCGGTAGATGTCGGTATTGCCGGCCTGCGCCATCGAGAACAGCACATGGCGCCCGTCCGGCGAGAAGCGCGGCGCGAAGCTGAGGCTGACGTTGGAGACGAGCAGCCGGTTCTCGCGCGTCCCCATGTCGTAGACATAGATGGCCGGCTTGCGCTGCGTGTAGCTCATATAGACGATCGCGTTCTGCTTCGGGCTCATGCGCGGCGTGAGCACGATCGACTGGCCGTTGGTCAGGAAGCGGTGGTTGGCCCCGTCCTGGTCCATGATCGCCAGCTGTTTGCGGCGCTTGTTCTTCGGGCCGGTCTCCGCGACGTACACCACCTGGCTGTCGAAATACGGCCCTTCGCCGGTGAGCTTCGAATAGACCGCGTCGGCGCATTTGTGCGCGGCGCGGCGCCAGTCGGCCGGCGAGACGACGAAGCCCTGGCGGACCAGCTCGCTCTGCAGCAGCACGTCGTAGAGATAGCAGCCCACGGTGAGCGAGCCGTTGCCGTTGGCGCGGACATAGCCCTGGATGATCGCCTGGTTGCCGTTCCAGCTGCCGTAATTGGGCGCGGTGACTTCGCTATAGGCGATGCCGCGGCTGGCCGAGGGCCCGCGCGTCTTGAACAGGCCGGTGTTGCGCAGATCGTCCTCGACCACCTGGGCGAGCTTCGCCCCGAGCTGGTCGGTGGGGCCGGCGGGCGTGGACACGTTCTCGGAAGTGGGCATCGCCGGAATCGCGATGACCAGGTCCTTGGCGGCAGTGTTGGTCACGTCGACGCTGAGCGGCTGGTCCTGCGCCTGGGGCGGCTGCTGCTGCGGAGCGGGCGCCGGCACGTCCTGCGCCTGCGCGACGGTGGCGGCGGTGCTCGCCAGCAGGGCCGCGATCGTCAGATGGGCAAATTTCATCTTCACAGGTCCTCGTACAAAACCGGGGCTATGACTTTCCACGCATCATAGAATTGCGCGGGCAGCTTGAAGGGAGCGGCAAGCTTCACCGCGCGGATCGCCCGATCCTTGGCGAGATCGGCCTGGGCGCGGTTGCTGTCGGTGATGCCCGTCTGCGTCACTTGCGGCTCGCTGGCGAGCGAGCCGTCCTGGTTGAGCCTGACGGTCACCTTGGTGCGCAGCTTGTCCGAATCGGCGCCGCTGGGCGGGGCCCAGTGCGGGCGGATCTGGCGGATGATCGCGGCGCTCAACGCAGCCTTGACCTCGGGCCCGGCAGTTGCGGCCGGCGGCGTGACCGATGCGCTCTTGCTCGGCTTGTCGTTGATGCCGTTGAGCAGGCCATCGAGCCGGCCGGTCGGCGCGACGGGGCGCTGGGCCGGGCGCGACGGCGCCTGGGCCGGGGCGGCCTTGGGTGGCGCCTTCGGCGCGGGCTTCACGGCATCGGGCGCGGGCACCGGCTTGGGCGGCGTCGGTTGCGGCTTGGCGATCGGCTGCGGATTGGGCGCCGGCTCGGGCGGGGCGCTATCCGGCTCGATCGGTGCTTCCACCGGCGCGAGCCTGGCGGCCGGCGCCTCGCTGGTCGGGTTGGGCGAGGTGCTTTCCAGCGCGACCTGATCGACCAGCGCCACCTCGATCGGCGTCGGCTTCAGCTTCAGGGGATTGGGCGTGGCGAGGAAGCCGACCGACAACAGGCCGAAGAGCACGACATGCCCCAGCACCGCAACCGTCAGTCCCGCACCCTCGGCCCGGTTCATCACGGCTTGGCGCTCGCGTCGGTGATCAGCGAGACGCGGTTGAGCCCGGCATGGTTGAGCTCGCCCATCACCTTCATGACCTTGCCATAGCCCAGGCCCTGGTCGGCGCGCAGGAACACCGCCGCCGGCTTGCCGTCCGGCCCCGGCGCACGGCCGGCGATCTCCTCGAGCTTGCCGGGCAGCGCGGCGTCCGACGTCAGTTCGTTGTCGACGAAGATCTGGCCCTTGTCGTCGATCGCGATCTGGACGGGCTTCTGATCCTGGTCGAGCGCCTTGGCGCGGCTCTCGGGCAGGTTCACCGGCACGCCGGCGGTGAGCAGGGGTGCCGTCACCATGAAGATGATCAGCAGCACCAGCATCACGTCGACCAGCGGCGTGACGTTGATCTCCGCCATGGGCTGGCGGCGGCCGCGGCCCTTGTTCGAGGGGAGGTGCATCGCCATCGGCTCAGGCCTCCATCTCCAGGCGGCGGCTCAGCGTCGCGTGGAAGCCGTCGGCGAAGCGGTTGAGCCGCGCCTCGACCCGGTTCACGCCGTGCGAGTAGCGGTTGTACGCGATCACCGCCGGAATGGCGGCGAACAGGCCGATCGCCGTGGCGAACAGCGCCTCGGCGATGCCCGGCGCGACCACGGCGAGCGATGAGCTCTGCTCCTTGGCGATACCGGTGAAGCTGCGCATGATGCCCCAGACCGTGCCGAACAGGCCGACGAACGGCGCGACCGAACCGACCGTGGCGAGGAAGTTGAGGCGATCGGCGAGCTTGTCGATCTCCTGCGCGATCGTGGCGCCCATCGCGGTGGCCAGGCGCTCGCGCGTGCCCTCGCGGTCGATCGCCTTGCCGCTGGTCGAGCGGCGCCATTCGGTGACGCCGGCGGCGAAGACGCGGGCGATCGGCTGGTCGCGGCCGGCGGCGCGGCGATGGAACTCGTCGATGTCGTCGGCTTCGCGATATTCCGCCTCGAACCGGTCGATCGCCTTCTTCACTGCGCTCACCTTGAAGCCGAACGACAGGATGATCGCCCAGGTCCAGAGCGACGCGAGCAGCAGGCCGATCATCACGGCGCGCACCACCCAGTCCGCCTGCAGGAACAGGCCGATCGGCGACATGGTGGCGGCGTCGGTGCTGATGAATTCCATGATCGGTTCAGTTCCCCTTGAAGAGCAGCGGTGTGAAACGCTCCATCCACGCCGCCGGCTGGCGGCGCGGACGGCCGGACGGGGCGACGAACACCGCATCGATCTCCGCTTCGGCCACTATGGTAACGTCGCGCATGACTCGTTGATGAATGTCCACTGCGGCGGGGCGCAGCCGGACCAGCCGGCTGACCACCACCAGTTCGTCGCCCAGGCGCGCCGGCGCCCGGTAGCGAATGTTCGCCTCGCGCAGCGCATAGGCGCCCTCGCCCGCTTCGTGCGCCGCGCGCTGATCGATGCCGGCAAGCGCCAGCATATCCGAGCGGGCCCGCTCCATGAACCTGAGATAGTTGGCGTGATAGACCACGCCGCTCAGGTCGGTGTCCTCGAAATAGACACGCAGGACGAAATGATGCTCGAGGCCCGCGAAGCGGCCAGGGGCGAAGGATACGTCCATGGCCGGCCACCTAACCCAGCGATTCCGCCGGGGGAACCCCTCACCTCAGTCGAACAGCCCTTCCTGCGCGGTGGACGGCGGCGTGAGGCCCAGATGCTTCCACCCCGCCGCGTTGAGACAGCGCCCCCGCGCCGTGCGCGCGATCATCCCGATCTGGATCAGATAGGGCTCGATCACTTCCTCGATCGTGTCGCGCGGCTCGCTGAGCCCGGCCGCCAGCGTCTCCACGCCCACCGGGCCGCCCTTGTAGATGTCGGCGATCATGGTGAGGTAGCGCCGGTCCATCGCGTCGAGCCCGAGCGCATCGACTTCGAGCCGGGTGAGCGACTGGTCCGCCACCCGGGCATGCACGGTCTCCTCGCCCAGCACATTGGCGAAGTCGCGCACCCGGCGGAGCAGCCGCCCGGCGATGCGCGGCGTGCCGCGCGAGCGCCGCGCGATCTCGTGTGCGCCATCGGGCGCGACATGCAGGTCGAGCAGCCGGGCGGCGCGGGCGACCACGCGCTCCAGCTCGTCGACCGCGTAGAAATTCAGGCGTACCGGGATGCCGAACCGATCCCGGAGCGGCTGGGTGAGCAGCCCCTGGCGGGTGGTCGCACCGACCAGGGTGAAGCGCGGCAGGTCGATCCGCACGCTGCGCGCCGACGGCCCTTCGCCGATCATGAGATCCAGCGCGCGATCCTCCATCGCCGGATAGAGGACTTCCTCGACCGCGGGATTGAGCCGGTGGATCTCGTCGATGAAGAGGACGTCGCCATCCTCGAGATTGGTGAGCAGGGCCGCGAGATCGCCCGACTTGGCGATCACCGGGCCCGACGTGGCACGGAAGCCGACGCCCATCTCGCGCGCGATGATCTGGGCGAGCGTGGTCTTGCCCAGCCCCGGCGGGCCGAAGAACAGGACATGGTCCAGCGCCTCGCCGCGCGAGCGGGCGGCATCGATGAACACGCGCAGATTCTCGCGCGCCGCCCGCTGGCCGACAAACTCGTCGAGGCTCTTGGGGCGCAGCGCGGCGTCGACATCGTCGATGCGGCGCGCGGAGGAGAGGAGGCGATCGGAATCCGTCATGCTGCCGTCCAAAGCTCGCAATATCCCTCGCCGGTCAACACCTCGATTGCGTGGAAGCGCCGCCGGAGATAGCGAAGGGCATCTTCGGGGAAAGCTGCGCGCGCCTGCGCCAGGTTCGCATCCTCCGGCAAGCCGGGAAGATAGACGGCCACGCTGCGCTCGCCCAGATAATGCCGCGCACGCACCGGCGCGGCGGGATCGCCGAAGAAATAATCGAGGAAGTTATAGTCCTGCACGAGCTCGCCGTGATCGAACATCATGTCGCGCCCATGCGCGATGCGGAAGGGCGCGCCCAGGTCGCCCGCCTCGAACGTCACGAACGCCGACGGCGGCTCGCCCGGCGCGGTCCAGCTGCGATCGCCCTGCCAGCCGGGGACGAAAGGATGATCGACCCCGTTCACCCCAATACCCCGCTCAGCAGCGCCGGATGGAAGCTCCAGCCCAGAAACCCGCACAGCCCCATGAACAGCCCGAAGGCGCCAAAGGCCCAGGCGGCCCAGAGCAGCCAGCCGCTTTCCACCAGCGCGGCGACGGCGGCGATCGAGATGGCGGTGGCGACCGACGCGTCGCTCGCATCGAACTGGTCGTCATGCACGTTCAGCGCATCGTAGAGATCGCTCCGCGCCTTCGCCTCGGCGGCCAGACCCGGCGCCTCCGCCTTGTATTTCGCGATGTCGCGGTCGAGCCCCGCAAGCACCGGCGCGGCGCGCCCGGGATCGGCCAGCAGGGCGATCTGGAGGCGGCTCGCCTCGGCGACGTGCAGCTTGGTCTTGGCCGCCTGATACTGGTTCCACTTGTCGACCGAATCGGACTGGGCCTGCTGCATCGCCTGGACAATGTTGCCGTCCTTGATCCCGCACACCCCCATGAACACCGAAAGCACCACCACCGTGATCGCCACATTCCGGTTGAGCGACTTGTCCTTGGCCTCGGCACTGACTTCGATTTCCATGGCTCCCGACCTATTCCTCTCGCGGCGACGCGGCTAGAGCAGGGACATGGCCGGCCCGGACCTGCTGCTCGCAACGCCCATTCCCGCGCCGCTGCGCGCGGCGCTCGCCGAACGCTTCACGCTGCACGAAGGCGATCCTCCCCCCGGTATCCGCGCCGTGGTGGGCGGCGGCGCAATGAAGATCGATGCCGCCCTGCTCGCCCGCCTGCCCGCGCTGGAGATCGTCGCGATCCACGGCGTTGGCCATGACCGGCTCGATCTGGACGCTCTCGATGCCCGCGGCATCTGCGTCACCACCACGGCGGGCGCCTTGACCGAGGACGTCGCCGACCAGGCGATCGCGCTGATGCTGGCGGTGCAGCGGCGCGTGGCGGCGAACGACGCGCTGGTGCGCGGCGGGGGCTGGGCCGCGCCGCTCGGCCGCCGGGCCAGCGGGCGCCGCATCGGCATTTTCGGGTTGGGCCGGATCGGCCATGCGATTGCGCTGCGTGCCGCGCCCTTTGCCGGCGCGCTGCTCTATTGCGCCCGCGCCGAAAAGCCGGTGCCGTGGCACTTCGTGCCCGACATCGCCGCGCTGGCCGAAGCGAGCGAGGTACTGATCCTCGCCGCACCGGGCGGACCGGAAACCGATCGCATCGTCGATGCCGGGGTGCTCGACCGGCTGGGTCCCGACGGCGTGCTGATCAACATCGCCCGCGGCAGCCTGGTCGACCAGGACGCGCTGATCGCGGCGCTGGCGGAGCAGCGCATCGCCGGCGCGGGGCTCGACGTGTTCGCGCAGGAACCGAACGTGCCCGAGGCGTTGCGCACGCGCGATACCGTCGTGCTCGCCCCGCACCAGGGCAGCGCGACCGGGGAAGGCCGCGCCGAGATGCGCGACCTGGTGCTCGCCAATCTCGATGCGCATTTCGCGGGGCGCCCCCTGCCGACGCCCCTGATCCGACCGGTCAGCCATGACGCTCGACCGGGCCGGTGATCTCCAGCCAGGTGCATTGCCGCTCCTCCCACACCGACACGGTCGGCGCCGGGAAGCCGGGGTCCGCGAAATGGCCGACGGGGATCGCGATCGTGTCGGGAATGCCGCCGCCGCTATACCAGACATTGCCGCCGCAGATCGGGCAGAAGTGAAAGCTGGCCGGCAGCCCGCCACTCTCCGACGCTGCGATCCATTCGGTCGACCGGCCGGTGATCGCCACCTGCCCCACCGGAAAGCGCGCCTGCACCGCGAAGGCCGATCCGCTGCGCCGCTTGCAGTTCAGGCAATGGCAGACCGAGATGCGCACCGGCTCGCCCACGCATTCGGCGCGGAGCTGGCCGCAGCGGCAGGCAGCGGTTCGGCTCGTCATTTCGCCGCCTTGCGCAGCGCCAGCCGCACCAGCGCATCCAGCGTCGCACCGGCGCCCAGTTCGTCGGCGGCGGCATTGACCGCGGCGCTCGCCTCGGCCGGCTTGAACCCCAGGTTGAGCATCGCCGAGATCGCATCCTGCGCAGCGCCACCCGCCGCTGCCACGCCCGGGGCGCCGCCGCTGCCGAGCGCCACGCCGCCGGCCTTGTCCTTGAGTTCGTTGACGATGCGCTGGGCAAGCTTGGGCCCCACCCCATTCGCCCGCGCGATCATCGCCGAATCGGCACGCGCCACGGCAGTCTGCACTTCCTCGGGCGACAGGATCGAGAGGATCGCGAGCGCCACCTTGGCACCGACGCCCTGCACGCTGGTGAGCAGGCGGAACCAGTCGCGCTCGCTCGCGGTGGCGAAACCCATCAGCCGGATCGAATCCTCGCTCACCAGCATCTCGGTGTGGAGCGTGACCAATCCGCCGGTGGCGCCGAGTGCGGTGATCGTCCTGCCCGACGCGCCGGCGAGATAGCCGACGCCGTTCACGTCGATCACGACATGGTCGAGCCCCGTCGCCTCCAGCCGGCCCTTCAGGTGCGCGATCATGCCCGGTCCTCCGCGCGGAAGCATATGGCGTCGAGGCCCCCTCCCCATTCCCCGCGCCGCGCACGGCATCGGGCGAATGGCAGCCAGGCGGAACAGGAGCGGAGGCGCGCGCGCATGCCCGGTACATAAGCAGAACAAGCAGGCCTAGGAAAGCGAAATCACCCGCCCCGCTGGCACGTTGCCGCGCGGTTCCCCAATTCGAGCGGGGAAACGGGGGCAGAAATGATCGTCGCGCTGGCCGCCTAGCGCAACCCGAAGCGGGCGCTTGCCAGATGGTGGGCGTGGCAGATGGCGACCGCCAGCGCATCGGCGGCGTCGGGCCCGGCGATCTTCACGCCAGGCAGCAGCACCTGCACCATCGCGTGCACCTGCGCCTTCTCGGCATTGCCCATGCCGACCACCGACTTCTTGACCGTGCTCGGCTTGTACTCGCCGACATCGATGCCGGTCCGCGCCGCCGCACACAGCACCACACCGCGGGCCTGGCCGAGCTTGAGCGTCGACTGGGCGTTGGAATTGACGAATACCTCTTCCACCGCCGCCGCCTCGGGGCCGTGATCGGCGATCAGCGCGGCCAGCATGGCGTCGAGATGCGCGAGGCGGCGCGGGAGCGGCGCCTGGGTATCGGTCTTCAGCCGCCCGTTGGCGAGGTGCGACAGGCGATTACCCTCCGCACGGATCAGCCCCCAGCCGGTGGTGCCGAGGCCGGGGTCGAGGCCGAGGATGATCATTTCCGGCGCGCGCAACGGCGCGCCGGCGCGACGGTGGGGAAGGAAGGAGATCGGTTCGCGCAGAGGCGCGGAGGCGCGGAGGGACTCCCCGGCCGCGACGGCGGCAATCTGCCAGCCGGTGCCATTCGCCGCCTGCGCGAGAGCGTTCCCGCGCCGCGCGCAACGACCGAAATCCCCGCGCCTTCGTGCCCTTGCGCAAACGACATGCTTCGCTCGTCGCCTCGTCGCGTCGTTGCGCGATCCCGAATCAGCCCAGCTTCTCCATCACGTCGTCCGAGACTTCGTAATTCCCCCACACCGTCTGGACGTCGTCGTCGTCGTCGAGCGCATCGATCAGCTTGAACAGCTTGGCCGCGTCCTCCTCGCCGACATCGACCATGGTCTGGGGCCGCCAGGCGAGCTTGGCGCCCTCGGCCTCGCCCAGCACCGGCTCCAGCGCCTTGGCGACTTCGTGAAGCGCGTCCTGCGCGGTCCAGATCTCATGGCCGTCCTCGGAGCTGGCCACGTCCTCTGCCCCCGCCTCGAGCGCGGCCTCGAACACCTTCTCGGCGTCGCCGGCCTTGGCCGGATAGTTGATCAGGCCCATCCGGTCGAAGCCATGGCTTACCGAGCCGGCGGTGCCGAGATTGCCGCCATTCTTGGAGACCGCGGTGCGCACATTGGTGGCGGTGCGGTTGCGATTGTCGGTCAGCGCCTCGATGATCAGCGAGACGCCGCCCGGACCGAAGCCCTCGTAGCGGATCTCTTCGTAATTCTCGCCGTCGCCCTTGCTCGCCTTGTCGATCGAGCGCTGGATATTGTCCTTGGGCATCGACTGCGCCTTGGCCGCGGCGATCGCGGCGCGCAGGCGCGGGTTCATGTCGGGATCGGGCAAGCCCATCTTGGCGGCGACAGTGATTTCGCGGCTGAGCTTGGAGAACATGCTCGAGCGCTTCTTATCCTGCGCGCCCTTGCGGTGCATGATGTTCTTGAACTTGGAATGGCCTGCCATTGCGCTCTCGTATGAAACTGATCGCGCGGCTTTAGGCCAGGCGCGGGGCCATGGGCAATGCTTGCCCGAACATCGTCACCCGGCGGCCCCGGATCCGGGCCGGGACGCCGGGGACGACGACAACCCTAGATACCGAGCGCCTGCTTGTAGGTTTCGAGCAGCATCTCCGCCTCGTCGCGGTGATGCTTTTCCATCTTCCGCAGGCGGACGATCGAGCGCATCGTCTTCACGTCGAAGCCGGTCGCCTTGGCTTCGGCATAGACGTCCTTGATATCGTCGGCGATGCCCTTCTTCTCTTCCTCGAGCCGCTCGATCCGCTCGATGAGAAGGCGCAGTTGCTCGGCGGAAATCGAATCGGACAAGGTGGAAGCTCCTGGAAGAATCTGGTTCGGAAAGGGGCGCGATTATCGGAGCGGGCGGCTCCGCTCAACCCCCAACCGCGCCGAGCCGAGGCAGGCCCGTCACGCGCAGAAAGCGCAGGTCGACGATGCGGCCATTGGTGCTGCGCAGCTCCGTCACCCTGCCCCGCGCATCGCGGCGGAAGCGGACCGTGCCGGTGACCGTGTCGGTATCGAAGGAATCGCGCTCGCGATATTTTTCGGGCGGCTGGCTGATCCGGCTCTCCCAGCCCGGCCCCAGGATCCAGAGCGCGCCGTTGCGCCGCGCGACCGTCACCAGAACGGCGAGCTCGGGGCTGTAATAGGTGCCGAGATAGTCGGTCATGCGCGCGGGCGTGAGTGCCGTCGCCGGCTGCCGGACATAGCGCGTCGCCACCAGGAGGCCGCCGGGGCCGTCGATCGTCAGCGTCCGCGCCGGCACCTCGCCCGAAAAGCGGATGGCGACCGGCGCGCCCTTCATGCCGAAGGCGCCCGCGCCGTGAGGGATCATCGGGTCGAAGCCCTGCATCCAGAGCCTGCCTTCGCGCGCCTCGATCAGGAAGCCGGTGCCGAGCCGATCGCGATAATTGCCGGCAAGGCGCAGCAGTTCGGCAGGGGCCAGCGCGACTTCGGGGCGCGGGGCGGGATCGGCGGGAGCCTCGCCCAGATAGAGATCGGCGATCCCGCGTGCGAGCGGCGCCGGATCCTCCCCCTCGACATTGCAGATCAGCGCGACCGACAGGCGCCGCTCCGGCAGCATCAGGAAATGGCCGACGAATCCGGGATCGATGCCGCTGTGCCCGACGATCGGCGCGCCGCGATGGCGCCCGATATGGAGCCCGCCGCCATAGCCGGTGACGGGATCGGCCTTCAGCATCTCCGCGATCACCGCCTTCGTGCCCACGACCGGCTCGGCGAAGTTGCGCGCCCAGCGGGCGAGGTCGGCCGCGGTGGAGCGGATACCGGTCGAGCCATAGGTGGCATAGGGGAGGAAGCGGCGCTCCGGCGCGCCTTCCTTCCCGCCGGGCGCATAGGGCATCGCCTGGCCGGCGCGCATGCGGTGATAGTCGTCGACGACATAGCTATGGTCCATGCCGAGCGGCCGGAACACGCGCTCCGCGAGGAAGTCGGCAAAGGACTTGCCGGAGACGCGCTCGACCACCAGCGCGAGCAGCGTGTAGTTCGAGTTGGAATAGCCGAAGGCGGTGCCGGGCGCGAAGTTGAGCTCGCGCTGGCCGAAGATCACCCGCAATGCGTCCTGCTGGGCAATGCTGTCCTCGCCGCGCCGGCCCTGCAGCCAGAACAGGCTCAGCTGGTCGCGCAGCCCGCTGCTGTGGTGCATGAGATGGGCGAGCGTGATCGGCCGCGCGAAGCGGTGCAGCTCGGGGACATATTTGCGCACGTCGTCGTCGAGCGCGAGCCTGCCCTCCGCCTGGAGGAGCAGCACCGCGAAGGCAGTGAACTGCTTGGAGAGCGAGGCGATGTGGAAGGCCGTGTCGGGCGTGTTGGCGATGCCCGCCTCGACATTGGCGGCGCCATAGCCGCGGGCATGGAGCAGCAGTCCGTCGCGTGCGACCGACACGGCGCATCCCGGCGCGTCCGGCTTGCTCCACGGAGCGAGCAGCTTGTCGACCTCGCCCGCGGGATCGGCGGCGCGCGCCGATACGATGCCGGGGACCAGGAGGAGCGAGCAGGCAAGGAGCCGAGCGAGACGTCGCATACCCATCGACTACAAGTGTAATCGCGATCTCGCAATCGACCCGCCCCGGCTCCGTCGCGACACGGTCCGCTTCCGTCGATTACCCGCGAATTGCCCCTGGCGGCCGGTGCGGTTATCTGCCGGCCATGCCCCTTTCCCGCCGAATCGCGCTTTTCGCCGCCGCCATGCTCGCTCTCCTGCCGGCCACCGCGCCCGCGCAGAACCGGCCGCCGGCCCCAGTTCCGGCAAAGCCCGCCGCGCCGGTCCAGCTTCCGCCCGCCATGCGGGTGCCGGCCCATCTCCGCCCCGCGCCGATCCCGGCGGACAAGGCGCCCTTCGCCGCCGAGATCGCCGCGTTCGAGGCGCGCGACGCCATCACCAGGCCGGCAAAGGGCGGGGTGCTGTTCCTCGGCAGCTCGAGCATCCGGATGTGGCCCGACCTCGCGCGCGAGTTCCCCGGCCACAATGTGGTCAATCGCGGCTTCGGCGGCTCCACGATTCCCGACAGCGTCCGCTATGCCGATCGGATCGTGACGCCCCACGCACCGAAGACGATCGTCTTCTATGCCGGCGACAACGACCTGGAGGCCGGGCACACGCCCGAGGAAGTTCTCTCCGATTTCCAGGCACTGGTGACCAAGGTGCATTTCAGGCTGCCCGGCACCCGCATCCTGTTCATCGCGATCAAGCCCAGCCCGTCGCGCTGGCGGCTGATCGACGGAATCCGCGAGGCCAACACGCTGGTGCGCGACTATGTCGCGACCGACCGGCGGCTCGGCTATGTCGACATCTTCCCCGCGATGCTGGGACCGGACGGCAAGCCGCGCCCCGAACTCTATCGCGAGGACGGCCTGCACATGACTCGCGCCGGCTACGACATCTGGCGCGCGGCGGTAGCGAAGGCGATGAAGTGGAAGCTCTCTCCGGCCCCGGCCGCGAATCCGGCCCGGCCGGCGGTCAGCGCCCCGGCTCGGTCATCGCGGGCGGATCGCTAGCCGGGAAGCTCTCGTCGAGCGCTTCGTCCAGCGCTTCGTTCCGCTTCACGCTCGCTTCCATCCGCGCGATCTGCTCGGGCGTGGCTTCGCCCTGGTGGCGCGCCTTCCATTCCGGGAACGGCATGCCGTAGACGATATGGCGCGCCTCGTCCCTGGCGATCGACGGATCGGCCTCGACGATCCAGTCGGCCAGGCAGTTGCGGCAAAAGCCCGCCAGGCCCATCAGATCGATGTTCTGCACGTCGGTGCGATGGCGGAGATGGCGGACCAGGCTGCGGAACGCCTTGGCGGCGGTAGCGTCATCCAGCTGGTCGAGTTCGTCCATTATCACACCTCCACGGTTGATCCTCCGGGATATGAGGCTAGAGGCACCGAGGCACAAGCCGAGGATATGACAACGATGACAAAGGCAATCAGCCCCCGCACGCGCAAGGTTCGCATCCTCGCCACGCTCGGCCCCGCCAGCGCGACGCCCGAGATGATCGCCAAGCTGTTCGAAGCCGGCGCCGACGCGTTCCGGATCAACATGAGCCATGGCGACCAGGCATCGAAGGTGCCGCTGTTCGAGGCGATTCGCGGGCTCGAGCAGAAATATGGCCGCCCGACCACGATCCTGGCCGACCTTCAGGGCCCGAAGCTGCGCGTCGGCAAGTTCGCCGACGGCAAGGTGCAGCTGGTCACCGGCCACGAGTTCATCCTCGATCGCGACAAGACGCCCGGCGACGCCACCCGCGTCGAGCTGCCGCACCGCGAGATCTTCGAGGCGGCGCACGAGAATGCCCGCCTGCTGCTCGACGACGGCAAGCTGGTGCTGCGCGTCGTCTCGGTCGCGCCCGACCGGCTGACCACGATCGTCGAGGTGGGCGGTCCGCTGTCGAACAACAAGGGCCTGAACGTGCCCGACATGGTGCTGCCGCTCGCCGCGCTCACCGAGAAGGACCGCAGCGACCTCGCCTTCGCCGTCGAGCAGGGCGCCGACTGGATCGCGCTCAGCTTCGTCCAGCGCCCCGAGGACCTGATGGAGGCCCGCCGCCTGATCGGCGGCAAGGCGGCGCTGCTCGCCAAGATCGAGAAGCCTTCGGCCATCGCGCGGCTCGACGAGATCGTGGAGCAGTGCGACGGCGTGATGGTCGCGCGCGGCGACCTGGGCGTCGAGCTGCCGCCGCAGACCGTGCCGCCGCTCCAGAAGCGCATCGTCGAGACCGCGCGCCGCCTGGGCCGCCCGGTGATCGTCGCCACCCAGATGCTCGAATCGATGATCGAGAGCCCGTCGCCGACGCGCGCCGAAGTCTCGGACGTCGCCACGGCAGTCTATGACGGTGCCGATGCGATCATGCTCTCGGCCGAGAGCGCCGCCGGCAAATGGCCGGTCGAATCGGTTTCGATGATGAACTCGATCGCCGACGCCGTGGAGCGCGACCCCGCGCATGGCGACCGCGTCCACTTCACCGTGACGCGCCCCGACCCCACTACCGCCGACGCGCTGGCCGAGGCCGCGAAGAACATCGCGCGCACCGTCTCCGCCTCCGGCATCACCTGCTTCACCAGCTCGGGCTCGACCGCGCGGCGAATCGCGCGCGAGCGCCCCTCGGTGCCGATCCTGGTGCTCACCCCCAAGATCGAGACGGCGCGCCGGCTCGGCCTGCTCTGGGGCACGCACGCGGTCCACACCCGCGACGTCGATTCGTTCGAGGAGATGGTCGCCAAGTCGAAGCGGATGGCGCTGCGCCACCACATCGCCGCGGCGGGCGACCGCGTCGTGCTGTGCGCCGGCGTACCCTTCCGGACGCCCGGCTCGACCAACGTGCTGCACGTGGTGACGCTGGTCGGCGACGAGTTGAAGAACCATCCGGGCCGCGAAGGGCCGGACGCGATCTGATCCAGACCGATTCCCCTCCCGTCGCGGGAGGGGAGTCTAGAGCAGCCCCAGGCCTTCGAGATCCGCCCGCAGCTTCGCCGCCCCGGTGAAGTGCAAGGCGTGGATTCCGGCGTCCGCCGCCGCGACGACATTGGGCAGGCTGTCGTCGATGAACACCGCGTCCGGCCCCTCCAGGCCGAATCGGCGCAGCGCGAGCGCGTAGATCGCGGGATCGGGCTTCACCAGCTTCTCGTCGCCCGAGACGACGATGTCGCGGAAGCGATCGAACAGCGCGGCTTCGCGCGCGCGGAACGGCGGCCAGAACTCGCCGGAGAAATTGGTGATCGCGAAGAGCGGCACGCCGGCGGCATCGAGCGCCTCGACGAGCGCGGTCATGCCGGGAATCGCCGGCCCCAGCGTTTCGTTGAAGCGCGGCGCCCAGGCGGCGATCAGCGCCGCATGTTCGGGAAAGCGGGCACGCAACTCCGCCGAGGTTTCCGCGAACGGACGCCCCGCATCGTGCTGGAAATGCCATTCCCTGGTGACGACGTTCGCCAGAAACGCTTCGAGCGCCCGATCGTCCTCGATCAGGCGCTCGTAGAGGAACCGAGGTTCCCAGTCGAACAGCACCTTCCCGACATCGAAGATGACGGCATGGGGCTGGACCACGCGAATCAGCCCTGGCGGGCCTTGAAACGCTTCTGGGTCTTGTTGATGACGTAGATGCGCCCACGACGGCGGATCACGCGGTTGTCGCGATGCCGATCCTTGAGCGACTTCAATGAATTCACGATCTTCATGACCGATTCGCTTCTCAAACTATAGGAATGCCGGAAAGAGGGGCTCGCCTAGTGGCCGACGCCCGCCAAGTCAAGGCAGGAGTCGCCCCGCAACGCTGCGGAACCGACTCGACCTGATTCGTGTTGGAGGGCAAA
Organism: Sphingomonas sp. 67-41; assembly: GCF_001899725.1. Lineage (NCBI taxonomy): Bacteria > Pseudomonadati > Pseudomonadota > Alphaproteobacteria > Sphingomonadales > Sphingomonadaceae > Sphingomonas > Sphingomonas sp. 67-41. The sequence goes on along the minus strand of NZ_MKWJ01000014.1, from coordinate 2,663 downwards.
ACCGAGACGTTCCGTCCGCGAAACAGGAGTTCCTCGCGTGAAGAAGCCGCTCAGCATCGCCCTGCTCGCCGCGCTGGGAGCCTGCGCCCCCAGCTATCGCCCCCAGCCGATCGACGTCACCCGCTATCATCTGGGCGCGCCGATCGAGCGCACCACCGTCGCGGTCGAGCCGATGGCCAACACCGATTCGTTCGGCCCCGAATATCAGACCTATGCCGATGCGGTGCGCGCCGAGCTGGAGCGGCTGGGCTATGTCCAGTCGGTGAGCAGCACGCCTTCGGGCTATATCGCGGCGGTCGGCTTCCGCCGCACGAGCAAGGGGGCATTCAAGGAACCGCCGCCGGTCAGCATCGGCCTGGGCGCCGGCAGCTTCAGCGGCGGGCGCCGCGGCGGCGTGGGCGTCGGCGGCGATGTCGGCTTCGGCATCGGCGGCAAGACGCGCGAGCTGTATCAGACCGAGCTGTGGGTGCAGCTGCGCCGCCGCAGCGACAACACCACCGTTTGGGAAGGCCGGGCGCAGAGCGGCAGCGTGAGCGGCACCGATCCGGACCAGCCCGGCGCCGCGGCCGCGCGCATGGCCAAGGCACTCTTCAAGGACTTCCCCGGCGAGTCCGGCATCACTATCACGGTGAAATGACCATCCAGATCAATTCCGGCTTCGATTCCGGCAACATCCGCCTCGTGGGGATCGAGGGCGACCGCGTCGACCTCGAGATCGTCACCGATCACCTCTCGGACTTCTACCAGTGGTTTCACTTCCGCGTGGCCGGAGCGAAGGGACGCACCCTCACCTTCCGCCTGCTGAACGCGGGCGGAGCCGCCTATGCGTTCGGCTGGCCGGGCTACAAGGCCCGCTGGTCGACCGACCGCGAAGCGTGGCGCACGGCCGAATCGAGCTATGCCGACGGCGTGCTGAGCTTCACCAAGGCGATCGACACCGACCTGGTCTGGTTCGCCTATTTCGCGCCCTATTCGATGGAGCGGCACCACGACCTGGTCAGCCGCATCGCGCTGATGCCGGGCGTGTCGCACCGCGAGCTGGGCAAGACGCTCGACGGCCAGCCGATGGACCTGCTGACGCTCGGCACCGGGCCGAAGACGGTGTGGCTCTATGCGCGCCAGCATCCGGGCGAGACCATGGCCGAATGGTGGATGGAAGGCGCCCTCGAATTCCTGACCGACCCGACCAACGCGACGGCGCGGGACCTGCGCGAGAAGGCCGTGTTCCACATCGTGCCCAACATGAATCCGGACGGTTCGCGCCGCGGGCATCTGCGCACCAACGCCGCCGGCATCAACCTCAACCGCGAATGGCATGCTCCGACGATGGAGAAGAGCCCCGAGGTGTTCCTGGTCCGCGCGGCGATGGACGAGACCGGCGTCGACTTCGCGATCGACGTGCATGGCGACGAGGCGATCCCCGCCAATTTCCTCGCCGGCTTCGAAGGCATCGCCTCCTGGACGGATGCGCATGGCGAGAAATTCTACGAATATGCCCGCCGCCTCGCCCGGACGACGCCCGATTTCCAGCTCGACCTGGGCTATGAGAAATCGGCGCCGGGCCAGGCCAATCTCTCGATGTCGACCAACCAGCTCGCCGAGCGTTTCGGCGCGGTCTCGATGACGCTGGAAATGCCGTTCAAGGATCACGAGGCCAACGCCGATCCGGAATTCGCCTGGTCGCCCGCGCGCTGCAAGACGCTGGCGCATGCCTGCCTTGAGACTTTGGCAGGATTTATCGACGAGATCTGACCGGGAACGAAAACGACAAAGAGGGGTCGAACATGGAAATCCGCGAGGGCGGGCTCGACGATGCGCGGGTCCGCGGGCTGCTGGAGCAGCATTTCGCCGGGATGCTGGCCAATTCGCCGAAGGACAGCACCCATTTCCTCGACTTCTCCGGCCTCGCCGCGCCCGACGTGACCTTCTGGACCGTGTGGGACGGCGAGGACCTGCTGGGCTGCGGCGCGCTGCGCGAGCTCGATCCGGAGCATGGCGAGATCAAGTCGATGCGCACCGCGTCGGAGCATCTGCGCCGCGGCACCGGCGCCAAGCTGGTCGGGCATATCCTGAGCACCGCCCGCTCGCGGGGCTATCGGCGCGTGAGCCTGGAAACGGGATCGGGCGATTCCTTCGATGCCGCCCATGCGCTCTACCGCCAGTTCGGCTTCACCGAATGCGGGCCGTTCGGCGACTATCGCGAGGATCCGTTCAGCCGCTTCCTGTCGCGGGTGGTCTGAAGGATCAGTGCAGCACCAGCCGGGCGACCGGCAGGGCCGGCGTGACATAGGCCGTCCGCTCCGCCTCGATCGCCTCGACATGGGCGAGGCGATTGTGGAGCGCACCCGGATCGGGGAGCAGCGGCACTTTCGCAGCGCCGCCGCGGCGCGGGCGGGCCGGCGGCATCGCGCGGCGGGCGTCTTCGGCCATCGGGGTGAAGCGCGGCGCTTCGGCAGCGATCTCGGTCAGCAGCCTGGTCGCCTGCCTGCCAATCTGGCGGATGCGTTCCCTGGTCACGCCGGTTGCGCGCGAGACCTCGTCGAGCGTGGCGCCGTCGAAGACGCGGCGCGCGACGATCTCGCGGTCGCGGCTCAGCTTGGCTTCGAGCTTCTCCAGCTCGGCGGGGTCGATGCCATGGGTGGCCGAGCGCAGGCGCGGCCCCT
>NZ_MKWJ01000013.1:100621-160663 GCF_001899725.1 Sphingomonas sp. 67-41 | reverse complement strand
TGTGCAACCCTGCCCACAAGGGCACGATGATAACCCCGGACTCCAGTTATGACTGGAGGAGTTTTGGGGAGCACGTCAGCTGCCACAGCGCTTCGATCCGCGTAGCGCGGTGTTCAATCGGGTTGTCGGAACGCATTATCGGTGCCCGGTCTCCAACTATATATTGTTTGGCCCCTTCTATGGCTGCCCGCTGAATCTTCCGACCCGCAATGTGGAGGACGCGGACTTGGCCTTGATCGGCAATTCGCATGCGCAGATGTACGCGCCGGCGATCGAGCGGGCGCTAGTCAAGCGCGGGATGCACCGCCTGCTCGTTCCGGCAAGCGGCTGCGCGCCGATCGTCGAGTACAATATTTCCGGCGAGTGCCTGGCGATGACTCGCGCGAATATCGATGCGGTGCTGGCGCTCAAGCGGACCAAGGTGGTTGTGATTGCCTTTGCGTGGGCGAAGATGAAGGACAACATGGTCGACCCGACGGGTAATGCCGTTGGTCAACTGAGCTGGGAGCAGATCCGAGCGAGCCTGCAGGCGACGATCGATCGTTTCGAGAAAGCCGGGAAGCAAGTGATCCTCGTGGGTCCGATTCCGCGTCCCGGTTATGACGTGGCGAGCGTAGTGAGTCGCGAGATCGCATTCGGTGCGCGCAGCCTTTCGCCCCTCGAGCAGACCCGCGCCGAGTTCGACAGCCAGTTCGGCGACGCCGAGGCTTGGACTCGTAACCAGCCGGGTGGCAGCATTGCGATATTGCCGTCGACCAAGTTCTGTGATGCGCGGCATTGTGGCTTCCTCGTCGACGGGGAGCCCGTCTACGCGGATGACAATCATCTGTCGGTCTACGCGATGCCCCTTTTTTCAGGACCTGTTCGGCGTGGCGATCGATGCGGCGCGAGGCAAGGTCGTCAGCGCCGCTCCGCCCGCGCGGGGGCGTTGACTTCCGCTCGCACCCGTCGGCTTACGGATAGGGCTATCCTCGCGCGGCGCGCGCGTCGTGCGGGGTGAGCGATGAAGTGCTGGATACTGGCGCGGAGATACGGGTCGCGCGCCCGAGCAGGTCGAGCAATACCCAGATGCGTTGGCCCGGTGCGACCTTTTCGACGGTTCCGATGAAGTCCGCAAAGGGACCAGTGAGCAGTCGCACCCTCTCGCCGGGCTGCGGCGATTCCGGCTCGAATCTGCCATCGGCGTCGCACGATTCCCTCAGGCTGGTGATCAGCGCATCGGGAATCGGCGATGGGCGCGCGTCGCCGAACTGGACGAGTCGGGCAATGCCAAGCGTGCCGTTGATGCTTCGCCACGCCGCGGCCGTTGAATGAGCGAGCACGAATAGATAGCCTGGGAAGAGCGGACGCAGTTCCTTGGCAAAGCCGTTTCGCATGCGGCGCGTACGTACTTGCCGCGGAATAAATGTCTCGAAATCCTGGCGCCGGAGATTCAACTCGGCGATGGCCAATGCGTTCGGCTTGGCCTGCGCGAGATACCAGCACTTGTCCTTTGGTGCTTCGCTGGTATCGGTCATGTTGGCTCCGTTCAAAGATGAACGATCTAGTGCGGGGCGGGCGGGCGGTCAAACCCGCGGCTGCGCATACGATAGCGTTTCCATGCGAAAACCGGGCGCCGTAACAGCAGATTTTCCTTGATGGCCCGCAGGCGCCGGGCTAATGGCGTTCATGCGTGAACGCTCCTGAATTCCATTCGTTTGCGCAGGCACTGGCCGGACGTGATTCCGATGCCAGTGCGGTAGCCATTCGAAGCGAGCGGAATCCACCATGGCTGGCGCCCGCCAGGATCACAATCGTGAGGACGTGCGCTTCCGCGTACTCCGTCTGCTAGAAGAGCATCCTGAGTACAGCCAGCGCGACATTGCTCACGCGCTTGGCGTCAGCCTTGGCAGCGTGAACTACTGTCTGGGCGCGCTCATCGAGATGGGGCACGTAAAGCTCGGAAATTTCCGTAGTTCGAGCAATAAGCTGCGCTACATGTACGTGCTCACGCCCAAAGGGATATCCGAGAAAGTTTCACTCACCAGCCGGTTCCTGCAGCGCAAGCTCGCCGAATATGAGGCATTGCGCGCAGAGATCGAGGCGCTAACGGGCTCCCTTAATAATCCACCTCACTCGGTCCGGCGCCCTTCAGGGGGCGGGCGCTCGCACCAGGCCAATCGGGAAGATTAATGCTCAACGGAAAATCCATCCTGATCACTGGCGGCACCGGCTCGTTCGGTAAGGCGTTCGTCAAGACGGTGCTTGAGCGCTATCCGGATGTACGTCGGCTGGTCATCTATTCGCGCGACGAGCTCAAGCAGTTTGAGATGGCGCAGACATTTTCTGAGCAGAAGTATCCGGCGCTTCGCTACTTCATCGGCGATGTTCGCGACGAACCGCGCCTGCGCCGGGCGCTGGAGGGAATAGACATCGTCGTCCACGCGGCGGCGCTCAAGCAAGTGCCGGCGGCGGAATATAACCCGTTCGAGTGCATCAAGACCAACGTCCTCGGCGCGCAGAATCTTATCGAGGCCTGCCTTGATTCGCAGGTCGAGCGGCTCGTCGCCCTGTCGACCGACAAGGCGGCTGCTCCAATCAACCTCTACGGCGCGACCAAGCTCTGTTCGGACAAGCTCTTCATCGCGGCGAACAATATCCAGGGCGCGCGCGGCATCCGCTTCAGCGTGGTCCGCTATGGCAACGTGATGGGTAGTCGCGGCTCGGTGATTCCGTTCTTCCTTGCGCGCAAGGACGATGGCGTCTTGCCGATCACCGATCCACGCATGACCCGCTTCAACATCTCGCTCCAGGAGGGTGTGGATATGGTGCTGTGGTCGATCGAGCATGCGGAGGGCGGCGAGTTGCTGGTGCCGAAGATTCCGTCCTATCGTATCGGCGACGTGGCGACCGCGATCGCTCCCGATGCTCGTCAGGAAATGATCGGCATCCGTCCGGGCGAGAAGATCCACGAGGAGATGATCACTTCCTCGGACAGCTTCAACACCGTGGACCTCGGTGACTATTACGCGATCCTGCCGGTGTCGGCGAACTACTCCATCGAGGAATATTGCCAGCGCCGCGGCGGTAAGCCGGTGGAGCCGGGCTTTGCGTATAGCAGCGGCACCAATCCCGATTTCCTCTCGGTCGAACAAATCCGCGAGCTGATCGACGAACATGTTGTCGGCAAGACGATCGACTGACCCAGCTGCGGGAGGCGCCAGTGTCGATTATTCCATATAGCTGCCAGAACATCAGCGACGAAGATATCGCCGCGGTCGAGGCAGTGCTGCGATCGGATTTCCTCACACAAGGGCCCACGGGCCCCGCTTTCGAGGCCGCTTTCGGCGAGCGACACAAGGTGAAACACGCCATTGCGGTGTCGAATGCTACGGCGGCATTGCACATCGGGTGTCTCGCGCTCGGCGTCGGTGCGGGTTCCCTCGTCTGGACCAGCCCGAACAGCTTCCTGGCTTCGGCCAATTGCGCGCTATATTGTGGCGCAGATGTCGATTTTGTCGACATAGACCCATTCACGCGCAACATGTCGGTGGCGGCGCTGGCGGAGAAGCTTGCGGCGGCGGACAAGTCGGGGCGCCTGCCGACGGTGGTAGTACCCGTCGATTTCGCGGGCTTTGCGGTCGATCTCAAGGAGATGCGCGAACTCGCCGACCAGTATGGCTTCAAGATCCTTGAGGATGCCAGCCATGCCACCGGCGCCTCCTATCTCGGCGAACCCATAGGGAGCGCCTGGGCCGATGCGACGGTGTTCAGCTTCCACGCGGTCAAGATCGTCACCACGGCGGAGGGTGGGCTGATTACCACCAACGACGACGTCCTCGCGCGCAAGATCCGGCTGCTGCGATCGCACGGCATGACGCGCGACACGGAGCAGATGGAAGGCGCATCTGAAGGCGACTGGTATTATGAGCAGGTTGCCCTTGGCTATAATTACCGTCTGACCGACATGCAGTCTGCACTCGGCTTGTCCCAGTTATCGCGCCTCGATGAGTGGCGCCGCCGCCGGGTTGAACTTGCCGACCGTTACGATCAGCTCTTCGCCGGTATGCCGCTGAAGCTTCCCGCGCGCGCGCAGGATAGGGAGTCCGCTTGGCACCTATATGTGATCGAGCTCTCCGATCAGGTCACGGCCACGCGCGCCGATGTTTTCTCCGGGATGCGTGCGGCGGGAATCGGCGTGAACGTTCATTATATTCCGATCCACACGCAGCCGCAGTATCGCCGATTCGGCTTCAGGCGCGGTGACTTCATCAATGCTGAGCGCTACTATGACCGGGCCATATCTATTCCGCTCTTCCCCGCAATGACCCACGAGCAGCAGCAGTTTGTCGTCGACACATTGGGCGGGTTGCTGGGATGAAGGCCGCGATCATCCCCGCACGCGGCGGAAGCAAACGAATCCCCCGCAAGAATATCAAGCCTTTTGCCGGCAAGCCGATGATTGGCCATGCGATCCAGGCGGCGTTTGCCTCGCAGCAGTTCGATCGAGTCATCGTAACCACGGATGACGAGCAGATTGCGGAGATCGCTGAGCATTACGGCGCTGAGCTGCCCTTTCGCCGCCCGGCGGAACTTGCGGATGACCATACGCCCACGGTGCCGGTGATCCAGCACGCGATCACGCTATGCAACGATCTCGGCTGGGGCTTGACGCACGCTTGCTGCATCTATCCGGGCGTGCCGTTCATCCGAGCCGCGGATATAGCGGCCGCGTTCGAGTTGCTCGAAGCGCAGGGCGGCGCTGGATATACGTTCCCCGTCACGGGTTTCCCGTCTCCTATCCAGCGCGCGTTGAAGCGCGACGGGAACGGCGTGATCGAGCCGTTCAGCCCGCAATATGTCAACACGCGGACCCAGGATCTCGAGCCCGCCTATTTCGATGCCGGCCAATTCTATTGGGGGCGCACGGAAACATGGCTGGCCGGGCTCAGCATCCATGCCAATGGCCGTGCAATCATGCTCCCCGAATGGCGCGTAGTCGACATCGACACGACGGCGGACTGGGAGCGCGCCGAGATTCTCTATCGCGCCTTGGCCGGGGTCGCCGAGGAGTGAAGGTAGTGATCCGGACCGATGCCTCTCGGGCAATCGGCACGGGCCATGTCCGGCGGAGCCTCGCTCTGGCCCATGCGCTACGCGAGTTGGGGGCGGAGGTGCGGTTCGTCACGCGCGATCTCGGCGCGGACGCTGGATCGATCATCGGCCAGGCAGGCTTCCCCGTGCTGCAGCTGCCGGCGCGGAACGAACCGGTTCCGCCCTCCGCAGTACCGCATGCCGCTTGGGCCGAGGTCAGCATCGAGCGCGATGTGATGGATACTGCGGAGGTTCTGCGTGCCGAGAGGCCCGACTGGGTGGTCCTCGACCATTACGCCTTTGACGCTGTCTGGCACAACGCGATTCGCGCGGAACTGGGCAGCCGTATCGCAGTGATCGACGATCTTGCCGATCGGATGCTTTCCGCGGATCTGATCGTGGATCACAATTTCGCGCCTGATCACCGCGTCAAATATGAGGGCCGCGCGGCACGTGAGAGCATATTGCTCGGTGGGCCGCGATACGCATTGCTCGGCCCCGCATTCGCGCAGGCAGAGCGCTATGCGTCGCAAGATCCGCCGGCCAGTATCGGCGTGTTCCTGGGCGGTGTCGACAGCGACAATGCGTCAGCCGTTGTTCTGAACGCGATCGATCGTGCCGGTTTCAAAGGGCCCGTCGAAATCGTGTCGACTTCGGTCAATCCGAACCTGACTGCGCTACAGACAGTTGCGGCGGCACGTCCCGGGACCTCGGTGCGCACCGATCTTCCCGATCTGACGGGATTCTTCGCGCGGCACAGCCTTCAGGTAGGTGCCGGCGGCGGCGCCACTTGGGAGCGCTGCTGCATAGGCGCGCCCACGGTGTTGCTTGTGTTGGCCGAGAATCAGTTGGCTGTGGTTCCGGCACTGGTCGCCGAGAACATAGTCGTCTCGCCGGAGCCGCTTGGGACGCGCGATGTGGACGCCGTGGCCGCCGCGATCCGCGCGCTATTGGATGACGCGACGCGCCGAAGCGTGATGTCCGAGCGCGCACGGGCTCTAGTCGATGGTCATGGCGCGCGCCGCGTCGCATTGCGAATGCTGGCGGAAGGGGTCACGGTGAGGGCCGCAGTTCGCGACGATGCGGAGCGCATGTATCGCTGGCGCAATCACCCGGCAACGCGTTTGGTCTCACGTAATGTCGGCGAGATCACCTGGAGTAATCACCTCGCCTGGCTGGATCGAGTGTTGGACGACCCCGGCAAGAAGCTAATGATCGGCATGGTCGGTACGCTGCCCATCGGTGTGATCCGATTTGACCGTCTCGATACATCGCGGGCCGAGGTGTCGCTCTACCTGGATCCGATGCTTCACGGCCTGGGGCTGGGGAGCAATATGCTTCGGGCAGCTGAAGCCGTGGTTGACGATGATCTCGACATTCTGGCCGAGGTGGCCGAAGGGAATGGGGGGTCCGCCCGGATGTTCGAATCGGCGGAATATGCGCGCATCGACGTCACCCGTTGGATCAAACCGGCCAAGGGCCGCGTGCAGGCAAAGCGAGCAGGATGATGAAAATCGGGGATCGAGAAGTCGGGGCAAATGCACGTCCCTATCTGATTGCGGAGATGTCAGGCAATCACAACCAGTCGCTCGAACGTGCGCTCGAGATCGTCGATGCCGCGGCGGCGGCGGGCGCGGATGCGGTGAAGCTTCAGACCTATACTGCGGATACGATGACGCTGAACCTGCGCGCGCCGGGTTTCGTGATCGAGGACCAGAACAGCCTGTGGGCCGGTCGTCAACTTTGGGAACTCTACGACGAGGCGCATACGCCGTGGGAGTGGCACAAGCCGATAATCGATCGGGCCACGAGTCACGGAATGCATTGCTTTTCCAGCCCCTTCGACGAGACGGCCGTGGACTTTCTCGATGACCTCGGCGTTCCCGCCTTCAAGATCGCGTCATTCGAGATGACCGACCTCCCGTTGATCCGCAAGGTCGCGCGTACGGGCAAACCGATGATCATTTCGACCGGCATGGGCTCGGTCGCCGAGATCGATGAGGCAGTGCGCACCGCGAAGGAAGCGGGCAACGACCAGATTATCCTCCTGAAGTGTACCAGTACGTATCCGGCCACTCCGGAGAACACCAATATCTCAACGATCCCGAACATGCGCGAAGCGTTCGGTGTCGATGTGGGGCTGTCCGACCATACTATGGGCTGCGGCGTCGCGGTTGCCGCAGTGGCGCTCGGCGGCGTGCTGGTAGAGAAGCACTTCACCCTGCGCCGTGCCGATGGGGGAGTCGATTCGACCTTCTCACTCGAGCCCCACGAGTTCGCGGCATTGCGTGAGGAGACCGAGCGCGCATGGCAATCTCTCGGCCAGGTTACTTATGGGGGCACCAAGGCTGAGGAGAAGTCGCGTGCGTTCCGACGCTCGCTCTACATTTCGAAGGATATGGTCGCGGGGGAGACACTGACGTCCGAGACGCTGCGCATTATCCGGCCTGGCTTCGGATTGCCTCCGAAATTCTACGATCAGATGCTTGGCAAGCGCGTCAAGCGCGCGCTGACTGCCGGCACGCCGGTCGATTGGGATATTATTGCCTGAGCGACGCGGGTGCATGAAGTTCTGATCATTGGGTGCGGGTTGATCGCGGGCGGATTCGATGCGGATCGCGCACCGGATGCCCTGCCTTTCACGCATGCCGGAGCGTTCGCGCGGTGTCCGGCCTTCACGGTCACGGCGTGCGTCGATCCGGATGCCGAGCGTCGTTCAGCGTTCCAAGCCCGCTGGAATGTCTCCGAAGGGGGAGCCGATCTTGCGGCGCTCGCGCAGCCAGGGCGCTTCGCCGTGATCAGCATTTGCTCACCCACGGAGTTGCACCGTGCGCATATGGAGCAGGCGCTGACATTGCGGCCCAAGGTGATCTTCTGCGAGAAGCCAGTCGCCAAGACGTCGGCGGAGACTCGCGCGCTTGCGGAACTCTGCAGCGCCCAGGGGGTGTTGCTTGCCGTGAACTATACTCGCCGCTGGGATCCCGCGGTGGTGCGCCTGGCAAGGGAACTCCGTAGCGGCGATTGGGGCAGGGTGCGCTCGGCCTCGGGAATATACACCAAGGGCGTCGTACATAATGGCGGCCACATGATCGACCTGCTCCGATTGCTGCTTGGGGAGGTTGACCTGATCGCGAGCGGGGCGCCCGTCTATGATTTCTGGAACGACGATCCCAGCGTGCCGGCGATGCTTGCAAGTCGAGAAGGGGTGCCGATACTGCTCTCGCTCGGGGACGCGCGCGATTATGCGGTGTTCGAACTTACGCTAGTGACCGAGCGGGGGACGGTGACCATGCTCGACGGTGGGCGCGCCTGGTCCGTGCGAGAAGCGGCTGCGAGTGGTGTCTTCGCCGGCTATCGTGCCCTTGAGCCGGCCGTGAGACGCGAGGGGGAGTATGACGCGTCGATGCTGGCTGCAGTGGCGAATCTCGCTGAGGCCATAGACGACGGCCGTACGCTGGCCAGCCACGCGGGCAATGCGCTTGCCGCCCAGATTCTGTGTGAAACCATCCGCGATGCCGCAATCGACGGCGCCGGCAATCCGCAAAGGACAAAGCAATGACTCTCGCCATCAACGGCGGAATGCCCGCGATTCCCCGGCTACTCGAGCCTTTTCGTTCGATGGGAGAAGAAGAGGTCGAGGCTGCGGCCAAGGTCGTGCGAACCGGCGTGCTTTCGGCCTTTATCGGTGCGCCTGGGGAATTCTTCCTCGGCGGCCCCGAGGTCCGCGCCTTCGAGAAGAAGGCCGCAGACTATTTCGGGGTCAGGCACGCGATCACCGTGAATAGCTGGACCTCCGGTCTGATCGCCGCGGTCGGTGCCATCGGCATAGAGCCGGGCGATGAAATCATCACCACCCCGTGGACGATGTCTGCCACGGCGATGGCGATTCTGCACTGGAACGCAATTCCCATTTTCGCCGATATCGACCGCCGAACCTTCAACCTCGATCCCGCCAGCGTCGAGAAACTGATCGGGCCGAACACCAGGGCGATCATGGCAGCGGACATTTTCGGTCAATCGGCGGACATGACCGCGCTAAGGCGGATTGCCGACAAGCACGGTTGCAAATTGCTGACCGATACGGCGCAGGCGCCTGGCTCGACGACGGGTAATCGTTTCACCGGTACGCTCGCGGACATTGGCGGCTTCAGCTTGAACTATCACAAGCACATCCATTGCGGCGAAGGGGGGGTGCTTGTGACCGATGACGATCGCATGGCCGAGCGGCTTCAACTGATCCGCAACCATGCCGAGTCGGTGATCAAGAGCGATGCCCCGGCGGATCTTGCCAATATGATCGGCTATAATTTCCGCATGGGCGAGATCGAGGCTGCAATCGCCTCCGTCCAGCTCGACAAGCTGGAGAGCCGGGTGAGGAGCCGCCAGCGCGCCGCCAGGCAGCTCGACGCGGGGCTGTCCGGCCTGAAGGGGTTGACCTTGCCACTGGTGGAACCCGATGGCACCCATGTCTACTATGTCTACGGCATGGAGTTGGACGTCGATGCGCTAGGCATTACCCGGCAGAAGGTAATCGATGCGCTTAGGGCCGAAGGCGTACCTGCGATCTTCGGCGGCTATCAGAATCTGCACCTGCTGCCGATTTTCACCCAGAAGATCGCCTATGGCACGCGGGGTTTCCCCTGGACACTCGCACAGCGTGAGATCGTTTACGGCCAGGGCACCTGCCCGGTCGCCGAGGAACTGCACGACAAGACATTCGTCGGCATCAATCTGTGCGCTTGTGAATATCATGCCGAGGATATCGAATTGATCGTTGCGGCCTTCCGCAAGGTGTGGAGCAATCTGGAGGCCCTCAGGGGGTGAGTGCCGAGGTCCATCTCGCCGGGAGCAAGGTCCGTATCGATGATTTCGTCGTTGCGGATCTTACCGATGCCTATGTGAGATGGCTCAACGATCCGCAGGTCGTGCGTTTCTCCAATCAGCGATTCCGCATGCATACTATCGACAGTTGCCGCGCCTATCTCGCCTCGTTCACCGGCAGCTCCAATAGCTTCCTGTCGATAAAGACGCTGGACGGGCGAGCGATCGGTACCATGTCGATCTATTGCTCCGTACCCCATGGCACCGCCGATATCGGGATCATGATCGGTGATCGCGGCTTCTGGAATGGCGGTTATGGGCAGGAGGCTTGGAACCTGATGGTGGAATGGCTGCTTGGCCGACCCAACATCCGCAAGGTCACTGCTGGGACGCTCGATTGCAATATCGGCATGATCCGATTGATGGAGCGATCGGGGATGGTGCTGGAGGGCGTGCGCCATCGCCAGGAACTGGTCGAAGGCGAGCCGCACGACGTCGTGTATTACGGACGTTTCGCCGATGAGGGACGGCAGGCATGATTTTCGGCGCGTTCGCCGATGCCGGGCGCATCGCGATCGTCGCCCATGATGCGGGTGCGGCCAACCATATCTTCTCCTGGATCGGGGGGGAAGGCGGCACTTATCGGGTGCTGGTTGAAGGGGTTGCCGCGCGGCTCTGGGTGCAGCGTTTCGGGACTGCGCCGGCGGAAATGATGCTCGACGCTGTGCTTAGGGATGTCGATTTCGTCGTTACCGGCACGGGCTGGGCAAGCGACCTCGAACATGCCGCTCGCAAGCAGGCGCGTGCGCTTGGCCTGCGAACGGCCGCGGTGGTGGATCATTGGGTAAACTATCGCGAACGCTTCGTGCGCGACGGCGAGGAAGTGCTTCCGGACGAGATCTGGGTGACCGACGAGTACGCGCTCGCCGAAGCCCGGCGTCGGCTGGACGGCGTTCCGATCGTGTTGAAGCCCAATTGGTATCTTGCCGAGCAAGTCGCCGCCGCCGGTCCGCCGGCAGTGCAAGGGGACCTGTTGTTCGTAGCTGAACCCGCGCGTGACGATTGGGGGCGGGGGAACGCCGGTGAGTTCCAGACGCTCGATTTTCTATGGGCCCATCGTGATGTGGCAGGGATCAATGCGGGGGTGGCGATGCGTATTCGCCCGCATCCTTCGGATCCGCCGGGCAAATATGATGCATGGATTGCCGCGCACCCGGGTAGCCGTCTGGATCATTCGCGAGACATGGGCGAGGCGCTCCGGAGTGCGCTTTGGGTGGCGGGGCTGCAATCCTACGCATTGGTGATCGCACTAGCCTCCGGGCGTCCGGCGATTTGCGCTCTCCCGCCTTGGGCACCCCCGAATCGTCTACCGCATACGGGGCTTCTTAAGCTCCGCGACGTGATAGGCGCCTCTGGAACGGAACCGCTTTGAACTGGATTTCCAGACGCCTCGCTTTATATGCGGCCTGCCTTGAATCGAGGCTAGACCATCGTTCCGGCCGCGCCCGCCGCCGCGCGGAGTTTTCTGCAATCTCGGACCCGAGCGGTTTTGCGCCGCCGATCCTTTGGGCGACTGACGTTCGATGAAATATTGTACTCGCTGCCTCCAGCCGGATACACGACCGAACACCAAGTTCACGCCGGAGGGCATCTGCCCTGCGTGTGATTATTTCGAGCGCCTGCAGGACGTCGATTGGCAGGAGCGCTACGAAATCCTCGAAGACCTACTTGCGACCTTCCCGCGCAGGCCTAGTCAATATTTCGACTGTATCATCGGCGTGTCCGGCGGCAAGGATTCCATGCGTCAGGCGCTGTGGGTGCGCGACAAGCTGGGCCTGCGGCCGTTGCTTGCGTGCCTCAGCTATCCTCCCGAGCAAGTGACTGAGCGCGGCGTCGATAATTTGTCGACGCTGATCGAGCACGGCTTCGATGTCGTCGTGGCCGCTCCCGCTCCGCAGACTTGGCGCAAGTTGATGCGCGCCTCGTTCGATCGCTTCACCAACTGGGCGCGCTCGACGGAGCTCGCCCTGTTCAGCTCCGTTCCCCAGCTGGCAATCCGCTACAACATTCCCTTGATCCTCTGGGGTGAGAATCCGGGCCTTCAGCTCGGGGATCTAAAAACGCTGGGCCGCACCGGCTATGACGGCAATAACCTGCGGTACATGAACACGCTTTCGGGCGGCGGCCTTGATTGGATGCTCGAGAGCGCTGAGCTCAAGACGATGATTCCCTATCAATATCCCAGTCCCGAGGATTTCGAACGGCACGGACTCCAGATCGTCTACTTGGGCTGGTTCCTCGGTGACTGGTCGCTCACAAACAACGGGCTCTATTCCACGGCGAATGGCCTAAGAACTCGCGAGGATATGGTAGAGAATACCGGTGACCTTCGCGGTGTTACCTCACTCGATGAGGATTGGGTGACGCTCAACCAGATGATAAAATACTATAAGTTCGGCTTCGGCCGCGTTACTGATTATTGTAATGAAGAAATTCGTCATGGAAATTTGAGTAGAGATGCGGGTATTGAACTAGTAACGGAATATGACGACAGTTGCTCCCCTGATTATATCGCCGCATTTTCCGAGTATATCGGGATTCGTGTGGATGATTTCTGGCGGCAGGTTCATGCTTCCGTGAATCGCGAACTCTTCAACATTCGCCCCAATGGCCGGATCGAGCGCAAGTACCAAGTCGGGGTGGGGCTGTGATCCCGCGCAAGACGATCGGTATCGTCGATTATGGCGTGGGCAATCACGCATCGGTTTGGCGCGCGCTGCATGGCCTCGGCTATCGATGCAGGGTGAGCGCCGAACCGGCGGTGCTCGATGATACTGACCTGCTCGTGCTGCCGGGTGTCGGAGCTTTCGGCGCCGCGATGGAAGCACTTCACCGCCACGACTTGGTTGAATATCTTCGTGGCCAGTCGAGTTCCGGAAAGCCGTTCATTGGCCTGTGTCTGGGAATGCAGCTGCTCGCCGACGTGTCGCTCGAGCACGGGCTTACCGCGGGCCTCGGGCTGATTCCGGGACAAGTCGTGCCTTTCGACCAAGCACGCTGGCACATTGGCTGGAACTCGATCGAAGTCGTCGGAAATGACCCAATATTCCGTCCCTCCGACGGCAAGTCGATGTACTTCAACCACAGTTATGTCTTCCAGGCCGCGCCGGAATACCAGGCTTGCCTTGCGCGGCTCGACAGCGCCTTCCCGGTCGGCGTGCGCCGAGGCAACTTGGTTGGCCTCCAGTTTCATCCGGAGAAGAGCCAAGGGGCGGGCCATATGATGTTGAAGAACGTCGTCGAAGGGCTTTGCGCATGATCCAGAAGCGCCTCATCGGTGTCGTGACCGTCAGGGACGGCTGGGCGGTCCAGTCTTTCGGCTATGGCCGTTACCTGCCGCTGGGTCGGCCCGAGATACTCGTCGAAAACCTCGATCGTTGGGGAGCGGACGAAATTCTGCTTCAAGTGATCGATGCCACGCGTCAGGGGCGGGGCCCCGACATGGCGCTGCTTGAGCAGATCGGTAAGCGCGGGCTATCGACGCCGTTGATCTATGCCGGGGGAGTACGCAGCGCCGCGGATGCCGTGGCCATAGTGGCCGCCGCCGCCGACCGCGTCGTGGTCGATGCATTGATCCGCGACAACGCGAGCGAAGTGATCAAGGCCGGGGAGCAATTGGGCAACCAGGCGATGATCGGCTCGCTTCCTCTCTCCATCGAACACGGTGCAGTTCGGTGGTTTGACTATCGAACCCGCACGAGCGAACCGATGAGCGAAGAGTTGCTCGAATTGCTCGAAGCAGGCGTGCTTTCCGAGGCTCTGGTCATCGACTGGAAGCATGAAGGGCAGCCAGGCGGCTTCGATCACGCGCTGCTCGACGCCTTGCCCAAGGGGGTGCCGGTGATCGCTTTCGGTGGACTGTCGAGTGCGCCGCAGCTCGTTCAGGCGCTTAAGATGCCGCACGTCGTCGCAGTCGCGGTCGGCAATTTCTTGTCCTACCGGGAACATGCGATCCAGGCCTTCAAGGCCGAGCTCCTAGGCGTGCCGCTGCGTCCCGCCGCCTATCAGCAGACGCTTCACGCCTGAGGGTCATGATCAACATGCAAGCCTGCAAACGCTGTCTCTACACCACCTATCATGCGCTGGGGCTTACCCTCGACGAGGAGGGCATCTGTTCGGGTTGCCGAATCCACGAAGAGAAGGATCGGCTTGATTTCAACGCGCGCTGGCTCAAGCTGCTCGATATCGTTGCCCCCTATAGGGCGAAAAGCGGCACGACCTATGATTGCATCGTGCCTGTCAGCGGGGCGCACGATTCGCACTGGATTGTCCACATCGTGAAGGAGCGGCTGGGCCTCAATCCGCTCCTCGTTACCTACAACAAATATTTCAACACTCCGCTCGGCATCCGCAACCTTGCCAATCTCCGGATCAAGTTCGACTGCGATATTCTCATCCAGAACGTCAATCCGCAGTCGGTGAGGCGGATTACCAGGACCACGCTCCGTCAGTTCGGTAGCATATACTGGCCTTGCCTGGCCGGGCAGACCGTATTTCCGGTGCAGACCGCGGTGCGTTATCAGGTCCCCCTCATCATCTGGGGCGCGCACCAGGGCCTCGAGCAGGTTGGGATGTTCAGCCACGAGCATGAAGTCGAGATGACGCGGCGATACCGGAAGGACCATGACCTGATGGGGCATGAAGCCGACGATCTGCTCTCGACCTTCGACACGCTCAAGGAAGAGCATGTCTGGCAATATCGCTATCCCGACGATATGGAGCTAAGCAGCGTCGGCGTGCGTGGTATCTATTTGGGTAATTATGTCCGTTGGGACCCCAAGGTCCAGCATGAAAAGATGGTCGCGACGCACGGTTATAAGGGCGCGCGTTTCGCGCGTACTTTCGACACCTACGACTATGTCGATTGCTTCAACTATATGGATCTGCATGACCATCTTAAGATGGTGAAGCACGGTTATTCGAAAGTTACGGATCACGCGTGTCGTGAGATCCGGCACGGCCGACTGACCCGGGACGAGGGCCTTGCGCTGGTTCGCGCACATGAAGAGGCGCCGCTTCAGCATCTGGGCAAATTCTTGGAATGGCTGGGTATCGACGAAAGCGGGCTCCGCTACATCGCTGGTGAGCACCGGAACGCACGCGTATGGGCCGAGGTGAAGCCGGGCCGTTGGATGCGCTGCGCTACGCCCGAGGCGCCCGAGATGGATGCTGCCGCGGTCGAGAGGCGCCTCGATTTCCTGGCGGACAGCGAGCTCGACTACACGGGCGTCGGGTCCTATATCACCATTGGGAAGGGCTATCCGTTGTGAGCTGGGGCGGACCTATGAGGGCGGTTGCTCGCCATGCCTGAAGGTGTCCGGCGCTGCAGCGCTGTCGCGTTCGTCGATTTCTGGCTCGACGAATTCCGCAAGACGCGTGACAAGAACCAGACCATGGTCGATGCGTTCTCGCGGCGCGTGGCCGACGAGTTTGGCGTTGATATCGCCTCCCAGCCCGCAGCTCCGGAAGAGGGCCAGGGCTGGCTCGCGGGGGCGGGCAAGATCACTGTCTCGCGCATCCTGTGTCAGCTCCTGTTGCAGGGGCGGAGCCTTGCGCGCCTTTTGGGCGGCATTGAGCCGGGGAAGCGCAACGTCCTGATTGTCGCCGATACGCGCCGGCTCGATTTGTCGGGTGGCGGCGCCAGGCTTCACGAAAGCCTGGCGCCGATTTCCGCTTCGGAGGACTATGACTGGTTCGCCGACCGCATCGCCGCGGCGCAGCGGCGCCTGATCTTCACGCCCAACCTCTTCGTCGAAGACGCTCCAACGACGCGGGAACTCGCAAGGATCGGCTATCTGGGCATCGCGGCCCTGCCATTTCTGGCTCCGTTGACGGTGTTGCGGCACGTGGCAAGGTTGTTTCGTCGAACGGGCGGGGGGCTCAACCGTGGCAATCTGCGCTGGTGCCTGATGGCCGCGCTTGTGGATGCCCTTTTTGAAAAGGGGCGGATCGGCGAATGCATTCTCCTGACCAGCAATTCCTTTGTGGTCGAACTCGTGCGTTGGCGCTCTGTCATGCGAGAGGGCGCGGGTGACACTGTTGAGGTCATGCATGGGGTGCCCACGCGCGAACTGCTGGACTATTACGCCGCTATGGCAGCATTCGCCGAACGGAACGGCGCGGCCGGCCGCATGCGTTTCGCGCCGACGGTGCCTGCGGTGATGGTCAACTGGACAAGCCTGAACGAGCCGCTCGATTTTGCGATCAACACGAAGCTGCGCGACTTCACTACGCGGACAAGCGAGGAAGCAGTCCGCGGACAGGTCTCGCCGGCGGTCGGCAGAAAGTATCGCGTCGCGATCAACGGCGGTGCCAGCGAACCTACACCTTATTTCGAAACGCATCTCTTCAAGATCGAATGGGCATTGGTCGAGGCGATCCGGCGCTTCGCCGGGGCGCATGACGTCGAGATCGAGATCGGTTACTCGATCCATCCGGCGCATGCGAAATCTGGCCTCGCCGCTGAATTTCCTGGCAAGCTTGCCGTCGATACGCTCCTTGACCAGTCCATATATACTTGGCTGGGATATGATCTCTGCGTCTCCCTGCTGTCGAGCAGCATCTGGGACGCTCGCTATTTGGGAACTCCAACCTTCATCGCCGTGGCCGAGCGCGATGGGCTCTACTCTGCCGAGTTGCTCGCTGGCGGCGACTATGTATCCGCGAATGTGACTACGCTTGAGGCGTTGGAGACGTCGCTCTCGCATATGGTCGAACGCGATCCCGTCGGGAACGAAGAAATTTCACGCCGTATTGCGCGGTTGTACGGGCGCGATGCCCGGCAGTCTGATCAAATGCCCGAAGCCGCGGGCATGGGTGAGGCGGCAATGGAAGGGCCTCAGCACTGATGGAAAAACAGAGCAATTCGTTCGGGACGCGGATGCTGCTTCTCTATCTGCTCTCGGCATATTTCTTGCCGGCATGCGGGCTGTTCCTGCTCGATTTCGAATCGGGAATCTATCGAAGCCCAGCGCTCAATCTGCCGGAACTCCTCTACGGCCTTCTGCTCTTTGCCGTAATCATATTGCTGTCATTCGACCGGTCACCAAAGTGGCGATTTCGTATTCCTCCCATAAATCCTCCACATTTTCTTTTGGAGGTCGGCCCCCTGCTCGGGCTCATTGGTGTGACGGCGATCGGATTCGTCGAGGGATTGTCGCGTTGGCGATATAGCGCAACCGGCTTGTCCGAGAATTTGAGCATGTCGTCGATTGTGTACGTGATATCGCCGTCGATCTTCGAGATTCTACTTTTCTTTGAGGTGTTCTACGTTCGGGATCTTCCGGAAAAACGATTGCAGCGACGCATTATTGTTCTGCTTCTCTCGGCGGGGTTGGCGCTGACGGCGAGCGGTATTGGACCTGCGCTGGTGGTGGCGGTTGCCCTCCTCTACGCAATTTTCCCTGCGCAGTTTCGCGTGTTGATTTTCAAGGATTACTCGTCCCCCGGCGTGGGCGTCGGGGCGAAGCTGGGGGTGATCCCGATGGTCGGAGCCGCACTGGCGAGCCTGGTCATCGCGTTCGTGATCGGAGAGCAGATCAAGACCGGATCCGATGCCGCTGGAGTCGCCAGCTACTGGGGAGATCTCGGATTCCGCGATTATGCGGGCTATTTGCTCGAGCGTTTCTCGACGGCATGGATTTCGCTTCGCGTCGCGCTGGCGGACTACACGACCACCAGTTGGAGCGAGGTTGGCGCCAATCTCTGGGCGCCAATCGGGAACTTCCTTTTCCGCCTCGACCTGCTGACCGGCGGTGCCATGGGTTTTCAGCGTCCATACGAAGGGTCGCTGATGCGCGTGAACTACGAGTTAATCACCTTGAATCCGATCAACGAGCGGGAGGGCACCAGCCCGGGATTGATTGGCGGGTTCGTCATCGCGTTTCCGATGCCGTTCTCGCTCATCGCACTGGCGGGCTATACGTATTTCATGCGGACGATGTTCAACTATCTGGGTGCTGCGTTTCTTGGCGCACCCACCTGGATAGGATCATGCTTGGCTCTATATTTTTTCTATTCCTTGTTCGCTTCACCTATAGATTACTTCTTGATCTTCGACAATGGGTTCATCTCGTTCGTTGGTTATATGGGTCTCGCTCTTTTCATTCGATCCCGTTTCAGGAAGGCCTTTCCCAATGCCCGTAGTTGATCCTTCGCTTGACTTGGCTCGCATTCATTCCGAAGTGGATGAAAAGGGTTTTTCACTGCTCCCTGCCTATCTCGACGACGGTTTCTGCGCTCCGGTTCGGCGTTTCATCGACGATTTCGATACGGCGCGGAGCGAGGTCAACTATGGTGGTAGCGAAAAGCGCGTGTGGATGGCGCACGAGAAGGACGCTGCGATTGCCGGGTTTCGGGGCTTTGCCGACGAGTTGCTCAGCCGGATTTACGGCAAGGAGATTATCAGCCGCGATACACTGGCGATTCGAAACCTGCCCGTTGAACAGACTTTGGAGCTGATCAAAGGGCGCTGGCATCTCGATTCGTTGCGCACCCAGGTAAAGGTATTCGCCTTCCTGACCGAAGTCACCGAACGCAGTGGTCCGCTGGAAGTCATTCCCGGCACGCATCGCGGTGGCTTCAAGGCGCTGCACGTCATCGACGGCCATCTTCTCAAGCTCTCCGATTTCCGGGGAAATACCCGCAAGTACCAGAAGCTCGACGATATCTGGGTCGATCGTATCGCCAGGGCCTCGGGCGGCGAGAAGCCCTTCATCTGCCCTGCTGGAACCGTGGCGATAGTCGATACTTCGGCGATCCATCGTGCCCGGCCCTGCCTCGAGGCCAACAGGTACGCGCTTACAAGCTATTATGACCACTTCTAGGCTGGGCGAGCTCTCCTATCTTGCCGGACGGGCCGCGTCGTTGGGATCGCGGCCCGCCTATCTGCTGATCTGCAATCATTTCTTCGGCAATGCCGTCGCGACGATTCTGGCCTCGGTGATCCTCGTTGCGGCGATGCTCAATGCAGTCGCCGGCGTTGATTCGCACCGCATCTACTATGCGCGGCACTTCGGGGACGCGCCGGGTTCGGCGGCGCGTGCCTATGGGCGCTACATCTTCGCCCAATTGCTGGTCGGCCTGACGGGCTGCTGCGTCTGCATTGGCTATTTCGTGTTCGTTGAGCGCAGCGCGTGGCTGGCGCTTGCTGCTGCCGGCTTCGTCGCCACCGAGCGGCTAGCGGACGAAACGCTGCGCTACATGCTTTTCCAGCGCGCGCGCGCCCATTGGGGGCGGCTGATGATCGTCCGGATCGGTGCACAGATGGTGTTGATCGGGCTGGTGGTGCTTGCGCGTCCTTCGGTGGAGGCGGCTGCATGCTTCGCGTTGGCGATGCTCGCTGGCAACCTCGTCGCTTTCGGTCGCAGCATCCCGTTCGGGTTTCTGCGGCGCACCTTCGCGCGACCCTGGCTGGTCGGTGGTCATGTCCGCGCCGCGATCCGGCTGATCCTGAATAGCGGCATCATCTGGGTGCTTTCGCTGGCGACGATGTTCAGCGGCTATCTCGATCGCCTCATTGTGCTGGCGGCGTCGAAGACGGACCTCGCGATTTTCAGCCTGATCGTCGCGTCACTGTCGATCGTGCAGACTGCGATCGACTACTTCTACTTCAGTCAGCACCGCCGCGAGTTCCTTGAGGGCCGGATTAGTTTCTTTGCCGCGATCCGTTCGCGCGCCTATCAGTTCGTCATTGCCGGTTCGCTTGCGGTCGGACTGACGCTCACTGCAGTTAACATCCTGCTATATCGTGGCGCGCCGCACGTGCCGATCGTTGCCATTGTATTCGTAGCGCTGATCCAGGTGACGATCGGCACCAGCCTGATCGTCCGCGAGATTGCCTATTGGAACAATCAGCTCAAGGCGATCCTGCGTGTCGAGATCATCTTCTTTGCTGCGATCGGACTGATTTTCGCAACGCTGTATTTGGCCAAACTCCACTATGTCTGGCTATTGCCGCCCGCCGCGGCGAGCCTCTTGCTGCGACTGGTCCTGTTCGCGCGAATCAAGCACGAGCGCATACCGATTTCGTGAGAATCGCGCGGCAAAGCGCTCCGCTAGGGTCTCGTCATTCGTGTCGCGAGACGCTACCAGCGCGGATCGCGAGGCGGATCGAGCAGGTGCCCTGGCGGAAGCGGTGCAAGGAGGAGTTAAGGTGGAAGACAATCTGATCTGGTGCCGCAGTGAGATCCTGCGCCAGAGCAAGGCCATGGTGCCTGTCCTTTCGCCGATGGCGCAGTTCGGGCTCAATGTGTTCGAAGGTATCCGTGCCTATTGGAACATGTCGGAGAGCCAACTCTATGCCTTTCGCCTCGATGAGCATCTGCGGCGCCTCATGGATTCATGCCGCCTGATCCGGATCGAGCCGCCACACCAGCCTGCCGAGATCACCCGCTTCTTTCGCGATACGATCAAGGCGAACGACTTTCGCTGCGACACCGCGATCCGGATGACTGTGTTCGGCGACGGGGAGGGAACCTGGAACAGCAGCGAACCCGTCTCGATGTTTATCGCGCCGATCGCGCGTGAACGCACGTCGATCGCGGGCCTGCAAGGCAAGGCAGCCTGCGTTTCGTCCTGGGAGCGGATCAGCGACAATGTCATGCCGCCCAGGATCAAGGTTGGTGCCAATTATATCAACGGCCGTTATGCCCATCTCCAAGCGCAGAGAGATGGTTATGACCTGCCGATCTTCCTCGGACGCGACCGGAAGGTCTCCGAGGGGGCGGGTGCCTGCTTGTTCATGGTGCGCGGTGGCACGTTGATCACGCCGAGCCTGACGTCGTCGGTGCTCGAGAGCATCACGCGGGCTACGATCATCGAGATGGCGCGCGCAAGCGGCCTTGTGGTTGAAGAGCGCTCGGTCGATCGAACCGAACTTTATCTTGCAGATGAGCTCTTCCTCTGCGGTAGCGCCGCCGAAATCACGCCGATTACTTCGGTCGATCGGTTCATCCTGGGCAATGGCGAGCCCGGCGTGATCACGGTCGGGCTACTCGAGGAATATCATGCCATTGCCTCGGGTATAGATCCGCGTTTCCCTGAATGGCGCACTCCGATCTATTGAACCGTTGGGCCCGTTGTTATCGTCTTTGAGAGTCCGAACTGCATGAAACTCACCCGCAGCCTATTGGATAGGATCGCCGTCGAGCACGGGTCTGCCTTCTACATGCTCGACCCTGAGCGGTTCGAGGAGAATTTCACCAGGCTAACCGTCGCCTTCCGGGCCTATTATCCGAAGACGACGATCGCCTACTCCTACAAGACCAACTATATTCCGCGCTTCTGCCAGATCGTCGACCGGCTCGGCGGTTTCGCCGAGGTCGTGTCGAGCATGGAAGTTGAGGTCGCCGCACGTGCGGGCATCGATCCGCCCAAGGTGTTCTTCAACGGCCCGTTCAAGGAAATCGAGCATATCGAGGGCGTCCTTACGAGCGGGGGCGTGGTCAACGCGGACTCGCTCGAGGAATTGAAGCTGATCCTGCAGGTTGCGAAGGCGCATCCTGAGCAGCAGCTCCGTATCGGACTGCGCCTGAATTTCGACGTCGAAGACGGCGTCCTATCCCGCTTCGGCTTCGATGCCGGCGGCGACGAGTTTCGTGTCGCGCGCGAATGGATCGCCGATGCATCCAATCTGCGGCTTATCGGCTTGCACTGCCATTTCGCTACCCGCAGCCTAGCGTGCTGGCAGAACCGAACTCGGGGCATGATCGAGATTCTCGACGGCTATCTCGACCAGGCCGCGGATTCGCTCGAATTTGTCAGCTTGGGGGGCGGCATGTATGGGCACATGCCCGACGACCTCAAGGCGCAGTTCCCGGTCCAGATCCCGGACTTCGCGGATTATGCGATTGCCGCGGCGAAACCCTTTGCCGAATTCTTCGCGCTTCGAGACACCCCCAATCCGCCTCTGCTGATCGTCGAACCGGGCACGGCGCTTGTGGCCGATGCCATGAAGTTCGTTGCCAAGGTGGTGAGCGTGAAGGACGTGCGGGGCAAGCCGATCGCGACGCTTGCCGGCAGCACCTACAACATCAATCCTACTCCCAACCGCAAGAACGTGCCGATCGAGATATTCCCCGATCCAGAGCGCACGGGGCCGCGTGATGCACTGGCGGCAGTCGATTTCGGCGGGTATACCTGCATCGAAGGTGACTATCTCTACCGCGGCTATCAAGGCGAGATCGCTCCGGGCGACTTCGTGGCGTTCGACGATGTCGGCTCCTATTCGGTGGTGATGAAGCCGCCCTTCATCCTGCCCAATGTCGCAATCCTGGAGTATGTGCCCGAGAGCGATGCGGTGAAGGTCATCAAGCGCCGCGAGACGTTTGACGACCTGTTCGCAACCTACAACTTCTGAGTGTTGCCATGACCACGCGCCTGCTCTTCCTGACCAAAGACCCCGAAATCGGCCGGATCGCCGAGCGTGCAGGTGTCGACTGGATCTTCGTCGACCTCGAATATCGTGGAAAATCCGATCGCCAGTCGGGGCGCGACACGGTGATCTCCGCGCATTCGATCGAGGATGTCGTGGCGATGCGCGCCGCCATCACTACCGCGCAGTTGCTCGTCCGGGTCAATCCGCTCGGTGAATGGTCGAGAGAGGAAATCGACGGCGCGATCGACGCGGGCGCCGATATCGTCATGCTGCCCTTTTTCACCACGCCGGGTGAGGTGGAGGCGTTCGTCACGATGGTTGGCGGGCGCGCAAAGGCCTGTCTGCTCGTCGAGACTATGGGTGCGGTCGATGCAATCGAAGAAATCCTGGCGGTGCCGGGAATCGATTTCATCCACATCGGCCTCAACGATATCCATATCGAACGGCAGACGCGTTTCATGTTCGAGCTGCTTGGCGATGGGACGCTGGATATGCTGGCGGCAAAGATCCGTCCAACCGGCATCCCGTTCGGCATCGGCGGGATGGCGCGGATCGGCGAGAAGATCCCCCCCGCGGAGGCGATCCTTGCCGAGCATCATCGGCTTGGCTCCACGGGCGTGATCCTGTCGCGAGCGTTCATCGCCGCCGCCAAGATCGATGATCTTTCCGAGATCGAGCGCTTGTTTGTCACGGGCGCGCGCGACATCCGCGAGACGGAGGCGCGGCTGGCCGTGGCCGATGCTTCTTTCTTCGAAGCCAATCGGATACGGACTCGCGAACAGATTTACCAAGTCGCCGAAGAGATAGGTCGCGCCAGGGCATGAGCGCGTTTGCTACCCCCAGCTTCGGTGATGTGGCGACGCGTGCGCTCGATATCGGCTTCGCCGTGTTTGCGCTTGTGCTCGCCTCGCCGATATTCTTGACGGTGGTGCCGCTGCTACGCTTCACGGGAGAGGGGGCGGTCTTCTATCGGCAGATCCGGATCGGAAGAGGCGGCAAACCGTTCGGTCTGCTCAAGTTCGCAACGATGGTGAAGAACGCCGCAAGCATCGGTTCTGGCGAGCTCACCTTGCCCAATGATACCCGTGTGCTCCCGGTTGGCCGCTTCCTGCGCAAGACCAAGCTCAACGAGCTTCCCCAGCTTATCAATATCCTGACCGGCGATCTCAGCCTGATCGGGCCCCGTCCGCAGACGCCGCACTATTTCGATGCCTTTCTGCCCGAGCAGCGCGCTTGCGTCGCCTCGGTTCGTCCCGGGCTGTCGGGTGCCGGTTCGGTGATTTTCCGTGACGAAGAGACGATCTTTACCAAGGTGCCCGATCCAGTCGCTTTCGATCATGACGTGATCATGCCGTACAAGGGCGAGATCGAATGCTGGTTCGTTGCGCACCGATCGACTGCTCTCTATTTCGAATTGATCCTGGCGACCGTGGGCGTAGTGCTGCTGCCCCGCGCCGGCTTTCACCGCCGCTTGCTGGCGCGTGTCCCGCAACCCCCCGCCACGCTGGCGGGCCTGCTCTGACTCTATCCGGAGTATTCCATGGATATCCTCAGCCTGCTCGGGCGATCCGAGTTCCTGTTCGAGCGCGATGTGGCGCGGCGCGAGGAGGAGATCCGCGATCTGGTTTCGAGCAGCCGTTTCCTTGTCATTGGGGGGGCGGGCTCGATCGGTCAGGCGACGGCACGCGAGATCTTCAAGCGTGATCCTAAGCTCCTCCATGTCGTCGACATCAGCGAGAACAACATGGTCGAGCTGGTGCGCGACATCCGCAGCACCATCGGATATGGCACCGGCACGTTTGAGACCTTCTCGATCGATTGCGGCGGCCGGGAGTTCGAAGCGCTGATGGCTGGCGGCGAGGGGTATGACTATGTCCTCAACCTCTCAGCGCTAAAGCACGTCCGTAGCGAGAAGGATCCCTTCACGCTACTCCGCCTCATCGAGGTGAACATCCTCAACACGATCAAGACGATCCATCTGACCCGCGATAAGGGCGCCAAACGTTATTTCTGCGTATCGACCGACAAGGCGGCCAACCCCGTGAACATGATGGGTGCGAGCAAGCGCATCATGGAGATGTTCCTGATGCGCGAGAGCGCGACCATGAACATCTCCATGGCCCGTTTCGCCAATGTCGCCTTCTCGGATGGATCGCTGCTCCACGGCTTCAACCAGCGCTTCGCCAAGCGGCAGCCGATCTCGGCGCCAAGCGACGTGCGCCGCTATTTCATCACGCCGCAGGAATCGGGCGAGTTGTGCATGATGTCGTGCCTGTTCGGCGGCAACCGCGACATTTTCTTCCCCAAGGAAAGCGAGGAGCTGCGGCTCACCACCTTCTCGGACATCGCGGTGCGTTTCGTCCGCTCCTATGGCTTTGAGCCCTATATGTGCGAAAGCGAGGACGAGGCGCGCCACCGCGCAGCCGAGTTGATCGCTGCCAAGCAGTGGCCCTGCTATTTCTTCAAGAGCGATACCACGGGGGAGAAGGACTTCGAGGAGTTCTTCACCGACAAGGAGGCGCTTGACTTCGACCGGTTCGCGAACATCGGCGTCATCGTGAACCCGGATGCGCACGACCCCGCCAAGCTCGATATGTTCCTCGCGGAGATTGCCGCGATCCGTACTTCCGTGACTTGGGACAAGCGGCGCGTCGTCGAGCTGTTCGAGGCGATGATCCCTGAGTTCGAGCATCTCGACAAAGGCAAGTATCTAGAATCGCGCATGTAAGGGGCCGATCCATGCAACGCTTCTTCGACATTCTGTTCTCGGGCGCGGCGCTGATCCTGCTCTCGCCGCTGCTAATCCCGCTCGTCATCGCCCTTCGGTTCACCGGAGAGGGGGAGATCTTCTACGCGCAGAAGCGGGTGGGGCGCTTCGGCACGTCGTTCAAACTCTACAAGTTCGCCACGATGCTGAAGAACAGCCCCTCGATCGGCACCGGTACCGTGACGGTAAGGAACGACCCGCGCGTGCTTCCGCTCGGCCGTTTTCTGCGCAAGACCAAAATCAACGAGCTCCCGCAGCTGATCAACATCCTGATCGGCGACATGAGCATTATCGGGCCGCGACCGCAGACCCAGCGCTGCTTCGATGCGTTCCCCGAGGAGCTGCGGCCGGTGATCGTCCAGGTTCGGCCGGGTCTCTCGGGAATTGGCTCACTGGTCTTCCGCAACGAGCAGGAGATGATGGACGGCCCGGACGCCGACCGGCTCTACGACGAAGTGATCATGCCTTATAAGGCGCTGCTCGAGCAGTGGTACGTCGCGCATCAGGGCGCAGGGACCTATTTCAAACTGATTCTACTGACAGCGTGGATGGTGCTCTTCCCGGAATCGCGGGCGGTATTGCAGTCCTTCCGCGATTTGCCCAAGCCGGACCCTGAAACGGCCAGGCTGTTGGCTTGGCCGGTTGCTATCGCCGCTTGAGCTCGAAGCGGCGTACGACGAACTCGATGCCTTCCTGACCATCGCCGCCGGTGACGACCAGCTCGACCATCTGGATACTGCAGCCGGCGGGGATCACGGGTTGTTCGCTCTTGCCGGCCTTGCTTGTCCAGATCGGCACCGCGGGCGCGCCTCGGTTGACGCAGCTCAGCTGCCAATAGGCGCTTGCCCTAGGCCCGGCGGCCAGGGACTCACGCACGTCGGTTGCGACATAGTTGCCGGGGGGCAGGAACAAGACCTTGCGGAGCACCGTTGCACTGGCGCCCGGTCCCGCTTGCACATGCGCATGACGGCCGTTCTCGGTTTCGCCCTGTTCGAACGTTACGCCGATCTGCGCAGTATCCATCGTCTGCCAAGCCAGCGGAATGAACCTTGCGTCAGTGGAGCGCACGTCGAGCGCCGTCGCCGTCAGCAACATGGGATCCGCACCAGACAAGGTCAGATAATAGGTGCGGGCGGTTTCATAGTCCCGCGCGGCCGAGAGGTCGCTG
Organism: Sphingomonas sp. 67-41; assembly: GCF_001899725.1. Classification (NCBI taxonomy): domain Bacteria; kingdom Pseudomonadati; phylum Pseudomonadota; class Alphaproteobacteria; order Sphingomonadales; family Sphingomonadaceae; genus Sphingomonas; species Sphingomonas sp. 67-41. Next base: position 134,398 of record NZ_MKWJ01000013.1, on the reverse strand, counting down.
ATCATGCGGCTCGACAGGGTACTTGCCAGCGTGATCCGCGCCCGCGAACGAGGCGGTGTCAGCAGGAGGTCGGCGACCAGTCCGGGGTGCGTGCCCTGGCTCAGCGCTTCGCGCAGAAACGCTTCGGTCCAGGGCCGATCGGCGCCGATATAGGGGCGGAGGGCCCGCCGAATCTCGCGGTCCTCGATCGCGGCACGCAGTATTGGAAACAGCAGGGCGGGGGCGTTCACCTTGGTGCGTAGCGCGCGATCATAGTGCACGAGTGCCGTTGCCGTGTCGCCGCCTTGCACGGCAGCCTCGATCAGCATGGCCTGAGTAAGTAGATCACGGCGTGTAACACGCTCGGAAAGTCGGGCAAGCGCCAGCGCGCCCGGCAGATCCGACCTCGCCTCCGCCGCCATTGCCAGGAACCGCAGTGCCGCCGGATTGAGCGGATCGTGGCGCAGCGAGGAGCGCGCGGTCGCCGCGACCTGGGGCCTGGTGGCGATTGCGGGGTTCTCCAGCATCGTTCGGTCGAGTAGATTGACTTCAGCCATGGCATCGGATCCGGGCAAGCGGATCGCGCGCGCGGGATCATAGGATCGTGTGACTCCAGCCATGGCTGAAATCGCAGCGGCGGCCGATAGCCCTGCCGCAGCGATCCCCAACGCTGCAGTCTTGATCCAGAACCCCGTCGCTCTGGGCTGGACGTCGCGAGCGCGCCTCTTCAATCTACCTTACCCGCCGTGTCGCCATAGCCATAGCCATAGCCATAGCCATAGCCATAGCCCGCCTGACGGTGCTTAAGCTTGGTGAGTACGGCACCAAACAGGTGTGCGTTGACCTGGCGCAGGCGGCCTAGCGAGGCCTTGATGCCGCGAATTGCAACGCCGTTGGTTTCGATCACGAAGACGCAACCCTCGACGACCCGCGAAAGCAGCGGAGCGTCGGCGAGACCGAGAATTGGCGGTGCGTCGACGATCACATGGTCATAGTCTTCGAGCAACTGGTCGAGCAGCGCCGCCATCTTGTTGCTGCTTAGCAGCTCGGAGGCGCTCGGCGGCGTGGGGCCGGCAGTGATCAGGCTGAGGTTCCTGGTGTTGGTTTCCTGGACCAGGCGTTGCCAGTCGTTGTCGCCGGCAAGGAGGTTGCTGAGACCGTGCACGTTCTGCACGCCGGCATATTGGTGCAGCGACGGCGAGCGCATGTCGCCATCGACGATCAGCACCTTGCTGTCGGTACGCGCCAGCACCGTCGCGATCGCCCAGCTTGTCGTGCTCTTGCCTTCGGCCGGACGGGTGCTGGTCACGAGCAAGGTACGGGGCACACCGTGGTCGGTGGAGAAGGCCAGGTTGGATCGGATGCTGAGATACGCTTCCGAAAGCGCAGATTTCGGGTCGCGCAGAACGTCGAGGCACTCGCCGGTCTCCACGTCGGGGACGCTGCCGAGCAGCGGTACCTGGAGAAGGCGGCTGACCTGGCTGGGCTCGCGGAGTCCTTCGTCGATCTGCTCCAGCGCGAAGGTGGCTACACCTGCCAAGCCGAAGCCGAGCAGCACGGCCAGCGTCAGGTTCAGCAGGAGATTGGGGGCAGACGGCGACGAGGGAATCTTTGCCGTATCGACAACGGCGATGTTGTTGGTGCCGACACCGGCGACGCCAATCTCCTTGTAGCGCTGCAGGAGCCCGTCATAGAGTTGGCGGTTGGTATCAGCTTCGCGCTGATAGATATTGTACTGGATATTGTCGCGTTGCTGCTGGTTCATGCGCGCCTTCAAGGTCTCGACCTGATTGCGCAGCGTATCCTCCCGGGTCAGCGCCTCGCGATAGTCGCCCGACACGCTGCTGCGGACTCGGCGTTCCTCGGCGGCGATGCTCGCATCGAGCGTACGGAGCTGCTCGGCGACCGCTCGCGCAGCGGGATAGCTTGGCTCGAACTGCACCATCATCCGCGAATATTCACCCGCTACCTCGGCGCGCCTTTGGCGAAGCTGGCCGATCGCCAGATTCCCGAGAGCTTCCGACGTCGCATCGGCGCGTGTGGCGCGAGCGTTGGCGCGGCTCTCGGCGGCGATACGATCGGCGGTCGCCTTGGCCAGCGCCTCGTTGAGCGCTTCAAGATTGTTCGAGACCAGCGTGCGTTCGATTTGGGTCTGCCCGTCGGCGCTCTTCGTCTTCCCGAGCGCGACAATACCCTTCTCCATCGCATAGTTCACGACATCGCGTTCGGAGGATTCCACGCGCGCGCGCAGATCGGCAAGCCGTACTTCGAGGAACTTGCGGGCCTCGGCAGTCGAGGCGTAGCGGCGATCCATGCTCGATTCGATGAACTGCTCCGCCCAGGTGTTTGCAATTGCGGCGGAGTCTGCCGGCGAGGCGCTGGTGTACTTGATATCGACCAGTGCCGAACCACGGATAGGCGATATCGAGACGTTCTTGAGCAGCAGGCTCACCGCCGTGCGCTCCCGCTGCGTTCGCTGGTCTGCGGTCAGGACGCGGCCATTGCCTGCCATCCCTTCTACGTTGACGCCATGCGCCTTGAAGAACGTGTCGCTGGATCCAAGCTTGAGGACACGGGCGACGCGTTCTGCCAGAGACCGTGCTGCGAGAAGGGAATATTGGGTCTGATAGAATTCGAGATCGCGGCTCGCCTCGGCGGATTCGAGGCCCTCGACATTGGTGACCTTCTTCTGCTCGCGGCTGATCTCGATCCTGGTCGCCGCGGTATATTGCGGCGTCATGAGCAGGGTGATTATCAGGCCGGCAATTGTCGCCGCGATGACGATTGCCGCGATGAGCCATTTCCAGCGTAACGCGACGTCCCAATACTGGACCAGCAGCGGGGGTGCCAGATTTCCTCCCCTTTCAGGAAGGGCGGTTGCTGCGGGGATGGTCGCCGGCGCGGTAGACAGAAGCATGAATTTCTTTCGTGAACCGAATTACTGGAGCGCGATCACAAGCGGTGCCGTTAGCACCGGCAGCACCTGGAGAACATCCTTGAAGAGGCGGCGCGCCGGCGAATCGCCGACCACGACGACGTCGTTCGCGAAAATCTCGGGGTCCTCATAATAGCCGCGGCGAATGGACTTCAGATTGTAGAGAGCGGCCATGCGCTGGCCATGGACGGTGCGGAACACCACGACGTCCTCCAGCTTGGCGAACTCGCCGGCACCCTTGGCGGTGGCGATGGCGCGCATGAGCGTCATGCGGCCGATCACCGGATAGAGACCGGGCTCGCGGACCTGGCCGTCGACGGTGACCGTCTGGCTGACCGTTTCCTTCAGGTTCACGGTGACCTGCGGATCGCGCACGAAGCGGCCGCGCAGGCGGTCCTCGAGGGTCTGTTCGAGCTCCGCGGGGGTCTTCCCGGCAGCTTCTACGACGCCGGCGAGCGGAAAGGAGAGGCGCCCGCCCGCATCGGTCTGCACTTCCTTGTTGCTAAGCTCGGGAATCCCGAACACGTCGATCGTCAGCCGATCGAACGGCCCGATCAGATAGGGGCGGTTCTGGGCAAGCAGGTCCGCGCCGTCGGGTGCGGGAAGGACGCCCGACTGGGGAACGGTGACGCTGGTTTGCCCCGAGGAATTCGCCGCGAAGGGCTCGGTATGCGCGCACGCCGCAAGCGACGCGCAAAGTCCAACCATCAAGAAACGATGCTGCATGAGATTCCTCGTAAGCCCGGCACCTGTTAGCGAATAGTGGAGGTTCGATCTACGCACTTTCGGCCAATGAATGCACTGATCTGGAAGCCCGTTGGGGCGCGCCGTGAAGCCAAATGATGGCGACCGCTGCGAGGCAGGCAAGCGAAGGCACCCGTAGCGGATAATCCCCGATGCTTGCGGCTGCGAGCAGCAGCAGGATCGCAGATCCCAGCCTAGCGAACTGCGTCTCGCGCGATGCGGTGGTGCCGCTTCGCCAAGCGCGGAGGCTCCATCTGCAGAGTAGCAGAAAGGCAGCGGCAAACAGTAGCACGGCAGGCAACCCGCCGGTCATCAGCAGTTCGAGCCAGTCATTATGCGCATGATTGGCATAGGTCGGCACCAGCATGCTGTCCGGCTCATCGATTTGGAAAACATCGCTGAAGCTGCCGAAGCCGGACCCCATGGGAAAATACTTCATCGCCGTGGCTAGCGTGGTGCTCCAAAGCGGGATCCGGAACTCCTCGCCGGGCTCTTCGGTGAAGAGGCGCTGGAGCGCAGGTGCGCGGGAGGATAGGGCGAAGAGCGCCACGATGCCGGCCAGCGCCAGACCCACCAGAAGATAGATGAGATAGCGTGAGCGCGCATTGCCCTTGCCGGGAGCGCTGGGGCGCCGGTGCAGCAGGGCTGCGAGGCCCAACCCGATCACGGAGAGGAGCAGGCCGGCACGCGATCCGGTCACCAATATTAGCGGCAGCAAAGCCGCCGCCAGCATCAACGCCGCCCAAGAGCGGAATCGTGCGACCTCGGCCGAGCGCTCGATCGACGCGTAGACTGCAAGCATCGGGAAGATGCACGCGAGCAGCGTCGCTGCATGGTTGCGGTTCGCGAACAGACCGACGGCGAAGCCGTTGTTGGTGATCTGGTAGAAATAGAGCGGTCCGTTCGCCGGGCCCAGCGTCTGGAGTAGGCCGACAAGGGCAGAGAGGAGCCCAAGGCCCCCGATCACGCCGAGCAGCCTGAACTGGTCCTCTCGCGGAAGCTGGATTCCGAGCAGCAATGCCGCAAGCGGCACGAATAGCGCAAACAATGCGTTCCAGGTACCTGTCGGAGACATGGTCCAGGGGCGCCACAGGGCGCCGAGCCCGGCCGTCCGATCGATATCGGAAACGATCCCGTGGCCGGGAAGGGTCGTCCACACCGCCGGCGGGAGCGGGACGAGCTGCATCACTACCAGCACCATGCCCGCCACGGCGATCGCGAGCGCGGCGCGGTAATGGCGGGCGGTGTCAGCGTTCAGCGTCCATAGCGCATATCCGCATGCGATCACCGCAACCGGCCGAAGGATGACGAGCGACCCGATGTCGTCCCGCGAGCCGCCGCCCAGCAGGAACACGAAAAACAGGAATCCACTCAACGCCCAGAAATTGGGTGAGGCGGGCCGGTAGAGGCGTCGAAGGTTGGACAAGACAGCTTATCGCATGGTTACAAAGGTGGGCGATAGGAAGCGAATATTCCAGATTCGTGGCACGCGCCATTGGCTGGCGCGAGACGCAAGTCCGGGATTTTCCAACGACGCTCCCCTTCGAAGCCGCCGCCTGGCGGCTGGGCTCGGCGTCCCCCTAGCCGCGAACCCTGGGGAAGGCAACCGCATCGCGTTTCCTGGCCCCTCCGGGAGGTTGGCGGAAGGATGGGCGGAGGTGCAATTCGGTAACGGCGCGCTGCGGTGGGGCCGCAATCGGGTGATGGGGCGCTAGGCGACGAGTCCGAAGCTATTTGCAACGATCCCCGCAATCCGCTCGGAAGCATGGCCGTCGCCGAACGGATTGTGGGCGCGGGCCATGGCCGAATAGGCGGAAGGTACGTCGAGAAGGGTTGAGATTTCGGAGACGATCCGCTTCGGGTCGGTGCCGACCAGCCTGGCGGTGCCCGCCGCGACGCCTTCCGGGCGCTCGGTGGTCTCGCGCATCACCAGCACCGGCTTGCCGAGCGCCGGGGCTTCCTCCTGCACGCCGCCGGAATCGCTGAGCACGACGTCGCACAGATCGAGTGCCCGGATGAAGTGTGGATAGTCGAGCGGCTCGATGCGGGCGACGTTGGGCCGGTCGCCCAGGAGCTTGTCCATCACCGCCACGACATTGGGGTTGGGATGCACGGGGAAGAGGATCGCAGTGTCGTCGCGATCGGCGATCCGGCCGAGAGCGCGGGCGATATCCTCCATGCCGCCGCCGAAATTCTCGCGGCGATGGGTGGTGACGAGGACGACGCGCTTGCCGGCGAAGCGGGCCGCGATCGGATCGAGGCCGGCCGACATGCCGGGCTCGACTTCGATCTGGGCACGCGTGGCGAGCAGGGCATCGATTACGGTGTTGCCGGTGACGTGGATCGTCGCGGGATCGATGTTCTCGCGGCGCAGCGCCTCGGCAGCCGTTTCGGTGGGCGCGAAATGCTGGTCGGCGATGGGCGCCACGATGCGGCGGTTCACTTCCTCGGGCCAGGGCTGGTAGATGTCGCCCGATCGCAGCCCGGCCTCGACATGGCCGACCGGAACCTTGCGATAATAAGCGGCGAGCGCGCCGACCATCGCCGTCGCGGTGTCGCCCTGGACGATCACTCGGTCCGGCTTCTCCGCGTCCATCACCTTGCCGAGGCCGGTGAGCAGGCGGGCGGTGAGTTGTTCCAGCGTCTGGCCCGGTTCCATCAGGTCGAGGTCGACATCGGGGGTGAGGCCGGCGATCGCCAGCACCTGGTCGAGCAGCCCGCGATGCTGCGCGGTGACGCAGGTGCGCACCTCCAGCCCGGGAACGGCGGCGAGCGCACGGACGACGGGGAAGAGCTTGATCGCTTCGGGACGGGTGCCGAAGATCAGGAGGATGCGGCGGGACGGCGGAGACATGGTCCTTCGTGTAGCAGGTCTGGCTTAACGCGCCTCTAACCCTGCGCCGCGTCCCGCCCACGTCCAACGGAGGCCGGGCGATCTCGATCGTACGCGAGAGCGGTATCGGTAGGGAACCGCCAACCGGGATTGAAGCGCGGCGAAGCCATGCCACCAAGCCACGGCCGAGGGAAAGAACAGGCGGAGCGTGACGGACCGCATGCGCGGCCCTTGGAATATGTTGCGAGCTTGCCTGCCGCCTGCCGGGTACATCACACCGATTGCGTAGCGCACATTTGACGAGTAGCAGCGCGCCAGCATTTTGGAGATCAAGTCGCGCCATGACCATCAAACCGCTGCGCAAGGCCGTGTTCCCCGTGGGCGGCCTGGGTACGCGATTCTTGCCCGCCACCAAGGCGCTTCCGAAGGAAATGTTGCCGGTCGTCGATCGCCCGCTCATCCAGTATGCCGTCGACGAAGCGTTGGAAGCCGGCATCGAGCAGATGATCTTCGTCACCGGGCGGGGCAAGAGCGCGATCGAAGACCATTTCGACATCGCCTATGAGCTCGAGACGACGATGTCCGCGCGCGGCAAATCACTTGAAATACTCGATGCGACTCGCCTGAAGCCCGGCGCGGTCGCCTATGTTCGCCAGCAGGAGCCGATGGGACTGGGCCACGCCGTATGGTGCGCCCGCGACATCGTGGGCGACGAGCCCTTCGCCGTGCTGCTCGCAGACGATTTCATGCTCGGCAAGCCCGGATGCCTGAAGCAGATGGTCGATGCCTATGACCGGGTGGGGGGCAACCTGATCTGCGCCGAAATCGTTCCGGACGACCAGACCCATCGCTACGGCATCATCACGCCGGGAGCACAGGATGGGGCGCTGACGGAGGTGAGGGGCCTAGTGGAGAAGCCGGCTCCGGGCACCGCACCATCGAACCTCTCGGTGATTGGCCGCTACATCCTGCAGCCCGAAGTGATGCGCGTCCTGGAGAAGCAAGGCAAGGGCGCCGGGGGCGAGATCCAGCTGACCGACGCGATGGCCCAGATGATCGGGGATCAACACTTCCACGGCGTCACCTTCGATGGCGTGCGCTACGATTGCGGTGACAAGGCCGGCTTCATCCAGGCGAACATCGCGGTGGCGCTGGAGCGCGAGGACATCGCCCCGGCGGTACGCGAGTTCGTCGCGAAGCGCTGCGCGGGCTGAACGACGGCAGCCGGGTGCGCAGACTGGAGCTGCCCCGGAGACAGGAGTGGCCGCCTCATAGGGATGGCGGTTCGGTCCGCGTCCGGGGCTGTCGCATAGGCACCTGTGTCGCGTACTTCTTGAATAGTGTCGCCCAGACGATCGTCCGGATCGCCTGGATCCGGACCCTCACCAGATTGTCGTCACTGGAGAGCGGAGCATAGTGCTCCGGCATCAGCGGCGTGGCCTCGCCGAAATAGGCGGCGTTCGGATCGGCCTCCTCGGACAAGCCGCTGCCAGCCGCCAGCCCGGCGATGTGGAGCGTGGTGCAATTGTCCAGCGCCGCCCAGCTCGGGGCGTTCCGGGTCCGAGCGATGCAATCGCGACCCTCGGCAGCAACCGCGCTGCCGCCTTTTCGGGAAAGCGTTACGAACCGCTCCAGCGTTGCGACGATCGCAACTTTGTCGATTGGCGGCGGTGGGCCGTCCCCGGCTTCGGTAGTGGACGGTACCGCCGCGAAGGCGGGCGGGGCGTCGAGCCCGAGCAGGCGGCGGGCGTTGCTGCGCGCCTGCGCGATCCAGGGATCGGTGAGAATCCCGTCCATCGCCCGCTGCGCCGGTGCAGGTAGGCGGGTCTCGTTGCCGGCGAAATATAGTGTCAGCGCGCCCGCCAACGGGATTGCTATGGCGAGCTTGCGGCGACGCGATGCGTGCCGGCGGACCGGCCGCGGCGGGGTGGGTCGGCTTGGGCCGGTCGAGTGCCAGGCCGGGGCGGGCGCCGGGCGCTGGGTCGCTGTGGCGGGCTGGGCCCGGCGGCGATCATAGGTGCGACGCGCCTCGGCCGTCACCAGCAGCTTGAACGCGGCATTGATTCTCGCTGCCCGCTCGGCGGCGTCGGGCGCTGTGCTGGCATCGGGGTGATATTTGCGGATCAGTGCCTTCCAGGCGGCACGGATGACGACATCGTCGGCCTTGGGGCTTAGGCCGAGCACCTCGTACGGATCGATGTCGTTTGACCCCGGCATGACGGCGATATCTATCAGTCGCCATGCCGGAGTGAAAGCGGATCGGGCTCAGGCCCGGACGACGATGTCCGAAATCACCCCGGCCCGCGCGCACGCGTTGCGGGTATCGACCACCAGCTTGGCCGAGGCCACTAGCGCGGCATAGTCCACCGCGTCGTGATCGGTGGCGATCAGCACTGCGTCATAGCTCGCGATCTCCGCCTCGTCCCATGCGACCCCGTGGCGGAAGTTCAGCGTCGGGTGCTCGCGGGTGTTGTCGATCTGGGCGACATGCGGATCGTGGAAATCGGCGGTGGCGCCGCGCGCCTCGATCATCTCCATCAGGCGGAGCGACGGGCTTTCGCGGATATCCTCGACATTCTTCTTGTAGGCCACGCCCAATACCAGGATGCGCGCGCCGCGCAGGCCCCGGCCGAACCGCGCATCCATCGTGTCGGCAAGGACGCGGACGACGTGCTGCGGCATGTCCGCGTTGATCTGGCCGGCCAGCTCGATGAACTTGGTATGCTGGTTGTACTCGCGTGCCTTCCAGGTGAGGTAGAAGGGGTCGATCGGGATGCAGTGCCCGCCCAGGCCCGGGCCCGGATAGAAGGGCATGAAGCCGAACGGCTTGGATTTCGCCGCGTCGATCACTTCCCATACGTCGATGTCCATCGCGGTGAAGATGAGCTTGAGCTCGTTGACCAGCGCGATGTTGACGGCGCGGAACACATTCTCGGTGATCTTCACCGCTTCCGCCGTCGCGGCGGACGAGACCTGGATCGCCTGGGGGACGATGTGGCGATAGACCGAAAGCGCGAGGGTGGCGGAGACGCCGTCGTCGGCGCCGACCACCTTCGGGATCTTGGTGGTGGAATAGGTGGGATTGCCGGGGTCCTCGCGCTCGGGCGAATAGGCGAGGAAGAAATCCTTGCCGGCGACGAGGCCGGCTTCCTCCAGGATAGGCTGCATCACTTCGGCGGTGGTGCCGGGATAGGTGGTGGATTCGAGGATGACGAGCTGGCCGCGGCGCAGCGTCTTCGCGATCGCGCGGGTCGTGCTCTCGACATATTTCAGATCGGGTTCGAGATGGCGGGTGAGCGGGGTGGGGACGCAGATCAGCACCACGTCCGCCTCGCCCAGCCGGGCGAGATCGGCGGTGGCCCTGAGCTTCTCGGTCTTCACCAGCGGCGCGATGCGCGCGGCGTCGATATGCTTGATATAGCTCTCGCCGGCTTCGAGCGCGTCGATCTTGGCCTGGTCGACGTCGAAGGCGAGGACGGGGCAACCGGCTTCACCGAATGCCACGGCGAGAGGCAGGCCGACATAGCCCATGCCGATCACGCCGATGATCGCCGTGCCGCCCTCGATCCGCGCCTGAAGCTTGAGCCCGTGCGCGGGCCATTCGATGCTCATCGGGAAACCCCATAACGGTGGAAGTACGCTTTCGCGCCTTCATGCCGGAACAGGGGTTTCAGTTTCGATAATGCGCCAGATACCAATCGATGAAGGCGGGCACGCCCGTGCTCGGGGGGGTAGCGGGCGCATAGCCGGTAAGCGCCTTGAGCAGGGCCGAGCTGGCCTCCGTCGCCGGCACGTCACCCTGCTGCATCGGCATGAAGTTCTTGATGGCTTGTTTGCCCAGCGCGCGCTCGATCTCGCCGATATAGTCCATCAGCTGGGTCTGCCGGCCCGCGCCGATGTTGACGGTGCGGAAGGGCGCGACGGGGGACAGGCTGTCGCCCTCGACGGGCACGGTGCCGGGAACGGCCTCGGTGAGCTTGACGATCGATTCGGCCAGGTCGTCGACATAGGTGAAGTCGCGGACCATCTGGCCGTTATTGTAGATGTCGATCGGTTCGCCGGCCAGGATGCCCCGGGTGAACTTGAACAATGCCATGTCCGGCCGCCCCCATGGGCCATAGACCGTGAAGAAGCGGAAGAAGGTCATCGGGACCTTGTAGAGATGCGCGTAGCTGTGCCCCATCAGCTCGGTCGCGCCCTTGGTGGCGGCATAGAAGCTCAGGGGCGTGGCCGTCCGCTGCGTCTCGGTGAACGGCATGTCGGTGTTCGCGCCATAGACCGAGCTGGTGGAAGCGGCGAGCAGGTGCTTCGTGGCATGGCGGCGCGCCAGCTCGAGCACGTTGAACGTGCCGATCAGGTTGGCGGCGACATAGCTTTCGGGCGCGTCGATCGAGTAGCGCACGCCGGCCTGCGCGGCGAGGTGGATCACCACGTCCGGCTGGAACTCGGCCCACGCGGCACCGAATGCTTCCATGTCGTCGATCGAGACCCGGGCGACCTTGAAGTTGGGATGGTTCGACAGAATGTCGTTGCGCGCTTCCTTGAGCGCTGGGTCGTAATAGTCGCTGAAATTGTCGACGCCGAGCACGGTCGCACCGCGCTGGAGCAGCTTGCTGGCCGTGTGGAAGCCGATGAAGCCGGCCGAGCCGGTGACGAGGACGCGGGTCATGGGGCGGCAGGTGCCTCAAGGCCGCCGTGAAGTCCAGTTTCTCTCTCTTGCGGTTCCTCCCGGATCGTCATCCGCAAACCGGGCAACCGGGATCCTTGGGCAAGGTCAGCGCTCGGAACCGGAAGGCGAGCGCATCGACCAGCAGCAGCTTGCCGGCAGGATCCTCGCCAAAGGGGGCGACGGCGCGGATCGCCTCCAGCGCGGCAAGGCTGCCCATCACGCCGGTGAGCGCGCCGAGTACGCCCTGTTCGGCACAGCTGATGCCCGGCCGCTCGGGATCATGGCCGACGAAGCAGCGATAGCAGGGCTTGTCCGCTTCCCAGCCGCGGAAGACGCCGAGCTGCCCCTCGAACTCCGATACCGCGGCCGAGACGAGCGGGACGCGGTGGCGAAGGCACGCATCGGCAACGGCGAGGCGAGTGGCGAAATTGTCGCAGCCATCGAGGACGACGTCCGGATGGAACGCGGCGATCAGCGCGTCGGCATTGCGCGCGTCGATCCGTTGCCGGAAGCCGGTGAACGTCACTTCCGGGTTCAGCGCGGCGACCCGGGCGCGCGCGGCCTCCACCTTGGGGCGGTCCAGGTCCGTGGTGGCGTAGAGCGTCTGGCGCTGGAGGTTGGAGAGGGAGACCTGGTCGTCGTCGATCGCGCCGAGCGTGCCGATGCCGGCAGCCGCCAGATATTCGATCGCCGGCGAGCCGATCCCGCCCGCGCCGATCACCAGCACCCGCGCCGCCTTCAGGCGCACCTGTCCGCCGCCGCCGATCTCGCGCAGCACGATGTGGCGGGCATAGCGTTCCAGCTCCGCGTCGGAGAGGTTCATTGCGGCAGGGTGAAGGTGAGGGTCGTGCTGTACCATTGCTCGCTCGCGCCGGGGCGCGGGAGCAGGTTGCCCCGCGCGAAGCCCGCCGCGAGGGCCGCGGCATATTGCTCGACCGAGGGGCAGGCGATCGCGCGCGGCACGGTGGTGCGGATCGCGCCATTCTCGTCGACCAGCACCGCGACCGAGACCTCGAGCGTGCCCGGCTTGGCCGTGGTGCATTTGCGCAGCTTCACTTCGCGCTGGACGAAGCCCTGCATGTCCGGCGTGAGGACCGGAGGCGTGCGCCAGGGCAGGGGCGGCAGCGCGTCCCAATCGATCGGCGCCGCCTGGAGCGCCGCTGCGAGAATAACCGATCCGATCACGTGCCCGTCGATCCGAAGCCCCCGATGCCGCGCGCCGTTTCGTCGAGCGTCCCCACCTCCTCGAGCTCCGCATGCTGGACCGGTGCGGGCACGAGCTGTGCAATACGGTCTCCGCGCGCGACGGTGAACGGCGCGTCACCGAGATTGGCGAGGATCACCTTAACCTCGCCGCGATAGTCGCTGTCGATCGTGCCAGGCGTGTTCAGGCAGGTGATGCCGTGCTTGAGCGCGAGGCCGGAGCGCGGCCGGACCTGGACTTCATAGCCCGGCGGGATCGCCATGGCGAAGCCGGTCGCCACCGCATGGCGCGCGCCGGGAGCCAGCACCACGTCCTCGGCCGCGACCACATCCATCCCGGCTGCGCCCGCCGTGGCATAGGTGGGGTGCGGCAGGTCCGTTCCGTGCGGCAGGCGTTGGAGAGCGATACGGATCGGAGCGAGCATCAAGACTTTCCTGGAAGGGCGGCGGCGAGGCGCTGGAGCGCGGAAATCACTTCGGGATCGCCGAGCAGCTCATGGCCCTTGCCGGGGATGATGCGGAAATCGGTGGCGATCCCGCGCAGCGACAGCGCTTCGGCATAGAGGCGCGAGAAGCGGAGCGGCGTGGTCTTGTCGTCGCCGCCCACCAGCACGGCGGCGCGCAGGCTGGGCGGCATGCCGCCCACGAGCTTCACCGGATCGAGGCTGTCGACCGGCGCATCCCAGAGCGGCGTCGGCGCCACGGTCTTCATGTGCTTGCGCCATTCCGGAAGGGCGCAGGGGCAGGAGACGAGGACGATGCCGTCGACCAGGTGCGGCCAGGTGGCGGCGAGGTCGGCCGCGATCGCCGCGCCGCCGGAATGGCCGACCAGCACGGTGCGGGCCTGCCCGTAGCGATGCTGGAGATGGCGGATCGTCTCGGCCACGGCGGCGATGCGATCGGGCGTGTAGTTGTCGCCGGTGGTCTGGCCGCGCTCGCCCGGGGAGCGATGGCCCTGCGGATCCTCATAGCCGGGGCGGAGCAGGGCGACCGCGATGCTGTTCGGCACCGCGTCGGCGGCGGCGCGGGCAAAGGCATAGTGATAGTCGGGCTTGGTGGCGGGGGCGTCGCCGTGCAGGACGACGATCAATGTGCGCACCTGGCGCGCCGGGGTGTTGCCGAAGCTCTGGGTGTAGAGGCCCGTGCCCGGCGGGCCGGCGGGCGCATCCGGGCGCGTGGCCGGCATGCTGCAGGCGGCAAGGCCCGCACAGAGCAGCAGCGCGAGGCTAGAGCGCATCGGCGATACGCTGCGCGAGCCGGCGGGCGACTTCGTCCTTGGGCAGTCTTTCCCAATGTTCGACACCGTCGGCGGTGACGAGATGGATGGCATTGGCTTCACCGCCCATCACATCGCCCGAAACATCGTTGGCGACAATCCAGTCCGCGCCCTTGCGAGCCCGTTTCGCGGTGGCATGTTCGACGACACGCTCCGTTTCCGCGGCGAATCCCACGATCAGCGCCGGCCGGCGCGGGCTGGCGGCGAGCATGGCGAGGATGTCGGGGTTCTCGGAAAGCTGGAGGCTGGGCGGGGCGCCGCCTTCCTTCTTGATCTTCTGGCCGGCGGCATCGGTGCGCCAGTCGCCCACCGCCGCGACCATCACCGCGGCATCGGCGGGCAATGCCCGGGCGACGGCATTGGCCATGTCCTGCGCGGTCTCGACATCGATGCGGGAGACGCCCGGCGGCGTGGCAAGGGCGACGGGGCCCGAGACGAGCGTGACACGCGCGCCCAGGGCGGCGAGCGCCCCGGCAATGGCATAGCCCTGCTTCCCCGAGGAGCGATTGGCGATGTAGCGCACCGGATCGATCGGCTCATGGGTGGGGCCGGCGGTGACAAGGATGTGCTTGCCGGCGAGCCTGCCGCCGGTGCCGCCCTCGAAATGGCGCTGGATCGCGGCGAGGATCGCCGCCGGCTCGGGCAGGCGGCCGGGGCCGTACTCGCCACAGGCCATCGGCCCTTCGTCGGGCTCGAGCACCGTCACGCCGTCGCCGCGCAGGGTGGCGACGTTGCGGCGGGTGGCGGCGTGCTGCCACATCCGCACGTTCATCGCCGGCGCGGCGAGCACCGGCTTGTCGGTGGCGAGCAGCAAGGTGGTGGCGAGATCGTCGGCGATGCCGGCGGCCATCTTCGCCATCAGGTCGGCGGTGGCAGGCGCGACCACGACCAGGTCCGCTTCGCGGCTCAGCTGGATATGGCCCATCTCGGCCTCGTCCTTGAGGTCCCAGAGCGTGGTGTAGACCTGGCTTTCGCTGAGCGCCGCCAGCGTCATCGGCGTGACGAAATGCTGCCCGCCGGCGGTTAGCACGCATTTCACCGCGATCCCGGCCTTGCGGCAAAGGCGGATCAGCTCGCACGCCTTGTAGGCCGCGATGCCGCCACCGACGATGAGGAGGATGCGCTGAGTCATGGAACCACCTTTGTCACGGTGATGCGGCGCCTGTCGAGCGCCTGGCGGAACAGGTCGCGCAGACCGTCGGGCGCGAAGGCGAGTCCGACCAGCGAGAGCGGCGCTATCATCAAGGCCCAATAGAAAGTGTCCGGCCGCGCGAACAGGGCGATCGCCAGCCCGAAGGCGGCGAGCGTGCCGGCGACGCGCGCCGCAACCGGGTCCTTCCAGCCGATCCAGCCGAACAGCGCCAGCGTGAAGAGCAGCGCTCCCAGCGCCATCGGGAGGAGCCGGAGCGCGGTGGAGAGCACCACCGACTTGGCGAAGAAGCCATAGCCATGCAGCCCCGCCCAGCCCGGCGAGGCGGGATCGGTGGCGGTGGTGACCTGGCCGACCGCCCAGGCATGGAAGCCGAGCGCGAGGGCGAGGCAGGCGAGCGCCACGCCCCAGCCGATCGCCTCGCGCTTCTGGCCCTCGAACCAGGCGGCGGCGAGCATGACCAGCGCGAACAGCGCGGCGGTCTCGCGGATCAGCATGGCGAGCAATGCGATCGCCACTGCCTCGATCCAGCGGTTCGGCCGGTAGATGCCGAGCGAAAGGGCGACGAGCAGCCCCGCCCAGATCTCGTGGAACGCCCAGAGATCGGGCTGGACGAACGCCATCAGCCCGGCGGCGAGCAGGGCGAGGCCGATCGCCACCGGTGGCCAGCGCGTCATCCCGCTGCGTAGCTTCATGCCCCAGACGGTGAAGACCGACGCGACCAGCAGATAGAGCAGGCCCATCGTCGCCAGGCGGGGAAGATGCGCCTGGACCATCGCCAGGCCCGGCAGGCGGAAGGTGACGAAGGGACGCAGCGGATAATTGCCGGCGCGAAGCGCGTCGGCGGCGACTTCGTAATAGCCGCCGCCATGGCGCACGCCCGCGACGATGCTCTCATAGAGAACCACGTCGCTCTGGTCGTCGGCGCGCTTCGCAGGGTCGCCGCTCACCGGGGGCGGGCCGACGGTGACCAGGGCGGTCAGCGAGAGCAGCAGGAACAGGCCGAGCACGCCCAGCGCGATCCGGGCGCGGGAACGGCCGAGCGCGGCGAAGCGCGTCGGCTCGGCCAGCCAGCGGATCGCGGGCAGCTTCACGAGAGCAGGTACATCATGATTGCCGCGCCCACCGCGCCGGAGAGCACGGCCACCGCGGCATAGCGCCAGCCGCCGACCACGCGGATGCGCTCGATCTCGCGGAGCGGCGGCGCTGGCGGCGCGCCTCCGGGTGCCGGGAAGCGCCGCTCGATGTTGCGGATCAGGTCGGGCAGGCGGGCGAGGGTGCGGATATCCTCGACCAGCCGGTCGGCGATCTTGGCCTCCGGGCCCAGCTCGGTACGGATCCATTCGCGCACGAACGGTGCCGATACGTCCCACAGGTTGATGTCGGGATCGAGCGTCCGCGCCACGCCCTCGACCATCACCATCGTCTTCTGGAGCAGCAGGAGGTGGGGCTGGGTCTGCATGTCGAAGTCGCGGGTGATCGAGAACAGGCCGTCGAGCATCGCGCCCATCGACATGTCCTTGACCGGCAGGCCGCGCATCGGCTCGCCGACCGCGCGCAGCGCCGTGGCGAACTCGGCGACATTGTGGTGCGGGGGCACATAGCCCGCCTCGAAATGGATCTCGGCGACGCGCTTGTAGTTGCCGGTGATCAGTCCGTAGAGGATCTCGGCGAGCCAGACCCGGGCGCGCCGGTCGATCCGGCCCATGATGCCGAAGTCGATCGCGGCGATGCGGCCGTCGGGGAGCGCGAAGAGGTTCCCCTGATGCATGTCGGCATGGAAGAAGCCCTCGGCGATCGCCTGGCGCAGGAAGGCGCGGATCAGCCGGCCGGCGAGGACGCTCGGATCATGCCCCGCGGCGACGATCCGGTCGCGATGCGAGAGCTTGATGCCGTCGATCCATTCGAGCGTCAGCACCTTGCCGGTGGTGCGCTGCCAGTCGATCTGCGGGACCATGAAATCGGGCTCGGCCTGCATGCCCTCGGCCAGCTCCGAGGCGGAGGCGGCTTCGCGGCGCAGATCGAGCTCGCGCGCGGTCCAGCGCTTGAAGGTCTCGATGACGAGGCGGGGGCGCAGGCGCGACGCCTCGCCGCCCATGCTCTCGACCTGGGCGGCAGCCCATTCATAGGTGTCGATCGCCTTGGCGAACTCGGCCTCGATCCCCGGGCGCAGCACCTTCACCGCGACCTGGCGGCCATCGGCTGTGACCGCGCGGTGGACCTGCGCGATCGAGGCGGCCCCGATCGGCGTCTCGTCGAACGCGGCGAA
Organism: Sphingomonas sp. 67-41; assembly: GCF_001899725.1. Lineage (NCBI taxonomy): Bacteria > Pseudomonadati > Pseudomonadota > Alphaproteobacteria > Sphingomonadales > Sphingomonadaceae > Sphingomonas > Sphingomonas sp. 67-41. Next base: position 117,340 of record NZ_MKWJ01000013.1, on the reverse strand, counting down.
GAAGGTCTCGAGCGGACGGCCGAAGCTGCCCTCGATCCGCTGGCGGATCACCGGGAACGGCAGGGGCGGCAGCGCGTCCTGCAGGCGGAGCAGGTCGTGGGCGGCTTCGTCGCCGACCAGGTCGGGGCGAGTGGCGAGCGTCTGGCCGAGCTTGATCGCCGCCGGGCCGATCGCCTGGAAGGCATCGGCATAGCGCGGTACCTGGGGCACGCGCGCGCCGAAGCGGGCGATCCGGGCGATCCGGCGGACCGGCCTGGGCGTGTTGGGATCGCGCTCGATCCCGCGCAATGCGCCGTGGCGCGCAAGGATGCGACCCCATTTGAGCAGGCGCCAGAGATGGACGGCGGGTGCGGTCATCCGGAATTGCCGGGATGACGGAAATCGGGGAAAGGCACTGGCTTCAAATCTTCCAGCCCGAATGGATCGCGACCAGGCCGCCGAGCAGCGGCTCGACCTTGGTCTGGGTGAAGCCGGCCTCGCGGATCATCCGCTCGAACTCGGGCATGGGCGGGAAGCGGCGGATCGATTCGACCAGATAGCGATAGCTGTCCGCATCGCCCGCGAGCAACTGGCCCAGCCTGGGGACGAGATGGTGCGAATAGGCGTCGTACGCTTCGGCGAAGCCCGGCCACTGGGTGGTGGAGAATTCCAGCACGAACAGCCGGCCGCCGCGCTTCAGCACGCGGTGCGCCTCGCGGAGCGCCCTGGGGATGTCGGTCACGTTCCGGATGCCGAAGGCGATGGTATAGGCATCGAAGAACCGGTCGGGCCATTGCAGCTGCTCGGCATTGGCCTCGCTCCATACCAGGCTGCCGGCGTCGGGCTCGCGCCCGCTGGCGATCCCGCGTTCGGCGGCGCGCTCGATGCCGACGGCGAGCATCTCGGGATTGATGTCCGCCACCGTGATCGAGGCGCCGGAGCGCGCCATGCGGAAGGCGATGTCGCCGGTGCCGCCGGCCATGTCGAGGATGTGCTCGCCCGCGCGCGGCTTCACGCGGCGGACGAACTTGTCCTTCCACAGGCGATGGAGGCCGCCCGACATGGCGTCGTTCATCAGGTCGTATTTCGAAGCGACGCTGGAGAAGACTTCGCCGACGCGGCGGGTCTTTTCCTCGGGGGCCACGTCCTCGTAGCCGAAGGAGACGGTGTCGGTCATGCCAGGGGCTCTAGCGAGGTGCATGGCCGGGTTAAAGCCCTAGCGTCATCGCGGCTTTCGCCGGAATGACGGGGACGATACGATGGGGCCATGCCGGAACTGCCCGAAGTAGAGACTACCGTCCGCGGCCTGGAGCCCGTGCTCAAGGGCGAGACGATCACCCGCCTCACGCTGCACCGCGGCGATCTGCGCCGGCCGTTTCCCGAGGGGCTCGGCCAGCGGCTGACCGGGGCAACCGTCACCGGGCTGGGGCGGCGCGCCAAATATGGGCTGATCGAGACGAATCGCGGCGACACGCTGATCTTCCATCTCGGCATGTCCGGGCGCTGGCGAATCGACCCCAGGGAGATCGGCAAGCATGATCACCTGGTGCTGGAGACGCAGCATCATCGCCTGGCGCTGAACGATCCGCGGCGTTTCGGCTCGGTCGACCTGGTGCCGACGGCGGAAGTGCCGGCCTGGGCTCCCTTCGCGGCACTGGGGCCGGAGCCGTTGGGGCCGGACTTCGATGCCGGGCACCTGGCGCGCCTGTTCAAGGACCGCGTCGCTCCGGTGAAGGCCCTGCTGCTCGACCAGCGCACGGTGGCGGGCCTGGGCAACATCTATGTGTGCGAAGCGCTCTACATCGCCGGCATCGCGCCCATGCGCGAGGGCGGTTCGATCCCGAAGGCGCGGCTGGAGAAGCTGGCCGCCGCGATTCGCGCGGTGCTGGAAGGCGCGATCCGCGCCGGCGGCTCCACGATCCGCGACTATGCCAAGCCTGATGGCGAACTGGGCTATTTCGCCAAGCAATGGCAAGTCTATGGCCGGGAAGGAGAGGCGTGTGCGTGCGGAGGGCCGGTCGAGCGGCGCGTGGATTCGGGGCGTTCCACCTTCTGGTGCCCGAAATGCCAGTCGTAACGGTTGACCCGAATCGCCGGTGGCGCTAAGGGGCCCGTCTTTCCGGGCGTGGAGGCATGTTCCCCGCGCCCTAAACATTTCGAGCTAGGAACGAGACGGCATGGCGAATACGCCGCAAGCGAAGAAGCGTATCCGGCGCAATGCGCGCCGCGCGGAGATCAACGGCACCCGCGTGAGCCGTATCCGCACCTTCGTGAAGAAGGTCGAGTCGGCCCTCGAGGCCGGCGACAAGGCGGCGGCCGCTGCCGCGCTCGCCGCTGCGCAGCCGGAAATGGCGCGCGGCGTCGCCAAGGGCGTGCTCCACAAGAACACCGCCTCGCGCAAGTTCGCGCGTCTCAACAAGCGCGTCGAAGCGCTGGCGTAATCGTAATTTTTTCGTAATAAAACCCCGCGGGACCCCGGTTCCGCGGGGTTTTTGTCGTGTCTGACAAAGGTTTGCGGAACGAATCAAGGCTGGCCCATGGAACCCTGAGATTCGCGCGAGTCGCAGTGTCTTTGGTTTGCAATAATTCGCAGAAGCCAAGCTTTTCAGTAGTTTGTAAGGTTGCCCCCACGGTTTTCCGCGGGTTACGGCGAGTCAACAAAACTATTTCAGTATCTTTACACCCGACCCCCTTGATCGACTCAGAAAGGGGTTCCTAAAACAGACCTCCCAGGCGAGGTCTCGCCGGGGCATTTAGCGAAGCCCGTCGCACAGGGACCGGGGATGTCCGGTGTCGAAGGGCCTCATGTCGGAGCGAATTAGCGCACGGGAAGCGGCTGCTTCCCGCGAAGGAGGGGTGCGTCAGGGTGACTCAGGTGCAGGCCTTGGAACGGGACGGAATGGAAGCTGCGGTTGCCAAGGCTTGGTCGCATGTGCGCGCGAACCTGCGTCGCTCTGCGGGCCAGCGCCTGTTCGACCAGTGGCTCAAGCCGGTCGTCCTGATCGAAGGCAGCAATGCCGAGGTGGTGCGTCTGGGCCTGCCCTCGGCGTTCATGACCCAGTGGGTGAAGAATCACTATGCGGAGCGGCTGCTGCTCGAGTTCCGCGGCCAGATTCCGGCGGTGCGCAACGTATCGATCGAAACGCTGGCGGAGGAGCCGAAGCGCGTTCTGAGCACGGCGTCCGCGCCCGTGGCGGCCGATTCGGCCCCCGTCGCAGCTGCCACTGCCTCGCCGGCCGAGCGCCCGCAGTTCGACGTGCGCTTCACTTTCGATCGCTTCGTGATCGACGCGACGAATCGCGTGGCGTGCAACGCGGCCAAGGCGATGGCCGAGCCGGGGGCGCCGCGCTTCAGCCCGCTCTATCTCCATGCCGGCACTGGCCAGGGCAAGACGCACCTGATGCACGCGATCGGCCATGCGTTCCTCGAGGCGAATCCGGAAGCGACCGCGATCTACGTGACCGCCGAGCGCTTCATGTTCGAGTTCGTCCAGGCCCTGCGCAACAAGGACACGCATGCCTTCAAGGCGCGGCTGCGCTCGGTCGACCTGCTGATGATCGACGATCTGCAGTTCATCGGCGGCAAGGACGCGACGCAGCAGGAGTTCTTCCACACCGTCAACGAGTTCATGTCCTCGGGCAAGCGGCTGGTGATTGCGGCCGATCGCGCGCCGCAGGCCCTGGAGGGCTTCGAGCCGCGGCTGGCCGGCAGGCTGGCCTCGGGCCTGGTGGCGGACATCAAGCCGGCCGAGCTGGAGCTGCGCCGGGCGATCGTCGGCCGCAAGCTTCAGGACATGCCGGCGGTGACGATGCCGCATGAGGTCATGGACCTGCTCGCCGCGCGGATCACCACCAATGTCCGCGAGCTCGAGGGCGCGCTCAATCGCCTGGTCGCCTATGCCCAGCTGAACGGCGAAGTGATCACGATCGACTTCGCGACCAACGTGCTCGGCGAAGTGCTGCGCTCGGCCCAGCGCCGCATCACGATCGACGAGATCCAGCGCGCGGTCTCGGCGCATTTCGAAGTGAAGCAGATCGACCTGATCTCCGAGCGCCGCGCCGTGGCGATCGCCCGGCCGCGCCAGATCGCGATGTACCTGGCCAAGCGCCTGACCACGCGCTCGCTGCCCGAGATCGGCCGCAAGTTCGGCAATCGCGACCATTCGACGGTGATCCATGCCGTGAAGCGCATCGAGGAACTGCGCGGCAAGGATGTGGAGATCGACACTGCGGTGCGCACGCTGATGCGCACGCTGGAGGGCTAGGGAGCTATATTCCCGCCTCTTTCAGGGGCGGGCGGGGTGGAGGAGCTGAGAGCGGGGCAACGCGAATCGGTCACGCCTCCACCCTGATCAACAGAAAGGCCGGGCCCAGGCGGGTCCGGCCTTTTTGTCTAGACATAACGGTTACCAGCAGATGGTCTGACCGATTCGCGGATCATAGACGCAGCCGCCATTGCCGCTCTCGAGCAAGGGGCAATAGTCGCTGTAGTATGTCACGCAGTCGCCATGGCTGGAGAAACCCCGGGCCTGATAGTTGGAGCAGGTGACCGATGGCGGATTGTCGCATTCGCCGAAGCCCGGCCGGGCCTGGAGCGGCTGGGCCAGGACGGCCTGGAAACCGGCCGCGGCGGCGAGCGAGAGCGGGAAACCGATCTTCTTGCGCATGGATGCCTCCCTGTCTTGGAAAGCACAGGCTAGGCCGCGATGCCGCCATGGCCCAGCGGAGCTGCGACGGATATGGTGCTTTGCCCCGTTCAGGGCACCAGCCGGAAATAATAGCTGTAGCTCCGGGCGGCGCCACCGACGGTGACGTTGCTGATGGTCACGTCATAGACGGTGTTGGCGGCCAGCCCGGCGACTTTCCATTGCAGGCTGTTGGGCAGGCCGTAGCCGTCATTGTCCCATGACACGCTCGACACCGTGAGCGCCGCCCCGCCCCGCGCGCGTACGGCGATCGTGGCGTTGGCGTAGCTTACTGCGGCGTTCGCCCCGAAATTGGAGGTCTTGTTGGCAATCACTCCAAAGGAGAGCAGCGCCGCGGTGTCGAAATAGCGCGCCGGATATTCCTCGAACGGATAGGCGACATAATCGGGCAGCGGGCCGGCAGTGTTCTGGGTGGTGTTGATCACCTTGATCGAGGCGCCGTCCGCGCGGTTGCTGCCCTGCCAGACCCCGGCGACCCGGCCATAGGCAATGGTCGAGAGGAACGGATAGAGCAGCCAGCGGCGATGGCCGATATTGTTCGCCACCACATTGTTGGTATCGGTGAGCCAGCCGATCAGCAGGTCGGCATCCTGCGAATAGCGCAGCCCGCCCGTGCCCAGATAGATGTTGCTCTGCCCGGCAGCGGTGGCGCCGGCCGTGGTGTAGCAGTTCCAGCTCGTCGGCGGGTTGTGGCTGAGCTGGCCGTTGGCGGCCATCATCAGCGCCGATTGCTGGGAGGCGGGCTCGTCGGCCGGCGCATAGGTGACCGCGGGCAGATTATGGTGCGCGCGGATGTCGTTGAGCGTCGCGAGCACCCGCGCGCCGACCTCGGGCTTGAGCGTTCCGGCCTGGCAGGCGGCGATGTTGGGCGCAGCGCTGTAGAGCAGCGCGACCGAGCTCAGGAAATCCGAGCCGGTGGCGGGCTCGGTGCTCGTCGGGCTGGGCGAGGGCGCCGGGGTGGTGGGCGTGGGCGTCGATGGCGGGGGCGTCGGGGTGGGCGTGACGACCGTTCCGCCTTCTCCGCCCGAACCGCCGCTGCATGCGGCCAGGGCGCCGCCGAGCAGCAATAGGGCAACCAGCTTACGCATCCGCATGCACTCCCGCTTGGCAGAACCCGAAGGGCGTGGCGCGGTTCCAGCCCTTCCCTGGAGCATAGCGCGCGGGGAAGGGCTGTCAGCAGTTATCGGCAGACGGGTCGGCCGGCGGGGCGATGCGAGTGCGAAGCGAAGCCCGCAGTGCATCGCGCGGCGTCCGAAGGCGGACGGTCCGGACGATGCCGCCATGGCACCCGCGGCGGCGCGGGTGCCATGGATCCGGTATCAGATCTGCAGCCCGACTGCCTTCTGCGCCGCCTTGAGCGTGGGTTCGGCGAGGGCACTGGCACGCTCGGCGCCTCTGGCGAGCTGCTGGCCCACTGCCTCGCGGTCCGCCAGCAGCTGGTTCAGCCGCTCGCGTACGGGCCCGAGCACCGCAATGGCGAGATCCGCCAGCGCCGGCTTGAACGCGCCGAAGCCCTGGCCGGCGAACTCCGTCACCACCGACTGGGGGTCGCGGTCCGACAGGGCGGCGAAGATGGTCACCAGGTTCTTCGCCTCGGGCCGCTCGGCAAGGGCATCGAACGAATCGGGCAGGGGCTCGGGATCGGTCTTCGCCTTGCGGAGCTTCTGCGCGATCATGTCGTCATCGTCCGACAGGTTGATGCGCGACAGGTCCGAAGGGTCGGACTTGGACATCTTCGCGCTGCCGTCGCGCAGGCTCATGATCCGCGGGGCGGCCTTGGAGATGAACGGCTCGGGCAGCGGGAACAGCTCGACTTCGAAATCGGTGTTGAACTTGGCCGCGATGTCGCGGGCGAGCTCGAGATGCTGCTTCTGGTCCTCGCCGACGGGCACATGCGTCGCCTTGTAGACGAGGACATCGGCCGCCTGGAGCACCGGATAGGTGAACAGGCCGACGCTGGCGCCTTCGCGGTTCTTGCCCGCCTTGTCCTTCCACTGGGTCATGCGGTTGAGCCAGCCCATCCGCGCGGTACCGTTGAGGATCCAGCACAGCTCGGCATGCGCGGGCACGCGCGCCTGGTTGAACAGGATCGCGCGATCGTCGATGCCCGAGGCGAGCAGGGTCGCCGCCATCTCGATCGTGCTATTGGCGAGTTCCCGCGGCGAGATATTGCCCGTCAGCGCATGGAGATCGGCGAGGAAGAACAGGCATTCCCCCTGGTCCTGCATCGCCACCCATTGCTTGATCGCCCCGAGATAGTTGCCGAGGTGGAGATTGCCGGTGGTCTGGATGCCGGAAACGACGCGCATGATTGTTCACTCCGCGCCCGGGCTGACCGTTCGGCCTTTGGACGGGCCGCGGGTCCGAGACGGCGGGGACGCGGCCGCACGATGATGTCAGGGACGCGGAGGCCTCTAGCGCGCGGAACGGCGGCGGACCAGCGCCTTGATGTCCGAGATCAGGAAGGCGCGCGTGACGAAGCAGGCAAGGACGTAGATCGTGCAGCCCGCGCCCACGAGCACCACCAGCGCGCCGTAGCGCTCGATCATATGGCCGTTGAGCCAGGGGTCGAGCAGGTGATCGAAGGCGAACAGCGCCCCGCCCATGATTGCCGCGGCGATCGCCAGGCGGGGCAGGCGGCGCTTGAGCTGCGCGTCGGCGGTGAAATGGCCGCGCCGGTGCAGCGTGCGATAGAGCATGAAGGTGTTGACGCTCGACGAAATCGCGGTGGCGAGCGGCGGCCCGCTGGCGCCGATCAGCGGGATAAGCGCGAGATTCAGCGCAATGTTCACTCCAACCGAGACGATGGCGTAGCGCACCGGCGTCTTCATGTCGTGGCGGGCATAATAGCCGGGCGTGAGTACCTTCACGAGGACATAGGCGGGCAGGCCGACCGAGAAGCCCGCGAGCGCCAGCGCGCAGGCGCGCGTCGCCTCCGGGCCGAAATGGCCATATTGGAACAGGCCGCGCACGATCGGCTCGGCCGCGACGATCAGCGCGACCATCGCGGGCAGGGTGAGGAACAGCGCGAGCTCGATCCCGCGATTCTGCGTCTCCATCGCCTCCTCGTCCCGTCCGGCGCCGAGCAGGCGCGAGATGGTGGGGAGCAGGATGGTGCCCAGGCCGATGCCGATCATGCCGAGCGGCAGCTGGTTCAGCCGATCGGCATAATAGATGTAGGAGAGCGAGCCCGCGGCCAGCAGTCCGCCGGCAAGCGCGCTCGAGATCAGCAGGTTGATCTGCGAGGCGCCGGCGCCTGCGGCGGCGGGCAGGATCAGCTTCATCAGCCGCTTCACCTCGGGATCGAGGCGGGGCAGGCGGGGCTTGAGCGACACGCCCGAACGGCGACAGGCCAATGCCAGCCAGCCGAGCTGCAGCGCGCCGCCGATCGGCACGGCGATCGCCTGGGCCCGCGCCGTCTCGAACGGATCGCCGTTGAACACGGCGAGCGCGACCACCATCGCGATGTTGAGCAGGATCGGCGCCGCGGCGTTGACCCAGAATTTGTCGAGCGAATTCAGGATGCCGCCCAGCAGCGAGGCCAGGCTGATCAGCATCAGATAGGGAATGGTGATCCGGCTCAGCTCGACCGCGAAGGCGAAGCGATCGGGCGCCACGTCGTTGAAACCGCCGGAGAGCAGCCAGGTGAGCGGCCAGGCGGCGGCCAGCATCACGCCGGTCATCACCGCGAGCGCGAGGAACAGCACCGAGAGTGCGCGCTCGGCGAAATCGAGGCCCTGCGAGAGCTCGCCGGTCTCGCCTACCTTTCGATTGAACATCGGGATGAAGGCGGCGTTGAACGCGCCCTCGGCGAACAACGCGCGGAACATGTTGGGGAGGCGGAAGGCGATGGTGAACGCATCCGACGCGAAGCTCGCGCCGACATAGCGGGCCTGCAGCGAATCGCGGACCAGCGCGAGAATGCGGCTGGCCAGCGTGAGCCCGCCCACCGAGCCGAGGCTGCGAGCGAGCTTCACCGCGTGAATCCTCCCCGAGGCGAGCCCGGGGAGGATCTGGGAACCGTCACCCCCGGATACTCCTTCAGGCTTCGCCCGCGACTTCGCCGGTAAGGCCCGATTCGTTCATCGCACGCTGCTGGATGTAGATGCCGCCGAAATCGATCGGCTCGAGCATCAGCGGCGGGAAGCCGCCGTCGCGCACCGCATCGGCCAGCACGCGGCGGGCGAACGGGAAGAGCAGGCGCGGCGCCTCGCCGAGCAGGAAGCCGTCGAGCGCTTCGCCTTCGGGCACGTTGCGGATGCCGAACAGGCCGGCATAGGACAGGTCGACGATGAAGGCGGCCTGGCTCTCGGCGGTGGCGCGCACTTCGATCTTGAGGACGACCTCATAGACTTCGTCGGCGACCTTGGCCGAGCCGATGTTGAACTGCACGTCGATGGCCGGCGCGGTCGGGTTCTGGAAGATGGCCGGCGCGTTCGGATTCTCGAACGAGAGGTCCTTCACATATTGCGACAGCAGACCGGCGGCCGGGGCGGTATCGGCGCCATTGGCAGCGGGCTCGCCGAATTCGGCGATCGTGTCGTTCTCGGCCATTTCGATGTCCTCTTTATTTCCGGAAAGATTGGCGCCGTTTGCGCGTTGGATCGATTGCGCGCCTAGCAGGCGGGCGCACGCGTTTCAATTGCCCCCGGATTCGACGCGCGGAACCGGATATTTGAAACCAGCGTCGCTTAGGCCTATGTTAGCGGCGAAGCGTTTGGAGGCGTAGTGTACACGATAATTCTGTTCGCAATGGTGGCCGGTTTCCTGGCGCTCCGACTCTATGCCGTGCTCGGCAAGCGCACCGGCCATGAGCAGGCGTTGCCGAAGCCGAGCGAGGAGCGCGTGGCGGTGTCGCCGGCGGCCCGCACCATCGATCAGACGCCCGAGACGCGCGAGATCGGCGCGCGGGTGATCGGTACGGGCGCGGAATCGGGCCTGAAGGCCGTGATCGCCGCCGATGCGAGCTTCGACGTCGCTCAGTTCCTCGATGGTGCCAAGAGTGCGTACAAGATGATCCTCGAGGCCTTCTGGAAGGGCGATGAAGAGACGCTGACCTGGCTGGTGGAGGACGATGTCCGCGCCGGCTTTGCCCAGGCGATCGCCGATCGCAAGGCCGCCGGCCATGTGCTGGAGAATCGCCTGGTTGCGATCGAGCGCGCGCTGATCTCGGACGTGGTGGTGGAGGGCAAGGCCGCCCGCATCACCGTGCGCTTCGACGCCGATATCGCGGCGGTGACGCGCGATGCCGATGGCAATGTGATCGCCGGCTCGCTGAGCGATGCGGTGGAGACGCACGACATCTGGACCTTCGCGCGGAGCCTCCGCAGCGACGATCCCAACTGGAAGCTCGTCGAAACCGACGAAGCCTGAGGGGCCGATCTATGCGGATCTGGGGGGGAGTCGCGCTTGCGGCGCTGCTGGGCGCTTGCTCGGGCGGCGTGGTGCCGCATTCGGTGGAGCCGGGCTATACGCCGCCGCGCGAAGCGCCGAGGGAACGTCCGCGAGAGATGCCGCGGGAGTCGGGGCGCGTCTCGGAACCGCACGGCAACCCCGCCGCCCGCCAGCCCATCCCCGCGACGCCGCTCGCCGCCATTCCGGCACCCGCTGCCCCCGCCGGCACGCTCGTCGCCGCCTCGGCCGGGCTGCTTGCCGGACCCGCGCTGGATTCGCTGCCGTTGGGCGATGCGGCTGCCGCGCGTGCGCTGGTCGCCTATCGGTTGAGCTGTCCGTCGCTGGTGCGCCGCACCGATGCGAGCGGGCTCACCCAGGGGCGGGACTGGCAGCCTTCCTGCGATGCTGCGAAGGCCTGGGACGAGCGTGACGCGCGCGGCTTCTTCGCGCGCTGGTTCGAGACGGTGCAGGTCGCCGACGGCAAGGCGCAGGCGACCGGCTATTACGAGCCGGAGATCGCCGGATCGCGGCATCGCCGCCCGGGCTATGAAGTGCCCGTCTACGCCAAGCCGGACGACATCATCGAAGTCGATCTCGGCCAGTTCTCGGCCGACATGAAGGGCAAGCGGATCCGCGGCCGCGTCGCCGGCAAGGCCTTCATTCCCTATTACGACCGCAAGGAGATCGACCAGGGCGCGCTGGAGGGGCGCGGGCTGGAGATCGCCTGGGCGGCCGATCCGATCGAGCTGTTCTTCCTCCAGATCCAGGGATCGGGACGACTGCGCGGGCCGGACGGCCAGCTGATGCGCATCGGCTTTGCCGGCCAGAATGGCCGCGAATATGTCGGCATCGGCGCGTTGATGCGCGACCGCGGGCTGCTCAAGCCCGGCGGCGCCTCGATGCAGGGCATCATCGCCTATCTGCGCGAGCACCCCGAGGAGGGGCGGGACATCATGTGGGAGAACAAGAGCTATGTGTTCTTCCAGGAACTGAAGGGCGCCGGGCCGAACGGCTCGCTCGGATTGCCCGTCACCGGGCAGGTGAGCGCCGCGGTCGATCCCAAGTTCATCCCGCTCGGCGCGCCGGTGTTCCTGTCGATGGACCGTGCCGAGGCGAATGGCCTGTGGATCGCGCAGGATACCGGCGGGGCGATCAAGGGCCCCAACCGGGTCGATACCTTCTGGGGCGCGGGCGACGATGCGCGCGCGATCGCAGGCGGCATGAATGCGCGCGGCACCGCCTGGCTGCTGCTGCCGGCCGGAACGCTCAGCCGACTGGGCGGCGGGCCGATCGCCACGGTGCCGACGCCGCAACGCCAGCGGTGAGACGCCTCGCGCCCGAGGAAGCGGCGCTGTGGAAACGCGTGATCGCCAGCGTGACTCCGCTCGAGAAGCGGGCTGCGCGCGCGGTGGCGCCGCCCGAGGCGCCGGCGGCCGTCGCGCCGCAACCCCTGCCGGCCAAGCCCCGGGGGCGGGTGCCGCCGCCACCTGCCGCGGCATCGCCGCCTGCGCCGCTGCGCGGGCAGGCGGTCAACACGCTCGATGCGTCCTGGGACCGGCGCCTGTCGCGCGGGCTGGTTGCGCCCGAGTCGACCGTCGACCTGCACGGCCATAGCCTTGCCTCGGCCTATGACCGGCTCGATTTCGGGCTGGAGGGCGCGATCGGGCGGGGCGACCGCGTGCTGCTGCTCGTCACCGGCAAGCCGCCGCGGCCGGAATCCGAGCGCCCGCATGCCCGCGGCGCGATCCGCGCGGCCGTGGGCGACTGGCTCGCTTCGTCGCGCCATTCCGATCGTATCGCTGCCGTAAGGACCGCGCATTCCCGCCACGGAGGAGCCGGCGCGCTCTATATCGTGCTCAGGCGGCCCCGAGAAAAATCTTAACTTCTCTCTGCGATGTGTCCGGGGATCGAGGCGGGCATTTGCCCGTCCGACGACGGGTTGCTGGGGGGAAGAGCGAGCGCAGTGGAAGGATTTTCGCTCAAGAGCCGTGCGATAGCCTTTGCGATGTGCGCCGGTGCCGTGGCGTTCATCCTGGCGCTGGCCGCGGCCTCCACTCCCGGCATGATCACCGTCGAGACGGCGGGCCGCGCGCTGATCGCGGCCATCGTCTGCGGCGTGATGTGCTGGGCTTCGGCCGAGCGCAGCATCGCCTCCACCGCCGAAGCCATCGACGCGGCGATCGCCCGCCTCCAGGGCGCCGCCAATGGCGACCTGCAGAGCGGCATCCCGCCCCAGGTGCATGTATCGGTGCCGACGCTGGCGCGGGCGATGGACGGACTGTTCCGCCAGCTTCATGCCAATCTGGAGAGCGTCCAGCGGCTGGCGATGTTCGATCCGGTGACGTCGCTGCCCAATCGCACCAATTTCCGCCGTACCGCCGAGCGCATGCTCGCGGATTTGCCGCCGGGCAATGTCGCGGTGCTCTATTTCATCGATCTCGATCGCTTCAAGCACGTAAACGACACGCTGGGCCATGCCACCGGCGACGCGCTGCTCGGCATGGTCGCCAATCGCCTGCGCGCCGTCGCCGACCGCTTCGCCGCCGAGGCCGATGCGCGGCCGCCGCTGATCGGGCGGCTGGCGGGCGACGAGTTCACCATGTTCTTCCCGGCGCTGCGCCATGTGCGTGAAGCCGAGCGGATCGGGCGCGGCATCCTCTACGCCCTTTCCGAGCCGTTCGACCTGGCCGACCAGGAAGTGTCGATCGGGGCCTCGATCGGCATCGCGCTGCGCCCCGAGCACGGCACCACGCTGCACGACCTGATGCGCGCGGCCGACGCCGCCATGTACCACGCCAAGGCGATGGGCCGCGGCCGCGCCGAGCATTTCACCGAAATCCTCGCGGCCGAGATCGCCGAGCGGGCCCGGCTGGAAAGCGACCTGCGCGAAGCGGTGGACAAGGACCAGTTCACCCTCGTCTACCAGCCCCAGGTCTCCGCCGCCGACGGCCGCATCGTCGCCGCCGAGGCGCTGCTGCGCTGGCGCCATCCGGACGGGCTCAAGATGCCCGGGACCTTCATCCAGCGTGCCGAGGAAACCGGCCTGATCGTCGAGATCGGCGAATGGGTGGTGGAGAGCGTCGCCGAGACGATTTCGCGCTGGGGCCGGCTGGGCATCCAGCAGCGGCTCGCGGTGAATATCAGCCCGCGCCAGCTCGACCATGCCAGCTTCTTCCGCAAGCTGCGCGAGGCGATGCTGGCGGCCAGCGCCCCGGCCAATCTGCTCGAGCTCGAGATCACCGAGACGCTGGCGATGCACTGCTCGGGCGAAGTGCTCGACGCGATCGCCACGCTGCGGACCGACGGCGCCACCATCGCCATCGACGATTTCGGCACCGGCTATTCGAACATCGCCCGCCTTCGCAAGCTGCCGATCGACCGCATCAAGCTGGACCGCAGCCTGATCGAGCAAGTCGCCGAGAGCGCCGAGGCACGTACCATCGCCCAGGCGGTGATCGGGCTGATCCATGGCCTGGGCTGCGAAGCCGTGGCCGAGGGGATCGAGAGCGAGGACCAGGCCACGGTGCTGCGCGTCATCGGCTGCGATGTGCTTCAGGGCTATGCCGTGGCGACGCCGATGGAGGAGAGCGCCTTCCTCGAATGGGCGCGCGGCATCGCGCCGCGGCGGATCGCGGGCTAGGGTTCCCTTCGCATTCCCGAACCGGCCCGGTCGACCGCTTCCAGGGCCGTTTCCTTCCCTCGTCGTCCCGGCCCTGTGCCGCTAAGGTAAGGGCCTGATCAGGCGAAGGCCCGCTTCAGAACCTCTTCATAGACGTCCGTCAGCGCGGCCAGATCGGCCAGCGCCACTGCCTCGTCGAGCTTGTGCATCGTGGCGTTCAGCAGGCCGAACTCCACCACCGGGCACAGCTTCGAGAGGAAGCGCGCGTCCGAGGTGCCGCCTGTGGTCGAAAGCGCCGGCGCCAGCCCCAGCCTCGCCTGGATCGCTCCGGCGACCAGCGCGGAAAGCGCGCCGGGTTCGGTGAGGAACGCCTCGCCATAGACGCGGCCCTTGACGATCCCCGCCGGGGCATGGCGCCGCACGATCTCCTCGATCCGGGCGATCAGGTCCGGTCCGCGCTGCTGGTCGTTGAAGCGGATGCTGATCCGTGCGCCGGCATGGCCGGGGATCACGTTCGTCGCCGGGTTGCCGACGGCCATGTCGATGATCTCGATGTTCGAGGATTGGAACCAGGCATTGCCCTGGTCCAGCTCGATGGCGTCGATCTCCGCCAGGGCGCGGACGAGCCGGGGGACCGGATTGTCGGCGAGGTGCGGATAGGCGACATGGCCCTGCTTGCCGGGGATCGCGATGTCGATCACCGTCGAGCCGCGCCGGCCGATCTTGATCATGTCGCCCAGGCGGTGCTGCGACGTGGGCTCGCCGACCAGGCACATGTCCGGCGTCAGGCCGCGCTCGGCCATCCGCTCGATAAGGCGGGGCGTGCCATAGGTAGCGGGACCTTCCTCGTCGCCGGTGACGATCAGGCTGACCGTCCCCTCGGGGACGCGCGCCGCCGCGGCGACGAAGGCGGCGATGGCGCCCTTCATGTCGACGGCTCCGCGGCCGTACAGGAGGTCGCCCCGGACCTCGGGCGTGAAGGCGTCGCTCGTCCAGCCCTGGCCCGGCGGCACCACGTCGAGATGGCCGGCAAAGGCGAAGTGGCGGCCGGCGCCGCCCCGCACCGCGAGCAGATTCTCGACCGGTCCTTCGGGCGCCTCGCCCTCGACGAAGCGCTCGACCCTGAAACCGAGCGGCAGCAGCGCCGCTTCCAGCACGTCGAACACGGCGCCGCGCGCCGGGGTGATGCTCTCGGCGGCGATCAGCGCCTTGGTGAGTTCTACGGGATCGGGCAAGATGGTCTCCGGCTTTGATGGAGGTGGCATTGCCCAAGCTCGATCTCGATACAATCCCGCAGACCAACGCGACCGGCTATCCGCCCGAATTCGCCGGGCCGGTGCAGGGACGCTGGTATCGCCGGCTCGCCCCGGCGAGCGGGGTCGCCGATTTCGGCTTCAGCCATGTGACGCTGGAGCCCGGGGCCTGGTCCTCCCAGCGGCACTGGCATGCCGGCGAGGACGAGTTCGTGGTGATGCTGGCGGGCGAAGCGGTGCTGGTCGATGACGGTGGCGAGACGCCGATGCGCCCGGGCGACATCGCCGTCTTTCCCAAGGGCGACGGCAACGGGCACGTCCTCCAGAACCGCGGCGACGCGCCCTGCGTCTACATCGCAGTGGGCAAGCCCGCCGCGAGCGACTGCCACTATCCCGACATCGACATGCACCTGCCGGCGGGGCAGGGGTTCCGCCGGAAGGATGGAAGCGGGTTCGCCTGACTGCCGATCCGTTCCTCACAATATCAACGCCTTCATCGCGGCATGGCGCGCCTGGCGATCGGCCCATCCGTTCGGCTCCTTCGCCGAGAGCGGGTCGCCGCGGTTGATGCCGTTGGAGACGACCCTGAGATCGTCCCGGTCCGCCCAGGCATTGAGGCCGCACGCGTCCCAATAGGCGCAGAAGGCAAGCAGCCCGAGCGACCAGGCCTCGAGCAGTTCGGGATGGCGCTCCAGGTCGATGCCAAGCTTGCGGCCGTAGAGCCGGTAGTTGGCGCGGCCGGTGAGCTGGCCGGGGCCGCGGCCGAGATAGCGCTTCCCGTCGCCCGGCCGGTCGTTGCCGAGCTTGGCGCTGCCCTCATAGGCGCGCTGGGCGGCGGTGGGACCCCAGACCTCCCTGGCGTGCCGGAATCCGCCGCTCTCGTGCGCGCATTGCGCCAGGAAATGCGCGAGGCGCAGGCCGTTGGCCAGGATGCGGTAGCTGCGAAAATGGACGTTGGCGGCCAGGCCGAGCTCGGCTGCCACCGGCGGCGCCGCGCCCGAGGCAGCGAACAGCGCGGCAAACGTGCCGGGGCCGAGCGCGCCGTCCACCTCCACGCCCAGCCGCTGCTGAAGCTTCCTCACATCCAGCATCGCGCGCCCCTCCGCCGGGCCGCGCGCGGCGGCCTCAGGCCTGATCCATCTCGAATTGCTGGATCACCCAATCCTCTTCCTGCGCCGCGGCGATCCAGTCCTGCATGAAGGGGTGCTGGAGCACGGCGTTCATATAGGCGGGCGCGAAGCGTGCCACCGGCAGCGAATAGGTGACGAAGCGCGTCACGACGGGGGCGAACATGATGTCCGCCGCGCCGAACGCGCCGAACAGGAACTGGCCCTCGCCGCCGAACCGGGCCCGAGCCTGGACCCAGAGCTCCATGATCCGGCCGATTTCCTGCAGCACATCGGTGTCCGGCGCCTTGGGCGGATAGACCTGCCGCACGTTCATGGTGTGCTTGCGGCGCAGATTGGCGAAGCCCGAATGCATCTCGGCCGCCATCGAGCGGGCCATGGCGCGTGCCGCCGGATCCGTGGGCCAGAACCGGGTGTTGCCGGTCCTGTCGTTGAGATACTCGATGATCGCCAGGCTGTCCCACACCACGGCATCGCCGTCCCACAGGATCGGCACCTTGCCCGAGGAGGGAGCGAACTCGTCGCCCTCGCGCCGCTTCTCCCATGCCTCGTCGTACAGCGGCACGACCACCTCCTCGAAGGGAAGGCCGGCTTGCTTGCAGGCGAGCCAGCCGCGCAGCGACCAGGAGGAATAGGCTTTGT
>NZ_MKWJ01000013.1:0-100614 GCF_001899725.1 Sphingomonas sp. 67-41 | reverse complement strand
GGGCTGGCAACCGCCACGAAATGTCGACTCCCTTGACGCTCCTTGCGGGCGCGCGTCGGGGCGAAATGAAGGGGAATTGGAACACAAAGTGAACATATGAGACGTCGACATGTGTAGGAAAGTGCTGAAATATTGCTATTTAACAACGACTTGATTGGCGGTGGCGGCAGGGTTGCCAATGCGGAACGGCAGGCTAAGCTGGTCGAAAGGGGGGTGTTCATGCTGAAATCGGGTTGGATCGCGCTTGCGGTGATGGCGGCTGTCGTGCCGGCGCATGCCCAGACGGTGCCGCAGGCGCTGGATGCCGAAGCGCTGGACCAGGTCGGGATCGGGCGCTTTGCCGAGCCTTCGGAGCGCGCGTTGCTGCCGGTCCTGGCGACGGCGTTGATGGAGAAGGAATCCAAGGAAAGGCTGGCCGCCCTCGACGCGCTGCTCGCCAAGCTCGATCGGCCGACCCGGTTGCGGGGCATCGTCCAGTCGCTGCGCGGCACAATGCTGCTCGACGAATATCGCCATCCCGAAGCCCTCGCGGCGGTGGAGGAAGCGATCCGGCTCGCGCCCGGCGTGCCGCCGGTCAGGCTCTATGCCGTCCATGTGATGATCTTCGCCGGCGCGCCGCAGCGCGCGGCGGACCTGTGGCTTGCCATGAGCCGCGAATATCCCGCGATCGCGGCCGGGCTTGGCGGCTATGAATTGGATACGCTGCGCGACCGGCTGCGGGATATCGGCGACAACAAGCGGGCCGACGCGCTCTCCGCACGGATCGCGGAGGTGGGGGTGGTCACCCATTCCGGGCCGCGAGCCTCGGACGGCGCGCTGGCGCAGATCCGGCTCCGGATGGTCGAGGGGAAGATCGCGGAAGCGGCGGCGCTCGTCCCGGCCGTGCTGGTGACGCGCGACCTTGCGCAGCTCTATCTCGATCGCCGCTACGAGAAGCTGTGGCCGGCGATTGCCCGCTGGGGCGGCCAGGACCTCGGGCTTAGCCAGAAGCTCTATCTCGAGGCGCTGCGCCGCGATTGGCATGCGAGCAACACGCTGGAGGGCGCGACCGACTATGCCCGGGCGCTGAACGGAATGCGCGCCTATGCGGCGGTGACCCAGCTCTTCCTGCCGCTGCTGGCGCCCGAGGCGCTGAAACTAGACAATGACGGGGCGGAATATCTCGCGCCGCCCGTGGCGCGGGCGATGCTGGGGCAGGGCAAGGCCGAACCGGCCATCGCCCTGCTCAAGCGCGTCGATGCGACCTTCACGGAAGATACTGCGCAGAAGCTGAACCTGAGCGGCAACCTGGCGGAGACCTATCTCGCGATCGGCCGCTATGCCGAGGCGAGCGCCACCGCGAGCGAATGGCTGGTGATCGCGCAGCGCATGGGCGCGGAGATCAACAAGGCGGCGTTGATCGGCGTGCAGGCGATACGCGCCTGCGCGCTGATCCGCGGCGGCAAGGCGGATCAGGCCGGAGGCGATGTGGCCGATGTGCTGATATCGCGCACAGGGCTGCCCGATCCGGCAATGGACATCTATGCGTGCCGCGACAATTTCGCCGGCGGCAAGGCGCTGATGATCGAGAGCCTGAACGACGAACACCGGCGCGGCTGGGCGTTGCGCTGGCTCCAGCCGAGCGGGGTCAATCTCCCGTTCGAGGAATCGCGCCGTTCGGACCGTTCCCAGAAGCGGATCGCCGCCGATCCCGATGTGCGCGCCGCGGCGGAGAAGGTCGGCCGGATCCTGCCCATGACGGTGATCGAGCGCCTGCCCGACGGTTTCGACCCCATGGCGCCCGCCGATCTCCACGCACCGGATCAGGAGGCGCCTCCGGTGAGTTGAGGCTTGATCATGCATATGCATCATGCATACACATGATGCATATGCATGATGATTCACTCCCTTCCGTCTGCGCCTGCACGATGCTGCGCAAGGCCGCGCGCATTACCGGCCGCCTCTATGATTCCGCGCTGGCCGCGCACGGGATGACGACTGCGCAATTCGCGATCCTGCGGCACGTCGCTCGGGGCGAGCCGCTGGCGTTGAGCCGCCTGGCGGAGCAGCTCGAGATGGATCGCAGCTCGCTCTACCGCGCGCTTGCGCCGATCGAGAAGCGCGGCTGGGTGGGCGTGACTGCCGGGGCCGGCCGCAGCAAATGCGCATCGCTGAGTGCGGCAGGCAGAGAGGCGCTGCACGCTGCCGAGCCCGATTGGGCAGCGATGCAGCGGCGGGTGGAGGCGGAGGCGGGCCCGGCGCTATGGCGGGAGCTCAAGGCTGGAATCAAGGGCTTCACGCAAAGCCTCGAGCGCGCGGGAGGCCGGGCATGATCGCGCTGCTTTCCCGCCTGCCGGTGGGCGCGCGCGGCTATGCCGGCATCGTCGCCGCGATCACGTTCGTCGCACTGCTCGTCTCGGCCGGCCTGCGCTCCGCGCCGGGCGTGATGATGCTGCCGCTGGAGCAGCATTTCGGCTGGGACCGCGCGACCATCTCGGCCGCCGCGGCGATCGGCATCTTCCTCTACGGGCTGGTCGGCCCGTTCGCCGCCGCGCTGATGCTGACGATGGGGATCAGGCGGACGATGCTGGGCGGGCTGGTGCTGATGTCGGTGGCCACCTTCTCGAGCCTGTGGATGTCCGAGCCCTGGCAATATGTGCTGAGCTGGGGCGTGTTCTCGGGCGTGGGCAGCGGTGCGGTCGCCTCGGTGCTCGGCGCGGCGGTGGTCAATCGCTGGTTCGCGACGCGCCAGGGGCTGGTGATGGGCATGCTGACCGCGAGCACCGCGACCGGTGCGCTCGTCTTCCTGCCGTTGCTCGCCTGGCTGGCCGAGGGCGGGGCGTGGCGGCCAGTGGCGCTGGCGGTTTCGATCGCCAGCGCGGCGGTGATCCCGCTGGTGCTGCTGTTCGTGCCCGAGCATCCGCAGCAGCTGGGCGTGCGCCGCTTCGGCGAGACCGAGGCGAGCATGCCGCCGCCCCCGCTCAAACAGGCGGCGACGCCGGCGCTGGCCTTCACCGCGCTGTTCCGCGCTTCGAAGAGCATGACCTTCTGGCTGTTGTTCGGAACCTTTTTCGTCTGCGGGCTTACCACCAACGGGCTGGTGGGCACCCATCTGATCGCCTTTTGCGGCGATCATGGCATCGCGCCGGTGCAGGCCGCCGGGCTGCTCAGCCTGATGGGGCTGTTCGACCTGATCGGCACCACGGCATCGGGCTGGCTGACCGATCGCTATGATCCGCGCAAGCTGCTGTTCGTCTATTACGGGTTGCGCGGCCTTTCGTTGCTGGCGCTGCCGTTCCTAGATTTCAGCGCCTCCAGCCTGCTCCTGTTCGCGATCTTCTACGGGCTCGACTGGATCGCCACCGTGCCGCCCACGGTAAAGCTCGCCAATGTCCATTTCGGCGAGCGCGATGCGCCGATCGTGTTCGGCTGGGTGATGGTGGGGCACCAGATCGGCGCGGCGACCGCGGCGTTCGGTGCGGGGGCGGTGCGCGCCTGGACGGGAACCTACACGCCGGCTTTCCTGGTGGCGGGCGCCTTCGGACTGGTCGCGGCGGTGGCGATCCTGGCGGCGCGGGCGGAGAAGGCGCCGCGGCCGGCGCTGGCCTAGGCTGCCCGCAGCGTCTCTAGGAAGCTGCGCATCTCGCCGAGCAGGCGGCGGGCCTGGTTGACCAGCTCGTCGGTGGCGGCGTCCATCTCGGCGGCGGTGCGCGCGGCTTCGCCCGTGGCGCTCTCGGCGCCCGCCGCGCCGGCCTGGAGATCGGCGGTGAGTGTCGCGGCCGTGCCCGCATAGGCCTGGATCGAGCGGATCACCTCGCCCTGATGCCGTACCGCATGACCCACCGCTCCACCGACTTCGCCGATCCGGTCGAAGCTGTCGCGCATATCGCCGACGATGGCGGTAGTGGCATGGACCGCGCCGGTCATCCGGGCGAGCTGGGCGCGGATGTCGTCGGTGGCGTGCGCCGTCTGGGCGGCGAGGCTCTTCACTTCCTGCGCGACGATCGCGAAGCCGCGGCCGGCCTCGCCGGCGCGTGCCGCCTCGATGCTGGCGTTGAGCGCGAGCAGATTGGTGCGTGCCGCGATCTCGGCGATCATGTCGGCGATGGTGCCCACGCTGGCACTGTGCTCGACCAGCGTGGCGAAGCGGGTATCGGCCGAGCGGGAAAGGCCATAGAGGTGCGCGGTGGTCTCGCTCTGGGCGTCGAGGCTGGCTTCGACCGCGGCAAGCGAGCGTCCGAGATTGGCCGATTCCTCGAGCAATGTCGCGGCGCCGGTGTCCGCGCGGGCGGCGCGATCGGCGACGCCGCGAATCTCGTCGCGCGTGGCGGCGGCAGTGCCGACCAGGCCGCCGGCGGAGGTGCGGGTCTGTTCGGCCGCGGCGGCGAGTTCGCTGATCGCCGCGACGAACTGGCGCTCGAACCGGTCGGCGATGCGGGCGATCTCGGCGCGGCGGTCGCGCTCGGCATCGAGCTGGGCGCGGTGGCGCGCTTCGGCGGCCTGGGCGACCTGTTGCAGCTCGTCGCGCTGGGCCGCGGCGCGCAGCAGGTCGCGCTCGCCGGCGGCGCGGGCGAGCGCCTCGCCCTGCGCGAACTGCTCGCCGACCAGCGCGGCCTGGCCCATCACCGTGCGGGCGAGCAGGGCGACGAAGACGGCGAGGAAGAGGAACACGCCCGCCGGGATGTTGGCGAAGATGGCATAGAGCGCGCAGATCACCACGGCGATGCCGAGCCAGGCAAGGCTGGCGGGCGGCAGCGGGGCATAGCGCAGCGCGCCGATCGCGACGACGCCGGCAATGGCGGTGGTGGTGACGATCAGTTCCTGGTCGGTCGCGCCCAGGCCGATCGTGGCGAGAAACAGGAACCAGCCGAACGCGGAAGCGGCGGCCTCGATCACCGCGGCACGCAGAGTTGCGGCGGGATCGTCGACGCGCCAGTCGCGGCGCTTGCCGTCACGCCAGCGGACAAGGACCGCGGTGCCGATCGCGAGGTGCAGCGCCAGGGCGGCGATGTGCCAGGACCAGAAGCCCTCGGCGTGGATCGTCAGCGCCAGCGCGATGCTGACGAAGACGCTGGCGGCATAGGAGACGGGATAGCCGCGCTGGATGGCGACGGCATGGGCGCGCATCAGCAGCGGCGGGAGCGCCGCCCATCTGTCCCAGATCGCCCGCCGCAGGGCGTGTGCGCTCGCCTCTCCCATTCGGCACCGATTAGCTCAGCATGGTTACCATGGCGTTTACAGTCGCAGGTGGATGCCGCGGCGGTGGAGCGGGATCAGCAGCGCCAGCACGAGCAGCAACGCCGCCAGCGCGAAGAGGAACGAGGCGAGGAGGAGATTGCCGGGGAGGAGCGCGGCGAGCGCATTCCACGCCCAGGCCTGGAATCCCGTGCGCATCGCGGCGAGCGAAAGCAGCAGCGAGAGCAGATAGCCGAGGATAGCGTTCATCCCCAGTACGTCGAGCGGCCACAAGACCTTGCGGACCGCTGCGCTGCGCGCGGCGAGGATGCAGCCGGTGAACAGGATCGCTGACAGGCCCGAGGTGAGCAGCGCGAAGCTGCTGGTCCACAGCTTCTTGTTGAGGGGAAGCCAGGGTGCGAGCAGGAGGCCGAGCGCGGCGAGGGCGATGCCGGCGAGCAGGATGCGCATCGTCGCGCGTTCGGGCGCCGCCTTCCAGAGCAGGGCGGCGAGCGCGCCGAGCAGGACGTTGACCAGCGCGGGGAGGGTGGAGAGCAGCCCCTCGGGATCATAGACGATATTGCCCGCCGCATCGGTGCCGAGGCGGTACATATGGTGCGTGGTCACCGCGATCCGGTCGACATAGCCGGCGAGGTTGCCGGCGGGGCTGAGATCTCCCGCGCCGTGCTCGGGCACGGGCACGAAGGCCAGCAGCGCCCAATAGCCGAGCAGCAGCACGACGCTGGCGATGCCGAGCGCGGGGGCGCTGAGATGCGCGCGCCCGTCCGCGTCGCGCCGGGCAGTGAGGATCGCCAGCGCGGCGGCGAGGCCGTAGCAGAGGCCCAGGCGGGGCAGGACGCCGAAGACGCGGAAATCCGCCAGGCCGGGGCGGGCAAGCATCTGCCACGCCCAGCCGATCAGGATCAGCAGTAGCGCGCGCCGGACGACACGGCCCCAGAGCCGGGCATCGGCCCTGCGGGGGAAGGACAGGCCCAGCGCCACGCCCATCGCGCAGAGAAAGGCGGGGAAGACGAGGTCCGTGGGCGTGAATCCGTGCCACTCGGCATGGTCGAGCGGCCACCAGACATGCGCCCAGCTGGCCGGCGTATTGACGAGGATCATGAAAGCTACCGTCAGCCCACGGAACAGGTCGAGCCCGCCGAGCCGTGCGCCTGCCTCCATCCTGCCTTCGGTCATCGCGTCCCTCCCGGCCGCACCATGGATCGGTTGGGTCGCCCGGTCAAAGCGCCGCGCTTGCAGCGGAAACGGGGTGTGTTAGTGATCTAGCACGATAATGTGGGAGACGGGCATGGGCGGAGTGAGGATCGGCCGGCGGGGCGTGCTCGCGGCAGCGGTGGCGGCGCCGGTCGCGGCGATGGCCAAGACGGCGCCGGCCAGGCTCACTGTCGGCGACCGGCTGGCGCGCTTCGACCTGCTTCGCCCCGGTGCGCGCAGCTATCTCCGTTCGTCCGAGAAGGACGGCGCACATGTCGCGCGCGACATCTGGCGGCGGGAAGTGCGGTTCGAGACGATCGACGGCGTGCGGAAGCTGCGCATCGTGCAGCGCTGGGACGGGACGGGGGCGAAGCCCTCGCTGGTCACCCGCGATTCGGTGTTCGAACCGGGGACCTGGCGGCCGTCCAGCCATCTGCGCGTCACGACGGTGGACGACAGGAAGACGGTGGAGGGTTTCCTGTTCGCGCCCGACAGGATCACCGGCCTGCCGGGCGTGGCGGACAACAGCCGCGCCGATTTCAATGTCGCTTTCCCGGAACCCATGTTCAACTTCGAGACCGACATGGAGATGCTCGGCACGTTGCCGCTGGCGCCGGGCTATCAGGTGTCGATCCCCTTCTACCATCCGGCCGGCGGTCCGCCGGCGCGCTACTTGTGGACGGTGACCGGCGACGAGAAGCTGGCCGGGCTCGACGGGCGGCCGATCGACTGCTGGATCGTCGAATGCGACTATAACAGCGGCAAGGACCCGTCGCGCTTCTGGTACGCCAAGCGCACGCAGCAGTTCATCAAGCTGGAGGCGAAGGCGCCGGACGGATCGCTGTTCCGCAAGACGCTGTTGTTCTGAACGGAGGCGTCTACGCCTTCACATACACCCAGGCCGTCGCGCCGCTCGCGAGCGGCGCCTCGACCCGGACATAGTTCTCGCTCTCATACACGTCCGCCGCGGCCAGTTCCCCGAGCGTCAGGCGGAAGACCTTGCCGGGAATGGGCGGGGCATCGGCGTCGGGAACCAGGGCCAGATGCACCGCGATGCCGCTGGCTTCCAGCACGTCCGGGTCGCGGATGGTGATCTCGATCTGCCCATAGCCGTGGAGAACATCGTCCTCCCCTTCGAGCAGGCGGCCGAACTGGCTGAGTTGCACGCTCGCCAGCTGGAGCGTGCCATAGGAGAAGAGCAGTGCGCTCCCGCTCATCCGGCGACGCCGCTCACCCGATCGCTTCGAGCACCGCGGCGCGCAGCTCGGGAATGCCCATGCCCTTCTCGCTCGACGTCGCGATGATGTCCGGATGCGCGGCGGGCCGCTTGCGGGCCTCCGCCTCGGTGCGTTCGCGGACTTCGACGAGTTCGGTCGCCTTGATCTTGTCCGTCTTGGTGAGGACGATGCGGTAGCTCACCGCGGCGCCGTCGAGCATGTCGAGTATCTCGCGATCGACTTCCTTGATCCCGTGGCGCGCGTCGATCAGCACCAGCCCGCGCTTCAGCGCCTGGCGGCCGCGCAGATAGTCGTTCACCAGATAGCGCCATTTGCGGACCATGTCCTTGGGCGCCTTGGCGAAGCCATAGCCGGGCATGTCGACGAGGCGGAAGCGCAGCGGCTCGCCCACGTCGAAGAAGTTCAGCTCCTGGGTGCGGCCCGGCGTGTTCGAGGTGCGCGCCAGGGCGTTGCGCCCGGTCAGCGCGTTGAGCAGCGACGACTTGCCCACGTTCGAGCGCCCCGCGAACGCGACCTCGGGCACTTCCTGGCCGGGCAGGAAGGCGAGCGTCGGCGCGGACTTCAGGAATGTGACCGGGCCGGCGAAGGTCTTTCGCGCAGCCTCGATCATATCTTCGTCGAACCCGCTCACTTCGCTGGGGATTCCTTCTTCACCGGCTGTTTCAGCACCGGGTGGCGCGAATAGAGCCATTGCTGCTGCAGGATGGTGATCACGTTGGAGGTGATCCAGTAGACCTGCAGGCCCACCGCGAACGGCGCCATCAGGAACATCAGCATCCACGGCATGATCGCGAAGACCTGCTTCTGGATCTCGTCCATCGGCGCCGGGTTGAACTTCATCTGGAAGTACATCGACACGCCCAGCAGCACCGGGATCACGCCGATCGCCAGGAAGGAAGGCGGCGTGAAGTGGAGATAGCCGAACAGGTTGATGATCGTCGCGGAATCGGGCGCCGAAAGGTCGCGGATCCACAGCACGAAGGGCTGGTGGCGCATTTCGATCGTGAGCAGCAGCACCTTGTACAGCGCGAACATGATCGGGATCTGGAGCAGGATCGGGAGGCAGCCCGCCAGCGGGTTCACCTTCTCTTCCTTGTAGAGCTTCATGATCTCCTGCTGCTGGCGCTGCTTGTCGTCCTTGTAGCGTTCCTGCAGCGCCTTCATCTTCGGCTGGATGACGCGCATGCGGGCCATCGATTCGAACTGCTTGTGCGCGATCGGGAAGAGCAGGCCGCGGATGGTGATCGTCAGCAGGATGATCGCCACGCCGAAATTGCCGACCAGGCGGAACAGCATGTCGAGATAATAGAAGATCGGCTGCTCGATCACGCCGAACCAGCCCCAGTCGATCGCATAGCTGAACCGGGTGATGCCGAGCTTTTCCTGATAGGAATCGAGGAGCTTCACTTCCTTCGCGCCGGCGAAGAAGCGGCTGGAATAGCTGGTCTGCTTGCCCGGCGCGATGACGAGCGGCTGATCGAGCTGATAGTCGGCCTGATAGGCCTTGCTGGGGTTCTGGCGCTGGCCGAAGGTGACGCCCAGCCGCTGATCGGGGATCAGCGTGGTCAGCCAATAATGGTCGGTGAAGCCGGCCCAGCCGCCCTTGGTCCTGAATTCCTTGGGCGTGCCCTCGACATCGGCCCAGCCGAGATAATGGGCTTCGTCCGCGGTGGCGGCGATCGGGCCGACGCGGGCGGCCCATTGGCCGGCGTCCTTCGAACGCTCGGCGCGCGAGACCGAGGCATAGGGCGTGACCGAGACCGGCGCCTGGCCGAGATTCGCGACCGTCTGGCGGATCGTGAACATGTAATCCTGGTCGACCGCGAGATCGATGCGGAAGGTCTGGCCGGTGGCGGTCCTGGCCGTCAGCGTCACCGGGGTGGTCGGCGTCAGCCGGGTGCCGCTCGCCTGCCACACGGTATTCGCGTTGGGCGCCTGCACGCCCGCCCCCGACCAGCCGAACTCGGCGAAATAGGCGCCCTGCGTGCCATTGGGCGAGAGCAGGTGGATCGGCGGCGAGTTCTTCGCGGTGGTCTCGTCATATTTGACGAGGACGAGATCGTCGATCCGCGCGCCCTTGAGGTTGATCGAGCCCTTGAGCGAAGGCGTTTCGATTGCGACGCGCGGGCTCTCGGCCAGCACGACGGCGCGGTCGCGCAGCGCCGCGGGGGCATCCGCGGTCGGCAGCGCCTTGGCCACTTGCTTGCCGTTCACCATCTGGGTGGCGGCCGGCTGCTGCGGGAAGAACCAGTGCATGGCATAGGGCCATGCGAACAGCAGCAGCCCCGCGATCACCGCGAACAGCAGGAAATTCTTCTGATCGTCCTTCACGTAACCGATTCCCCGGAAAAACTTATGGCACTGGGTCGTAGCCGTGCCCGCCCCATGGGTGGCAGCGGGCGATCCGCCGGATGGCGAGCCAGCTGCCTTTGACAGCCCCATAGCGGCGAAGCGCCTCGATTGCATAGGCCGAACAGCTGGGCTGGTAGCGGCAGCTGGGCGGAAGCACCGCCGACGGGCCGATCTGCCACGCGCGGGCGAGCAGGATGAGCAGCCTGGCCATCATGCCGATTCCCCAGGATGACGGACAAGGGCGCAGCTCACCGCCTTATCTTCCCCAAGGCCTTGACCAGCTCGGCCCTGAGATCCTCGAACGGGCGCTCGATGCCGCCATTGCGGCCGATCAGCACATGGTCGGCGCCGGGCAGGCCGGCTTCGGGCAGCACTTCGCGGGCGAGCGCCCGGAACCGGCGCTTCATCCGGTTGCGGATCACCGCGTTGCCGACTTTCTTGGATACGGTAATGCCGACCCGCATGACCGGATCGGCATCGTTGCGCGCATGGACGATCAGGACAAAGCCGGGCATGGGCGCCCGCTTGCCCGCGTTCGCCGCGAGATAGTCCTTGCGCTGCGTGAGCCGGCCAAGGCTCACCGCCGCACCGTCGGCGATTACGCCGACAGCTTGTTGCGGCCGCGGGCGCGGCGGGCACGGATCACGTTGCGGCCGCCCGGGGTCGCCATGCGGCTGCGGAAGCCGTGCCGGCGCGCACGCACCAGGTTGCTCGGCTGAAAGGTCCGCTTCATCGCTCATCCTCAAGTATCTAGAACGTAAAAGGGCCACCACAGGGGCGGCCGCGTGTCGGGTGCCCATAGTGGGGAGATCCGGCCGAGTCAACGCGTTCCATTCCGCAAACCGGGCAGTTCGGCCTCCGCACGCGCGATTTCCGCCGCCCCTTCGCGCAGGCGGCGCCTGCGGGCGCTGCGGCGGCGGAGCGCCATGTCGGCATAATGGCCGAATCGCGGCCAGCGCCGCTTGGCGCGACAGAAGGCCCGCTGCGCCCAGGCCGAGGTCCGCAGCACGAGGACGAGCCCGGCGGCGAAGACGAAGATCCCGCCCGGACCCGGGAGGATGCCGACCAGCGGCGAGACGGCGATCACCAGCACCCCCGCGACGAACAGGGCGGTGCGGACGATCGGGCTGCGCGCGCTTGCCATGCGATCGAAATGGGGAGTGTGTATTGCCTATGCAAGACACGTCGGCCGTGGTTCATCGCTGCTTAGCCTTGTTTCGTCGCCCCCCGGTCGCCCCCGGTCGCGCGCGCGTCGCTCCCTTCGGAGGGGAATCGGCATAGGCGCGGCCATGACCCGCTCTTCCTGCCTGCTCGCCCCGATGCTGTTCCTTGCCGCCTGCAGCGGCGGGGGAGGCGATGGCGGTGTCGTCGCGCCAGTGCCCACGCCTTCGCCCAGCCCGTCTCCGTCTCCGTCGCCGACGCCCACGCCGAGCCCCACCTCCGCGGTGGTCGTCGAAGTCGGCCCCGCGGCCTTCTCGCTGCCCACCCAGGCGACTCGCCACTTCGCCTGCAACGTCACCGGCGCGACCGACACGCGCTGCACCTGGTCGGTGCAGGAGGCGAATGGCGGGGCGATGTCGGCCGACGGCATTTATGCCGCGCCGGCCAGTCCGGGTACCTATCACGTCGTGGCGACGAGCGTCGCCGATCCCGCCAGCTCCGCCAGCACGGCAGTGACGGTGACGGTCCCGGTCACCAACAAGCCCTGGGTGACCGGCTATTATCTCGGCTATTTCTCGCACACCATGTATCCGCCGGCGCAGGTCGACATGACTGCGCTCACGCATTTCGTGTTCGGCCGCGTCGCGCCGGGCGGGGGTTCGCTGGACGGCAATCCGGGCGATGTCGTGCTCGGCGGCGGCAATTCGCACGATCCCGGCCTGTCGCCCGACGGGGTGCGGAGCATCGAGGACTATCTGATCAAGAAGGCGCACGATGCCGGGCGCAAGGCGCTGCTGATGATGGGCGGCGCGGCGGACGGCGATGGCTTCCTGCTCTCCACCACCGATGGCCGCCGGAAGGACTTCGCGCGCAAGATCGTCGATTACATGGTCGCGCACGACTATGACGGGCTCGACCTTGACTGGGAGGACAAGTTCGAAGGCAGCGACGAGATCACGCCGCATGTGAGCGGCGCCGAGGCCAAGCGTCGCGCCTTCGCGCTGATTGCGGATCTCCGCGCCGAATTCGCCCGGCGGCCGCGCTATCAGGGTGCGGGCAGGGCGGCGCTGCTCACGCTGCCGGGCTACACGGTCTCGATCAACGATCTGGAGCCGGGCGGCAGGGTGGAGCAGTGGCAGGCCGATCTGGCCAACAGCGTCGACCAGTATAATCTGATGAGCTACGGCATCGGGACGACCTGGAACGGCAATGGCTGGCTGTCCTGGTTCAGCAGCCCGATCTACGGCGCCACCGGCGTCACCCCGCGCGACCTCAACACCAGCGTCGAGGCCTATGAGCGGAGCGGCGTGCCGCGTGGCAAGATCGGTGTCGGCATCGGCTTCTACGGCATCTATTTCGGCCCCACGATCACCGGGCCGCGGCAGGACACCGAGCGCAACCCGGTCTACGAGACCGATGACGTGGCGCTCAACTATGCCGACATGGTCGGGATGGGGTACATGTCCCATGGCACCTATCATTGGGACGAGATCGCGCAGGTCGGGTATCGCAGCTATCCGAATGGTGGCTATATCCCGACGGGATCGGGCCGGAATCCGGCGGGCTTCCTTTCCTATGAGGATCCCCTCTCGATCGCCGCCAAGGCGCGCTATGTCCGCCAGGCGGGGCTGGGCGGCGCGATCATCTGGGCGATCAACTATGACTATCTGCCCGACGGCACCAGCCCGCTGCTGGGTGCGGTGAAGCGCAACTTCCTCACCGCCACGCCCTGACCGTCACGCTCTGATCGATTGGTCCGTTCCGGGGACATCCCGGTGCGCACCGGGCGCCATCGCCGCTATCGTCCGGCTCCGGTTTGGGGGGAAACGGGCTTGGTCGCGAGCGTATCGACGGTTGCCTATCTGGGACTCGAGGCGCGTGCGGTGGAGGTGCAGTGCAACCTCGTCGCCGGGCTGCCCAAGTTCGTGGTGGTCGGCCTGCCCGACAAGGCCGTGGCGGAGAGCCGCGAGCGCGTCCGTGCCGCCATGGCCGCGATCGGGCTCGCATTGCCGCCCAAGCACATCATCCTCAACCTCTCGCCTGCCGACCTGCCCAAGGAAGGCTCGCATTTCGACCTGGCGGTGGCGCTGGCGCTGCTGGGGGCGATGGGGGTGGTCGATGCCGAGACGCTGTCCGGCTATGTCGTGGTCGGCGAGCTGGCGCTGGACGGACGGATCGCGCCGAGCCCCGGCGTGCTGCTCGCCGCGCTCCACGCCGCCGAGATGGGCAAGGGGCTGGTCTGCCCTGCCGCCCAGGGGCCGGAAGCGAGCTGGGCAGGGCAGGTGGACGTGGTCGCCGCGCCCGATCTCATCGCGCTGCTCAACCATTTCAAGGGCGACCAGCTGTTGCCTGCGCCCATGGCCGGCACGGTCGAACCGCCGGCTCCGGGGCCCGACCTCGCCCAGGTGAAGGGGCAGGAGACGGCGCGGCGCGCGCTCGAGATCGCGGCGGCGGGTGGGCACAATCTGCTGATGTGCGGGCCGCCCGGAGCGGGCAAGTCGCTGCTCGCCTCCTGCCTGCCGGGCATCCTGCCGCCGCTCGATGCCGCCGAGGCGCTGGAGGTGTCGATGGTCGCCTCGGTGGCGGGGACGTTGCAGGGCGGGCGGCTGACGCGGACGCGGCCCTTCCGCAGCCCGCATCACTCGGCCTCGATGGCGGCGCTCACCGGCGGCGGGCTCAAGGTGAAGCCGGGCGAAGTGAGCCTGGCGCATCTCGGCGTGCTGTTCCTCGACGAACTGCCCGAATTCCAGCGGGCGGTGCTCGATTCGCTGCGCCAGCCGATCGAGGCGGGCGTGGTGAGCGTGGCGCGGGCGAATGCGCACGTTACCTTCCCCGCGCGGGTCCAGCTGGTCGCGGCGATGAATCCGTGCCGCTGCGGGCATCTGGGCGACCCCGCGCTCGCCTGTGCCCGGGCGCCGCGCTGCGCGGCGGACTATCAGGCCAGGGTCTCGGGTCCGCTGCTCGACCGGATCGACCTGCATGTCGAGGTGCAGCCGGTGCGTGCCGTGGATCTGGTGCTCGATCGGCCGGCAGAGGGCTCGGCGGCGGTGGCGGAGCGGGTGGCCGAAGCGCGGGCGGCGCAATCCGCGCGCTATCGCAATGTTCCCGCGCGCACCAATGCCGAGGCGGACGGTGATCTGCTCACCGATCACGCCCTGCCCGACGAGGCCGGCCGCAAGCTGCTGGCGCAGGCGGCCGAGGCGATGCGGCTCTCGGCGCGCGGCTATACCCGGGTGTTGCGTGTCGCCCGCACGATCGCGGACCTCGCGGGCGCGGATGGCGTGGGGCGCATGCACGTCGCCGAGGCGCTGAGCTATCGCCGCCAGGCCCCGCGAAGCTGATCGGGATTGTATCGCGGCCGGTCTTGTGTCCTGATGCCGGCGCTTCGCTGGGGATGCGTTCGAAAGGGGATTGCATGCGCTGGATGACGATGCCGCTCAGGCGCTATTTCGATTTTTCGGGCCGCTCGCGGCGGCTCGAATACTGGATGTTCGTGCTGTTCGTGTTCCTCGCGGCGTTCGCCTGGATAATCTTCTTGTTCCTGCTTGGCGACGTGACCGGGAGCGATTTCCGTTCGTCCCGCGTGTTGAACGGCGCGGAGACGGCCTGGGTGGTGGTGGGCTGCCTCCTCTATCTCGCGATCCTGATCCCGGCCATCGCCGTGCAGGTGCGCCGCTTCCACGATCAGGACAGGACGGGCTGGCTGTGCCTGCTCAACTTCATTCCCTATGTCGGGGGGCTGATCGTGCTGGTCTTCATGCTGCTGCCCGGCACCAGGGGCGAGAACCGCTTCGGCGACGATCCCAAGGATCCGCACGGCGCGGAGCAGGCGGCCGACGTCTTCAGCTAGGACGCATGCATGTGGCGAGCGCCGGGCCTGGCGCGCGCCACAGGGCATCTTAGTATCTGGAAATCCTGCCAGCGCCTTCCTATAGGGGGGGCCAAGTCGATCCATGGCCCCGTGCCGATCGGCATGCGGGTGTGGCGGAATGGTAGACGCAGCGGACTCAAAATCCGCCGTTGGCAACAACATGTCGGTTCGAGTCCGACCACCCGTACCATCGAAATCCCCGGGAAGTGCCGAAGGGGCCGGCGGCGCGGCGCCGCCAGCCCGGATGTCGGTCAGCGCGTATAGGCCTTGCGCAACTGGGCCAGCTTCGCCGGGCTGAGGCCGAGCGCGTCGTTCAGATAGCCGGCAGCGCCGCCGCGATGCCTGTCCATCACCGCGAACACCGCTTCGATATAGGCGCGATCGGCGGCCATATAGGCCTTGAGCACGTCCATCGGCAGCTTGCGCCACGCCTGCGAGGCCTGGTCGTCGGCCTGCACCGCCTTGCGCGGATCGAAATATCTGTTGGTCAGCAGATAGTCCTGGATCACCGTCTCGCGCGGCACGTCGAGCGCGGTGAGGATCAGCGCGGCGGCGACGCCGGTGCGGTCCTTGCCCGCGGTGCAGTTGAACGCCAGCGGCGCCCGCCCGGCGAGCAGCTCGCCGAACATGCGGCGATACTGGCCGTTGAACTGCTTCAGCAGTTGCGGATACAGCGCGGTCATCGTCGCCTTCGCCTCGGCTGCGCTGGGCGGGCGATCCGGCCGGGGGGCGAGCGCCGCCGTGTCCATCGCATAATCGTCGGCAAGCACGCGCGGCGCCTTGCCCGCCGGCCACGCCACCGGCTCGGTGCTGCGCTCGCTGGTGCTGCGGAAGTCGCAGACGGTGCGGATGCCGCGCTTGGCGAGATAGTCGAAATCCGCGCGCGTCAGGAAGTGCATCGAGCCCGAGCGATAGAGCATGCCCCAGCGCACCGTGCGGCCGGTGCGGGTGCGATAGCCGCCGAGGTCGCGGAAATTCTGCCCGCCCTGGAGCGGGAGCAGCCGCGCATTCTCGCCCTGTGCCGCCGGGGCCTGCTGCTGGAGGGCGTTCGCCGCGAGCGGCACCGCCGCGGCGGCCAGCACCGCAAGGCCGATCACGCGGAAGGAAGTGGTGATACGCATGTCGGGTTCTCCTTAGAAACGGACCGTGCCGGTAAGGCCGTAGGTGCGGGGCTCGTTGAAGATCCCGTAGGTGCCGAGCGCCGCGCTGGTGTTGCGCAGGTACAGATACTGGCTGTCGAACAGGTTGCGGGCCCAGACCGAGAGCTCGAGGCGCGCGGCGCCGTCGTCCAGCGCGATGTCCGTCAGCGCCAGGCGACCGTTGACGATGAACGAGGGATCGCCCAGCGTCGGGTCGCTGGTCGAGCTGTACTGGCTTGAGGCGTAGTTGCCGTCCAGATGCGCGACGAGCGTCGCGGCGCCCATCGGCACGCGATAGTCGATCGCGCCGCTCGCCGAATTCTTGGGCGCGAAGATCGGATAGACCGGCACCAGCGGATTGCCGGCGACGAACGGATTCGGCGCCGCGGGCAGGCGGATATGCTGGCGGGTATAGTTGCCCGACAGGGTGAGGTTGGCGACGGGCATCACCGTCAGTTCGGCCTCGAAGCCGGAGATCCGGCCCTTGCCGGCGGTGTTGGTCGTCTCCAGCGTGCCGCGGTTCGAACCGGGGATGACGGCGTTGAAGTCGATCTGCACGTCCTTGTAGGTGCCGGTATAGGCGGCGAGGTTCAGGCGGGCATGGTTATCGAGGAAGCTGGCCTTCACGCCGCCCTCGAACACCGAGACCGATTCCGGGCCGAACCCGCGATAGGTGAGCGAACGCGAATTGGCGCCGGCCGACTTATAGCCCGTGCTCCACTTGCCGTAGAGCATCACGCCGTCGGCGACGTCGAACGACAGGTTGACCAGCGGATCGACGCGATCCGAGGTGACGTTCATCGGCACCACTGCGGTGACGCCGTTGACCGTCGGGATCCGGCCGTTGACCTGGTCGAGCTCGCCGGTCTTCTTGTCGTGCGAATAGCGGCCGCCGAGCGTCAGGTGCAGCCGGTCGCCCAGCAATGCCGGGGTGTAGGTGAGCTGGCCGAACACCGCGGCGCTGTTCGTCCTGGCGATGCTGGCGCGATCGGGGAAGGGCGTGGCCGAGACCGGCGCGGGCAGCACGCTATAGCCGGTGCCGTCGGCGTTGAACTTCAGCGTGTTGGGCGCGAAGGCGTTATCGCCGACATGTTCGTTGTAATAGAAGGCACCGGCCACGAAGCTGAGGCGCGGCAACTCGCCGAGCAGCTGCACTTCCTGGCTGAACTGGCGCTGCCCGAAATTGGCGATGCTGTAGCGCGCGAAATTGCCGTTGGGGGCGAACACCGAGAGGATCGCCGAGCCATTGTCATACTGGCTCTGGGTCAACGTGCGGTAGCTGGTGATGGAGCGGGCGCGGAGGCCGCCGCCCAGCTTCCAGTCGAGATGGAGCGACATGCCGGTGGTGTCGCCGACGCTGGGCTGGAGCGGCACGCCGACATTGCCGGCCTTGGCGCGTTCGGGCTGGAGCTTGAGGATCGGCGCGAGCGGCAGGCTGCCCTTGCGGAGCAGCTGGAGATAATTGGGCGAGCCCTCGTCATGCGAAACGTCGAACTGCCAGAGCGCGCTGAACTTGTCGCTCGGCTCCCACAGTGCGGCGACATGCGCGCCGCGGCGGTCATGGCTGTTGAAGTCGAGCTGCCCGGCCATCGGATTGTCGATCGTGCCGCCGCGCTTCTGGATCACGCCGTCGAACTTCAGGCTGATATTGCCCGCACGCGGCAGGTCGAGGTGCAGTGCGGTTTCGTAGCCGCCGAAATTGGCGATGCCGGCCGAGGCATTGAGGCGGAATTCGCCGCTCGGCTTCTTCGTCACGATGCTGATCGCGCCGCCCTCGGTATTGCGGCCGAACAGCGTGCCTTGCGGGCCCTTGAGCACTTCGATCCGCTCGATGTCGTAAAGGGCAGTGCCCAGGCCCTGGGCGCGGCCGAGATAGATGCCGTCCATATAGACGCCGACGCCTTGTTCGCGGGCCGGCTGGTTGGCATCGCCCAGGAAGCCCACGCCGCGAATGCCGATCACCAGCGCCGAAGTGCGCGAGAAGAAGGGCGCGACGCGCAGGCCCGGGACCGAACCGTCGGCCAGGTCGGCGAGGGTCTGGATGTGACGGTTCTGGAGCGCCTCGCCGCTCAGCACCGCGATCGAGATCGGAGTCTTCTGGAGATTGGTCTCGCGGCGCTGGGCGGTGACGACGATCTCGCCGAGGCCGCCGCTCTGATCCTGTTCGTCGGCCGCGACCATGCTGGCCGTATTGGCCTGCTGGGCGAAGGCCGGCGCGGCGAGGAGCAGCGCCGAGGCGGCGGCTCCGGACAAGGCTGCCAGGCGCAGCCGGTGCTTGACGTTCCGTTTCATGATGACCCCCATCTGGCTGATGACGAGCGGGCAACTAGAACGATTGTATGTATCTTCTGTGACGCTTGTATGGAGTTGCGCATTCCGGCATTGGCTTGGGCGCGAAAAGGGGGAGGGCGGGATGTCCGGTCAAGGTATCGCAGCTGCCGGCAAGGGCAGCGGGAGTGCCGAAAAATGGATTGCGGCGGTGCTAAGTGCCTGGGAAGTGAGCGGCCAGGCCGCGGTCTCGGCGCGCGGGCTCGCGCAGGCGACCGGGCTGCCGGCGTCGTCCATTTATCACCATTTTGGTGACCTTGAACGTTTGTATGTATGCGCGCACGAACATGCCCAGGCACTGGCGGCGGAATGGTGCGGGGCGCGGCTGGATCAGCTTGCGGACGTGCCCGGGGGCGCCGAGTCGCTGCCGGCCTTGCTCGCCGCACTGATCGACGATTGGTGCGAGGGGCAGCGCGGCCTGGCCTTTGCCTGGCGCGAATGCCAGCTGCTGGTCGCGCGCGATCCGCGCTATGGGCCGGCCGCCCAGCGCTGGCGCACGCTTTGGGCGGGATTCTGGCGCCATGTCTGCGACCGGCTCGGCATCCCCGGCACCGCGACGATCACCGAACGGCTGTTCGACGGGGAGAGCTTCCTGCACATGATGCGCTGGCGCCGCTCGGTGGATCGCGCCGCGCTGGACGAACTGTGCCGCGGCTGGGGCAATTGGCTGGGCGGCACCCTGGCCGGGCCGTCGCCCTGGCGCGACATGGCGCGCGGCTGCGCCCAGCGTTCCGCGCCGCTGCCCGAGGCGCGCGACGAGACTGCGGAACGGATAGCCGAAGCGGCGGCGGCGATCGTCGCGCTGGGCGGGGTGGCCGGCGTGACGCACCGCGCGGTGGCGGCCGGGGCCGGGCTGACGCTCGGCGTGGTCTCGCACAAGTTCCGGACGAGCGCCGAGTTGCTCGGATCGGCCTTTGAAGTGATCTATCGCCACAACGTGCCGGCCGGCGAACTCGAGGCGGAACTCGCCGCGGCGACCGATGGCGACGGCCGGGCCATGCTCGACAGGCTCGGCGAGCGGCCGGGGGCGGAGGCGTTCCGCCTCGCCACTTCCGAACTGATGATGGCGGCGATGCGCGATCCGGCGCTTGCGCCCTTCGCTGCGCAACTGCGCTATCTGCGCGGGCGCACCTCGCGGCTGTTCCTGCAGGCGATGATCGGTCGCGACCGGCCGGTCGGCGCGCTCGACGCGGCGATCTTCTCGAGCTTCGCGATCGGACAGGGCAATGCGCACCGGGGCCTGCCCGACGACGAGCGCCAGGCGGCGAGCCTAGCCGAGACCGAGGCGCTGCTCTCCTTCCTGCGCGGCGGCTGACGGTCGCATATTTGTCATCCCCCTGGGCCAGAGGGGATTGGTGAGCGGGGATATCCGATCGAGTCGAACCGAGCGGCTGAGCCGGGTGGACCTGTTCGCCTTCTCCTCTCCGGTCATCCTGTTCCAGGCGGTCGAGCTTGCCTGGCGAACCTATCTTCCCGCCTTCTTTGCCGCGACGCTGGGGCTGCCGATCGCGGCGGTGGGCATGCTGCTGCTTGCCGCGCGGCTGTTCGACGGGTTGATCGATCCGTGCATCGGCTGGGCAAGCGATCGGTTCCCGACGCGCTTCGGCCTGCGCCGGCCATGGATGGTGGTGGGAGCGCCGCTGGTCAGCCTGGGCGCGCTCGGGCTGTTCTGGGCGGTGCCCGGCACCGGCATCGCGACGCTCGCCGCGTGGAGCCTGGTGTTCCATCTCGGCTACACGCTCATCGCCACGCCGCATGGCGGCTGGGGGCTGGAGCTGTCGCGCGACGCGCATGAGCGGGTGCGGGTGATGGGCGCGAAGATCTGGGTGGCGATGGCGGGAATGATCGTCACCCTGGTGCTGCCGAGCCTGCTCGAGCGCGGTTTCGGCCTGGGGCGGGCGGCGCAGGTGGGGGCGCTGGGCGCGGCGATCGTGCTGCTCGCGCCGATCACTGTATTGCTGGTGCTCCGCCGGATTCGGGAGCCGGATGCGCCTTCGACCACGCGCGTGGCCAATCCCTTCGCGCTCTTCGCCGGAATGCTGCGCACGCGGGAGATGCGGCGCATCCTGATCCTCTACGGCCTGGTCGGCATGGCCGATGCCGCTGCGGCCGGCACCTTCCTGTTCTTCGTCGAGCAGGCGCTCGCGCTGCCCGGCTGGGGTAGCACGCTGATGCTCGTTCAGGGCGTGGTGCCGCTCGCATTGCTGCCCTTCTGGGCGCGGATGAGCCGGCGGTTCGGCAAGCGGCGGGTGCTGCTCGCCGGCTATGGCTGGCAGGCGTTGGTGGCGCCGCTGGCGCTGCTGCTGCCCGCGGGCGGGCTGGCGCTCCTGGTCCTTTGGCTGATCGCGCGCAGCCTGGTCTTCGGGGTCGACTACATGCTGCTGCGTGCGATGGTGGGCGATATCACCCGGCGCGAAGTGGAGCAGGGGCAGCGCTGGGCATCGAGCCGCTATGCGTTGTTCAATGTGACGCTCCGGCTGGCGATGGGGCTGGGCGTCGCCGCGGCGCTGGGCGCGCTGGGCTGGGCCGGTTTCGCGCCGGACGAGGCCGGGCAGGCGGAAGCCCTGTTCGCGGTGCGCGCCGCCTATGCGCTGCCGCCGACGGTCGCGGCGCTCATTGCCTGCGCCTTGCTGTTGCGCGGCGGCGAAGCGCGCCCGGCCGGGCCGGCGGAACGGCCGGGCGCGGCCCTGGCGGCCTGATCCCCAAAGGAAAGGGCCGCCGCATCGAATGATGCGACGGCCCCTAGTGGTCGCGGAGGCGATCAGAGTTTCAGGCGCGCGCCGAACAGGATCGTGCGGCCGAAATGATTATACTCGTAGTTCCGGTTCGCGGCCGTGTCGGTGTAGCGGTCGCGATAGGCGTCGGTGAGGTTGGTGCCCTCGACCGACAGCTCGATCCAGTCGGTGAGCTTGTAGCGGACCGAGGCGTCGACATTGGTGATCGCATTATAGCCTTCGAACACGTTGCCGGTGCCCGAGCCGGCATCGACATAGGGCCCGCGATAGCTGACCGAGGCGCGCGCGCTGAACTTCTTGTCCTCATAATAGAGCGTCGCGTTGAACGCCTTTTTCGACACGCCGTAGAGCGTCGAGGTGAAGGGCCGGTTCGGCAGCGTCAGCGAGCCGTTGGCGTTCACCGCCGTGGCCGGGGCGGACTGGCTGTAGGTCGCGGTCGAATCGATGAAGGTCGCGTTCGCGATGCCGCCGAAATTCTTCAGGAACCCCGGCAGGAAGCGGAACGGGGCCTGCACCGCGATCTCGATGCCCTTGAGCGAGGCGCCGGTGCCGTTGACCGTGGTCACCACGGTCCAGATCGGCTGGGCCTGCTGCGCGGGGTTGAGGAAGGCCGGCGACGAGGCGGAGAGCACGGAGGCGGGGAGGCCGGTCGAAGTGAAGGTCTGGCCGGTCAGCGTGGCGCTGACCGGGAAGCTCTTCACGTCCTTCTTGAACACTGCGACCGAGAAGATCGACTGCGGGGCGAAATACCATTCGGCCGCAAGGTCATAGGCGGTGGCGCGATAGGGATCGAGGTTCGGGTTGCCGAACGAGACCCGGTAGTTGAAGCCGTCGGCCGAGCCGCCCGGCGTCAGGCTGCCCAGCGTCGGTCGCGTCATCACATCGGCGATGGCGCCGCGCAGGATGATCTTGTCGGTCGGGAACAGCGCGATGTTC
Source organism: Sphingomonas sp. 67-41 (assembly GCF_001899725.1). Lineage (NCBI taxonomy): Bacteria > Pseudomonadati > Pseudomonadota > Alphaproteobacteria > Sphingomonadales > Sphingomonadaceae > Sphingomonas > Sphingomonas sp. 67-41. The sequence goes on along the minus strand of NZ_MKWJ01000013.1, from coordinate 78,485 downwards.
ATCGACGGCAGCCAGTCGTCATAGGTGCGCTCGAAGGTGACCGGCAGCGTCCCGTTGATGCCGGTCGAGCTCTGGCGGGTCGATGCATAGCGCATGCCGGCGTTGAGCGCGTAGCGCAGGCCGAGCAGCTCGCCCTTGGCGTCGAACTGCAGATAGCCGCCCTTCACTTCCTCGGTCACGCTGCGATTGTTGCCCACGTCGAGCAGCAGCGGGCGGTTGTAGAGGCCGGTATAGGCCGCCGCCGCGTCGATATTGGCGATCACCCAGCTCGTCGTGGTGCCTGCCGGCTGGCCGGCCTTGCCCAGGTTGACCAGCTCGGTCAGCGCCGGCGTGGCCTGGAAGCCGTACACTGCCGTCGGACCGAAGGCCGAGGTGGGCGAGCAGGTGATCGTCTTGAGTACCAGATCGAGGCCGCCATTGCCGCACACCGCGGTGTCGCGCTGGAACGCCTTCACGTCATAGTCGAAGCGGCGGTACATCGCGCCGGACTTGATCTGGAAGCCCTCGGCCACGTCCCATTCGGTGCGCAGCTGGGCGGTACGGAACTTGTTGGTGACATTGGACGGGCGATCGCGGATCTCTGCGAGCTGGAAGTTCGCCGGATCGGTCACGCTGGTGCCGAAGCTGAGCACCGGGCTGCGCATGTTGGTGTAGTCGTAGCGATAATTCTGCGCATCGCGGTCGTCGAGGACGATGGTAGTCTCGACCGGGATGTCGGCGTTCGACTTGGAGAGGCCGCCGAGCAGCGTGAAGCGGAAGCTGTCGCCCAGCTGCTGGTCCCAGGTGCCGCCGATCTGGTAGAATTCGGTGTCCGACTTGCGCAGATAATGCTCGGTGCGCACCCAGGCGTCGTTGAGCGTCGCCGAGATCATGTTGTTGTTGCCGTCGTAGACCGGATTGACGACATTGATCGAGCGCTCGTTCGAGCGCAGCAGCACCTCGAGCCACTTCTCCTCGCGCGTTTCCTTGAATCGCGAATAGAGGCCGTCGATCGAGATCTTGGTCGCGTCGCTCGGTGCCCATTGCACGCTGCCGGTGAGGCCCAGGCGCTCGCGATCGTGGCGGACGCTGCCGTAGCGCGGGATGCGCGGATGGAAGGCGAGCGCGGCTTTCGAGCAGACCGCGCTGGGGACATAGGTGCCGCCCGAATTCGCCGTGGTCCAGCAATTGGTGCCGTCGACCTGATCGAACGTCGCCTGCGCCCAGCGTACCGAGTTGTTGCCGAGCTCGAGATTGTCGGTCTTCGAATAGGCGCCCGAGACCGCGACGCCGAAGGTGCCGCTGGGCGACTTCCACGAGACCAGACCGGCGACGCGCGGCCCCCAGTTCTTCGAGAGGTCGTTATAGCTGCCCTGAACCGATCCCACGAAAGTGAAACCGGCCTTGCCGGCGAGCGGATTGCCGGTGTTCAGATCGACCACCGCGCCGAGCGAGCCCTCGTCGAGCGATGCCTCTGCGGTCTTGTGGACGACCAGCGAGCTGAACAGCTCGGAAGCGAACACGTTGAAGTCGAACGCGCGGTCGCGATTGGCCGAAGCGCCGTCGGTCGACGTGGCGACCGTCTCGAGCCCGTTGACCCGGACGCGCGTGAACTGGGCGCCGAGGCCGCGGACGGTGATCGCGCGGCCTTCGCCTGCGTCGCGCTGGATCGAGATGCCCGGGATGCGCTGGAGCGATTCCGCGAGATTCTGGTCCGGGAACTTGGCGATGTCCTCGGCGACGACTGCGTCGACCGACGACACCGAGGCGCGCTTCACGTTGAGCGCCTTGTCGAGCGATTGGCGGAAACCGGTGACAACAATGGCGCCGTCGCTGGTCTGGTCCTGCTCCTGCACGCCCGTATCGGCCGGTGCCGCGGGCATATCCTGCGCCAGCGCCGGGGTCGCGATGCCCGCACCGGCGATCACGGCCAGAGAAACGCCGGCGCACCACAGATTCCGCCTCAAAATCCCCTTACGCATCCCAATTCTCCCATGGTCAGTGTTTCCGGGGCCGCACCGTCTTCGCGGCTCGCCCGGCATTTCGGCCGGCTTGCGCCAGCTCTCTGTTGCTTCCTGGCCGGCTCTCGCCCGCCGCTATGCGATCATCGCGAAGCGTCTGCGCCCGTCGGCGAGCAGCCTGCGATGGAATTTCCTGAGCGATTCCGGTCCGTTGCGCTGCGCGGTGGACCCCAGACGGGTCAGCCCGAGCCAAGTGAGCGCCTCCGCGGCGCGCATGGCGGGCTCAATGCAGATTCGCTCGATATCCTGCGCCATCGGCGCGAAATAAGCCGCCTCTCCCTGCAATGTCGCGAGCTTGCTGCTCGTCTGTGCCAGTGTTTCTTGTCCGATATGGACACCGGTGTCAACCAGTCCGCGGCCAATCCGGAACAGCAGCCAGTGCAAATGGCCGAGAAGGGCATGGTCGTCGCCCGCGAATGCGCCCCGGGCCGCCATCAGCTGCTCGGCATAGATCGCCCAGCCCTCGGCGAAGGCGGGGGCATATTCGATGCGCAGCGGATGCGGCTCCGACGCCGCCTCGATGGGCAGCTGGATCATGTGCCCGGGCAACAGCTCGTGATGGACGACGGCCGGCAGCGTCCAGGAAGGGCGATCGCGGATGCGCGCGAGGTCGGGGAAATAGGCGCCCGCGATGCCGGGGGCGGGGATGGTGCGATAGCCCTGCTTGCCCTCAGCCTCCTCCTGTGGGGGCATCCGCAACGCCGACACGTTCAGGCATTCGGGCGGCAGCGGGCCGAACAGCGCGGGCAGGTGCGGGCGGGTGGCGGCCAGCGTGGCGTTCATGTCGGCCACCGCGCGGTTCCGCCCGGCATCGTCGTCGCTGTAGAGGAAGCGGCGATCCTTGAACGCCGCGCTGATCCGGGCGCCGACGGTGCCCTGGGCATGGCCCAGGCGCTTGAGCACGGCATCGGCGCGCGCCGTGAGCGCTTCCGCCACGGCGAGCATCTGGCGATGCGCTTCGGCCGGGGCGATGGCGGCGCCGTAATGGCGCTCGAGCAGGAGGGCGAAATAGCGGGCGCCGCCGGGAAAGCGGCTGGTGCCGGGCTCCTTCGGCGCGCGCGGGGCGAGGTCGGCAAGCAGCCGGGCCTGGCCGGCGAGCGCCGCCGCGGCGGGACCCGTCGCCTTGCCCGCTGCGGCGATGATGCCGGAGCGGGTCCTTTCGAGCAGCGGCGCCGGAAGGAGCACGCCGTGCCGGGCATCCGCGGCGATCTGCGCGTTCTCGGCTTCGATGCGCTGGGCGTCGGGTGCCTTCTCGCGCCAGGCGCCGGCATTGGGGGCGATGACATAGGGTGAGCGGCCCAGCCGGCCCACAGGCAGGCTGCGGAGCAGCTCGGCATCGACGGCGAGGCCGGCGCGCACCGTCTCCAGATCGATCCGGGCCGAGGGCGAGAGCGACGCGGGATCGAAGCCCTTCAGCCGCGCGCGCCTGGCGGCGGGCGTGTCGAGCTTCGCCAGGCCGTCGAGCGCTGCGCGAAGATCGGCATCGCGGTTCGGCACGGCCAGCGCGGCGCGGGGAAGCGCGGCGACACTGGCGGCGGCGAGGAACTGGCGGCGGTGCATCGCGGCTCTCCGGTTCAGCGGGGCAGCTGCACCACATTGTTGAGCCGGGTCACTTCGGGGGCATTGCCGGGAAGCGCCACGCGGATGCGCGCCGCCCCCTTGGGGAGGTTGAGCTTCACGGTCGTGGCTCTGGGGACGAGGTCGAGCGGGGCGGCGAGGGCCGGGATCGGAGCGGTGGCGAGCGCCTTGCCCGCCGCGTCCTCGATCGTGAGCGTGCCGCCGGCCACATCCTGCGCGCCGAGGCTGTGGACGGTAACCGCCAGCTTGCCGCCCTTCACCACCACATCGTCGCTGCCGATGCCGAGGTCCGGGCGCGTGGCGACATCCTCGCCCGGCGTCTTCAGGGTGAACGCGATCTCGGTCGTCGCATGCGGCGCGAAGGTCACCCGGGTCGCGGCGCTGCGTTCGAGATGGAGCACGGTGGTGGTGCCGTTCGTCACCATTTCCCATTCGCCGGCAGTGATATTCCACGTGCTCATCTCGGCGGTCTGCGGGGTGTCGCCGGTGTTGTAAGCGATCACCTTGAAGCGGGTCGGCGTTGCGCCAGGCACCAGGATCGCGGTCTTCAGCGCGCCTTCGGGATCGTCGAAGCGCCAGCTCACCGCATTGCCCGGCCAGGTCTGGTTGCGGCGGAGCGCGATGCCGCCAAGCCGCTCGCGCTGGAGGATCTCGTTCGGCTGGTCGACCCGATCGGACCACCAATGGCCTTCGGTATACATGTATTGGCGCTGCGATTTGTCCGCGATCGCCGCGGCGTGGAGCGATTCCAGATATCCGGTGTCGCCGGTCGCATCCCATGCGGCCCATTGCTCGAAGGCGCCGCCTTTCTTCGCCTTGTCGGCGAGCGTCTTCGACCAATCCTTGTCGGCGCCGAGCAGCTTGATCGCGTTCTCGTTGATGTCCTGCACCGAGGCGGGGCCGCTCTTGCCCACCCGGGCAAGGATCGGGGCCAGGTATTTCGCCTCGCCGGTGAAGCGATATGCCGCCCATGCCGCCTGGAGTGGGGTGGAGGCGCCGCCGCCATCGCCGGCGCGCTCGGCATCGGTGCGCCAGTTGATCTCGTTCGGCCAGCTCCAATTGCTGTTCGCGTCCTGCTTGCCATGGGCGAGGAGGCCGTCGGTGACGCCGGTGATCAGGCTGCGTGCATCGGGATTGCCGTTATAGAGGCCGAGCAGCGTCGGCGCGTGGAGGACGACGAAGCTATAGGGCTTCTGCCACTCGAACGGCCCCTCGCGGTACATCTTGCGCGCGCCGTACCAGTTGCTCGCGAAGTGGAGATGGCCGGCCGGGTTGGGGAGGATGACGGTCTTCAGCGCCTTCACCGTCGCCATCAGCCGCTCCACTGCGCGCGGCTCGCCCCAGTTGAGATAGAGCCGCTCGGCATCCGAGTTCATGCCTTCCTCATAGGCGTGGAGCTCGTCGGTGGTGATATGGCCCAGGCCGTTCACCATCATGCCGTTCTTGTACACCGCCTCGGACAGCGCGCGGAGCGAGCCGTTGATCTTGTCCGGGTCGACGCCCATCAGCGCCAGGCCCGGCCATTGCTGGGTCAGGTCGGTATCGTCGGAGATGCCGCCGCCGAAATCGCCATAGGGCACCTGGCGATTGTCGATCCACCAGTTCACGAACTGGCGGGTGATCTTCAGGTCCTCGAGCTGGCGGAAGGCCCAGAGCGGCACGCCGGCGGGGGCTTCCGGCTGTTTGAACGCGGGCAGGTTCTGCGCGCCATAGCTGATGTCCGCCCAATAGCGGCGCCCTTCGACATGATCGGGATCGACGCGGAGCAGGTCGCTGACGTCCGCGAAGACGCGGGCATACATGGCGGCGCGCTTCGAGGCGGTGTGCTCCTCTACCAGGAAACCCCAATTGTCCTTCACCTGGTTGAACCGGTCGGCGACGTGCTCGGGAAGCGCGGCGGCGCGGTCCTTGAAGACCAGGCGGATGTTCATCCCGTCGAGCGATGCCGGGCCGAAATCGGGAGCCGCGGAGGCGATGGCGAGATAGAGGCTGTCGTTGGTAAGGATGCGGTCGCGCAGATCGAGCCAGAGCGTGCGCGCCTCGCCGGGGCGGACCGAGACGGACAGGTCGATCGTGTCGCGACCCGGCCAGATCGGGTCCTTCACCTTGATGTTCAGCGGGATCAGCCCGTCCCTGCCGGGCGTCGCCTTGAGCGCGGGAATGTCGATCGCGATGCCGTCGAGCCCGTCGCGGCTGTTCTCCCAGCCATAGTTCCAGGCGCGGGCAAGCGCGCGGCCGGGGAAGGCGTCGCCGAAGCCCGAGGGGATCAGGATGTGGACGATCGGCATCGCCCCCGCGACATGCGCGGCGGCACCGGTCGAGGCGGCGCTGCCCGCGCCCGCGGCGGCCGATCCGGCGCCGGGGGGCAAGGCGAGCACGGTGTTGCGCTCGTCGGCGGGATAGCGGCCGCGGATGAAGCGGTTGAGCCCTTCGAGCGCGGCAAGATCGGCGGAGACCTGGGCATTCACGGTGTAGCCGAGCTTGAAACTGCCCTCGGGCTCCCTGGCGGGGCCGATATCATAGGCCCAGATCTCCTGGATCGGCTGCTCCGGCATCACATTGGTGAAGCGGAGCGCGCCGCCCTGCGCCGTGCCGAGGGAAGTGACGCTGCGAACGGCGCCCTGGGGGCGCTTCGCGAGGTTGCGGAAGCTGGAGCCGTCCGCGCTGTAGTCGAGCGCGCCATAGGCGGCGCCGCGGATCTCGACGCGGTTGAACTTCTCGCCCGCGGGAACGGTCAGCGTGTAGGTCTTGCCGCCTTCGACATAGACGTTCCAGTCGGGCAGCTCGAAATAATCGTCGCGGCCGGGGAGCCTGGAGCGATTATAGACGCCGGGCCAGGTCGTCTCGGCGATGCCGTCCACGCCCTTCCACATCCACTCCTTCAGGTCCTTCGCATCGGCGAACTCGACCTTGCGGACGCCGGTGACCCTGTCGGCGAGCACCGGCGGGGAGGCGGCGTCCCAGCCGAAGCGATGGAGCCAGGCAGTGCGCTTGCCCGCCTGGTCGGCAGCCGGGGCGGTGGCGGGTTCGGCCTTGGCGGCGAGCGCGGCGATGCCCGCCCCGTCGAGCATGCGATCATAGACGCGGATCTCGTCCAGGTCGCTGCCGCGCATGAAATTGTAGCGGCTCTGCACCTGATGCGGTGCCATCACGCGGCCGGCCATGCCGAACTGGTCGAGCCCGGTATCGAGATCGGCCCTCTGGTCCTTGCGCGCGACTTCCTTGCCGTCGACGAAGAGCCGCACGCCGACGCTTTCGTCCCAGGCGAAGGCGATGTGCTGCCACGCATCGGGCGCGGGGTTCTGCGGCAGCTTGAACGACACCCGGACGCGCGAGAGGTTCGCATCGGTCACGAAGGCGTCGAAACCGTGGCCGTTCCAGTCGATGCGCAGGAACGCCATGTCCCAGCTGGAATGATCGGCATAGCCGACGCGGAAGATCACGAAGGGCGCCTCTCCCACCGGCTCGCGCGAGCGCCAGAAGAAAGAAAGGGTGCCGCGCTGCGCCTGGATGTTGCCCGGCGCGTTCCAGGCGATGTAGCCGTCGTCCGCCCAGCGAAAGGCGCCGCCGATCGCGCCGTCGGGCACGTTGGTCACCTTGGTCTGGAAATTGGGGACCGCGTCGCCGCCGGCCTTCTCGGCCGTGCCGCCCCTGTCGCCCGAGGCGCGGAAGAGCAGGCGCTCGTCCGTGCTCTGGGCCGCGGCGGGGTTTGCGGCGAGCGCGAGCGCCCAGGCCAGGGCGATGCTGGTGGACGTGCGGATCATGACATGCCTCTCTGAACGAACAGGACGGTCTGCGCCGTCGCTTCCGTCAAGCATGGCGACGCTTGACACCGGTGACAATAGCTTTCTCGTTTCCGTGCGATGTCGACGATTGCGTTCGAGGTGCGTTGACGCGCCGATCTGACACCGGTAGCATCGGCGCGACATCTGCGGAACCGCACAAAGCCGGACGCAGGACTTCGGAGAGGAGATCGCGCGCAAGTTACTCGACATGGCCCGGCACCGGTTCCGGCCTGTCTTCTCCCATGGCTCTTGGACCGCAGGAGGCGAGCGGTTCCCGGGCAGGCGAAGCGGGAAGGGGCGGCGATGTCGGGCGACGGCTTGCGCGTGCGCGGGCCGAACATGGCGGGCGGCCCTTACGCGACGGGAACATGGGGAATTTCAAGTTGATCGAAGGACGGGAATCGGCCGAGGCCATCGCCCAAGCATTTGTCGCGGCCCGACAGGCAGGAAATGCACTGACCGACTATCCGGGCGCGCTGCCGGGCACGCTCGAGGAAGCCTATGGCATCCAGGAACGCGCGATCGCGCTGTTCGGCGACCGGATCGCGGGATGGAAAGTGGGCAAGATCCCCGCGCCGCTCGACGCGACCTATGGCACCAACCGGCTGACCGGGCCGATCTTCGCCGATTCGGTGGTGACCGCTGCCAATGGCGAAGTGCCGGAAATGCCGGTGTTCGAGCAGGGCTTCGCCGCGGGCGAGGCCGAATATCTGCTCCGCCTGGGCGCGCTCCCCGAGGATTTCGACCGGCCGTGGACCAATGCGGAAGTCGCCGAATATGTCGATGCCATCCATGTCGGCATCGAGGTCGCCAGCTCGCCCTTTGCGGGGATCAACGCGCACGGCCCGGCCGTGACCGTCTCGGATTTCGGCAACAACAACGGCCTGGTGATCGGTGCGGAAATTCCGCGCGGCACGGATTTCCTTGAATGGCCGGTAGCGCTAACAATCGAAGATGAAGTGGCCGGCGAGGCGACCGCGAGCACCATGCTCGACGGCCCGTTCGGCGCCGTCCGCTTCCTGTTCGAGCTTGCCGCCGACCGGCAGCTGCCGCTCGCGCCGGGCCAGTGGATCTCCACCGGCGCAGTCACGGGCGTCCATCCGGTTCGCGTCGGCGAGCTGGTGGAGGCGCGGTTCGCGGATGACTACAGCGTCCGGTGCCGTATCGTCGGCATCCACGACGCCTGAGGACCGGTCGGGAAACGCGATAAAGAGAGACGAGGGAGAGGATGATGGCGAGTAAGGGAGAGGCGGCAGTCTCCGGCGCGGTTTCGCGCGTCGGGCGCTATCGCTGGGTGATCGTGGGGCTGCTCTTCGCCGCCACCGCGATCAACTATGTCGACCGGCAGATGATCGCGGTGCTCAAGCCGGACCTGTCGAAGGAGCTCGGCTGGACCGAGACCGACTATGCCAACATCGTCTTCTACTTCCAGGCCGCCTATGCGATCGGCTATCTCGCCTTCGGCAAGGTGGTCGACGCGATCGGCGCGCGCTTCGGCTATGCCATCGCGGTAGTGATCTGGACGATCGCGCACGTGGCGCATGGCGGCGTGCACACCGTCATGCAGTTCACTCTGGCCCGCTTCGGCCTGGGCATCGGCGAATCGGGCAATTTTCCGGCCGGCGTCAAGACCGTCGCGGACTGGTTCCCGGCCAAGGAGCGCGCCTTCGCGGTGGGCCTGTTCAACGCCGGATCGAACGTCGGCGCGATCCTCACGCCGCTGCTGATCTGGGCGATGGTGCCCGCCTTTGGCTGGCGCATGACCTTCGTGATCACCGGCATCTTCGGCGTGATCTGGCTGGTCGCCTGGCTCGCCATCTTCCGCGACAAGCCGGCGGATCACCCCAAGGTGGGTGCGGCGGAGCTCGCCTATATCACCCAGGATCCCGCCGATCCCGAAGTGAAGGTGAAGAACCTGTGGGGCAAGCTGCTCCGCACCAGGGAGACCTGGGCCTTTGCGCTCGGCAAGTTCTTCATCGATCCGATCTGGTGGTTCTACCTGTTCTGGCTGCCAAGCTGGCTGGGCAAGGAATATGGCCTGAACCTGACCAGCTGGGATTCGCCGACCGCGGCGATCGCACTGGGCGCGATCTATCTGATCTCCGACGTCGGCTCGGTCGCGGGCGGCTGGCTCTCGGGCAAGCTGATGAGCACCGGCATGAGCGTGAACAAGGCGCGCAAGCTCACCATGCTGATCTCGGCCTGTTTCGTGCTGCCGGTGATGTTCACCACCTTCTATGGCAATCTCTGGCTCAGCGTGTTCGTGGTCGGCGTGGCCGCGGCGGCGCACCAGAGCTTTTCGGCGACGCTCTACACCATTCCCTCGGACACGGTGCCGCGCTTCGCGGTGGGCTCGGTGATCGGGATCGGCGGCACGCTGGGCGCGGTCGGCGGCATGGTGTTCTCGAAATATGCGGGTTATGTGCTCGACGCGATCGGCAGCTATGCGCCGCTCTTCATCGTCGCGGGTGCGGCCTATTTCCTGGCGCTGCTTTCGATCCACCTGCTTTCGCCGCGCCTGGCGCGCGCCGACGTCGCGTAACGGAAAGGACTGGACGATGGCCCGGCCCCTGAAGCTCGATCCCGACCGGTTGTTCCCGGCCGAGGACCGCACGCGGGAGATCGCCCGCGCGCTCTATGCCGAAGTGGCCGGGCTGCCGATCATCAGCCCGCACGGGCACACCGATCCGGCCTGGTTCTCCACCAACGCCAACTGGTCGAACGCCACCGAATTGCTGCTCTCGCCGGATCACTATATTTATCGCATGCTCTATTCGCAGGGCGTGGCGCTGGACGCGCTGTGCGTGCCCGACAAAGCGGGCATGCCGGCGACCGATCCGCGCGGAGCCTGGCGCACCTTTGCCGAGCATACCCATCTGTTCCGCGGTACGCCCTCGGCGATGTGGCTGGGGCATGTGTTCGGCGAGGTGTTCGGCTTCGACGTGGCGCTCGATGCCGGCACCGCCGATCATTATTACGACACGATCAACGCGAAGCTGGCGACCGACGCGTTCAAGCCGCGGGCGCTGTTCGACCGCTTCAACATCGGCTTCCTCGCCACCACCGAGGGGCCGCAGGACGACCTGGCGCCGCATCACGCGATCCATGCCTCGGGCTGGGGCGGGCGCGTCGTCACCACCTATCGCCCCGATGCGGTGATCGATGTCGAGCATGAGCAGTTCGCGGGCGCGATGAAGGTCTTCGCCGAGAGGACGGGCGAGGACGTATATTCGTGGGACGGCTATCTCGCCGCCCACCGCAAGCGCCGCGCCGATTTCCGCGCCGCCGGTGCCACCGCGACCGACCATGGCCATCCGACTGCGGCGACCGCGAACCTGGGCAGGGACGAGGCCGAGCGGCTGTTCCGCACCATCCTGTCCGATCGCTGGACCCCGCAGGACGCCGAGCTGTTCCGCGCGCAGATGCTGACCGAGATGGCGGCGATGAGCGTCGAGGACGGAATGGTGATGCAGATCCATCCGGGATCCTTCCGCAACCACAATGGCGGACTGTTCGAGAGCCATGGCCGCGACAAGGGCGCGGATATCCCGATGCGCACCGATTACGTCCACGCGCTGAAGCCGCTGCTCGACCGGTTCGGCACCTCGACCGACCTTTCCATCATCCTCTTCACGCTCGACGAGACCGTCTATTCCCGCGAGCTGGCGCCGCTGGCCGGCCATTATCCCTGCCTGAAGCTGGGTCCCAGCTGGTGGTTCCATGATTCGCCGGAGGGCATGCGCCGCTTCCGCGAGCAAGTGACCGAGACCGCCGGTTTCTACAACACCGTCGGCTTCAACGACGACACCCGCGCCTTTCTTTCGATTCCCGCCCGGCACGACGTCGCCCGGCGTGTCGACTGCGCCTTCCTCGCGCGGCTGGTCGCCGAAGGGCGGCTGCTCGACTGGGAAGCGGCCGAGCTGGCGCACGAACTTACCAACGGGCTGGTGCGCAAGGCGTACAAGCTCGATCAACCCGCGCCGGCGCCCGTCGCCGCCGCTGCCTAACCCAACGGAGTCCCCATGTTCGACCGGACCTATTACGCCACGCACCCCGACATGATGGAGTGCGTCTCGAACGAGGAACTGCGCGACCGCTATCTGATCACGGACCTGTTCCGTGCCGGCGAGTGCGTGCTCAACTATACCCATGCCGATCGCATGGTGATCGGGGGCGTCGCGGTGGCCACGGGCGCGGTGAAGCTGCCCGACCAGACCGAGCCGGCCTCGGCGGCGGGGCACCCGTTCCTCGAGCGCCGCGAGCTGGCGGTGGTGAACATCGGCGGCGTCGAAGGCATCGTGACCGTGGACGGCGAGGCCTTCACGCTGGGCAACAAGGACTGCCTGTACGTGACGATGGGCGCCCGGGACGTGCAGTTCTCGGGCGACGGCGCGCGCTTCTACCTGGTTTCGTGCCCGGCGCATAAGGGCTTCCAGACCCGCAAGCTCGGTATCGCCGACGCCAACCGGCTGGACCGCGGCACGCTGGAGGAATCGAACGAGCGCTCGATCTATCAGCTCGTCATCCCGGGCGTGTGCGACAGCGCGCAGCTCGTCATGGGCCTGACGGTGCTCAAGCCCGGCAGCGTGTGGAACACCATGCCGCCGCACATCCACGAGCGCCGCAGCGAGATCTATCTCTATTTCGAGCTCGACGATCTCGAGAAGGACCGCGTGTTCCATTACATGGGTGAAGGGGAGGCGACCCGGCACATCGTGATGCAGAACGAGGAGGCAGTGATCAGCCCGCCCTGGTCGATCCACATGGGCGCAGGTACGAAAGCGTACGCGTTCATCTGGGCGATGGCGGGCGAGAACCAGGACTATACCGACATGAACGTGCTGGACATCTGCCAGCTGGCGTAAGGCCGCCTCTCCCCCTCCCCGCAAGGGAGGGGGCCGGGGGTGGGTGGCGTGCTCGCGTTGCTGACGTCGCGAGCAGGACCGTCGCCGTACCGCCCGGACGCTACCCACCCCCAGCCCCTCCCTCGCCGGGAGGGGAGTGAGAAGAGCCATGACCAATCCCTTCGATCTTTCCGGCCGCGTCGCGGTCGTCACCGGCGCCAATACCGGCATCGGCCAGGGCATCGCGCTGGCGCTCGCCGCGGCCGGTGCCGATATCGCCGCGGTGGGCCGCACGCCCGCGCAGGAAACGGTGGAGAAGGTCCGTGCGCTGGGCCGCAGGGCGGAGATCGTCTCGGCCGATCTCTCGACCATCGCGCCTGTGGACAGGGTTGTGGACGAAGCTGTGGATAAGTTGGGCGGACTCGACATCCTGGTCAACAATGCCGGCATCATCCGCCGTGCCGACAGCCTCGACTTCACCGAGGCGGATTGGGACGCGGTGGTCGATACGAACCTGAAGTCGGTGTTCTTCCTCTGCCAGGCGGCGGCGAAGCACATGGTGGGGAACGGCCGGGGCAAGATCATCAACATCGCCTCGATGCTCACGTTCCAGGGCGGCATCCGCGTGCCGAGCTATACTGCGTCCAAGTCGGGCATCGGCGGGCTGACCAAGCTGCTCGCCAACGAATGGGCGGCCAAGGGCATCAACGTGAACGCGATCGCCCCCGGCTACATCGCCACCAACAACACGGCGGCGCTGCAGGCGGACGAGAACCGCAACCGCTCGATCATGGAACGCATCCCGGCCGGCCGCTGGGGCGATCCGGCGGACATGGGCGGCGCGGCGGTGTTCCTCGCCTCGGCGGCTTCGGACTATGTCCAGGGCCATATCCTGGCGGTCGATGGCGGGTGGCTGGCGCGATGAGCATTGCCTTTTTCGGCGAGCTGATGCTGCGGCTCTCGCCTCCGGGGCGCGAGCTGCTGCTCCAGACCCCGAAGCTCGAGGTGAATGTCGGCGGGGCCGAGGCGAATGTCGCGACGGGGCTGGCATGCCTCGGGCACAAGGTGCGGATGATCTCCGCCGTCTCGGACAACCCGCTCGGCGGCGCGGTGATCGGCGAGCTGCGGCGGCGCGGAGTCGACACTTCGACGATCGTCTCCGAGCCCGGCCGGCTCGGCCTGTATTTCCTGACGCCCGGCGCGGGGCTGCGCGCGTCCGAAGTGGTCTATGACCGGGCGTATTCCGTGTTCGCCCGGCGCCCGGCCGATGCCTGGGACTGGGACGCGCTGCTCGAGGGTGCCACGCGGCTGCACCTGTCGGGCATCACGCCGGCGCTCGGCCACAACACCGCGAGCGCGGCGATCGCCGCGGCGGAAGCGGCGGCCGCCAAGGGCATCCCGGTCTCGTTCGACGGCAACTACCGTGCGAAGCTGTGGGAGAGCTGGGACAGTGACCCCAAGGCGGTGCTGACCCGGCTGATCGGCCATGCCGACCTGCTGTTCGGCAACCATCGCGACATCTCGTTGCTGCTCGGGCGCCAATTCTCGGGCGACGGCGCCGATCGCCGGCGCGAGGCGGCGGAAGCGGCGTTCGCGGCCTTTCCGAAGCTCCAGACGATCGCCAACACCGCGCGCCATGTCGACGATGCCGACAGCCACCGCGTCTCGGCGCGGGTCGATACGCGGGCCGGCGGCTACCAGACCGACGAGGTGCTGATCGCCGGGATCGTCGATCGCATCGGCGCCGGCGATGCGTTCGCCGCGGGCGTGCTGCACGGCCTGATCGAGAGCGGCGGCGACGCGAAGGCGGCGGCGCGGGCGGGCCTGGCGCTCACGGCGCTCAAGCATTCGCTGCCCGGCGACGCGAGCCTGTTCACGCGCGCGGACCTGGCGGCGTTCGACGAAGGCGGCCTCGACGTCCGCCGTTGAAGCCTCGCCCGATCCGAGGCGAGGAAATTGGGTCGGGAGAGGATGATGCAGGTTTCGAGGCGAAGCGTGCTGGCGGGTGGCGCGGCATTGGCGGCGGTGCCGCTGGCGGCGCGCGCCGCATCCGGCGAAGCGGTGGTCGCGACGCGAGCCGGGCGGTTCGAAGGCGATCGGCTGGGCGGCGGCATGCTGCGCTTCCGTGGCATCCGCTATGGCAACGCCCCGCGCTTCCGCGCGCCGACGGCCGTCGCGGCGCCCGGCGCCGTCGTGCCCGCCCATGAATATGGCCCGATCTGCCCGCAGGGCAGGGGGGATCAGCGCGCCTCCGAGGACTGCCTGTTCCTCAACATCTGGACGCCCGGTGCCGATCCCGCGGCCAGGCGCCCGGTGATGCTCTACATCCATGGCGGCGCCTATTCGAACGGCACCGTCACCGTGCCGCTGAACGACGGCGCGAAGCTGGCGGCGGCCGAGGACGTGGTGGTGGTGACGGTCAACCACCGGCTCAACGCGCTCGGCTATCTCTATCTCGCCCGCTTCGATCCGCGCTTCGCGGACAGCGGCAATCTCGGCCAGCTCGACCTGATCCTCGCGCTGCAATGGGTGCGGGACAATATCGCGGCGTTCGGGGGCGATCCGCGGCGTGTCTTCGTGTTCGGCCAGTCGGGCGGCGGCGCGAAGATCGCGACGCTGATGGGCATGCCGGCGGCCAGGGGGCTGTTCCATTCGGCGGCGACGATGAGCGGGCAGCAGGTGACTGCATCGGGGCCGCTCAACGCGACGAAGCGGGCCCAGGCCTATCTCGCCAGGCTGGGCGTGCGGGAGGGGGACCTCCAGCCCCTGCTCGACATGCCGGTCGAGAAGCTGGTCGACGCGCTGGACGCGACCGACCCGATCCTGGGCGGCGGCGTCTATTTCGGGCCGGTGCTCGACATGAAGTGGCTCACCCGCCATCCCTTCTGGCCCGACGCCAATCCGCAGAGCCTGGCGATCCCGATGATCCTGGGCAACACGCATGACGAGACACGCGCCTTCATCGATCCCAATGCGGAGAAGGTGCGGGGGCTGACCTGGGACAATGTCGCCGCGCGCATGGCGCCCGAGCTGCGCATGGACCTGCTGCCCGAATGGGTGGTCGCCCAGTATCGCGCGCATTTCCCGGCCGATACGCCCGAGCAGCTCTTCTATCGCGCCACCACCGCCGGCCGGAGCTGGCCGGGCCAATGGCTCGAAGCGGATGCGCGGGCGGCGGCGGGGGCCAGGGCGACCTGGGTCTATCAGGTCGACTTCCAGTCGCCGACCAGGCCCGAGCGCGGCGCGCCGCACACGATGGACATCGCGCTGGCCTTTGGCACGCTCGATGCGCCGGGATCCTATACCGGCACCGGCCCGGCGGCGCAGAAGCTGAGCGGGCAGGTGATGGGCGCATTCGCTGCGCTCGCACGCACCGGCCGGCCGGTGGCGAGGGGCCTGCCCGCCTGGACGCCCTATGCCTTGCCGGGCCGCGCGACGATGCTGTTCGACGCGCCCAGCCGCCTGGCCAGCGATCCGCGCAAATGGGAGCGCGAGCTGTGGAGCCGGGTGCCGTACATCCAGCCGGGGAGTTGAGCCGGCAAATTGACACCGATGGCCAATTCGCCCGGCCGATAATATCGTATCGCTTTGTCCTGCAAGCCATTATGTTCGCGGGATGGAGAGAACCGGAAAGCCCACGATCAACGACGTCGCCCGTATCGCCGGCGTCTCGAAGAAGACCGTCAGCCGGGTGATCAATCGCTCGCCGTTGCTCAATGGAGACACGCGCGCGAAGGTCGAGCAGGTGATCAGCGAGCTGGGCTATGTCCCCAATGTCCAGGCGCGCGCGCTGGCGCTGCGCCGCAACTTCCTGATCGGCCTGATCCACGACAATCCCAACGCGCAGATGGTGATGAACGTCCAGGCCGGCATGCTCGAGGCGATGCGCGACACCGAGTTCGAGCTGATCGTCCGCCCGATCGACCGGGGCAGCTCGACCATGCTCGAGGACGTGCGCAACTTCCTCGAGCGCCAGCGGCTCTATGGCGTGATGTTCCTGCCGCCCGTCTCGGAGAACGAAATGGTGGCGGAGCTCTGCCGCGAGCTCGGCATCCGCTATGTCCGCATGGGATCGGCCACGCTGGACGCGTCCGAGCACATGGTCGCCTCGAACGATTGCGACGTGGTGACCGAGGCAGTGAACCATCTGATCTCGCTCGGCCATCGCCGCATCGGCCTGATCGCCGGCCCGCACGGCTTCCGTTCCGCGCGCGAGCGCCGCAAGGGCTTCGAGAATGCGCTGGAGGGGGCGGGGATCAAGCTGCCGCGCAGCCTGATCGCCGACGGCAACTACACGTTCGAGACCGGGCTGGCCGCCGCCGACCGGCTGCTCGACCTGTCGCCGCGCCCCACCGCGATCTTCGCCTCGAACGACGAGATGGCCGCCGCCACGCTCCATGCCGCGCGCCGCCGAGGCATGAGCGTGCCCGAGGACCTGTCGATCGTCGGCTTCGACGATACCGCCATCGCCTCGCACATCTGGCCGCCGCTCACCACGGTGCACTGGCCGATCATCTCGATGGCGCGCTCGGCGGCGCTGAAGCTGCTGGCGGACTTTTTCGGGGACGACGGCAATGCCGTGGAGGAGCCGTCGCTCTTCCCCTCGACGCTGATCCACCGCGCCTCGGTCGCGCCGCCGCGCGAGGGATAGATTCGAGCGCCAATCGGCAAATGCCGTCATCCCGGCGAAGGCGAGATGGCGGCGGAGAATGCGAAGGGGGCGCCATCGCCCGCCGGCAACCGGCTCGAAAGGCCGCCTGAAACCCACGCTGCACGGCGGCATTTCCCCGATGTTGCTGAAATGCCGCAATCGTCCGATTGTGACATTTTGTTCAATGACACCGGTTGACACACAGGGGTGGTAGCGCGATCAATGGAGTGAACAAGCGTGGCTGAATACGCTTGCGCCCAAGTGGACGCGAAGATCCGCAAGAGGGGCGTGGGAGGGGGCAAGTCGCGACATGGCTGGATCTTGCGGAACGGCTCGCGTCGTTTTCCGCAGTGCTGCGTCGCACCCTGATTCCAGGCTCCGCCGGGCGCATCGACTCATGCTTGTCGATGAGAGGACTTTGGGGGAGGAAACCATGCTTTCTATCGCTGACACCCTTGCCGCGCGCCGTTCGGCGTTGCGCGGCACGACGGCGCTGGGTGCGCTCGGCATGGCGCTGCTGACGGCGGCGCCGGCCTGGGCGCAGGCCACCGAGACCGCCGCCGCGGCGACTGTCGCCGCGCAGGACGATCCGCAAGCCGCGCCGCAGGACCAGACGGAAAGCGGCGACCTGATTGTTGTCACCGGTTTCCGCGCTTCGCTGGCCAGCTCGGTCAACATCAAGCGCAATTCGAACCAGATCGTCGACGCGATCACCGCCGAGGACATCGCCGACTTCCCGGACGCGAACCTGGCGGAATCGATCCAGCGGCTGCCCGGCGTCTCGATCGACCGCGACAATGGCGAGGGCCGCACGATCACCGTGCGCGGCCTGGGCGGCGACTTCCAGATGGTCCGCCTCAACGGCGCCGATGCGCAGAACGTCTCGGGCGGCAACCAGTCCGATGCCGGCGCGAACCGCTCGCGCGGCTTCGACTTCAACACCTTCGCTTCCGAGCTGTTCGGCGGCATCAAGGTGACCAAGTCGACCGCGGCGGAGAATGACGAAGGCTCGCTCGGCGCGATCATCGACCTGACCACCGGCCGCCCGCTTTCCTACAAGAAGAACCGCTTCGCCGTGGGGGCCGAGGCCGAGTATCGCGAGAACGGCAAGAAGTGGAACCCGCGCTTCACCGGCCTCGCCTCGGTGCGGGTGACCGACAATTTCGGCATCCTCGTCTCGGGCGCGTACCAGAAGCAGGAACAGCAGATCGACGCTTATCGCCGCAACATCGGCGTGTTCGAATATGCCTATCGCAACTCGCAGATCGCCGGCGTGACGCCGAACGTGTTCGGCTTCGCCCGCCCGAGCAACCAGGGCACCGGCGCCACCTTCGGCTCGGACCCGGCGGCCTATGCGCTGGTCACGCCGACCACGATCATCCCGGGCCTGCCCTCGGTCGGCCGCCAATATCTGGACTATGAGCGGATCGGCGCCACCGCGACGATGCAATGGAAGCCGGGCCCGGGCACCGAGATCACGCTGGACGGCGTCTTCTCGCGCTACGACCAGAACAGCAACAACACCGGCATCACGCCGATCGGCCTCAACCGCAACGGCACCAATGCGCGCGTGGTGGGGACGGGCACCAACGGGCTGCGCGCGATCGGCACCGCCAATGGCTATGCCGACCGCGTGGCACTCTATGCGAACTGCGTGCCCAGCGCGATCATCGACTGCAATGGCGACCAGGCGGGCAACGGCGTCGGCCAGGCGCCGCTCGCCGGCTATTACAACAGCCTCAACCCGAACAACCTCAATCCGTTCGACTATTACAACAATCCCGCCTCGCCGGGCTATGTCGCGACCGCCAACCAGATCGGCTATTACAACGAGCTGCTCGGCCGCCCGAACACCAAGATCCGCGAGGCGCATGTCAACAGCGCCGGCCAGGCCGATTATCTCGTCCTCGACGATGTCGACTGGCGCAGCTTCGCCGATACCCAGTTCGGCCGGACCGATTTCAAGCAGGTGACGCTGAACGTCCATCAGGAACTCGCGCCGGGCCTTTATGCCGATGCGACCGGCGGCTGGTCGAAATCGCAATTCCGCGCCTATGGCCTGCTTGCCGAGTTCAACGCGATCGACCAGGACGGCTACACGTTCGACGAGCGCGCCGGCGGCAAGATGCCGGTGTTCAAGCCGGGCTTCGATGTGGCGAACCCGAACAGCTGGACGCTGGTGAAGGGCCTGTCGACGATCCGCTACTTCACCAACACCGTGGACAACGAGTTCAAGGTGGCGCGGGTGAATTTCACCTATGAAGCGTTGCCCGAGATGTCGATCCGCTTCGGCGGGACTGCCAAGCAATTCGCCTATTCCGGCGATCAGGGCCGCCGCAACCAGTCGATCGAGGCGATCAACCCGACGCTGGCCGAGGCGCGGCTGGGCATCACCGATCTCGGCCAGACCATTGGCTTCGGCCAGGGGCTGAACGTGACGCAGGGCACGCCGACCAGCTATTATGCGCCCGATATCAAGAAGTTCATCAATCAGTTCGGCATCAACTGCAACTGCGTGAACAAATGGGGCGATTTCCGTGCCGTGGTCGACGGGCGGCAGCGCTCGGGCGTGACCGAGAACGATGTGTCGGGCTATTTCCAGGTCGACTACAACGTCAACCTGCTCGGCCGGCCGCTGCGCGGCAATATCGGCCTGCGCGTCGCCAACACCCGCGTCTCGGGTTCGGGCAATGTCGGCGGCGCCGATGGCGTGGCGGGCCTCGCGGTGACCGCGAAGAACGAATATTGGGACTGGCTGCCCGCGATGAACGCGAACTGGGAAGTCGCCGACAATTTCCTCGTCCGCTTCGCCGCCTCCAAGGTGATGTCGCGCCCGCAGCTCGCCAGCCTGACGCCGGGCACCACTGCCTTCACCACCAGCCTGAACGCGAACGGCACGGCGCCGACGCTGACGGTGGGCAATCCCTATCTCAACCCGTTCCGCGCGACCAATCTCGACCTGAGCTTCGAGAAATATTTCGCGAATAACGGCCTGATCGCGGTGAACCTGTTCAAGAAGAACATCGATACCTTCCCGCAGCAGGTCGCGCTCGAGGCGCCGCTATCGGCCGTGTTCGAGCCCGAGGTGTACCAGCAGGTGCTGACCTTCGTCACCAACCCCGCGCTGCTCGGCTACACCATGGCCGGCGGCACCTGGGGCATCCGCCAGTTCAAGGATGCGCCCGGCGGCCATATCAAGGGCGTGGAAGTCAATCTGCAGACCGACTTCTTCTTCCTGCCCGGCTTCCTGAAGCATTTCGGCGTGATCGCGAACTACACGCATATCGATTCCAGCCTGAGCTACCTGACCGGCACGGGGCTGAGCACCAGCCAGACGGTGTCGGGCACGGCGGTGAACAGCTATGCCGAGGGGCCGTTCCTCAACACCTCGCCGGACGCGTTCAACGCGACGCTCTATTACGAGGACAGCAAGTTCTCGGCGCGCGTCTCGGGGGCATGGCGGGCGCGCTACGTGAACCGCTTCCCGCTGGCGACGGGCACCTGCTCGGTGGGCACCACCACCGTGGGCGGCGGCCCGTGCAACTCGCCGGTGTTCGCGGACTTCGGCTATAACGAGAACCAGCTGAACATCGACTTCGCGATGTCCTATGCGGTGACCGACTTCGCCAAGCTGTCGCTCGAGGGCCGCAACATGACCAATACGCCGCAATATCGCACCATGTATGCGGCGAACCCGGTCAGCCAGACCTATGCCAGCACCGGGCGGATCATCACCGCCGGCCTGCGCATGAGCTTCTGATCGCGTGGGGGAGGGGGCGGCGCCGCGGGGCGCTGCTCCTTCCTCGCCGCTCTTGTCTGCACCTATCTCCTTGCGACAGGCATCCCTGTTTCGTCATCCCCGCCTGTGCGGGGATGACGGCTATCGGGCGGCATAGGGCAATGGGATTGCAGGCTAAATCTCCACCTGGCTGCCCAGTTCGACCACGCGGTTGGTGGGAAGCTTGAAGAACTCCATCGCGCTTTCGGCGTTGCGGACCATCCAGGCGAACAGCTTCTCGCGCCAGATCGCCATGCCGGGCCGGGCCGAGGCGATCAGCGTCTGCCGCGCGAGGAAATAGCTCGTCTCCATTGCCTTGAACTTCTCGCCCACGGCCTCGCCCAGCGCATGGAGCGCGGCGGGGATGTCGATCTCGTCCATGAAACCGTAGTGGAGGATGATCCGGTAGAAGCCCTCGCCGAGCGGCTTCACTTCGGCCCGGGCTTCGGGGGCGACGTGCGGCACCTGCTCGATCGCGACGGTGAGGATCACCACGCGATCGTGCAGCACCTTGTTGTGCTTGAGGTTGTGGAGCAGCGCGGGCGGAATGTCGTCGGTGCTGGCGAGGAACACGGCGGTGCCCGGCACGCGCTGCACCGAATGGCCGGCGGACTGGATGAAGATCTGGATCGGCATCGCCCCCTCGTGCAGCCGCGCGCGAACCAGCCGGCGCCCGGTTGCCCAGGTGGTGAGCAGCGTGAAGACGATCGCGGCGACGAGCAGGGGGAACCAGCCGCCATCGGGGATCTTGGTGACGTTCGAGGCGAAATAGAGCCCGTCGATCAGCAGGAAGCCGCCGGTGACCAGCCCGGCCACCACCGGCGGCCATTTCCACACCGCGAAGGTGAGCACGCCCAGCATGCAGGCGGTGATGAACATCGTGCCGGTCACCGCGATGCCATAGGCGGCGGCGAGGTTGCTCGAGCTGCGGAAGCCGAGGACGAGCAGGATCACCATGATCAGCAGCAGCCAGTTGGTGAGCGGGACATAGATCTGCCCCGCCGCCTTGGCGCTGGTGTGGCGGATGCGCAGGCGCGGAAGGAAGCCGAGCTGCACTGCCTGCTGCGTCACCGAGAAGGCGCCCGAGATCACGGCCTGGCTGGCGATCACCGTCGCCATGGTGGCGAGGATGACGAGCGGGAGGCGGGCCCAGTCCGGTGCCAGCAGGAAGAACGGGTTCTCCACGGCTGCCGGATTGCTCAGCAGCAGCGCCGACTGGCCGAGATAGTTGAGCATCAGGCAGGGAAAGGCGATGTAGAGCCAGGAGACCATGATCGCCTTGCGGCCGAAATGGCCCATATCGGCATAGAGCGCTTCGGCCCCGGTCACCGCCAGCACCACCGATCCCAGCGCCAGGAAGGCGAGCATGGGATCGAGCAGGAAGAAGTTGAGCGCGTACCATGGGTTGAGCGCCCACAGGATGTCGGGGCTCCGCGCGATCCCGAGCACGCCGAGCACCGCGATGACGGCGAAATAGAAGACCATCACCGGGCCGAACAGCCGCCCGACCCGCGCGGTGCCGTGCGACTGGATCATGAAGAGGCCGATCAGGATGGCGATGCTGATCGGCAGCACCAGCTGCGACAACGAGTCCTCGACCGTGGCGAGCCCCTCCACCGCCGACAGCACGGATACGGCGGGCGTGATGATCGCGTCGCCATAGAAGAGCGCGGTGGCGATCACGCCCAATATCGTCACCCACGGCGTCCAGCGCGTCTCGCCCAGCTTGCGCGCGATCAACGCGAGCAGCGCCAGGCTGCCGCCTTCGCCCTTGTTGTCCGCGCGCAGGATGATGATGACGTACTTGATCGTCACCACCAGCACCATCGTCCAGAAGACCAGCGAGAGCACGCCGAAGATGTGCTCCCGGTCCACCGCCAGCGGATGATGGCCGATGAAGCTTTCCTTGAGCGAATAGAGCGGCGAGGTGCCGATATCGCCGAACACCACGCCGATCGCGCCGACGGCGAGCGTGCCGAGCCGATCCTGATGGCCGGGCGAATGGCCGGTTTCGGCGGTCTGCGTCGCGTTCAAGGCGTGCCTTTCCCTGCCGGCTCCCCCTTCGGCGCCGTCGAGCCTCGCCTAGTATTCAGAGGTTTCGGCCGCTGCCAACGATTTTATGGAATCTTTATGCGGCGCCCGAACTTCCCCGTGGAACCTTAACTGGCCTCCGCCCCACATCGCCGCTCGCGACATCCTGTCCGGGAGATTCATCGTGGGTGCGTTGATGCGCCGTCTGGAAAGCGGAGCCGGGGGCTGGCCGGCACAGGCCGGGCTGCGGCTGGGCGGCGCGCTGCTGCTCGGCGGCTGCGCGCTGGCGGTGTGGGCGCTCATCGTCTCGATCCACCGCCTGCCGCTGCACAATGCCGACCCCGCCGAGTTCGGCGAGGCCGTTTTTTCCGTCATCGCCTGGGCGCTGGGCTGGGCGCTGCTGATCGAGGGACCGGGCCTGTTCCGGCTGATCCCCGTGCCGCCCCGTCACGTCCGCTTCGACAATCGGCGCCGCGATCGCCGCCAATAGGGGAAAGAAGACCATGAACGACCTGATCTGGCTGGGAGCGCTCGCAGGGCTGTTCCTGCTCACGCTCGCCTGCGTCCGCCTTTGCGACCAGGCCTGAGGAGAATCGCCGTGCCGCTGCCGCTCGCGCTCGCCGGGCTCACCGCCCTGGGCCTGCTCATCTACCTCGTGGCCGTGCTCGTCCGGCCCGAGCGCTTCTGATCGGACTACACCATGACCGTACAAGGCTGGATGCTGATCCTCGTCTTCCTGATCCTCCTCGTCGCGCTCGCCAGGCCGATGGGGAGCTGGCTCTTCGCCATCTATGAAGGGCGGCGCACGCCGCTCCACGTCGTTCTCGGCCCGGTCGAGCGCGGCTTCTACAAGCTCGCCGGCGTCGATCCGAACGCCGAGCAGGGCTGGCGCCGCTATGCGCTGCACATGCTGGCGTTCCAGCTGGCGACCTTCGCCTTCACCTATTGCGTGCTGCGCTTCCAGGACGTGCTGCCGCTCAATCCGCGCGGGCTGGCCGGCCAGTCGCCCGACCTTGCCTTCAACACGGCGGTGAGCTTCACCACCAACACCAACTGGCAGAGCTATTCGGGCGAGAGCCTGTCGATCCTCAGCCAGATGCTGGGCCTTGCCATCCACAATTTCCTGTCGGCCGCGACCGGCATCGCGATCGCCTTCGCGCTGTTCCGCGGCTTCGCGCGGCGCCAGGCCGCGGGCATCGGCAATTTCTGGGCCGACATGACCCGGGTGACGCTCTACGTCCTGCTGCCGGCATGCATCGTCTATGCGATCTTCCTGATCGCGAGCGGCGTGCCGCAGACCTTCCTGACCTCGGTCGACGCGACGACGCTGGAAGGCGCCAGGCAGACGATCCTGATGGGGCCGGTGGCCAGCCAGGAAGCGATCAAGATGCTCGGCACCAATGGCGGCGGCTTCTTCAACGCCAATTCCGCGCATCCCTTCGAGAATCCGGGCGCGCTCACCAACTTCGTCCAGATGCTGTCGATCCTGGTGATCGGCACGGGCCTGACCCACACGTTCGGCCGGGCCGTGGGCAATACCCGCCAGGGCTGGGCGATCCTCGCCGCGATGCTGGTGATGTTCGTCGCCGGCACCACCGTCACCTATTGGCAGGAAGCCGCGGGCAACCCGGCGCTCCATCATCTCGGCCTCGCCGGGGGCAGCATGGAGGGCAAGGAAGTCCGCTTCGGCATCGCGGCCAGCGCCCTGTTCAGCGTGGTCACGACGGCTGCGTCCTGCGGCGCGGTCAATGCCATGCACGACAGCCTGACTCCGCTCGGCGGCATGATCCCGCTGTTCAACATGCAGCTGGGCGAAGTCGTGATCGGCGGCGTCGGCGCGGGCATCTACGGCTTCCTGCTCTTCGCCATCCTCGCGGTGTTCGTCGCGGGGCTGATGGTGGGCCGCACGCCCGAATATGTCGGCAAGAAAATCGAGAGCCGCGAGGTCAAGCTCGCCGTGCTGGCGATCGCGGTGCTGCCGCTGATGATCCTGGGCGGCACCGCGCTCGCCTCGGTGCTGCCGGCGGGGCTTGCGGGCCCGCTAAACAAGGGGCCGCACGGCTTCACCGAGATCCTCTATGCCTTCACCTCGGCCACGGCGAACAACGGATCGGCCTTTGGCGGCCTGAGCGCGAACACGCCCTTCTACAACGGCATGCTGGGCGCTGCGATGTGGGTCGGCCGCTTCTTCATCATAGTGCCCGCGCTCGCCATTGCCGGCAGCCTGGCCGCGAAGAAGGTGCACCCGGAAAGCGCGGGCTCGTTCCCGACCACCGGCCTGCTCTGGGTCGGCCTGCTCGTCGGCATCGTCCTGATCCTGGGCGGGCTCACCTTCCTGCCCAGCCTCGCGCTCGGTCCCATCGCCGATCATCTCGCGATGATCCACGGCCAGCTCTTCTGAGGTCCATTTCCATGACGACCGCAACCCTGTTCACGCCCGCCCTGATCGGCCCTGCCATCGGCGATGCGTTCACCAAGCTCGATCCGCGCCAGCTGGTGAAGAACCCCGTGCTCTTCACCACCGCGGTGGTCGCGCTCCTCCTCACCGTGCTGCTGTTCATCGGCGGCACCAGCCTTTCCTTGTCCTTCCAGGTCCAGCTGATCGTCTGGCTGTGGCTCACCGTGCTGTTCGGCACCTTCGCCGAGGCGCTGGCGGAGGGGCGGGGCCGCGCCCAGGCCGCGTCGCTGCGCGCCACCAAGTCGGAGCTCACCGCCCGGCTGCCGAACGGCAAGACCGTTCCGGCCTCGCAGCTGAAGAAGGGCGATATCGTCCTGGTCGAGACCGGCGACCTGATCCCGGCCGATGGCGAAGTGATCGAGGGCGTCGCCTCGGTCAACGAAAGCGCGATCACCGGCGAAAGCGCGCCGGTGATCCGCGAGGCGGGCGGCGACCGTTCGGCCGTCACGGCCGGCACCCGGGTGATCTCGGACCGGATCAGGGTGCGCGTCACCCAGGAGCCGGGCCAGGGCTTTCTCGATCGCATGATCGCGCTGGTCGAGGGCGCCGAGCGCCAGAAGACGCCGAACGAGATCGCGCTGACCATCCTGCTGGTCGGCCTGACCATCATCTTCCTGATCGCCGTCTCGACCATTCCCGGCTTCGCCGCCTATGCGGGCGGGCAGGTGCCGGTGGCGATCCTGGCGGCGCTGCTGATCACGCTGATCCCGACCACGATCGCGGCACTGCTTTCGGCGATCGGCATCGCGGGCATGGACCGGCTGGTGCGCTTCAACGTGCTCGCCAAGTCGGGCCGCGCGGTGGAAGCGGCGGGCGACATCGACGTGCTGCTGCTCGACAAGACCGGCACGATCACGATCGGCGACCGTGCCGCGAGCGAGTTCCGCCCGCTGGGCGGCGTCACCACCGACGAGCTGGCGCGTGCCGCGCTGCTCGCGAGCCTGGCCGACGAGACGCCCGAGGGCCGCTCGATCGTGACGCTGGCCCAGGGCAGATACGCCGTCGAGATCCGCAGCCTGCCCAAGACTGCCGAAGTCATTCCCTTCACTGCCCAGACTCGCATCTCGGGCGTTCGGATCGGCACCACGCTGATCCAGAAGGGCGCGGTCGACGCGGTGCTGCGCGCCAATCCGGGACTGGGCGAGACGGCGACGGGCGGCGACCTGCGCCGCATCGCCGAGGAGATCGCGCGCCAGGGGCAGACGCCGCTTGCCGTGGCCGAGGACGGCCGGCTGTTCGGCGTGATCGCGCTCAAGGACGTGGTCAAGGCCGGGGTACGCGAACGGTTCGGCGAGCTGCGTCGCATGGGCATCCGCACCGTGATGATCACCGGCGACAATCCCCTCACCGCCGCGGCGATCGCGGCCGAGGCGGGGGTGGACGATTTCCTCGCCGAGGCCACGCCCGAGGACAAGCTCGCGCTGATCCGCAAGGAGCAGCAGGGCGGCCGCCTGGTGGCGATGTGCGGCGACGGCACCAACGACGCGCCGGCGCTCGCCCAGTCCGACGTGGGCGTGGCGATGAACACCGGCACCCAGGCCGCGCGCGAGGCCGGCAACATGGTGGATCTCGACAGCGACCCGACCAAGCTCATCGAGATCGTCGGCCTGGGCAAGCAGCTGCTGATGACGCGCGGGGCGCTGACCACCTTCTCGGTCGCCAACGACATCGCGAAATATTTCGCGATCATCCCGGCGATGTTCGTCGCGCTCTATCCGTCGCTCGGCGTGCTCAACGTGATGCAGCTGTCGAGCCCGCAAAGCGCGATCCTCTCGGCGATCATCTTCAACGCGCTGATCATCCCCGCGCTGGTGCCGCTCGCGCTCAAGGGCGTGAAGTACCGCCCGATCGGGGCGGGGCCGCTGCTCGCGCGCAACCTGGCGATCTACGGCCTGGGCGGCGTGCTCGCGCCGTTCGCGGGGATCAAGCTGATCGACCTGGTCGTGGCGGGGCTGGGGCTGGCGTGACGCATTTGCCCGCCTTCCTGATTCGTCATCCCCGCCCGCGCGGGGATGACGGAAATTCCCTTGGCACTCCGACGCATTCTACCTCCCGGCATGAGGGAAGCAAGGAACTAGAAATGTTGAACGACCTCACCACCGCTCTCCGTCCGGCCATCGTCCTGACGGTCCTGTTCGCCGCCCTGCTCGGGCTCGCCTATCCGGCAGCGCTCACCGGCGTCGGCCAGCTCGCCTTCCCGCACCAGGCGAATGGCAGCCTGATCGTCGAGAACGGCCGGGTGCGCGGCTCCGAGCTGCTCGGCCAGGGCTTTGCCGGCCCGGGCTATTTCCACGGCCGCCCCTCGGCCGCCGGCGCCAATGGGTACGACCCCACCGCTTCCTCCGGCTCCAATCTCGGCCCCACGTCGCAGGCGCTCGCCGATCGCGTCGCCAAGGATGTCGCCGCCAACCGTTCCGCACCAGGAAACTCGGTTCCCGCCGATCTGGTGACCACCTCCGCCTCGGGGCTCGACCCTGACATCAGCCCCGAGGCGGCCTTTTTCCAGGTGGATCGCGTCGCCAAGGCGCGCGGACTGAGCGTCGAGAAGATGCGGGCCATCGTGAACGCGCATGTCGAGCAGCCGCTGCTCGGCTTCCTGGGCGAACCGCACGTCAACGTGCTCGCGCTCAATCGCGATCTCGACAAGCAGGCGGCGCAGGGCGCAAAAGCCGCCGAGTGAGCGACGACGATCAGCGACCCGATCCCGATGCCCTTCTGCGCGTGGTTGCGCAGGAGGGTGTCGGCCGTCTGAAGGTATTTCTCGGCGCGGCGCCCGGAGTGGGCAAGACCTATGAGATGCTCACCGAGGCGGCGGCACGGCGCAAGGCGGGCATCGACGTCGTCATCGGTGTGGTCGAGACGCATGGCCGGATCGAGACCGAGGCGCTCGTCCAGGGGCTGGAGATCGTGCCGCGCCGCCCGGTCGAATATCATGGCCGGACCATCGCCGAGATGGACATCGACGCGATCCTCGCCCGCACGCCGCAACTGGTGCTGGTCGACGAACTCGCCCACACCAACGCGCCGGGCAGCCGGCACGACAAGCGCTACCAGGATATCGAGGAGCTGCTCGCAGCGGGGATCGACGTCTATTCCACCGTCAACATCCAGCACATCGAGAGCCTGAACGACGTCGTCGCCTCCTTCACCAAGGTGCGCGTGCGCGAGACCGTTCCCGACCGCGTGCTCGAGGCGGCGGACCTGGAGATCGTCGACCTGCCCCCCGACGAGCTGATCGAGCGGCTGCGCGAGGGCAAGGTCTATGTCCCCGAGGAAGCGACGCGGGCGCTGGGGCATTTCTTCTCCAAGTCGAACCTGACCGCGCTGCGCGAGCTGGCGCTCCGCCGTGCCGCGCAGGCTGTCGACGCGCAGATGCTCGACTATCTGCGCACGCACGCGCTGGCCGGCACCTGGGCGGCCAGCGAGCGGCTGGTGGTGGCGGTGAGCGAGCTGCCCGGCTCGGCCGAGCTGGTCCGTGCCGCCAAGCGCGTCGCCGACGGCCTGCGCGCCCCCTGGACCGCGGTGCATATCGAGACGCCGCGCACCGCCCGGCTGAGCGACGCGGAGAATGCCCAGATCGCCGCGACGCTGCACCTCGCCAGCCAGCTCGGCGGGCAGGTGGCGACGGTGCCGGCGGAATCGGTGCTGGAGGGCCTCAAGCGCTTCACCGCCGAGGCGCGCGCCACCCAGCTCATCGTCGGCAAGTCGGCGCGCTCGCGCTGGTTCGAGCTGCGGCACGGCTCGGTCGTCGACCGGCTGGTGCGCGAGACTCCCGGCATCGCGGTGCACGTGCTGCCGATGCTCGAAGCGCCTGCGCGCGGCCGGCACCTCCGCCCGCGCGGCCGATGGGGCTCCCCGGTCGACTATATCGTGTCGCTCGGCCTGGTCGTCGCGGTCACCGTGCTGGGGGCGACGATCTTCTCGCTGGGCAACATCACCAATATCGGGTTGCTCTATCTGTTGCCGGTGATGGTCGCGGCGACACGCTACGGCGTTCGCCCGGGCGTGGTGACCGGGCTGGTTTCGTCGCTCGCCTATAATTTCTTCTTCATCCCGCCGACCCGGACCTTCACCATCCAGGACCCGCAGAACATCATCACCGTGCTGGTGCTGATGGGCGTGGCAGTGGTCTCCAGCCAGCTCGCCGCGCGCGTGCGGGCACAGGCGGAGCTGGCCCAGCGCAGCGCCGCGCAGAACAGCACGCTGGCCGGCTTCGCGCGGCTGCTGACGGGGGTGAGCACGCAGGAGGACCTTGGCCAGACGCTCTGCGCCGAAGTCGCCCGGCTGCTCGACGTGAGCGCGGTGCTGCTGCTCCCCGAACATGGCCAGCTCGGGCTGCGCGCGGCCTATCCGCCCGAGGATCGCCTCGAGATGATCGAGCAGGCGGCGGCGCAATGGTCGTTCGACCACAACAGCCCGGCGGGGCGCGGGTCGGACACGCTTACCGCCTCGGAATGGCTGTTCCATCCGCTCGCGGCGGGCGGGCGCGCGCTGGGGGTATTGGGCGTCGCCCGCATCGACGCGGGCAATCCGCTCCGCTCGGATCAGCTGCCGCTGCTGCTCAGCCTGCTCGATCAGGCCGCGCTCGCCTTCGAGCGGATCGCGCTGGAGAGCGAGATGGCGATGGTAACGCAGCTCAAGGAGCGCGATCGGCTGCGCGCGGCCCTGCTTTCCTCGGTAAGCCACGACCTGCGCACGCCGCTCACCACCATCCTCGGCATGCTGGGCGAGATGCGGCCGGCGAGCGAAGGGCAGGGGGAGCAGCTGTCCGCTGCCCGCGCCGAGGCCGAACGGCTCAACCGCTTCGTCGCCAATCTGCTCGACATGGTGCGGATCGAAGCGGGGGCGCTCCACCAGTCGATCGAGCCGGTCGACCTTGCCGAGGCCGTCGCCGCCGCCGTGCACGACCTGCGGCGGGTGCTGGAGGACCATCCGGTGCGGCTCGACGTGCCGCCCGAGCTCCCCTTCGCTTCGGTCGATCCGCAACTCTTCCACCACTGCCTGATCAACCTGATCGAGAATGCCGGGAAATATGGCGATCCGGGCTCGTCGATCACGCTCACCGCGCGCCGCCAGCCGGGCAGCATGACGCTGAGCGTGATGGACGAGGGCCCCGGCCTGCCGCCGGGCGACGAGGCGCGGATCTTCGAGACCTTCACCCGGATCGAGGGATCCGACCGCAAGGGCGGCACCGGGCTCGGCCTGGCCATCGTGAAGGGATTTGCCGAGGCGATGGGGTTGAGCGTCTCCGCGGCGAACCGCACCGACCGGGGCGGGGCGATCTTCACCATCCGCTTCCCGGAAGCCCTGCTTCGGAAAGGAAATCCAGGCGAATGAGCCAGCAGGCGAAAATTCTCGTGGTGGACGACGAACCGGCGATCCGCCGCCTGCTCGGCGCGGGGCTGGGGCGTGCCGGCTACCGGGTGGTGGAGGCGGCGAGCGCGCGCGATGCGCTGAGCGCCATGCAGATCGACAAGCCCGAGGCGGTGCTGCTCGACCTCGGCCTGCCCGATCGCGACGGGCTGGAGCTGGTGCCGCTGCTCAAGGCGGCGGGCGCCTCCGTGCTCGTCGTCTCCGCGCGCGATGCGACCGAGCAGAAGGTCACGGCGCTCGACCTGGGCGCGGACGACTATGTCACCAAGCCGTTCGATACCGAGGAAGTGCTTGCCCGCGTCCGCACCGCGCTGCGCCACCGCCTTTCGGTGGAGGCCGAGATGCCGGTGGTGCGGATCGATGCGATCGAGATCGACCTGGGCGCGCGGCTGGTGCGCAAGGGCGGCGAGGAAGTGCATCTTACCCCCAAGGAATTCGGCTTTCTCGCGGAGCTTGCCAAGCATCCGGGGCGCGTGGTGACTCATGCCCAGCTGCTGCGCACCGTCTGGGGGCCGGGGCACGAGCATGACGTCGAATATCTCCGCGTCGCCGCGCGCGGCGTCCGCCGCAAGCTGGAGGACGACGCGGCGGCACCGTCGGTGATCCGCAACGAGCCGGGCGTGGGCTATCGCCTGATGGCTTGAACCCGGGGCCGGACCCGCCCAATGTGGGCGGGACGGGAACCGGGGGGTGCCTTGGCGCTTAACGACTTCATCGAGCGGGTCTTCGCCTGTTCCGCCGAGACCGCGCGGCAGATCGAGGCGCGCGCACGGCCGCGCGCCTATCCGGCGGGCAGCGCGATCGTTCGACAGGGCGAACGCTGCCACGACGTCCATCTGCTGGTCGTGGGACGGGCGCGCTCCTTCGTCATCTCGCCCGAGGGCCTGTTGATCCGCTTCTACGACTTCGCGCCCGGTGACCTGTTCGGCGCGCTGTCCGGGGCGCAGGACCATTTCAGCGAGATCTCCGCGCTGGAGGACCTCGATTCCGCCATCTTCGGCGGCGCGGACTTTCTGAGCCTGTTGGAGACGCACAGCTGTGTGGGGCTCACGCTTTCGCGGGCGCTGCTCCGCCAGCTGGCGCGGGTATCGGAGCAGATGCTGTCGCGCGCGACGCTCTCCGCCGCCGGGCGGGTGCATGAGGAACTCCTGCGCCTTGCGGGGGCGGACGGCATGACGATCGCGCCGGCACCGGTGCTCTCCGAACTGGCCGCGCGCGTCTACACCACGCGCGAGACCGTGTCGCGCACGGTCAGCGCGCTCGAACGGCGCGGCATCGTGCGGCGCGACGCGGATGCGCTGGTGATCGTCGCCCCGGCGCGGCTGGCCGACATGGTGGTCTAGCGGCCGTATCCGCCCAGGGCATGGAGAGAGAGCGTGGTGCCCGGCAGCTCGCCGATCGGCTCCAGGCGGGCGTTCTCGTCCGTCCCCGTGCTTGCGGCAAGGGCCGCACCGAGAAACTCGGAAAAATAGACTGCAGTCGAAGGGGTTACATCGAGTATCCGGTCGATGCGGCGGGCTGCGGAGCCCAGCACCAGCGTGCCTCCTCCGAAGGGGGCGGGCACGATCCGCAGGACGCCGAGATCCCCGGCGATGCGCACCGGGCCATCTTCGGCGAGTGCGGCACGGAGCCGGGTCGCATCGGCAGCGGCTTCGCGGGCCGATCCATAGTGGAGCACGACGCCGTCCGCGCGCCACGCGGGCGGGGCGATCAGGCCGATCGGCTCGGGCAGCGCCGCCAGCCGTGCGGCGACCCGATCGGCCGCGGTCTCGTCGTCCGGCCCGCAGAGGCTGATCGCGACGATGGCGACCAATTGCGGGGCATCCGTCTCGCCGCCCGGCGTCGCGGCACCGGCGGGGACCCGGCCCGCGTCCAGCACATGTCGCGGACGGCCGGTCGCCGCCCAGCTCCGCGCGAGGCGTGCGCTGTTCGGGGCGGCCGGCGCGCCTTGCGACATCTCGCTGACGATCAGTTGCACGGCCTGTGTCTGCAGCTGGCGCGCGCGCATCACCGCGCCGCCCATGGCGAGCGCGTCGGCGAGTTCGCCCGCCAGCACAGGGTCGGCGTCGCGCTCCTCGCCGATCTCGCGCACCGTTGCCGCCTGCGCCAACAGGGCCTCGAAGCGCCCGGCGTTGCCGTCAAAGGCTTCGACCGACCGGCGGAGGAATGTCGTGCGGTCGCAGGGCAGGGTGACGTGCAGCTCCGCGCCGCGCGCGAGCAGCCGCTCGGCGATCAGCATGTCGGCCCCGGCGGCCAGCGAACCATGGCCGAAGCCGATATTCTCGGCCGCCAGCACGCCGTCGATCGCGGCTGCCCGTGCGGCGTCGTCGTCGATCCGCATCTGTCCGGCATAGTGCAGCGTGCGCGGCGGGCGATAGGCATCGAGCCAGGCCGGATCGAGCGCCAGCTCGGCGAGGATCGTTGCGAACTGGCGCAGCGTGGAGGCATGATCCTCCCAGGCACGCGGCGCCAGCGCGATGGCGGCGCGGAGCGCGACCT
Organism: Sphingomonas sp. 67-41; assembly: GCF_001899725.1. NCBI lineage: Bacteria > Pseudomonadati > Pseudomonadota > Alphaproteobacteria > Sphingomonadales > Sphingomonadaceae > Sphingomonas > Sphingomonas sp. 67-41. The sequence goes on along the minus strand of NZ_MKWJ01000013.1, from coordinate 45,488 downwards.
CCGCTGCCTCGCGCTTGCCGCCGAGCAGCAGCGCTTCGGCACGGGTCGCCTCGAGATAATAGGGCGTGTCGGGCTCGCCGGTGCCGGCATCGAGCAGCGCGATCGCTGCGCCCGCCAATCGCCGGGCCGCCTCGCGGTCGCCCGCGATCAGCGACAGCGTCGCCGCGTTGATCAGCGGGTAGGTTGCCGGGCGAAGCTGCGCTGCGGCGGCATAGGCGTCCGCGGCACGGGCAGCGGCCTCGCGCCGCGCCGCGCCGGTCAGGCCAAGCGCGCGATCCTTGCGCAGCCGGCCGTGCAGGGCGAGCACGGCCGGATCGTCCCCGATCCGATCGAGCCCCGCGGAGCGGAAGAGCCGCCATGCCAGCTCCTCCGCTCCGGACCGCGCCAGCGCGGTGATCGAAAGCAGCGTCGGCGTCATCGGATGGATGCGCGCATCGGACTATCGGCCTCCGTTTCCGCGATTTTCCACATCGGGATCGATGATCACCGGCAGGCGGCGGATGACGCTGCCGTCCCGCGCGCGCTCGACGAAGTCGACATGGAGATTGAAGCCATGTTTCACGCCGGTCCCGCCCTGGTCCCACAGCCGGAGCGGCGTTCGCGCGCAGAAGGAGACTGCCGAGATCCGGCCGTCGCTGTCGCGGCTGTGCGTCCGCAGGTTGTAGTAGCGGGCATTGGCATGCTGCTGCTTGGTGGTGACGGCGTTCTCGCGCGCGAATTCCCAGAACTGCCCCTCGAGACGGATGACGACATAGCATTTGTAGACGAGCCCGAAATCCAGCGGGCCGCCCACGGGCTCTGTCGCCGGCGGGTTCCGTCCGATGAAGCCGCTTATCGCGGCCTGGATCGCTTCCGGGTTCGCGCCGACATGGGCGCCGGCGCCATCCTCGCCATCGTCATAATATTGCGGAACGAATTGCAGCGCCTGGACCACCGGCGCGATCGCGCCATCCTTGCCGGTGATTGCTTCGAGTTGAATGGATATCTTCTTGACGTGCGCGATATCGGATTCGGGATCGCCTTCCGGTAATTCGAAGAAATTCATTGTCCTTCTCCCTTTCTGGTACGCGCCTCACCGAGTTCCTGCTTCATCTCCGCCAGCGTCTGCGCGAGGCTGCGATTGGCCGGGTCTCCGGCAACGATCGCCTCCAGGTCGTGGATCGCCTGCGCCAGTCGCGTCTCGCCGCGTGCGACGGCACCCGTCTCCAGTTCGATCAGTCCGAGCGCGCGTTGCGACCAGATGCGCTTGCGGCGCAGCTGGGCATTGGCGGGGTCGGTGCGGAGCAGATCCTCGATGATCGCCGCCTCGCGGTCGCGGTGCCGCCTCGCCGTGGCGGGGTCGTGGAGGCGGTGGAAATAGACGTCGGCGACCCAGGCGTGCCGGTTGGCGAGGCCGCGCAGCGCGTCGGCGTCACCGGGGCGCATCGCCGCGACGCGTTCCATCGCCTGCAGTGCCCGCATGCACAAGTCGAGCAATCCGTCCGTGCGGCGCATGTCGTAGCGGGCACTGCACAGGCTGCCATTGGCGAAGGCGACTTCCTGCAGGCTGCGCGCATCGTTCGGCGCGACGCGCGCCAGCCGATCGGCGAGCGCGATATAGGCCTGGAATGCGGTTTCCGCGCCGCGCAGGTCGTGGCGCTTGATCGCCAGGTCGCCGATCCAGAATTCGCTCTGCGCATGGGTGAAGAGCATCTCGGGATCGTCCGGCGTCCGCGCGAGCAGTGCGCCGGTGGTGCGGCGCGCTTCGGCGAATGCCGCGGCCGCGGCCGGATCGTCCTTGCGGTCGAGATCGTCCTCGCCGATCGCGTGCAGGATGCGAGCGCGCCGGGCCAGGGCATCGGGCGGCAGCTCGGCAAGGTCCTGCGCGGAATAATAGGCCAGCGTGCGCCGGTTGGCGGCGGTGAGCACGTCGAGGCGGTTCACCGCCTTCAATCGCTCGCGGAGATCGGTTTGCATGAACTCGACCAGCCCTTCCGCGGCCTGTCGCCGCTGTTCCGCCTCGTGCCGCGCGCGAATCGCAACGACGCTCGACGCCGTCAGCGCTAGCAGGGCGATCAGCGCCGCGACCGTGACGGCCGTCACGCGCCGCAGCCGGCGCTGGGCATCGCGCTGGACGAGTTCGCCGAGCGGCACGCCGGCCAGGCCGGCGAGCAGCTTGAGCAGGCCGAGCCGGCGCCCGTCGCCCCGGGCGCGGAAGTCTGCCGCCAGCGGTTCGTTGTCGCCGGCCCGGGCGAGCGCGGGAAATGCCGCATCGGGTTCACCGTCGACAAGGGCGAGCAGGAGCGGCGCCTGGGGATGCGCCGCGCGGAATGCCGCGATCTCGCGCGCGACCCAGGGCGAGGCGGCCGCGGCGGGCGAGCAGACGACGATGAGCGCTTCGGATGCCGCGATCGCCCGGGTCACGGCATCGCTGAGGCTCGTCGCTGCGGCGAACTCCTCCCGATCGCGGAAGATCGGCCCGAGCCGCGCCGGAACCGGGCCGAACGGCCCCGGCCTGCCGGTCAGCCGGCGGGGGAAGCGATAGGATTCGAGCTTCCGGTGCAGCCAGCGCGCGATCTGCGCGTCCCGATGGCTGTAGCTGATGAACGCGCGATAGCGTTCCCCGGTCATGCCACGCTCCCCCTCGACCCCGCTCCCAAGCTGCCAGAGCGGGATGGCGTGTCAACGGGGGACTGGACCGTGCTGGTGCCGAGTGCAGGGATCGAACCCGCGACCTTCGGTTTACAAAACCGCTGCTCTACCAGCTGAGCTAACCCGGCACCTGCCTGAAACCCGCGGTGATCCGCAGGTCGCCCGCCCCTTGGTCGGCTTCGCCCGGGCGGTCAAGACCGAACTATGCCGGGCCGATGGGCGCGGGGCGCGTGACGATCCACAGCGCGCAGGCAGCCATCGCCGCCGCGACGCCGAGCGCCAGCCCGACATGAGGGCGCACCGAGATCCAGAACAGCACATAGCCCAGCGCGATGCCGGCACAGGCCGCGACCTTGCCGCGGCGCGGGATCGCGCCCTGCTCGCGCCATTGCCGGATCGGCGGGCCTATCGCGGGATGATCGAGCAGCCAGGCCTCGAGACGGGTGGAGCCGCGGGCGAAGCAGCCCGCCGCCAGGATCAGGAAGATCGTGGTCGGCATGACGGGCAGCAATGCGCCGATCACGCCGAGCGCGACGAAGAAGAAGCCGAGCGCCACCCAGAACAGGCGCGCCGCGCGGCTGCCGAGGCGCGGCTCAGGCGGGATGGCGGGCGACCCGGAAGGGGGCGGGGATCATGCGGTTCTCCTTGGCGGGCGGCGGCAGGGTGGCGCGCGCGGGGGCCGGCGTCCAGCCCCCGCGCGGATCAGCGCCGGCTGGCATGGCGTTCCGCCATGTAGCGGCCCGGCGACGTGCCCAGCGCCTTGCGGAACATGGTCACGAAGCTCGGTACGCTCTCATAGCCGAGATCGGCCGCGACCTGCTGGATCGAGGCGCCGCCCGCCAGCCACTTGATCGCGAGCATCACGCCCAGCTGCTGGCGCCAGCGGCCGAAGCTCATGCCGGTCTCGCGGTGGATCAGCCGGGCGAGCGTGCGCTCGCTCAGGCCGGCGCGGCGGGCCCAGGCATCGAGCGTCCCGCGCTCGGCCGGGGCGGCCATCATCAGGTCGACCACGCGGCGGAGGCGGGCATCGGCGGGCATGGGGAGGTGAAGATCCTCGATCCGGGCCGCGGCGATCTCGTCGAGCAGGACCGAGACCAGCCGGGCATTGGCGCCACTCTCCTCGTAGAGGGCGGGCAGGGCCGCGGCGCGGGCGAGCAACTCGCGGAGCAGCGGGCTGACCGAGAGGGCGCAGCAGCTTCCGGGAAGGCCCGCCTCGGCGTCCGGGGCGATGAAGGCGTTATAGCCTTCCAGCGCACCCGTCGCCTTGACCGAATGGAGGGCGCCGCCGGGAATCCAGATGGCGCTGCGCGGCGGGACGATCCACAGGCCGCCGTCTACCTCGCAACTCAGCGCGCCGCGCTGGGCCAGGATGATCTGGCCCTTGGCATGGCGGTGCGGGGCGAGTTCGATGCTGCCGAACACCTCGGTGATGAAGCCATAGGTGACGACCGGGCGAGGCACCTCGTCCGGATCCATCCAATCGCTATCATGGCCCAGTTCGTTCAGGATCGGCATGCTTGCTTCCACGCGGATTGGCGGAATTGAATAATATTCTGTCCGTACTTCGCAATGACGACAATAATGCGAGCCATTATCAGTTGTTTTCGAACCCGTCGAGCCCGGAAGGATGGCGCAAGCGGCGGGGCCGTGACGAGGAATTCAGCGTGAGGACCATGTGATGCTGCCGATGGAATCGCCCGAACGCCCCGTGGCCAAGGCCCCCGGCCGGATCGGCCAGGCGTTGATCCGGCTGCTGATGAAGCGCGCGACCGTGACCGCCAGCGAGCGGCTCGCCCGGGACTTCCGGCTGATCACCCTGGAGGGCCCGGCGCTGGAGGGGGTCGCCTGGACGCCGGGGCAGAAGATCCAGATCGCGATGGGATCGGCGTTCACGGCGCGGACCTACACGCCGATCGAGTGGAACCCCGGGACCGGGCGCGCCTGTATTCTGGGCCATGTGCATGGCGACGGGCCGGGCAGCGCCTGGGTGCGCGACGCGGCGCCCGGCGACATGTGCGACATCTTCGGGCCCCGCGGCTCGCTCGATGCCAGCCGGATGAACGGCCCGCTGGCGGTGTTCGGCGACGAGACCTCGATCGGCCTTGCCCATGCGCTTGCCTATCAGGATCCCGGGCGCATGGTTGCCGGCTATTTCGAGGTCGGCGACGTGGAGGGCAGTTGCCGGGTGGCCGAGCAGCTGGGCCTCGTCCGCGTCGCGCTGTTCGAAAGGACGGCGGACGATGCGCATGTCGGCGAGATGGAAGTGCGGCTTGCGACGCTGGCGGCCGGCGGCACCGGCTTCGTGCTGACCGGCAAGGCAGGCACCGTCCAGCGGCTTCGCCAGCGACTGAAGCGGCTGGCGGTACCGGCGAGCCGGATCGCGACCAAGGCCTATTGGGCGCCGGGCAAGACCGGGCTGGATTAGAGTTCAGCCTCGACCAAGCCCGTCATCCCCGCCTGCGCGGGGATGACGAAGGAAAACGTGAAGATGACGCGGTAAAATCAGATACTTGTTTGAGTCCCCGCCCTACCGCTCGAGCTTCTCCAGCTGGCGCTTGGCATTGGCGTTGGTTGGATCCAGTGCGAGCGACCGCCGATAGTCGCGGATCGCGGCTTCCCGGCTGCCGGCGCGTGCATTGCCCTCGCCCAGGCTGTCCCAGGCATTGGCGTCCTGGGGATAGAGCACCGTGTTGCGCGCGAAGACGCGAACCGCATCGGCGATCTGGTTCTGGCGGAGCAGGCGGTAGCCGAGCAGGTTGAGGACCGATGGATCGTCCTTCCCGTTCCGCGTGCGGTCATATTGCGCCAGCGCCGCATCCACGCCGCGCCGGGCGGCGACGACGAGAAGCAGGTCCCCGGCGCTCGGCGGGCGGGCCGGATATCGCCAGCCCTGGGCATCGCCGACGACTTGGACGATGCGGTCGTAGATGGAACTGAAACTGTCCGAATTGCCGAGCAGGGCGATGCCCCAGCCCTTGTCGGCATCCATGAACATCAGCCCCTGAAAGCCTTCGTTCGCGCCGCTGTGGCGGAACTGGCCGGGATGGCCGCCATAGCCGACGCCGAAGCCCAGGCCGATGCCGCCGGGATTGCCGGGATCGTCGGGACAATGCGGGGTGAGCATCTCGCGCGTCATCGCCTGCGACAGGACATGGTTGGCCTTGCCTTCGCGGGAGAGCGACACTTCGATGCCCAGCCGGGCCAGGTCCTCCGCGGTGGTCCACAGGCCATCGGGGGCGAGTTCGGGATAGACATGCCATTTGCCCGGGGTGACGGCGCCGTCGGGCCCGGTGCCGCTGGCGGCGCGCGCCGCCAGTTCGGGGGGCAGGGCCTGGGCGAAGCTGCTGCTCGTCATGCCGGCGGGGCGCAGGACGCGTGCGGCCATGAAATCCTCGAACGACTGGTCCGCCGCCTCGCGGATCATCAGTCCCTCGATCGTCACGCCGCCGCCCGAATAGAGGCACTTGCTGCCGGGCTCCGCGATCACGCGGACCGCCGGGCTGTTGGCGGGTGGCTTGCCGTCGAGGATCTGCTCGATGCCCGGCACCGCGGTGCCCTGCGCATAGCCGGCAAAGCCATGGACGTTCAGGCCGGCATTGTGAGTCATCAGCCGGCGCAGCGTGACTTTCCGGGTGGCCGCGAGCGGGCTCTCGGGCAGTTTCCAGCGCTTGAGCTGGGTGTTCACATCGGCGTCGAGGGAGAGCTTGCCCCGCTCGACCAGCCACAGCGCCCCCATCGCGGTGACCGGCTTGCTGATCGAGGCGGCCTGGAACAGCGTGGCCGGGGTGACCGCGGTGGTGCCGCCGGCCTCGGTCACGCCGAAGCCGGCCGAGAAGGCGATGCGATTGTCCTGCACCACCGCAACGCTCATGCCCGGCACGCGAAAGGCCTGCATCAGCTCGGCCAGCGTCACGACGAGCGGCGGCTCGCCAGGCGCCATGTCGATGGTCAGCATCACCGTTTCGGGCGTGAGCAGCGGAGCCTGCCGGGCCTGGGGCTGCGCCTGAGCCTGGGCCTGAGCGGGGGCGGCCGTCGCGAGAAGGGCCAGGGCAGCGCCGGGGATTGCGACGGATAGAGGAAGGGTCGATGCTGCGATGGAGCGCAGGGCTCGGTCTATCAATTGCATCAGAAGCTCCCGCGTATGGTGAAGGTGAAGATCGGCCCGATCAGCTGGTCGTTATGTTGCCGGAACACCAGCGGAGTCGCATTGCGTCGCCCGGCATAGACCTGGCGATCATAATAGTGCCTGCCGTTGAGGACATTGCCCACCTGCGCGCGCACGGTGAGGCCGAACACGTCCTTGTGCTCGACAAAGACGTTGGCGAACCAGGGGCCTTCGTTCTCGCGGTTCACTTCGGTGAGATAATAATAGGCTGTATTGTGATTGAGGCCGGCCGTGGCGCCCCAGGCGAAATCGCTGTTCGGCAGGTCGTGGCGGAAATCGAGTTCGGCCCAGCGATCCTGCGTCCCGCTGATCGGGCGCATCTCGCCGGTGAGCGGATCGCGGACCCGGGCGATCTCGAAGCCCAACGTGGCGTCTAGCCGGGCGCCGGGCAGGCCCAGGGGCGCGAACTGGATCGTGCTGGTGCTCTCCATTCCGAAGCGCGTCGCCCGCGGCAGATTGCCGACGCCCTCGCCATCCGCGCCGATCGGCACGATGTCGACGATATCCTCGACTGCGTAATAATAGGCGCGCAGCCGGGTCTTGCCCGCGTCACCCAGCGTGCGGCCGACCTCCATTTCCGCTTCCCAGCTCTGTGGCGGGACGAGTTCCGCGTTGCCGGCATTCTGCCGCTCGGACTTGAGGTTGGGCTGGGCCAGGAAGTCGTAGAAGCTGATCTGGCCGACCCGGCGGCGCAGCTTGAGGCTGAGATCCCACTGCTTGTCCGGCCGCCACCCGAACGTGACGCTGCCCTTGGGCCGGAAGAAGTGCCGTGCGGGCAAGTCGCCATCGACTCGCTCGAGCGTGCTGAACTCGCCGCCGCCGGCGACCTGGAGGCTGATCCCCGCGCCGAGCGGGCGGCTGAACGTCACCATGCCCTCGTGGCGGACTTCGCGCACGATCCCGCTGCCGCCCGGGAAGGGAACCGGCACGAAGCTCCCCTGCGGATCGAGCTTCGCGAGCGAGCCGCGCTGATCGAGGCCGTTGGCCGCGCGTTCGAGCGACACTTGCCAGTCGCTCCCTCCCATCTTCCACCCATATTCGGCACGGGCGATGGTTTCGGTGATGTACGAGTTGCGCCCGAAACGGGTGCCCTGATCGGGCGCGCCGCTCGCGAAGCTGTCCACCTGGGTGGAAATGAGCGGCTCATGGTCGAAATGGCGCAGGCCGATGATCTTGAACCGGCCAGGCCCGAGCGGGAATTCATAATCCGCGTTGACGTCGTACATCCAGCCGTCGAGCCGGTTCAGGCGCAGGCGGGTGCCGTCGTTGCCGTCGGCACGATAGCGCCGCTCGAAATCATAGACCGGGCCCCAATAGGGCGAATAGTTGAGGATGAGATGGCCCTTGGCACCGCCCGGCCCGTCGAAGCCGAGCCTGAGCTTGGCGACGAGCGTGTCCGATTCCGAATGATATACTTCCTCGCGGCGCTCGATCAGCGATCCGTCGGCGGCATGGAACAGCTCCGGCCCGCCGAGCCCGCCGCGCCCGGTCTGGTCCTCGAGCGATAGCGTATAGTCGATCCCGCGCGCCCTGCCCGTGTAGCTGAGATTGCCACGGAACAGATTGGGGCGCGAATAATGGGCGCGGAAGTCCGGCCGCCATTCGAACTGGCCGCCGGCCTTGCGGGCCTGTTTGAGGATGATGTTGGCGACCTGGCCGGCAAGCCCGGCGATGCCGAGGGTGGAGGCGTCGACGATCTCGATCCGCTCGACATTGGCGGCGACGATGCGCTGGAGCTCGGCGATCGCGCCACCGGTCTTGTTGGCGATGCGCTCGCCGTTGATCAGTACATTCTCCGACGCCTGGCCGAGGCCGCGCTCCTGGTCCGCGCTGCGGATGGTGAAGCCGGGGACCCGGACGAGCATGTCATAGGCGGTCCGGGGAACGAAATGGGCGAAGTCCTCGGGAGCGAAGACCTGTTTGGCGACGGGCGGCGCGGTGGTGGTCTGGGCAGCCGCGCTCACGGGGAGGAGCGCGGCGCCGGCGAGAAGCAGCGCAGTTGGACGCATGTGGGAGAAGCTGCGCGGCGATCAGTTGCGCAGCGTGCGCAGCTGGACGAGCTGATCGGGCGTGGGCTGCGTGATCCCGATCTTGCGGGCGCGGCGCACGTCCTCAGCGGTGACGCCCACCGCCTTCATCTCGACCAGCCGGTTCGCCGGCAGATCGGCGTAGCCGATCGCGGCCAGCTCGCGAACATAGGCGGGCGTGACGCCGATCGCCTTGAGCTGCACGGCCTGGTCGGCGGTGAGGTTGCGCAGCCCCGCGCCCGCCATGTCCGAGAGAAACTCGGGCGAGACGCCGAGTGCCTTGAGTTCGATCAGGTTCCTGCCGCGGAGCTTGCCCAGCCCGGCGCGCAGCATCTTGCCGGCATAGTCGGCATCGATGCCGAGCGCGGCGAAAGCGGTTAGGTCTTCGAGATTGTCGGGGCGGAAGCCCTGGTGCGCAAGGTCGGCGACATAGGCCGGGGTGACGCGAAGCGCAGAAAGGGCGACGAGCTGGTTGATCGTCGGCTTGGGATAATCGGCCTGGGCCAGCGCTTCGACCAGCGCCTTGTTGGCGCCGACGAGCGTCAGGTCGAGCGATTCCTTGAAGCTCGGTTCGCCGATGCCGCGGCCGGCGAGATAGCGCGCGAATTCGGCGGCGGGCGTGAAGGTGCAGTTGCCGGTGGCGATCCGCTTGTCGGCATCGCCGGCACAGTCGAGCCGGCCGGGCTCGCGGGCCATGGCGAAGCGGACCGGGCCATTGGCTTCGAGCGCGCGGCCGTCGAGCCCGAGCTGTTCGTGGCTGACCTGGGTGTTCATGTTGCTGCGCGGGCCGAAGGTAAGGCGCAGCTCGAAACGGGTGCCGCTGGCTTCGAGCTGGAGCTTGAAGCCGATCGGCGTGGACGCAGTGACCGGGTCGCGGGCACGATCGCCGGCGATGGCGGTGGTGGCGAGCAGGGTAACGGAGGCGATGACGGCAAGAACGCGGTTCATGGCATTTCTCCTAGTGCAACGGGCAAGCCGGGGGCGTCCGCCCCGGACGGGGCGTTGGCGCTTCGGCAATGGGCAGGTGAAAGGGCGGGCTTAGTTGTCGGGATTGGGGTCCGGATCGGGATGCGGATTCGGATTGGGCCGCGGATTGGGGTTGGGGCCGCGCTTGCGGCCGTTGCGGGTGAGAGCGAGCGTGTCGATCTCGACCGGCATGCCGGCGCTGCGCAGGCGGCGGACATCGTCGGCGCTCACGCCCATGCCGGCGAGCGCGACATAATCGTCCAGCTGGCCGCGGAAGCCGGCCGACACCAGGCTGCGGACATAGTCGGGATTCACGCCCACCGCCCGGGCCGAGACGATGTCGTCGAACGACCGGATGCGCAGGCCGGTGGACATCATCGCCTGGACATATTCCGGCGTCACGCCGACGGCGCGCATGCTGGTCGCGTCGTCGAGGCTGATCGGGCCGAGCTGCGGCGCGGCGCGGCGGATCGCCTCGATATATTCGGGCGTGACGCCGACCGCGCGGGCGCCGATGATCGCATGGAGTTCGCGGTCGCGGCCGTCGTCGTTCCGGGCGTCGCGATCCTGGCGGGGATCGGCCTGGGCGAGGGCGGCTACTGGCGTGGGGGTGGCCGCGGCAAGGGCGGGGGCGCGTTCGGTGGCCGCCGGAGCCGGGGTCGGGGCCGCATGGGCGGCAGGCGACGTGGCGGGCGCGGCGACCGGGCTCGCCGGCACGCGCGTGCCGGCATTGCCCTCCCGTACGGGCTTGGCGGCGTCGTGGCTTTCGGCGGCGCCGACGGTCAGCGCGGCAAGCGGGGCGGCCATCACCAGCATGCCCGCGCCGAAGCCGGCGATCCACGAGCCCTGGGCGCGGCCGCGCGGCAGCGTCGCGTCGAGGACGCGGCCGACACGGCGCTTGAGGCTGCCCTTGCCGGGCGCGACGCCATGCGCGCCGAGCAGCAGGCCCTTGCTCTCGTGCCGGGCGACGCGGACGAGCAGCTGGGCATAGTCGGGCGCATCGATGTTCGCCGCGAGCACGGCATCGTCGGCGGCTTCCTCGCGCAGCTGGTGCGCTTCGCGTGCCAGCCGCCAGGCGAGCGGGTTGAACCAGTGGATCGCGGTGGCGACGCGGGCGAGCATCAGCTTGGCCCAGTCGAGCGCGGAGACGTGCGCCAGCTCGTGCGCGATGATCGCTTCGGCCTCGTCGGTGGCGGCGAGCGCGTCGGCGCTGAGCAGGATGGTGGGGCGGGCAAGGCCCCAGGAGATGGGCGAGGGCAGGGCATCGCTCACCAGCAGCGCGGTGCCGCTCTTCATCCCCATGCGGCGCTGGGCATGGGCAAGCGCGCTCAGCCAGACCGGGTCGACAAGGACTTCGGCATCGGCGCGCAGGCGGACGAGGCGGAGCAGCGCGACGATGGTGAGCAGCAGCAGCGCCAGCACGGGCAGGGCATAGGCATAGCGCTCCCAGCCCTGCGGCAGCGTGAGCCAGGGCTGAGCGGCGGCAGGGGCCCCGGCGGCGCTGGTGGGGGACGACGGCAATGCGGCAGGCGCCCCGTCGGCGATCGACGGCTTCGCGGCCAGCGGGCGCGTGACCTGGGCGGCCGGCGCCTCGAATCCGCTCTGGACAAATTCGGGCATCGGCAGGCGCATGGACGGCAGCACCAGCGTGGCCAGCGGCAGGATCACCAATCCGGCCAGGCCAAGATGCGCGATCAGCGAGCGTTCCGCCGCCGAACGGCTGCGGGTGAGGCGGAGCAGGATCAGGGTGATGCCGGCGATCACCAGCGACTTGAGCACGAGGCCGAGCAACGCGGTCATGGTCAGGCTCCCTTCTTGGCGCGCGCCGCGGCGATCATCGCCTCCAGCTCGTCGAGATCGTTTTCGTCCAGCTTCCCGCTCATGCCGAGCAGGGCGCTGGCGGCATGGGTGGTCGAACCGTTGAAGAAGGTGCGCACGACATGACCGAGCGCATTGACGCTCGCCTTGCTCTCGGCCTCGACGGGCGAGAACAGATAGCCGCGCTCGCTCTGTTCGCGCCGCACCGCGCCCTTCTGCTCGAGCCGGGTCAGCATCGCGCGGACCGCCGAGGCGGAGAGCTTGTCGGGCAGGGCGTCGCAGACGTCGGACACCGCCATCGCGCCCCGCTCGTAGAGCAGGTCGACGATCTGGCGTTCGCGGGGCGGCAGGTTGTTCAGCATGAGAATCCCTTTACGCTACATTTGTAGCTTACGCTACATTTGTAGTGCATGCAAGCCCCTTCGGCGACATGCGCAGGGTGCCGGGATATGCGATGGAATGGCGCCCCCGAGCGACCATTGCTGCCCGGAAACCTTCGCTTTTGCGCAAGGTCTCGTAGAATTGCATCCGCGCAGCGGGGACAGCGATGAACAAGCAGCACGACTATTACCAGGCCCGCGCGGCGCTCCAGCGCGAAATGGCGGCGGAACTGACGGGTTCCGCTCGCGAACAGCACCTGACCCTGGCGGCGATGTACGAGGCGCTGGCCACCGAGCCGAAGCGCGGGGCCGTGGCCGAACTGCCGGCGAAGGTGGCGGAGCCGGAAGTGGCGGAGGATGAGCGCGCCTATCTGCAGCGCCGGGCACGGGAGGAGCGCGCGCGGGCAGCGGACAGCGACGATCCCGGCGTACGGCGCATCCGCTTCGAGATGGCGGACGAATATCTCCGGCGGGCGGACGCGCTGAAGCGGGGCTGACATTGGCATCGGGACGCCCGGCTCCCATCTTGGCGGAACATGCCGACACAAGGATTGCCGATGCCCCGCTCTCTAAAGATCGATTTCGTCTCCGACGTCTCCTGCCCCTGGTGCATCATCGGCCTGAAGGGCCTGGAAGAAGCCCTGGCCCGGACCGGTGACCTGGTCGCCGCGCAAATCCGGTTCCAGCCGTTCGAGCTCAACCCGGACATGGCGCCCGAGGGCGAGAATGTCGGCGAGCACATCGCGCGGAAATATGGCTCCACGCCCGAGCAATCGGCGGTGAACCGCCAGATGATCCGCGACCGCGCGGCGGCGCTGGGCTTCACGATGAACGGTTCGGCCGACAGCCGCATCTACAACACGTTCGATGCGCACCGGCTGCTCCACTGGGCGGCGATCGAGGGCGGCCAGGCGGCGCTGAAGCATGCGCTGTTCGAAGCCTATTTCACCGACCAGCGCGACCCGTCGGACCATGACGTGCTCGTTGCCGCGGCGGAGAAGGCCGGGCTGGACGGCGCGGCCGCGCGTGAGGTGCTCGCTTCGGGCCGCTATGCCGCGGAGGTTCGCCAGGCCGAGCAGCTCTGGCAGGGACGCGGCATCCACTCGGTGCCCGCGATCGTCATCGACGACCGATGGCTGATCTCGGGCGGCCAGCCGCCCGAGGCTTTCGAGCAGGCGCTCCGCCAGATCGCGGCCGAGCCCGCCTAGGCGAGCGCCTATGAGCCGGGTGCGCCCGGCGGGTTCTGGCCGCGTGCGCGGAACTGCGCGGCGGTCATCCGCAACCGCACCACATCGCCGTCCAGCCAGGCCTCGCGGGCATAGATGCGCCGTTCCATGAACGGCCGTTCCTGCGCGGTGAAGAAGCTGGCGTTGGGCTCGTAGAAGCCGACAGGCGAGGGAATGTGCGCGGTCTCCGCGACGAGCACGCCGTCCGACGAATAGACCTTCATGCCGGTGCGCAGCTTGAGCACGGTCGGGGCGGGCGGCGTCTTGGCGGCAGATTGCGCCGGTCTGGCCGCCTGTTGCGGCGCGTCGTGCGGCGCCGCCGCGAGGCAGGAGAGGATGAGGAGGACGGCCTGCATGCAAATGCTCCCTGGAGAACGGCCCCGCGACGGGTGCCCTTTGGGGGACGCTGCTGGCTCGGCGGCGCGCGCACATCGCCCATGCGACGAAAATGCGCCTGGCCGAGATCAATGACGGCTCAGGGGACGCCGAAGGTCCAGCCTTCGGTGCGGGCCAATTCCGGCGTCAGGCCGGCGGGCGTCCAGAGTTCCGGCCGGCCGGCGACATGCCGCAGCCAGGCCGCGCTGAGCATCGCATCGGTGGCGTGATCGTCATAGCGGATGAGCGGTGCATGGGCTCGGGAGCCGAGCGCGGCCAGCATCCCGTCGAGCGTCGCGGCGTCGCGGATCTTGGAGATGCCCTTGCGCATGCCGGCAGCCCGCGCGGCGAGCGCGGTGTAGATCTCGACCAGCACCGGGCCGGCCTCGGGCAGCGGATCGAAGGGCCATAGCGGCAGCTTGCCCCGCAATCGGTGCAGAACGCGCATGCCGGTGAGGCTCGACTTCCCGACCTGGCTCGCGCCGACCAGGTTGAAGCAGCTATAGGGCGACAGGTGCATCGCCGCCTGGCCATGCTCGCACACCCGAAAACGGCCACGGCCGGGCGGGAAGAGGTCGCCGCAATCGCCCATCCGGCGGAAATGGCGGCGCGCCTCCGGGTGGCTCACGAAGCTGCTGGCGGCAAGGTGCGGGTCTTCGGCGGAGAGTTGGTCGACCAGCTTCCACAAGGCGGGCCCGTCGGGCGGGGAGCGTTCCCAGCCGGGAAAATACGCGCCTTCGTCGACCAGCGGGAAGGCGGGGGACAGGTCGAGCCCGATCAGCGCCCGCGTGCCGCCGTCCGCCAGTTCGGCGAGCCAGTCGGCAATGTCCTGGCGCGACCAGGCGCGCTCGACCAGTTCGGGCGGACCGGCGCCGGCCCCGGCGCGCGCCACGGCGAGCCCCCTGGGCCGCTCGACTGCCTGGCCCGACCAGTCGATCGCGATGAAATCGGTGAAAGCGGGCACTTAGTTCCTCGGAAGGAAAGGAGGAGCGCTCATGGCCGCTCCGCCATTCCGGCCGCGATGCGCTGGGGCTTCTTCGCGCGGTCCCACCAGGCGCGCTGGATATAGAGTTCGATCCGCTCGCGACTGTCGGTTCCGTAGCGCACGAGCAGCATCGGATAATTGGCGTAGTGAGCGGTCTGCCAGAAGGTCTCCGGATCGGTTTCGAACAGGATCTCCTTCTCGGGGCTGGTGACCATCAGCCCGAAGCTGCCCTGCTCGCGCCCGGGCGACATGAAGCCCTTGCCGTTGATCTTGGGGCAGGGCGTGCCCCACCATTTCTCCATCACCACGTCGGGCAGCGTGCGGGCATAGGCAGTGGCGTCTTCCCAGTCCTTCATTCGCCCGATTTCCTTCCGTCGTCCCGCCGCCGCTCGCGCATCTCGTTCCACCAGGCGATGCGTTCGGCGATGCGTTTCTCATGGCCGCGATCGGTGGGGGTGTAGAAGGTCTGCGGCGCCATCTCCTCGGGCCAGTAATCGTCGCCCGAGAAGCCGCCCTCGGCGTCGTGATCATAGGTATAGCCCTTGCCATAGCCGATGTCCTTCATCAGCCGGGTGGGGGCGTTGAGGATGTTCTGCGGCGGCATCAGCGAGCCGGTCTCCTTCGCCGCGCGCCACGCCGCCTTCTGTGCGGTATAGGCCGCGTTCGATTTGGGCGCGGTGGCGACATAGAGACAGGCCTGGGCGATCGCCAGCTCGCCCTCGGGAGAGCCGAGGAATTCATAGGTGTCCTTGGCCGCGAGGCACTGGAGCAGCGCGTTGGGATCGGCGAGGCCGATATCCTCCACCGCCATGCGCACCAGCCGGCGCAGCACGTAGAGCGGTTCCTCGCCGGCAGTGAGCATGCGGGCGAGATAATAGAGCGCCGCCTGGGGATCGCTGCCGCGCACCGATTTGTGCAGCGCGGAGATCAGGTTGTAATGCCCCTCGCGATCCTTGTCGTAGACCGCGACGCGGCGCTGGAGGAAGTTCGACAGGCCGGCGGGATCGAGCGGCGCCTCGAACCGTACCGAGAACAGAGTCTCGGCCTGGTTGAGCAGGAAGCGCCCGTCGCCGTCCGCGCTTGCCACCAGCGCGTCGCGCGCTTCGGGGGTCAGGGGCAGGGGGCGCGCCTCCAGCGCCTCGCCGCGATCGAGCAGCAGCGTGAGCGCCTCATGGTCGAGCCTGCGGAGGATCAGCACCTGCGCGCGGCTGAGCAACGCCGCGTTGAGCTCGAACGACGGGTTCTCGGTGGTCGCGCCGACCAGGGTGACGGTGCCGTCCTCGACATAGGGCAGGAAGCCGTCCTGCTGCGAGCGGTTGAACCGGTGAATCTCGTCCACGAACAGAAGCGTGCGCCGGCCGAGCCGGGCATATTCCTTCGCCTCGGCGAACACCTTTTTGAGATCGGCGACGCCCGAGAAGACCGCGCTGATCGCGACGAAGCGCAGGCCCACCGCATCGGCGAGCAGGCGCGCGATCGTGGTCTTGCCGGTGCCGGGCGGGCCCCAGAGGATGATCGACGAGAGCTTGCCCGCCGCGACCATCCGCCCGATCGCGCCTTCGGGACCGGTCAGATGCTCCTGCCCCACGACATCCTCGAGCCGTTGCGGGCGCAGCCTGTCGGCCAGCGGGCCGGCGGCACTTCCGGGGGCGTGCGGCGCCTGTTCCTCGGTCGCGAAAAGATCAGCCATCGTCGGCACAGATAAGCCCGGCGGGCCCGTTTTCCCACTGCGGATATCGGCGCCGGAAAGTCACGAAAGCCCCGACATCATCGCGCGCGGCTCGGCGCTTCCCTGTCTTCCCGCGCAGGGCGGCCGCGGGGAAGGAAAGGTTGGCAGGCATTGTGGAACAATACGGGAACAAGCAGGATTGTCAACGTCGAGGCTTGTAAAGAGTGATTTAAGATATATCTTAGAGCAATCACGAGTCGTACAGGAGATATTATGCGACATCATCATTGCGGCCATCGCGGCATGCATTTCGGCCGCCGCGGCGGCTTTGGCGGCGGCGCGCCGGACTTCATCATCGGATGGGGCATGGGGCGCGGCGGCTTTGGCGAGCGTGGGGAACGGGGCGGTCGACGCCGCATGTTCGACGGCACCGAGCTGCGCCTCATCCTCCTCAAGCTGATCGAGGAACAGCCGCGCCATGGCTATGACCTGATCCGCGAGATCGAGGAGCGTTCGGGCGGCGCCTATGCCCCCAGCCCGGGCGTGGTCTATCCGACCCTCACCATGCTCGACGACATGGGCCTGATCGAGGAGAGCAAGAGCGAAGGCGCCAAGAAGCAGTTCGCGATCACCGAGGCGGGCACGGCGCATCTCGCCGAGCGGACCGAGGAAGTGGCGGCGCTGTTCGAGCGGCTCCAGCAACTGGCGGGGCTGCGCGAGCGATCCCATGGCGGCCCGATCCGCCGCGCGATGGGCAATCTGCGTGCCGTGCTGCAGGAACGTCTTGCGGGTGAAAGCGTCGATGCCGACATGCTGCACGGTGTCGCGGAGATCCTCGACGAGGCGGCGCGGAAGATCGAGCGGCTCTGAGCCCGGTGCCGCGGATTGAAATGCTGAGGCGGCGGCTCGGGATCGTGCCGCCGCCGATGGAGACGAAGCGCATGACCATGACTCTGTTTTCGGCCGAGACGCTGGCCCCCACCGCACATGCCAGCCGCTATCTGCAGCAGCTGTGCAAGCATTGGGAGCACAGCCTTCAGGTGGAGTTCACGCCGGAGAACGGCACGGTGATCTTCCCGAAGGATGCGCGCGGCGCGGACCATCCCGGCGACGCGGTGGTGACCTTCAACGTCGCCGAGACCGGGCTCGACATCCGCATCGACGCCAGCTCGCCTGAGCAGCTCGAGGGGCTGAAGGGGGCGGTGGAGCGCCATCTCGACCGGTTCGCCTTTCGCGAGGACGGGCTGCGATATGCGTGGAAGTGACGCCTGAGGCGGGGACTCGCATCGCTTCCGCGTCCCCGCATTTTCTCACCCCCGCCGCGCGATCGCCTCGAGATAGGCGTCGAGCACCTTCTGGTTGATCGCGTCCCATTGATAGGTCTCGGCGATCGCATGCCCGGCCGCGCCCGCGGCTTTCCGCGCGGCATGGTTCTCGCAATAATGCTGGATCGCATCGGCATAGCGGCCCACCGCGCCCTTGCCGGGATCGACCAGCAGGCCGCTCACATTCTCCTCCACCATGCCGACCGGACCGACCGCATTGGCGGCGACCACGGCCACGCCGGCGGCCATTGCCTCCAGCGTGACGTTGCCGAAGCTCTCGGTGAGGGAGGGGTTGAAGAAGACGTCCATCGAAGCGACCGCACGCCCCAGATCGTCGCCCGCCTGGAAGCCGGCGAACACCGCGTCGGGCACGCGATCGGCGAACCATTGCTGCGCGGGGCCCTTGCCGATCACCAGCACGCGATGCTTCACGCCGCGCCGCTGCAACTCGCCGACCACTTCGGCGAAGATGTCGAGCCCCTTTTCCAGCACCAGCCGGCCGAGGAAGCTCACGGCGACTTCGTCATCCGCGATGCCGAGGGCGCGCCGCCATTCGAGGCTGCGCCGGCCCGGATTGAAGCGATCGTGATTCACGCCGCGCGACCAGATCTGCATCGGCCGCTCGACGCCCCAGCTGCGCAGCAGCTCCTCCATGCCGCGCCCCGTGGGCATCACGGTGTCGAACCGGTTGTAGAAGCGCGTGAGCGTCCAGATCAGCAGCGGCGTGACGAAGCCGATATGATAATAAGCTGGATAGGTCTCGAACCGGGTATGGACCGAGGCGACCGAAGCGATGTTGTTCCGGCGCGCCCAGGTGACTGCGCGGTGGCCGAGTATCTCGGGCGCGGAGACATGGACGAGATTGGGGGCGAAGGCCTCCAGGTCGGGCAGCACCGCCTTGATGCCCTTGGCGAACTTGTACTCGTCGCGCCCGCCCGGCACGGGCAGCGCGGGCACGCTCACCAGATCGCCCGTCGGCGGGAAGGCGGGCGTGTCGGTGGTCGGCGAATAGACGCGGACCTTCACGCCCTGATCGAGCAGATAGCCGACGAGCAGGTTGAGCGCCTGGTTCGCACCGTCGCGGACGTAGTTATAGTTGCCGCTGAACAGCGCGACGCGGAGGTCGGTAGGCTTCATGGCGCGCGCGATACCGCCCGCGGGCCCGGGGGGCAACCTTGGCGCATAGTTCTCCTTTGTGGAGGAGGGGTGGAGAAACCGTCGGTATCGCGTGCAGGGTCCCGGCCCCGCCCCCGTCGCCCGGCGAACGGGCGTTTCCAGGCTTGTTCCTATCTTGTTCTCTCGCTAGTCTCGCGGGCATGGCGAAACTCAAGAAGCGTTATGTCTGCCAGGCCTGCGGCTCGGTCTCCTCGCAATGGGCCGGGCAATGCGGCGATTGCGGCGAGTGGAACCAGATGGTGGAGGATGCCGGGGCGGTGGTGACGCCGTTCCAGGCCCGCCACAACCTCCAGTCCGGCGGGCGGGCGATCCAGCTGACCGGGCTCAACACCGATATCGCGCTGCCCGAGCGCACCTCGACCGGCATCGCCGAGTTCGACCGCGCGCTGGGCGGCGGCTTCGTCGAGGGCTCCGCCACGTTGATCGGCGGCGATCCCGGCATCGGCAAGTCGACGCTGCTGCTCCAGGCGGCGGCCAAGATCGCTTCGCGGGGGCTCTCCGTCGCCTATGTCTCGGGAGAGGAAGCGGCGGACCAGGTGCGGCTGCGCGCGCGGCGGCTGGGCCTGGGCAAGGCGCCGGTGATGCTCGCCGCGGCGACTTCGGTGCGCGACATCCTGACCACGCTGGGCGAGGGCGCGCCGCCCGCGCTGCTGATCATCGATTCGATCCAGACGATGCATTCGGACCTGATCGAAGGCGCACCGGGAACGGTGAGCCAGGTGCGTGCCGCCTCGGGCGAACTGATCCGCTTCGCCAAGGAGCGCGGCACCGCGCTGGTGCTGGTCGGCCATGTCACCAAGGACGGCAGCATCGCCGGCCCGCGCGTGCTCGAGCACATGGTCGACACGGTGCTGGCGTTCGAGGGCGAGCGCAGCCACCAGTACCGCATCCTGCGCGCGGTGAAGAACCGCTTCGGCGGCACCGACGAGATCGGCGTATTCGCGATGCAGACCGAGGGGCTGGAGGAAGTCTCCAATCCCTCGTCGCTGTTCCTCACGTCGCGCGACGAGAATGTGACCGGCACGGTGGTGTTCCCCGCGCTGGAGGGAACCCGGC
This sequence comes from Sphingomonas sp. 67-41, assembly GCF_001899725.1. Taxonomy (NCBI): domain Bacteria; kingdom Pseudomonadati; phylum Pseudomonadota; class Alphaproteobacteria; order Sphingomonadales; family Sphingomonadaceae; genus Sphingomonas; species Sphingomonas sp. 67-41. The sequence goes on along the minus strand of NZ_MKWJ01000013.1, from coordinate 25,689 downwards.
CGGTGCTGATCGAAGTGCAGGCGCTCACCGTGCGGCTGGCGAGCGGCGCGACGCCGCGGCGCGCGGTGGTCGGCTGGGACAGCGGGCGGCTGGCGATGATCCTCGCGGTGCTGGAGGCGCGCTGCGGACTCAGCTTCTCGACCTGCGAAGTCTATCTCAACATCGCCGGCGGCTATCGGGTGCAGGATCCGGCGGCGGATCTGGCGGTGGCGGCGGCGCTCGTCTCGGCGCTGGCCGAACGGCCGATCGCGGCGGACGCCGTGGTGTTCGGCGAGATCGCGCTGTCGGGCGAAGTGCGCCCCGTCGCACATGGCGCGCTGCGCTGCCGCGAGGCGGCGAAGCTGGGCTTCGGCCGCGCGCTCGCCCCCGCCGTGCAGGCGAAGGACAAGGGAGGGCTGCAACTGGCGGGGTTCAAGTCGCTCGGCCAGTTCGTCGATCATCTGCTGGGGCGTTAGGGCGCGGCTCCGTCAATTGCCAAGGGGTTGCAATCGCTTGCCGGGCTATAGAATATCGTATCGCAAGCAGATTGGCGGGGCGATCGATGTTGCGAGAATTGGCCGGCGAATGGGCGCGCCCCGGGATGCTGGTGCCGACATCCTGCGCCGTGGCGCTGATGGGGGCGATCCTGTGGGCAGGCGCCGAGCCCGCCCGCACCCCGCCGCCATCGCTTGCGTTCGAAGGCTTGCCGGTGAGCGGCAGTGCGGCGGATGCGCGGCGCGCCGGCTTCACCGAATGCGTCAAGATCGACGCGTTCCGCGCGCGCTGCCGCCGCGCGGGGCTGATGGTGGTCGGCGAAGGCCCCTATGACGCGGCCATCGACCTGATCGGCAGCGACGGGCGCGGCGGCTTCGACCACCTGACCCTGTGGCGGAACGGGGACCAGAAGGAGATCTACAAGCTGGTCGAGGCACTGCAGCGGCGGGGCTGGATGCATTGCGAGACCGGCAACGAGCGATGGGGTGACCAGGACATCTACACCCGCAAGGGCGTGCCGGTGCGCGTGTCGATGGACCTCAGCTATTACGGCAAGCGCCGGGTGCGGATCATCCCGCCGTGGAACCAGAGGGAGCGGAGCTGCACGCCCTATCATTGAGAGGGCTATCCTTTCCGCGCCTTACGCCCCACATTGACGGAATGAAGCGAAGCACTGCCATTTCCATCGCCTCGGGAGTCGCGGTCGCCGCGATCGGCGGCCTCTTCCTCTATTCGCGCGCGACCCGCCCGCCGGTGATCAACAAGAAGGTGCCCGAGCCGGCGCGGCCGGTCGATCTCACGCGCTATCTCGGCAAATGGTACGAGCTGGCGCGGCACGAGAACCGCTTCGAGAAGGGCCTGGACGCCGTGACCGCCGAATATGCGCTGCTCGAGGACGGCAAGATCAGCGTGACCAACAGCGGCACCCAGGGCTGGCCGGACGGCGATCGCAGCGTCTCCGAGGGCAAGGCCGTCGTCGCCGACGAGGCGACCAACGCCAAGCTGAAGGTCTCGTTCTTCGGTCCGCTCTACACCGGCGACTATTGGATCCTCGATCATGACGAGGAGTATGCATGGTCGATCGTCGGCGAACCGAGCGGGCGCTATCTATGGGTGCTGTGCCGCGAGGCGGTGCCCTCCTCGGCGCTGGCGCAGGCGATCATGAAGCGCGTCGAGGAGCTCGGCTATGACCGCTGGGCGCTGCGGATCACCCGGCAGGGCTGATTTCCTCTCCCGTTTCCCATCCATCCTCCGCTATAGGCCGTCCCCGGGGAGGGACGTGTTCCAATGACTTTGACCGGGCTCGACATCATCGTGCTGCTCGCGATCGGCGGCGCCGCCGTGCTGGGCTTCCTGCGCGGCTTCGTCACCGAAGTGCTGGCGCTGGTCGCGTGGCTGCTGATCGTGCTCGCGCTCAAGCTGTTCCACACGCCGCTCGCCGCGGCGCTGGCCGGGGTGGTCGGCACCGAGCAGGGCGGGGCGGTGCTCGCCTTCGTGATCTTGACCGGCGTCACCTATTTCGGCGGACGGCTGCTCGCCCGCGCGATCGGCTCGCGAACCCGCGAGAGCTTCCTTGGCCCGATCGACCGTGCCCTGGGCCTGGGTTTCGGCGCGCTCAAGGGCCTGATCCTGGTCAGCATCGGCTTCCTGCTGATCGTGCTGCTGTTCGACACGGTGAGCGGCGGCCCGGCCAATCGGCCGCAATGGATCACGAAATCGACCACCTATCCGCTGCTCAACGCCACCAGCGCCAGCATCGCCGATTTCGTCGATCGCCGCCGCAAGGGCGAGCCGGTGTTCGGGGATGAGGTCGACAACGGCACCGGAGCCGCCGGCAACGCGCAATGAGCCGGCGGGCGGCCGCGGCGCTGGCGCTGCTGGCGCTCGCTGGCTGCGAATCGCCGCTCGATTTCTGCCGGGCGTGCATCAAGACTCCGCCGGCCGACGAAGTGGCCGATGCGGATCGCGCGCGTATCCGCTTCACCGGCCCCGGCACGCTGCCGGCGGACGCCCGGCACCTTCATTACTACGAGCAATGCGGCGTCGATTGCCGGCACTGGATGCGGTTCGAGCTGCCCGAGGCGGAAGCCCGGCGGTTTGCCGCCACGGTGCTGGGTGGAGGAACGCTGCGGCCGGGACGCGATCCATTCGACGGGAGCGCAGGCGGCCCCTTGTCGCCGCCCGTGCCGTGGTGGCCGGCCCATCTGCCGGCCGATGCCGAGGGCGCGAAGATCGAGACGCAGGAGGCGCGCGGCGGAGCGCTGGTGCTGCGGGCGGAGAAGGGGCTGGCCACGGTCTGGTTCTTCGAATTCGACATGTGAACGGGGCGAATTCCATGCATCAGGGGGGTCGCACTTCGCGCGCCTCTCCCCTAAGTCGGAACGAGATGAACGCGCCGCTCTACAACACCGAGATATTGCGCCTAGCGGCTTCCGTGCCGTTCGAGGCGCGGCTGGAAGGCGCGATGGCGTCGTCCGAGAAACGCTCCCCGGCCTGCGGGAGCCGCGTCACTGTCGATGTGAACCTGGACGAGGACGGGCGGATTGCCGCGATCGGCATGGTAGTGCGTGCCTGCGCGCTCGGCCAGGCATCGGCGGCGCTGATGGAGGCGCATGCCGTCGGCCGTTCGCCGCAGGAGCTCGAAGCCGCGCGCGACGATCTTGCCGGCTGGCTGTCCGGCGCACGCGCCACGCCGCCCGACTGGCCGGGGCTCGACCTGTTCGCGCCGGCACTGGAGCATCGCGGGCGCCATCCGGCAATCCTGCTCGCTTTCGAGGCGGCGGCCGAGGCCGCCCGGCGGGCGCGCGGCTGATGGAGCACGCCAACGAGGCTTCGCTGCTCGGCGAATATGTGCCGCTGCTCGGTTTCGCGCTGGTCTTCGTGCTGGTGTTCCGCCGGTTCGGGCTTGGCGCCACGCTGGGCTATCTGGTCGCCGGTGCGATCGTCGGGCCGCAGGTGCTCGGGCTGGTCGGCGATGCCGAGAGCAAGATGGGCATCGCCGAACTGGGCATCGCGCTGCTGCTCTTCCTGGTCGGCCTGGAGCTCAGCCCCTCGCGATTGTGGCGGATGCGGCGCGACATCTTCGGGCTCGGCCTGCTGCAGGTGGTGATCTGCGGCCTGGTGATCGCGGGCATGGTGTGGCTGGCTACGGGCAGTTCGATCGGCGCGGCGCTCGCGCTCGGCCTGCCGCTGGCGCTGTCCTCGACCGCGCAGGTGCTGCCGATGCTGCAATCGGCGGGGCGCCTGCGCACCCCGCTCGGCGAGCGCGCCTTCGCGATCCTGCTGTTCCAGGACCTCTCGATCGTCCCGCTGATCACCATCGTGGCGGCGCTCTCGCGCAACCCGCAACATCAGAGCAGCACCCCCGGCTGGCTGCTCGGCGTCTATACCGTGCTGGCGATCATCGGCCTGATCCTGGCCGGCCGCTATCTGTTGCGCCCGCTGTTCCGGCTGATCGGCAATCTCGGCGAGCGCGAGATGTTCATCTTCGCCGGGCTGTTCACGGTGATTGCGGCCGCGGCGATCATGGAGGCGCTGGGGCTTTCCGCGGCGCTGGGCGCATTCATCGCGGGCGTGATGCTGGCCGATTCGCCCTATCGCCACGAGCTGGAGGCGGATGTCGAGCCGTTCCGCTCGATCCTGCTCGGGCTGTTCTTCCTCGCCGTGGGCATGACGCTGAACCTCCACGCGATCGCCGAGCGGCCGTTCTTCGTCGTCGGCATGGCACTGGCGCTGATTGCCGCCAAGGCCGCGATCATCATGGGGCTGGGCATGGCGTTCGGCATGCCGCGGCGCCAGGCCTTCGCATTGGGCGTCCTGCTCAGCCAGGGCGGCGAGTTCGGCTTCGTCCTGTTCGCCCAGGCCCAGTCGGCGATGCTGATCGAGGGGCAGGCGGCGAGCATCTTCGGCGCGATCGTGACCCTGTCGATGGCGACCACGCCGTTCCTGATGATGGCGACCAAGCGGCTGCGGACCGAGCCCGCGCCGAGCGTGGAAGGCGTCGAGGGGCCGCAGCACGAGGGCGCCAATGCCGTGGTGGTGGGCTATGGCCGTTTTGGCCAGACGGTGGCGCAGATGTTGCTCTCGCAGGACATCCCCGTCACCATCATCGACACCGATGTAGAGATGATCCAGACCGCAAATGATTTCGGCATGAAGGTCTATTATGGCGACGGCCTGCGCATCGACATGTTGCGCCAGGCGGGCGCGGCCGAGGCGGAGCTGGTGCTGTTCTGCAACGATGGCGACAAGATCGACACCGAGTTCCTCGAAGCGGTCCATTACGCCTTCCCCAGGGCGACGGTGTTCGTACGGGCCTATGACCGGCGCAGCGTGATCAAGATGAAGGGCGCGCCGGTGGGCGGCGTGGTGCGCGAAGTGCTCGAGAGCGCCGTGATGATGGCGCGCCAGGCGATGCAGGCGGTGGGCGTCGACCAGATGGAGATCGACAGGACCGAGGCGGAATATCGCCGCCGCGACAATGCCCGGCTGGACGTGCAGCGCGAGACCGGCGATCTGCGGGCCGGAATCGACGGCATGGTCACCCATGCGAGCAGGGCGGCCGCGATCGAGATCGACCTCGAGTCCTCGGGATGAAGGGGCGGCCCTTCCGCGCGCGGATGGGGTTCGCGCTGGCCGGCATCCGCGCCGGCTGGGCGCGCGAGGCGAGCTTTCGCAGCCAGGCGCGCCTCGCGGGATGGCCCTGCTCGCGCTGCTCCTGCTTAGGCCGGCGCCCGTCTGGTGGGCGCTGGTCGCGGTCTGCTGCGCGATCGTGCTGGCATTGGAGCTGGTCAATTCGGCGATGGAAGCGGTGATCGACCTGCTGCATCCCGGCATCCATCCGTCGATCAAGGCCGCGAAGGACATGCTGGCGGGCGCGGTGCTGGTGATGAGCGCCGCGGCGCTCGCCGTGGCGGTGGCGATGGTGGCGGCGAGCGGGCCGCATTTCCTGGAGGAGATCGGGCTGTGAGGATCGTGACGGTGCTGGCGGCGCTTTCGGGCGCGGCGGCGGTGGCGGCAGGGGCGTTCGGCGCGCACGGCGCGAGCGGCGAGGCGGCGGAATGGCTCAAGACCGGCGGGCATTACCAGCTGGTCCACGCAGTGGCGGCGCTGGTCGCGGTGCGGATGGGCGCGCGGATCTCGCCCTGGCTGTTCGTGATCGGCGGCGCGGTGTTCGCGGGGACGCTCTACCTGATGGCGCTGGGCGGTCCGCGCTGGCTGGGCGCGGTGACGCCGCTCGGCGGCGCGGCGCTGATCGCGGGGTGGCTCTGCCTGGCCGCGGGCGCGTGGAGGGCACGCTGATGGCATTGCTGCTGATCCTGGCGCTGGGCGCGGCCGATCCCGGGCCGCTGGTGATCGATGCGGGCGCGGATCTCTATCCCGCCGACGCACTGGCACAGAAGCTCGAAGGCGATGTGGCGGTGAAGCTGAGCGTCTCGGCCGATGGCGCGCTCCGATGCAGCGCGCCGGGCGGCGGAGCGATGGCGCCGCTGAAGCGAGCCAGCTGCGAGCTTGTCGCGGCGCGCGACATCTTTCCGCCGCGAGTCGAGAAGGGCCAGGCAGTGCCGGCCGACTATTCGGTGATCGTGCGCTGGAAGCTGGGGACCTCCAACCGGCAGTTCGGCGGTGCCGTGCCGATTGGGCGGGCCGGCTGGATCCGCTATTCGGACTATCCGCCGATCGCCTGGAGGCAGGTGAACACCGGCAAGGTGCGCATCGCCTATGACATCACGGCGCAGGGCCGGCCGCAGAATTGCCGGATCGAGAGCACCAACACCACCCAGGCCCTGGCCGGCAACATGTGCCCGCTGTTCGTGGAGCGCGCGATCTTTCTTCCCGCGCTCGATCCCGACGGCAAGCCACGCCCGACCCGCGGCTGGTTCAATCTCGACTGGCGCTGGTGCGAGACCGCACGCTGTCCGGCGCCCGACACTGGCGAATAGGAAGACCCGCCTGAACCCGAGCGATTTCATCCGGGCACGCCTCCCCGTGCTGCCGGTGCCGGGCATTGCAGGGATCGCGCTGCACAAGGCGGTGCCCGCCAGCGGGCTTGGCCGGCTGGCGGCGGCGGATCGGGACTTCGGCTCGCCTTATTGGGCTTATTACTGGCTGGGCGGGCTGGCGCTGGCGCGGTTCGTGCTCGACCGGCCGGAGGTCGTGGCCGGGCGGCGGGTGCTCGACCTGGGCTGCGGCTCGGGGCTGGTGGCGATCGCGGCGGCGAAGGCCGGGGCGGCGAAGGTGCTGGCGGTGGACATCGACCCCTATGCGCTGGCGGCCGCGGCGCTGAATGCGGCGGCGAACGGCATGGCAGTCGAGACGGTGCACGCCGATCTGACCGGGGGGGCGGCGCCGGAGGTGGATATCGTGCTGGCCGGGGACGTGTTCTACGATCCCGAGCCGGCGTCGCGGGTGGAGCCCTTCCTTGCCCGCTGCCGGGCGGCTGGGGCGGAGGTGCTGGTCGGCGATCCCCGCCGCGCGCCGTTGCCGCTGGAACGGCTGCGGGCACTGGCGGAATATCGATTCGCCGAGACGGATAGCGGCGCGATGCGGACCACCGAGGTGTTCGCGTTCGACTGACGCTCGACCGTCCTCCCGGCCTTGCGCGGGGATCCGCCGGAAGGCGGGCTTTGGACAAGGCGCGGCAAGTCAGTGGGCGCGGCACCGTCGACCCCGGCACGGCCAGGGTGACAGGCCGGGGCAACGGGTTTGCATCAGGATAATGGCGGAGGCTATTCCGCCCCGACGATCTTCGCCACGCCCGCTGCCGCATTCGGGTGATAGCCTGCCTTGGCACCTTCGTAGAAGCGCAGAGCGATCGGCTTGCCCCAGTCGCCCTGGGCCATCAGGTCCTTGTAGATCGGGTAGATCAGCAGGCCACGGCCGACCCGCTTCACGAATTCCTCGATCCCGGGGAGTGCCGGCTCGTAGCGATTGGCAATGGCCAGTTCGGCCCAGGCCGACCGGACATAGGCATTGTTCGAGGTGGAGAGGCCGAGCGCCCCATCGAGTTCCGCAAGGCGCGCGGGCGGCTGCTGGCGCGGGAGGCCGTTCAGGAAGCGCAGCCATTGCTGGGTCGCCCAGCCGGCCGGCTGCACCGCGCTCGCCGGGCCGCCGGCGTTGAACGCCGCGAGCTTCGCGTCGACGGCGGCAAGCGTTGCCGAAGTCACGTGCACGGCATTGTCGGGCAGCCCCGGGCGATAGGCCCAGCGATCGAGCTCCAGCTTCGCCTCGAGCGCCTTGTCGCCCCTGATCAGGTTGGCGCGCAGGTCCGCCAGGAAGCCGGTGGTGGTCTGCGGCTGGAAGGCGTGGCGATCGAAATAGGCGCGCAGATAGGCGTCCCATTTCGCCCGGCCCACCGCTGCCTCGATCGTGCGCAGGAAGGTGGAGCCCTTGAAATAGTCGAGCTGGCCGAAGGTCGCGCCCGGATCGCCGTGGAGGCGCGTGGTGGCCGCGTCGCCGCCGCCGGCATCGCGGATGTCGCGCTGCAGCCCGTCCCAGTCGAGATCGGCGTACATGGCGGCGCGCTCCTTGCCATAGACCGCCTCCATGATCCGATTCTCGAAATAGGTGGTGAAGCCTTCGTTGAGCCAGCTGTCCGACCAGGTCGCGTTGGTGACGAGATTGCCCGACCAGCTGTGCGCCAGTTCGTGCGCGACGACGTCGGTGTTCGAGCGGTCGCCGGTGATGATCGTCGGCGTCAGGAAGGTGAGGGTGGGGTTCTCCATGCCGCCATAGGGGAAGCTGGGCGGCAGCACGAGCATGTCGTAGCGGCCCCAGCGATAGGGGCCGTAAAGTGCCTGTGCCGCGTCGATCATCTTCTCGACATCGCCGACCTCATGCGCTGCGGCATCGAGCATCGAAGGCTCGGTCCACACGCCCGATCGCTTGCCGGTCGCCTTGAAGGCGAGGTCGCCCACGGCCATCGCGACGAGATAGGGCGGCACCGGCTTGTCCATCCGGAAGCGGAACCTGCGCCTGCCGTCCGGCGCGGCCTGGCCCTTCTCGCCGTCGAGCCGGTCGCCGCTCATCACCGCGACGAGGCCGGCGGGCACGGTGAGCGTGGCCGACCAGGTCTGGCGGATGCCCGGGCTGTCCTGGGTGGGAATCCAGCTGCGGTTGTTGATCGGCTGGCCCTGGCTGAACAGATAGGGCTTGCGCTTCCCGGCGGTGAGCTCTGGTGCGAGCCACTGGAGCGCCGATGCGCCCGGCCGCGTCTTGTAGCGGATCAGGATCTGCTTGTTGCCCTCGAGCTGCACCGTGAGCGCCGAGCCCAGTTCCTTGTCGCGCGGGCCGATCGCGAAGGGGAGCGGCTTGCCCTTGGGGCAGGTGACCGAGATCACGTCGAGGTCGTCGACGTCCAGCACGACCTCCTTCGCGCCCGCAGCGGCGAGCACGTCGAGCGTCGCGACGCCGGACAGCGTCTTGCCGGCGAAATCGACGTCGAGGTTCAGATCGACATGCGTGACTCGCGCCACTTCGGGCACGGCATGGGTCCACGCGTCCTTCGCTTCGGGCGTGGTCAGGATCGGGGCGGGCTTGCCGGTCTGGGCGGCGGCGGGCGCGGCGATCACGATCGCGGCGGCGAGAGCGGGGAGGATGCGCATGCCGATGTGCTAGGCGGATCGGGGACGAACGGCAACCGACGCGCAGCACCTCTCCCTTTCATACGGGGAGTCACTGGTCGAGCATCTCGCGAACCTTTGCCGCCAGGTCGGTATAGGTGAAGGGCTTGGGCAGCAGCTGCACGCCGGGATCGAGCCGGCCGTGATGGACGATCGCGTTGCGGGCATAGCCGGTCGTGAAGAGGATCTTGAGATCCGGCCGCTTCGCATGCGCCTCGCTGGCGAGCACCGCGCCGGTCATGCCGCGGGGAAGCACGACGTCGGTGAACAGCAGGTCGATCGATTCCGGCGCGGCGTCGATCGCGGCGAGCGCGGTGGGGCCGTCCCCCGCCTCGATCACGCGATAGCCCAGCTCGCGCAGCACCTCGACCGTATAGGCGCGGACATTCTCGTCGTCCTCGCACACCAGGATCGTCTCATGGACATTGCCCTGCGGTGCGGAGGGGGCCGGGGCACGGGCCGCCGTGTCGCGCGCTGTGCCGTGGAAGCGGGGCAGGTAGATCCGCACGGCCGTGCCGTCGCCGCACGCCGAATGGATGCGGACATGCCCGCCCGACTGCTTGATGAAGCCATAGACCATCGACAGGCCCAGGCCCGTGCCGCGTCCCACTTCCTTGGTGGTGAAGAAGGGCTCGAAGGCATGGGCGAGCGTTTCCTCATCCATGCCGGTGCCGGTGTCGGATACGCAGATCAGCACATATTGGCCGGGCGCCACCTCGGCATCGAGCGCGGCATAGTGGCTGTCGAGATGGGTGTTTGCAGTCTCGATCGTCAGCTTGCCGCCCTGCGGCATCGCGTCGCGCGCGTTGATCGCCAGGTTGAGCAGCGCATTCTCCAGCTGGTTCGCATCCACTTCCGCCGGCCAGACGCGCGCGGCCTGCACGATCTCCACTTCGATCCTCTCGCCCAGGCTGCGGTGGAGCAGGTCGGACATGCCGGCGATCAGCCGGTTCGGATCGATCCGCTTCGGCGCGAGCGGCTGGCGGCGCGAGAATGCCAGCAGGCGCTGGGTGAGCACCGCGGCGCGCTGCGCCCCGTTCATCGCCGCGCCGACTGCGCGCACCAGCCGCGGTTGCTCGGGCGGCAGGTTGCGCTGGAGAATGTCGAGATTGCCGGTGACGATCTGAAGCAGGTTGTTGAAATCGTGCGCGACGCCACCGGTCAGCTGGCCCACCGTCTCCATCTTCTGGGACTGGCGCAGCGCCGCCTCGGCCGCTGCAAGGGCCTCGGCCGCCTGGCGCTCGGCAGTGATGTCGCGGGCCACGCAATAGAGCAGGTCGCCTTCGGGCACTGCGGTCCAGCTGAACCAGCGATAGTCGCCGTCCTTGCCGCGGAAGCGGTTCTCGAAGCGCAGGGTGGGTGCGCCCTGCTGCAGCCCGGTCAGCTCCGCGCGGGTGCGTTTGCGGTCGTCGGGATGCTCCATCCATTCCGAGGTGCGGCCGACCAGCTCGTCGGCGTTCCAGCCGAGAATTTCGGTCCAGGCGGGGCTGACGTTGCGCCATACGCCGTGGCTGTCCGCGATCAGGAACGGGTCGCGCGCCAGCGTCCATAGCCGGTTGCGATCGGCGATCGCCTCGCGTTCGGCGAGCACGCGGGCCGTCGTCTCGCTGACGATGCACAGCACGCCGCCCACCGTCCCGTCGTCGTCGAACACCGGTGAATAGCTGATGTCGAAATAGGTGGTCTCGCCGCGCCCCTGGTCGCGCTCGATATAGAAGGGGCGGTCCTTGGCCCAGAAGGTCTCGCCGGTGTCGCGCACGCCCTGGAGCAGCGGGCCGAGATCGTCCCAGAGCTCGCCCCACCATATCAGCGCCGACTGGCCGAGCGCGCGCGGATGCTTGTCGCCGATCGTCGGTGCATAGGCCTCGTTGTAGAGTGCGCAGAATTCGGGGCCCCAGAACATCACGATCTCGGCGCGCGCGGGGAGCATCATGCGCAGCGAGGCGAGGAGCGCGTTCGACCAGCCGGCGGCGGGCCCCAGCGGCGATTCGTCGCCGATCGCGGCCGTCAGTCGGCCCAATTCTCCAAAGGCTGCTAGCGAAGTGGCTGGAGAGATCGCGGTGGCCATCCGTCCCCCGGAGAGTGTCTGTTTCGTTGCGCGAACGAAATCGCCGTCCGCCGTCAAGTCAACGCGGCAGGCGCCATTCGGCTCCCGAAAAGCTGGGGATGATTCACTGCGCGAAAGCGGCGAGGGCAGTGCGATAGCTGCGGCCGAGCGGGACGATGGCGCCGCAGCTGAGCTGCACGGCGAGCCGGCCGCTCGCCTCGCGAAAGATTTGCGAGACATGGTGCTGGTTCACGACGATCTGACGATGCACGCGGATGAACCCGAACGCCGCGAAGCGCCCCGCCAGCTCGGACAGCGGCGCGCGCACGAGGTGCACGCGGCCATGGGCGAGGATCTCGCTATAGTTCCCCGCCGAGCGGATCTGCGCGACGTCGCAGGCGCGCACGCGCAGGAAGGGTGCCTCGGGCAGGCTGAGCCATTGTTCGGCGCTCGCCGGTGCGGGCGGCGCCGGCGGCTGCTCGGCGAACGGCGCGTCCGCCGCATCGGGATCGTGCCGGTTGGCGAGGTGGCGTCTCCAGGCCATCAGCGACAGCCATGCAGTCGAGCCCAGCGCGATCGCGCGGGGCAGGAAATTGTCGACCGGTACCGGCGGCGGTCCGTTGGGCCCGCAAAGCTGATAGGGAGAAATGGCGATCGCGAAGCGCGATGCGGCCAGTTCCGTGAGCATTACCGGCACGAAGGCGAATGCGCCGAGCAGCAGGGGCGATCGCTTCGGCGCCTGCAATATCTCCTCCATCGGCTTGCGGCTCGCCCAGGCGATGGTGAGCATGGCGCCCCAGACGAGCAGCCGCGCCAGCCGTGCCTCGTCCGGATGCTCCGCGGCGAAGCTGCCCGTATTCGCTTCCAGCCCGCCTATCCCATAGCCGAGCAGGAAGGCGAACAGCGCGAACGCGGTCGCCGCGCTCAACGGGATCCTGATGTTCCAGATCGACTCGCGCGCCGTCACTTCCATGCATGCACGATAGCCCGCGAACGCGCGCGCGCGAACTGCCGTTCGTCACGCCCGCGATCCATTCGTCCCAGCCCGCTCCACGCGCCGCAGCCGCGCCGGCCAATCCGGCCGGGTTGGGAAGAGGGTTCGTGTCATGCGTCATTCGATATTCTGCCTGCCGCTTCTGGCGGCGCCCGCCGCCCATGCGCAGACGGTGCGGGCACCGCAGCCGCCGGCGAGCGGCGATGTGGTCAGCGCCGCCGACGATGCGTTCGGCCGGCGGATCGGGATCGAGGAAGTGGGGCTCTATTCGGAGAGCGAGGTGCGCGGGTTCGACCTGCAGGCCGCCGGCAACTACCGGATCGAGGACCATTATTATGTCCGCGTGGCCGGCATGCTCCAGCCGCTGAACGGCGGCACCGCGATCCGTGTCGGCGCCAACGGCCTGCGGACCGATTTCGCCGCTCCCTCCGGCGTGGTGCAATATACGATGCCCGGCGCCGCGCCCGGCGTGCGCGCTTCGATCGAGGCGGGCTGGTGGGGCGGTTCGGGGCCGGTGGCGATGCTGCGCGGCGCGGCGGGCACGGCCGACGGGCGCTGGTCGTTGGCGGGCGCCCTCCAGCTCACGCCCGCCCAGCAATATACCGACGGCACGACCGGCGACTTCACTGCGATCGGCCTCGTTCCGCGCTGGTCGCCGGCGCCGGGCGTGCGGATCACCGGCGTGTGGAGCCACAACTGGTTCCCGCGCGAAGGCGATACCTATTATGCCAATCCGGCCGGCGCGCCGCGCGAAGTGAAGCGCTGGACCAACCGCACCCAGAGCTGGATGGACGCGCGCAACGAATCCGACCTGATCGGCGCCTTTGCGGATGTGGATGCGGGCAAGGATTGGCGGTTCGGCGCCTCGCTGTTCTACAATGCGCTACCCTATGACCACAGCGCCTACAGCGTGCTGCGCTTCACCGGCAATGGCCGCGAGGCGGTGGCGAGCGGCCTGTTGTTCGGCGCCGAGACGCGCCACTCGATCTCGGCCGAAGTCACCGCGGCCAAGCAGTTCGTCACGGGAAATCTCACCCACCGCATCATCGCCATGGCCCGCCGGCGGGATTCGATGGTGGAGAGCGATCCCGGCGTGCCCTTTGCGCTCGGCACCTATGCCGATGTGAACGACCGGCCGCGTATCGCCCGGCCTGCGGTCGCGCTCGGCACGGCCCGCAAGCGCGACGATGTCGGGCAATGGACCGGCGGCCTTGGCTATCGCCTGTCGATCGGCTCGCTGGCGGAACTGCGCCTGGACGCGCAACGGGTCGAATATGCCAAGCGCGTCCGGGCACTCGACGGCACGGTGACCGAGCAGACGACCCGGCCCTGGCTCTATGGCGGCGCGCTGTCGGTGGGGATCACTTCCCGGCTCACCGGCTTTGCCAGCTATGCGCGCGGGCTGGAGGAAGCGGGCGTGGCGCCCGCCAATGCCAGCAATCGCGGCGCCGTGCTTCCCGCCGCCATCTCGCGCCAGGCCGAGCTGGGGCTGAAATACGGCTTTGCCGGCGGGCCGACGCTGATCGCCGGCCTGTTCGACCTGTCCAAGCCGACGCCCGGGATCGATGCCGCGGGCGCGTTCGATTTCGTCGGCACGGTGCGCCATCGCGGCGTGGAGCTGTCGCTGGCCGGGCCGCTCACGTCGCGGCTGAATGCGGTGCTGGGCGCGACCTGGCTCGATGCCAGGATCGACGGCGAGCTGGTGGATCGCGGCGTGATCGGCGTCCGCCCGATCGGCCGGCCGCGCGTGACCGCGCTCGCCAACCTCACCTGGCGCGTGCCCGGCGTGGAGGGGCTGACGGTGGATGGCGGCGTGAACGTCCGCGGCGCGCGCTATGCCGATCGCGAGAACAGCGTCGCGCTGCCCGGCTATGCGCTGTTCAACCTGGGGCTCCGCCAGGCCTTCGCGGTTGGCGGCCATCCGGTGACGCTGCGCGCGCGCGTGACCAACCTGACCGATCGCTTCGCCTGGAACCCGGCCAGTTCGGGGCTGATCACGCCGATCGCTCCGCGCACGCTGACCTTGACGCTGACGAGTGCGCTCTAGGGCCTAGCGGGGCTGGGCGTCGAGGAATGCCGCCACCTCGCCAAGGTCGACATTCCTGTCGAGATATGTCTGCCCGATCCCGCGCGCGAGCAGGAAGGGCAGGGCGCCCCCACTCATCTTCTTGTCGTGGAGCATATGCTCCACGAGCCGCGCACCGGAGGCGGTGATCCCCGCCGCCTTCAGCCCATTGGGCAGGCCCGCAGCAGCCAGGTGCGCGGCAACCCTTTCCGCTTCCTGGCCGGGGCAGATGCCCTTGGCGGCGGAGAAGCCGAAGGCGAGCGCCATGCCCGCAGCCACGCCCTCGCCGTGCAGCAGCCGGTCGGAGAAGCCGGCCTCGGCCTCCAGCGCATGGCCGAAGGTGTGGCCGAGGTTGAGCAGCGCGCGCATGCCGCTGGTCTCGCGCTCGTCGGCCGCGACGATCCGCGCCTTGGCCGCCACCGAATGGGCGATGGCATGTTCGCGCGCGGCCGGGTCGCCCGCGAGCAGCGCGGCGGCATTGGCCTCGCACCATTCGAAAAAGGCGAAATCGTCGATCAGCCCGTATTTCACCACTTCGGCATAGCCGGCGCGCAGGTCGCGGGCCGGCAGCGTGTCGAGCACCCGCGGGTCGATCAGCACCGCGGCCGGCTGGTGGAAGGTGCCGACCAGGTTCTTGCCGGCGCGCGTATTGATCGCGGTCTTGCCGCCCACCGAGCTGTCGACCTGGGCGAGCAGGGTGGTGGGGATCTGGACGAAGCCGCAGCCGCGCTTGAGCACCGAAGTGGCGAAACCGACGAGGTCGCCGATCACCCCGCCGCCGAGGGCGATCACATGGTCGCCGCGCTCGACGCCCAGTTCGAGCAGCCGGTCGAGCAACGCTTCGAGCTGCCCCCAGCTCTTCGTGCCTTCGCCGGGCGGCAGGACGATCGCCTCGCTCGCGCCCAGGCTAGCCTGCAGCGTGGCGAGGTGCGGCAGGAGGTTCCGGTCGGTCACGACGACGCGGCGTCGACCCTTGTCGAAGGGGGCGAGCGCTTCGTCGGCGCGGCCGAGGAGCCCCGCTTCGATGCGGATGTCATAGCTGCGGTCGCCAAGCGCGACGGGAACGATTGTCACGGGTGCAGGGCCTTCAGGATCGCGTCGACGGTGGTGTCGTGCGGCGCTGCTATGCTGGGCACCCGGATCGGCGCAAGCGCGTAATAGGGATTGCGGATCGCGGCGAGCTCGGCGAGCACCGCCTCGGGGTCGCGCCCGCGCAGCAGGGGGCGGGTGTCGCGGCGGCGGACCCGGTCGGCCAGCACCGCCGGTTCGGCATCGAGCCACACCGCGATCGCATGTTCGAGGATCAGCGCGCGCGTGCTCTCGTTCATGAACGCGCCGCCGCCCGTGGCGATGATCTTGGGAGCGCCATCGACCAGCCGGGCGATCACCCGGCGCTCCCCGTCGCGGAAATGCGCTTCGCCGAAACGCTCGAAGATGTCGGCCACGGTCATGCCGGCGGCTGCCTCGATCTCGTGATCGGCATCGACGAAGGGCAGGCGCATGCGCTGCGCCAGGCGCCGGCCGACCGTGGTCTTGCCCGCACCCATGAGGCCGATCAGGACGATGGCCTTGCCCGTCCACGCGGTATTCGCTGCCTGCGTTTGTAACATGTTCGGAAGGGCTATACAGCGAGGGCGGGTCTCGGGCAAAAGGCCCGCGAAGTCACAATTTCCGGACCCGTTTTCATGTCCCGCTTGATCGTTGCGCTGATCGTCATTCTCGTCGTCCTGGTTGGCGGCCTCTTCTTCCTCGCGGGCCGCGAGACGAAGAAGGAGCCGGTGCGCATGGAGAAGGTGGTCCCGCTTGACAATCTCGCGAATTAAGCGCCGCCACATCGCCCTCGGGGCGTTGCTGCTGGCCGGCGCTGCGGTGCCTGCGCTGGGGCAGCAGGACAAGCCCGAATCGCTGCTGCCGCCGGGCTTCGACGAGCCGGCGCCCACGCCGGCGCCGCGTCCCGCGCCTGCTCCGTCCGCAACGGCGCCCGCCGCGACGGCTCCCGGCGCGTCCGGCACCGCGCCGATCCCGAGCGTACCCATGCCTGGCGGCGACACGTCGCTCTCCAATGTCAGCGCGGCCGAGGAAGTGGCGGCCACCGGCCCGGTCGATCTCTCGCGCTACGAACTGCCCGACTTCGCAAAACATTCGCTGAACCGCGTCGGCGTGCTCGCCGCGGGCAATACGCCGTTCCCCGCCAAGGGCTTCGGCAATGCCGACGGCCGCACCCTCGCGGTGCTGATGCAGCGCCTGCGCGCGCCGGTGGCCTCGCGCTGGGCGTCGATCGCGCTCCGCCGCGCGCTGATGTCGCCGCTCGACACGCCGCGGCACGTCAACGGCGCCGATTTCGCCGCCGAACGCGCCTGGCTGCTGCTGCGCATGGGCGAGGCCAATGCCGCGCGCGCCGTGGTGAACGACGTCGATGGCGACAATTACACGACTCGCCTGCTCCAGGTGGCGATGCAGGTTTCGCTCGCTACCGCCGATCCGGGCGGCATCTGCCCGATCGCCGAGCGCGGCAATCAATATATCCAGCAGCGCGGCTGGGCGCTCGCCCGGGCGATGTGCGCCGGGCTCGCCGGCAAGCCCAACGAGGCGGGCCAGTTGCTCGACCAGGCGCGCGGCGGCACGCCGGCCAGCGATATCGACAATCTTCTGGCCGAGAAGGTGCTCGGCACCGGCGCGCAGGGGCGCCGCGCGGTCACGCTCGAATGGGGCGGCATCACTCGGCTGACCGCCTGGCGCTGGGGCCTCGCCACTGCGACTGGCCAGGAAGTCCCCGCTTCGCTTTATGGCACCGCCGGCCCGCAGGTCCGCTATTGGCAGGCGCTTGCCCCGCAGCTTTCGCCGCGCCAGCGCGCCGCCGCCGCCGAGCTGGCCGCCACTGCCGGCGTCTTCTCCAGTGCCGGCCTCGTCGATCTCTACAGCGAGATCGCGGAGGGCGATGATGCGAACACCACCGAGGGCGGCGTCGCCCGCGACTTGCGCACCGCCTATACCGACGGTGACGTGGGGGACCGGATCAAGGCGATCCGCACGCTCTGGGCCGAGGCCAGCACGCCGCGCACCCAATATGCCCGGCTGATCCTCACCGCGCGCGCAGCCTCCTGGATCCCGGCCGACGCCAAGGTGGAGGAGCCCGAGAAGCTGATCGCCTCGATGCTTTCCGCCGGCTATGAATCGAAGGCGATGGAGTGGCGCCAGGTGGTGCCGCGCGGCAGCGTCGCATGGGGCCTGCTCGCGCTTGGCGATCCGGGGGCGCAGGGGCCGGTCGCCTATGGCGATTTCGATGCGTTCAAGGATGCCGCCGGCCAGCGCCGCGCGCAGCTGGCCTTTGCCGGCCTCGCCGGCCTCGGCCGTTTCGAGAGCAGCGACGCGCGCCGCGGGGCCCAGGCGCTCGAAGTGCAGATCGGTGCGCAGAACGACTGGACCCGTGCGATCGACGCCGCCGGCCGGCGCGGCGATTCGGCGATGGTCGCGCTGCTCGCCGCAGTCGGCATGCAGTCGCGCGTCTGGGACAATGTGACTCCCGAGGCGCTGTTCCACATCGTCGCGGCGATGCGCGCGGCGGGAATGACCAGCTATGCGCGGATGATCGCCGTGGAGGCGGTCACGCGGTCGGCTTGAGCGCCTCCGAAGATCGGGCGCTGATCGAGCGCTTCCTCGAGATGATGCAGGCGGAGATGGGCGCCGCCGCCAACACCGTTGCCGCCTATGGCACCGACCTGCGCCTCGCCTCGGAGTTCCTCGGTGGCGGGCTCGGGGGCGCGGAACGGCCGGAGCTGGAGCGGCTCGGCGCCGAGTGGCAGCCGCTCGCGCGCGCCACCGTTGCCCGCAAATCGGCGGCACTGCGCCGCTTCTATGCCTTTCTTGCCGATGAGGGCCTGCGCCGGGACGATCCCTCGGCCGCGTTGCCGCGCCCCGGCACCGCCCGGGCATTGCCCAAGGTGCTCAGCATCGAGGATGTCGACCGGATGTTCGCCGCGATCGCCGATCGCATCGCCCGGGTGCCGCCCGATCCCAACGACTTGCGGCTGCTGGCGCTGATCGAGCTGCTCTACGGCTCGGGCCTGCGCGCCACCGAACTGGTGTCGCTTTCTCGCAATGCCGTGTCGCCGGACCGGCCCTATCTGATCCTCAAGGGCAAGGGCGGGCGCGAGCGGCTCGTGCCGATCTCGGACCGCGCCCGCGCCGCCGTCGCCGCCTGGCGCACGCATGTCGCGGCCGATCGGCCGTTCCTCTTCCCTTCGGGCAAGGGGCATTTGTCGCGCGTCCGGCTCTATCAGCTCGTGCGCGCATTGGCGGGGGAGGCGGGCATCCCGCCCGACCGGGTGAGTCCCCATGTCCTGCGCCACGCCTTCGCCACGCATCTGCTCGAGGGCGGCGCCGATCTGCGGGCGCTGCAGGCGATGCTCGGGCATGCGGACATCGCGACGACCGAGATCTACACCCATGTCGACAGCCGCCGGCTGGTCGAACTGGTCAACCAGCGGCATCCTCTGGGCGAGGCGCTGGGGAAACGAGGCCAATGATGCGACTGACCGGCCCGCTGGCTTGCGCGGTACTGCTCGGCGGCAGCGTCTCTGCGATCGTGTACAAGCGCGGCGCCCACGGCCGATGGCGGCGGGTTGAACGGGACATGCTGGCGATCAGCTGAAGCACGGCCCGTGCGCCCTTGCCGCGCCGCCCTCGTTGACGCGGGCAGCCTACAAGGTTAGCCCGCGCAGCGATGACCACTTTCCTCGACTTCGAGAAGCCGATCGCCGAGCTTCAGACTCGCATCGACGAACTGCGCCAGACCGCAGAGGGCGGCGCCGTCGACATCGATGCGGAGATCGCTCCGCTCCAGGCCAAGGCCGAGAAACTCCTCAAGGACACCTATGCCAGGCTCACGCCGTGGCAGAAGACCCAGGTCGCCCGCCACCCCGAGCGCCCGCACTTCAAGCATTATGTCGCCGGGCTGATCGAGGAGTTCATGCCGCTGGGCGGCGACCGCGCCTTTGCCGACGACAATGCGATCCAGGGCGGCCTGGGCCGCTTCCGCGGGCGCCGCGTGATGGTGATCGGCCATGAGAAGGGCGACGACACCGCCAGCCGGCTCAAGCATAATTTCGGCATGGGCAAGCCGGAGGGCTATCGCAAGGCCATTCGCCTGATGGCGCTTGCCGACAAGTTCCATCTGCCGGTGATCACCCTGGTCGACACTTCGGGCGCCTTTCCGGGCGTGCAGGCCGAGGAGCGCGGCCAGGCCGAGGCGATCGCCCGTTCGACCGAGGCATGCCTCAACCTGGGCGTGCCGCTGGTCGCGTCGATCCTGGGCGAGGGCGGCTCGGGCGGCGCGATCGCGCTCGCCGCGGGCAACACCGTGCTGATGATGGAGCATGCGGTCTATTCGGTGATCTCGCCCGAAGGCTGCGCCTCGATCCTGTGGCGCACCGCCGACAAGGCGGCCGAGGCGGCGGAGGCGATGAAGGTCACCGCGCAGCATCTGAAGGAGCTGAAGGTGATCGACCGGATCGTCAGCGAGCCGCTGGGCGGCGCGCACCGCGAGCCCGGGGCAGCCATCCATGCGCTGGGGGATGCGATCGAGGAATCGCTGAAGAAGCTCGACGGCATGTCGCCCGAGAGCCTGCGCCAGGCCCGCCGTGCCAAGTTCCTGGCGATGGGCCGGATCTGACGCTAGCGGACCGGGGCGATGTGCTCGGCGGCGGCCATGCTCGCGCCGATCATGCCCAGGCCCTGGACGACCGCCAGCACCGCGCAGAGCGCCAGGAACGCGACCACCGCGACCTCGATCGCCGTCACTGCCTTTTTGGAGGAAAGCTGCTTCATTCCTTCCTTATAGGGGAGTCGGCTGTACGCCGGGTGAAGCGGCCCGTTTGCCGGGGTTCAGGAAATCTACCGGGGTGCGCCCGAAGGTGGCGGCCCCGAACCCGTCGGGGTTCGCAAGCGCGAACGCGCGCCCGAGCTTATGCGAGGCTCTGGTTCAGGAAGTCTACCAGGGTGCTGCGCCCGAAGGTGGAGGCCTCGAACCCGTCAGGGTTCGCAAGCGCGAACGCGCGCCCGAGCTTATGCGAGGCTCTGGTTCAGGAACTCTACCGGGGTGCGCCCGAAGGTGGCGGCCTCGAACCCGTCGGGGTTCGCAAGCGCGAACGCGCGCCCGAGCTTATGTGAGGCTCTTCTAGCAAGAAAAGAGCGGCGGAACCGAGGTTCCGCCGCCCGTTTTCGTTCGCTTCGGCAGAAGGCTTACGAGACCTTCATGCTCGCCGAAACGTTGGTGAAGGTCGACTTCAGCGAGTTGCCGAGGCCCTGCATGGCGGCAATCGCGGCGACGGCGATCAGAGCGGCGATCAGGCCGTACTCGATGGCGGTCGCACCCTTCGAATTCTTCAGGAAGTTGCGAATCTTCTGCATAACCGGTCTCCAGTGTTCAAGGATTGCTTCATTCACCCGGCCTCACCGGAGACTCCGGTTCGGCACCTTGAAACTACGGAGGGGAAGTAAAGAAACGGCTAAGACCGAGTGTTACGATTCCGTAACCAAGATCAGGATTGCGTGGCTGCCTGCACCTTGTTGGTGACGTTGCTCCACATGTCCGTGGTGGTGTTGGCAACGCTCATCAGGCTGGCCATCATTGCGATGACGATGAGCGCGAGGATGAAGCCATATTCCACTGCGGTCGCTGCGCGGCGGTCATGCATCACATCGCGGATCGCTCGTACAAGGGCTCGCATTGTGGGCGCTTCTTCTCCAATGATGGCAACAATCTAGCCGAAGAGGCTTAACGAAAAGCTGATGATCGCTTCCGATATGTTGTTCGTCGTGGCGGCCGCCCTGATCGATGATCGCGGCCGCGTGCTCCTCCAGCAGCGCCCGCCGGGCAAGCCGATGGCGGGCCTCTGGGAGTTTCCGGGCGGCAAGGTCGAGCCCGGCGAACGCCCCGAAGCGGCGCTGGCGCGCGAGCTCCACGAGGAGCTGGGGATCTCGCTCGACCCGTCCGGCCTGAAGCCGCTTGCCTTTGCCAGCGAGCCATTGGAAGGGCGGCACCTGCTGTTGCTGCTCTACACGCTGCGGGCATGGGAGGGCGAACCGGCGGCCCATCACGCGACCGCGCTGCGCTGGGTGACGCCGGCGGAGATGCGGGGAATGGCGATGCCGCCGGCCGACGTGCCGCTGGTGGAGGCGCTGGCAGGGGTGGGTAGCGTCGCGAGCGCGCCCGGGACGGCCTAGCCGAACCATCGCTCCGCGGCCCGCGCCGCCTCGCTCTCGTCCGGCGTGTCTTCGCTCGCCCAGGCGACGACGCCGTCGGGCCGCACCAGCACTGCGCTCAGGCCGAGCCGCTCCCGCGCATCGCATGCCGCATAGCCGATCCGCCCATCCCAGCGCGCCGCCACCGCGCGCAGCGATGGGCGCGCATCGAAGTCCAGCAACAGGCCCGCGCTCCCGCGCAGCAGTTCGCCGGCCCGCCGCCCGTCGACGAGCGCGAAGTCCGGAAGGCTTCGGCCGGTCAGCGGGTGCGCGCCGCCCAGCGCGTAGCGCAGCGAGACGCCGGATACCCGCTCGGCGAAATAGGTGGCGCCGTCGCGGGTCGCGGTCAGGTCGCGGACGATGGCCGCAAGTGCGCGGGTGCCGGGGGAGGGCCGCATGAGGGCCACTTGCGCCCGCGACCAGTCGAGCACCTGCGCGCCCACCGGGCGGCGCTCGGCCTCGTAGCTGTCGAGCAGGCCGGCGGGCGCCGTGCCCCGGATCGTGGCGGCCAGTTTCCAACCCAGGTTCATCGCGTCGCCGATCCCGAGGTTGAGTCCTTGCCCGCCCAGCGGCGAATGGATGTGCGCGGCGTCGCCCGCGAGCAGTATGCGCCCCTTGCGATAGGCGGTCGCCTGATGGGCGCGGTCCGTCCAGCTGGTGGCGAGCCGAAGCGCGCGCAGCGTCACCGTCGTGCCGGTCACGCGGCGCAGCACCGCTTCCACATGTTCGCGCGTGATGGGCCGGGTGCGGTGGAAGGCGCCTCCGTCGAAATCGACCATCGCGATCGTGCCCGGCAGCGCATAGGTGTACATGCCGGCCGCAGTATAGTGCCGGCCGGGCGGCAGCGCTTCCGGATCGGCCATTTCGACTTCCACCGAATAGCCCGTGAACTCGGGATCGGTGCCGGCGAAGTCGAAGCCGGCGGCCTTGCGCACCGCGCTGCGCCCGCCATCGCAGCCGATGAGCCAGCGCGTACGGAACGTCTCGCCGCCGGCATGGACCGCCACTTCATCCTCGGACGGAGCAAGTCCCTCGACGCTGCAGCCGCGCCGGATGCAAACGCCCATCGCGCTTGCCCGTGCCGCCAATACGGTCTCGAACGCCTCCAGCGTCACCGCCATGCCGGTGCCGGCGGGACTTGGTAGATGCCAGGGCCAGGCCGCCGGGTCGACATCGTCCTGATAGAATTGGATGCCGGCGAAATGCCCCGCCGGCCGGCGCGGCTGCTGCGCCCAATGCGCGGCGGCGGGGGAGGCGGCATCGGCGCGCTGCGCGGCGACGACATCGTCCAGCAGGCCGCGCCGATAGAGCGCCTCGAGCGTCGGCGCCGACAAGCCGCGCATCCCGAAGGGGAGCTGCTTCAGCGGAGAATGCGGGTCCTCCGCCTGCTCCAGCACCAGGACGGACAGGCCGGCCAGGCGCAGCTCGCAGGCGAGGAACAGGCCGACGGGCCCGGCTCCGGCAATGATGGCATCATGAAGGGCGATATGGCGGTGCGGCATGTACTGCTCCCAAGTCGATGGTTCGACCGGAGCGTTTCTCGCGCTTGAGAACCACACGGACGAACCGCGGAGCGCCCGGTGGCGTCCGATGTTCGTCGTGGGGATCCCGGGCACGAGGCCAAAGACCAGAGCTTTCGTTACCGAAAGGACTTGGGCTTACCAAACCAAGTCTGCCTTTTCCGACGCGGGCGCCCTTAGCGCCTTGGCCGCGAAACTGCAACCGCGCTCATTGCTTCGGGCGCAAGGCCTCGGCCAGGCTCGTCGTCGCGCTGCCGCGCCGGGCCGGCCTGGGCTGCGATTCGTCCGGTGCCCAGCCGGTCAGGTAGACGATCTCGAAGCGTTCCGCCGTCCTGCCGTCCGGATCGGCGCGCTCGGCAAAGGCCTCGGCGGCCCGGGCTAGCGTATCGCGCGTGAGGGGCGGCGTGCCGGGCAGCAGGTTGGTCGCCGCCATGCCGCGCAGGTCGCGGAGCAGCGAGAACATGCTGCCATAGCGCACCGTCAGCGTCTCGACATCGGCGACCGGCAGCGCGAAGCCGGCACGGGTGAGCAGGTCCCCGGCGGCGCGCACGTCGATCTGCGGGTGGAAGCGCGCGGCCGGCCGCTCCGCTTCGGCCTTGAGGAAGGCGCCGCGCAGAGTCGCCAGCGTGCCGGCGCCCAGGAATGCGCCGAGGAACAGTCCGTCAGGCCGGAGCGCCCGGCGCGCAAGGGCGAGCGCACCCGGCACGTCGTTGATCTGATCGAGCACGCCCACGCTCACGACCAGGTCGAAGCTCGCCTCGGGAAAGGGGTGGCGGTCCTCATCGGCCTGGATGCCGCCCGCCATCGTTGCGAAACGCGCGCCGGCATCGATCCGGGTGATGCGCGCGCCCGGCAGCGCGAAGCCGCCGCCGAAGCTGCCCAGGTCGAGCACGTCGCCGAACGCGCGCGTCACCGCCGCAAGCCGGTCCTGGATCCCTTCGAGCATGTGCTCGCGCACGAACCCCTCATAGCGGCGGGCGGCGCGGTCCCGGCGCTTGCGGCGCAGGGCGCGGTCGAAAATCTCGGAGGAATCGCTGGGTCCATTATGGGGCATGGCGCGCTTGTGCGCCGCCGCGCCGCCGGGGACAAGGCGGGCATGGCCCGGTTCCGCGACTATTGCGCTCCCATGCGCCACATCGCGGATCTCGCGCTGCCGCCGCGTTGCCCGGGCTGCGGCACGATCACGCCGGCGGACCACCGCTTCTGTGCCGCTTGCTGGGCCAGCCTCCGTTTTCTCGGCCCACCCTGGTGCGCCGCCTGCCACGCACCCTTCGATCACGACCGGGGCGAAGGCGCACGCTGTGCCGCCTGTATCGCCGATCCGCCGCGGCATGACGGCGTCCGCGCCGCAGTCGCCTATGGCGAGGTGGCGCGGGCGATCGCGCTCAAGCTCAAATATTCGGGACGGCTCGCCTGTGCCGCCACCATGGCGCGCGCCATGGCCCGGATGATGCCGGCAGAGGCCGAACTGCTGGTCCCGGTGCCGCTCCATCGCTGGCGGCTCTGGGCGCGCGGCTATAACCAGGCCGGGCTGATCGCCGCCTCCCTCTCCCGTGCGCATGGCGTGCCGTTCGCGCCCGATCTGCTGCGCCGGACAAGGGCCACGCCGGTGCTGCGCGGCCTCGGCGGGGCGGCCCGCGCAAGGGCGGTCGCCGGTGCCTTCGCGCTCGCGCCGGATGCCCGCGCGCGCCTTGCCGGCAGAACGATAGTGCTGGTCGACGACGTCCATACCAGCGGTGCCACTGCCGATGCCTGTGTCCGGGCGCTCAAGCGCGGCGGCGCGGCGCGGGTGATCCTTCTGTGCTGGGCGCGCGTTCTGGCAGACGGAGAGGGTGCGGATTGACAAGCGCCCGGCACGACCACAGGTGTATTCCGCAATGCCCAAGATCGAAATCTATACCAAGGCGTTCTGCCCTTATTGCTACCGCGCCAAGGCGCTGCTCGACGGCAAGCACGCGGAATATGAGGAGATCGACATCTCGATGGGCGGCCCGCGCCGCGCCGAGATGGTCGATCGCGCCGAGGGCCGCACGACCGTCCCCCAGATCTTCATTGCCGGCAAGCATATCGGCGGATCCGACGACCTGGCGGCGCTCGACGCGCGCGGCGGGCTCGATCCGCTGCTCGCTGCCTGACGCGATCGGGCGGCCATGATCGTCTTCGACCTCAAATGCGGTGCCGGTCATGTCTTCGAGGCATGGTTCGGATCGAGCGCGGCCTATGAAGGCCAGCGCGCCGCCGGGCTGGTCGCCTGCCCGATGTGCGGGAGCGCGGAAGTCGCCAAGGCAGTGATGGCGCCCAATGTCGGCGCCAAGGGCAATCGGGTGCCGATGCCAGCGCCGGCATCCGCGCCGGCCGCACCGGGGCAACCGGCACTTCCGCCCGAGATGCTCAAGGCCGCGATGGCTGCGCTGGCGGGCGCGCAGGCGAAGTTGCTCGAGGGCTCGCAATGGGTCGGCACCGCCTTTGCCGACAAGGCGCGCGCAATGCATCTGGGCGAGGCGCCCGCCGCTCCGATCCACGGCCAGGCCTCCCGCGCCGAAGCCGAGGCGCTGATCGAGGAAGGCGTCCCCGTCGCCCCGCTGCCGCTGCCGGTGGTCCCGCCCGAAGCGTGCAATTGACCGGCCGCGCGGGGCCCGATACGACGCGCCTCCGAAACCCAATTGTGCCCCGGTAGCTCAGCAGGACAGAGCAACGGTTTCCTAAACCGCAGGTCGGGAGTTCGA
>NZ_MKWJ01000012.1:49264-153156 GCF_001899725.1 Sphingomonas sp. 67-41 | reverse complement strand
ACCCTGCCCACAAGGGCACGATGATAACCCCGGACTCCAGTTATGACTGGAGGAGTTTTGGGGAGCACGTCAGCCAGGCCGCGCCGATGCGGGTCCAGATGGCCGATTGGCCTTCGCCGGTGACGCGATAGAGGCGGTGGGTCGGTTTGCGGGGGAAGAGATTGGGTTGCACGGTCATGGATGGTCTCCTTCTAACTTTGCCGCGAGCCATTTCGCGGCTTCATGTGAGGCCAAGGGCGAAGGAGATTTAGGGGGCGATCAAACCCCGCTCGCAGAGCGCCAAGGGGCCGGAGCTGCACAAGCGTAGCGCGGAAGCGAGGCGGGTTGAGCGGCCCGATCCTTTGCCATCACGAAACAGGGAGAAGCCGCATGGCTCATGCACAAAGCGGGAGGCCATTCCAGAACCTCCCGCTTCGAAGATCAACGCTATCGACTACAGCGTCGGGTTGCGCCCCGCCGCCTGACCAGCCTCTTGGTTCTGTTGCCGTTGCGCCGCCGCTTGCGCATGGGCGCGGTATTCGTTCAACAAACGCATGCCGGTCATGCCATCCGACAACGACACGATCAGATGTGCGGCAAGCTGCGGGTTGCTCGGGTTTGCGTCCACATGCACGGCGACCGATGGCCCACAATAGGGATAAATCTCCATAGGCCCGTGCGTGGGCGGCTCACATGGGTTGCGGATTTCTCCGGGCTGGCGAGGCTGCTCGCGAATGAGCGTCGCGTGATAGTTGCCCGCGCCGAAGCCTTCGGCGGCGGTCAGTTCGCCGTATTTGCCGCGAAGCTGCTGAGCGAGCGCCGCCATCTGCGGCTCTTGCCCTTGGCCGTAGGTGACCTCGCGCCGGATGGCGACGACGGTTTCCTGCCCCGGCAACCCGGCGAGCGAGACTTCTATTTTTTCGCCGCTGCGCTGGCCCAGGACCATCGTGCGCGGCCTGCTGCCGTCCGGCATGGCGGGCACTTGGAAGCCGCCAGCATCGTAGGTCACGCGCAACGCGCGGTTGGAACAGGCGACCGCCTTATAGGCGTCCTCCGCGCGCATACCGAGCGAGACGCCCACAACGTCCGCGCCGCTCGGCGCGGCGAGCGATCTGCAATCGATGCTTTCGGCGTCCGCCGTGCCTTGCGGCTGACCGGAGGGCCGGTTCGGCGCGGCGGCGTTCATCGTCGCGCCTTCATCGCCGCCATCCGTTCCGGCGAGATCGGTTTTACCGCCGCCCCCGCAAGCGCTCACCATCGCGGCAAGCAGCGCGGCACAGGCCGCACCTCGTAATCGATTCATCTTCATGTCGTGATCCTTCAAAGGCGCGCCCCGGCATCGCCGGGGCGCGTCGTTTCATTTTCGCGTGCCGGATTGCTGTGCGCGCTGCGCAGCAGCGGCGGCTTCCGACGCTTGGCTGTCGGACAGCCCGCGCGATTTGAAATCCTGCTGCGTGAGGAACGGATTCTGCGCGCCCTGCCGGCCCGCCCAGTTCGATTCATGGGACATCGTAGTCACTCCACTTGCCGGATCGCTCCGGCGACAATCCCCTGTCGATCACAACGATAGTTGTGTTTGCGAGAAATGGAATCCCCAAAAACACAACTATCGTTGGTGGAGGATTTTGTGCCACAGGGCGACCAGTCTGCGGGTGGAGAAAGACCCCGATCTCATCGCGCTAGGACAGAATCTTCGCCGCCTGCGGCGCGAGGCCAATCTGACGCAGGAAGAACTGGCGAGCCGCGCCGGACTCAGCGCCAACTATGTCGGTGAAATCGAACGTGGCGAGCGCAATCCGGGGGCGCTGGCGTTGTTCGCCATTACGCGGGGGCTTGGTGTGCCACCTGCAACATTGTTCGAAAAATATCGGGACAGTGATTTCCCTGCGTAAGCTATGGTTTTGATCGAGTGCGCTCGGCCTTCAACTGTCTCCGGTGAGCGCGTTCCAATTCGCGATTGGCGCGATCAAGCGCCTTGGGAAGCCGATCGCGCAATGCGATCAGAATTTCCATCTCAACCAGCTCGTCAAATCGGCCATTGCGGGTGAGCAGAAGGCTCGTGACCTCAACCAGTGCTTGGCTTGTGTTCTGAGCGGGATCGACGAAGCCGGCATTGCTGGCTCCTGCCAGCGCCGTGACGCCGCTATCGTCCAACAATCCAAGCCGAAAGGCGATTCCCTTCGTGGATGCGTGAACATTGTAGCTCGCCATGTGATAGTACGAGCGCATAGCGATCTGTCCGGCGGCGGCTTCCAGATCATCGAAGCGCGGCTTCTTCATGCTGAGGTGGAGCGCCGCCCAGCCGTATTGCGATCCGAAATTGTCCCCGTAGGCTTGGAGTGCGGCAGCGTAGCTGCGCTCGACATCCTTGATCTCCCGCTTGGATAGCGGCGCGTATCCCAGCGCTGCGTGGCAAACCATGAAGCGGTCCATCGCTCGCTTCGCCTCGATGGCTTCATGGGCGAGGTAGCGGATGGCGAGGTCGTTGCCATGCTCGGCGATAAGCGAGGCAACAACTCTGATCTCGTGCAGGGTTCGCCAACGCGCCATTGCGCCATCGGCGAGTCCGTTTTCCATTAGGCAGATGATTTCGTTGGTAACTTGGCAGGCACGAGCGTGGAGGTGCGTGAGGACGTGGCGCAGCGCGCCTTGCGTTTTGGTGGGGCGTTGCCAGCGTTTGGCGACTTCGCCGCCGATCTCGATCGAGATCGTGTACATCATCCGCAGGATGTCGAATGCGCCGCCCCATCGGTCTTCGAGATTCTCGCGGAATTGATCCATACGCGCGCGATCATGCGTCTTCTGTGCTGGCCAGTCTTTGTCGAGCGAGCGGAGAATAATTTGAGCGGAAGAGCGCACGGTTTTCACGACGATCTGCGGCAACTTGTCGCGATTGAAGCTGTCGATTTCGTCCAGGACCGACTGCACTTCGTCCGCCGTGATAGAGAGGTTTATTGTGCGGTCTTCATCGTCGTCTTTCACGCGGAAGGTGCCGGAACGCTTCTTGATGACGTGTTCGGCTAGCGCCTCTGCTTCCTCGTCCGAAATGGTCGAGCCTGTCGAGTTCACCTTGTCCTGCAAAAACCGCGCGAAGATATTCAACGGCGCTTTGCTGAGCGCCTCCATCACGAGGGGATGAAGATCGGCCATCGGTTTTTTGGCGGGGGAGGCGCTCATTGCGGTGGGCTTCGGTGGTTGAGGTTGGTGGTGCGGGCGGTCGGACTCGAACCGACACGGGCCTCAGGCCCTACGGATTTTCTTACCAGCTACGGCTTTCGCCGCCACGCGCATACGCGCGTGTTCGTGGTCTGGACTATACCTTCGCCGTGACCGCGTTCGCGGCTTTAGGCGCTGCCCGTCTAGTCTCTACACCTTCCCCTTGCGAGGCTTGGCTCGGGATTGCCATTTCACAGGTTCCCCCGACTTTGAGCAGTTCTACGCCTCCGATTTCCCGAAGGGCACTCAAATTTGGTTTAAGTCCGTTGCGTCTACCATTCCGCCACGCCCGCTAACCGGGATTCATCTTAGAGGGTAGGGGCGGTTCCGCCAAGGGATGGCCGGTGCGTTCGCCCCGGCTGATTCATCCCTCTTCTAGAAGGCGCGAGGCCTTCTTCGGCTTGGCACGCTTCACGTTGATCGCCGCCGCGTCCAGCGTGTTCTTGAGATGTGAGGCATAGTATTTTTCGATCATCTCGACGCTGGTTCGGCAGTTTTTGGCGATCTGGTAGATGTCCGCGCCTTCCATCAGGCGCAGGCAGATATAGGTGTGACGCAGGCTGTAGGCAGTGCGCGCTTGGCCATCGCGATCGGTCTTAAGCCCTTCCTTGACCAGCACGCGATTCAGCAGCTTATGGGGATTGTATGGGAATAGCCGTTCGGTGGGTTCGCCGCCGCTGCGCTTCTTCAAGCGCTGGAACGGCATCACAGCGCCGGGCATGCTCTTGCAATAGCCGACGCCGCGTTTGCCCCTGACTTCGATTTCGAGGATGCGTTCGCCCGTGGCGTCATCGGTCACGATCGCCACGTCTCGAAATTCGAGGCGCAAAGCTTCGTCGGGCCGCAAGCCTGTGTTCGCCATGAACAGCACGAAATCGTGCAACTGCTCGTAGCGAGCGCGGTGGTTCTTGCGCTGCGCGGTTTTGATGCATTCGCGCGTCGCGCCGTAGAGCTGTTTGTATTCTTCGGGCGAGAACCAGCCGCGATGACTGATCTTGCTGTTGGCGCGATAGGGCGCTGCAAGATTGGGAATGTGGTCGATCCAGCCGTGGCGTTCGGCAGTTTTTAGAATTTGCCGAAGCGTCACGATTTCCTGATGCATGGTGCTGCGCGACGGTCGCACCGGCTCGCCGTCCTTGCCGAGTCGCGAAGACATGCGGTGGACGCGATACTCCTGAACGAGGCCTGGGGTGATTTCCGAGAGACGCTTCTTCCCGAAGAAGGGGAGGAGGTGAACGCGAATGCGTCGCTCGTGCGCCTGCACGTAGATCGGGCTGCGCTCGCCGAGCGTGATCACCTCATACTCTTCGAGAAACTTGTCAGCGGCCGCGCTGAAAGTGCGGCCTGTCGGGATGCCGCCACCCCAACGGTTCTTGCCCTGCAATTCCAAGTACCAATCCTCGGCAAAGTCCTTCGCTTGCGCGAGGCTGTCGAGTCGTGAGCTGACCTGAATCTGCTTTCCGCCCACGCTGGCACGGCATTGCCACTTGGGGCTGTTCGGCCTGCGAAAGAGTTGGACCTTCCCGGCGAGAATGGTGTGAACGGCTTCGGCCATGTGTCGCGCCTCCGAAAATGCGCTAATTGCGTTAGGAGTGCGTTAGCTCCTCACACGATTATAGTGACACAGAAACGGCAGTTTTTCAATGATTTCAGGGTGTAATACGACTGTATGCTAGAGATTTTAAGTCTCCGGCGTCTACCGGTTCCGCCACGTCCGCACGCATCCACGCAAGCGCATGGAGTCGCCAGCGTCAAGCGGTGCGCATCGATCAGACGTTGAGCTTGATGCGCATTTCCTTGCCGGGCTTGAAATAAGGGACGCGCTTGGCATCCACTTCGACCGTCTCGCCCGTGCGCGGGTTGCGGCCGGTGCGCGCGTCGCGCGCGCGGGTGGAGAAGGCGCCGAAGCCGCGCAGCTCCACGCGACCATCTTCCTGGAGCCGGCCGACGATCTCGTCGAAGAAGACCGACACGATCTTCTCGACTTCGCGGACCGAAAGGCCCGGATTGTCCTGCACCAGCAACTGAACCAGTTCCGAGCGGATCATCCGCAACCCTCCCTTTGCGCACGCGGATCTGCGGTCTTCCGCGCGAGCGCCAAATCCCTGATGGGCTCTCTAACCCTGTTCGCCAACCTGCATCAACCCGCAGATGGCTATTAACCCATGATATTCCGGAATAAACGAAACGGGGAGCGGTTTTGCCGCTCCCCGTCGCCGTTCTTAGTTCTTTTCGTTGCGGGCCTTGAGGGCCTCGCCCAGGATGTCGCCCAGCGACGCGCCCGAATCGGACGAGCCATACTGCGCCACCGCCTGCTTCTCCTCGGCGATCTGCATCGCCTTGACCGAGAAGGTCGGCTTCTTCGAACGGTCGAAGCCGGTGACCATCGCATCGAGCTTCTGGCCGACCTGGAAACGCTCCGGACGCTGCTCGTCGCGGTCGCGGCCGAGGTCGGTGCGCTTGATGAAGCCGGTCGCGCCGTCTTCGCCAACCTGCACTTCGAGGCCCGCGTCGCGGACTTCGAGGATGGTCACGGTGACGACTTGGTTCTTGTTCAGGCGATCGGCCGAAGTGGTCGAACCCGCAGCGGCGACGCCGCCACGCTCGAGCTGCTTCATGCCGAGCGAGATGCGCTCCTTGTCCGACTCCACGGCGAGCACGATGGCCTTAACCACTTCGCCCTTGCGGTGCAGGTTGAGCGCGTCCTCACCCGAGATGCCCCAGGCGATGTCCGACATGTGGACCATGCCGTCGACGTCGTTGTCCAGGCCGATGAACAGGCCGAACTCGGTGGCGTTCTTGACTTCGCCCTCGACCTCGGTGCCGACCGGGTGCTCGGCCGCGAACTTCTCCCACGGGTTCTGCTGGGCCTGCTTGAGGCCGAGCGAGATGCGGCGCTTCTCGGCGTCCACCTCGAGCACCACGACTTCGACTTCCTGCGAGGTCGAGACGATCTTGCCCGGGTGCACGTTCTTCTTGGTCCAGCTCATCTCCGAGACGTGGACCAGGCCCTCGATGCCCGGCTCGAGCTCGACGAACGCACCATATTCGGTGATGTTGGTCACGCGGCCCGACAGCTTCGCGCCGACCGGATACTTCACCGCGGCGCCATCCCACGGATCGCTCTCGAGCTGCTTCATGCCGAGCGAGATGCGCTGGGTGTCGCGGTTGATGCGGATGATCTGGACGCGGACCGTGTCGCCGATGTTGAG
Source organism: Sphingomonas sp. 67-41 (assembly GCF_001899725.1). Taxonomy (NCBI): domain Bacteria; kingdom Pseudomonadati; phylum Pseudomonadota; class Alphaproteobacteria; order Sphingomonadales; family Sphingomonadaceae; genus Sphingomonas; species Sphingomonas sp. 67-41. Next base: position 146,749 of record NZ_MKWJ01000012.1, on the reverse strand, counting down.
CATCTCGGACGGGTGGTTGACGCGCTTGTAGCTCAGATCGGTGACGTGCAGCAGGCCGTCGATGCCGCCCAGGTCGACGAACGCACCGTAATCGGTGATGTTCTTGACGACGCCGTCGATGATCTGGCCCTCGGCCAGGCTCTGGATGAGGCCCGAACGCTGCTCGGCGCGGGTCTCTTCGAGCACGGCGCGGCGCGACACGACGATGTTGCCGCGCTTGCGGTCCATCTTGAGGATCTGGAAGGGCTGCGGGATGTCCATCAGCGGGGTGACGTCGCGCACCGGGCGGATGTCGACCTGCGAGCCGGGGAGGAAGGCCACCGCGCCCGAAAGGTCGACGGTGAAGCCGCCCTTGACGCGGCCGAAGATGACGCCCTCGACGCGGGCCGACTTGGCGAATTCGGCTTCCAGCTTGTCCCAGGCGGCTTCGCGGCGGGCGCGGTCGCGGCTGAGCATCGCTTCGCCATTGGCGTTCTCGACGCGGTCGACATAGACTTCGACTTCGTCGCCGACCTTCAGATCGGCCTTCTGGCCCGGCGCGGCGAATTCGCGCAGCGGCACGCGGCCTTCGGACTTGAGGCCGACGTCGATGACCGCGAGGTCGTTCTCGATGCCGGTGACGGTGCCGATCACGACGCGGCCTTCGAAGCCGTCAGCCTGACCGAGAGTCTGTTCGAGAAGCGCCGCGAAATCGTCGCGGCTCGGATTTGCCGTAGTGGCCATAGGGGTTTCAGTTCCTAATCATGTTGTTTCCGGCCAGTCGGTTGGATCCGACGGTCTTTGGGCCAGACTCGCCGCGGCGGCCGGTCGCCGGTCGCGGCATCCGTCGTGCGGGAGCAAGCGAAGGAAAGACAAGACGCCGATCAAAGCGAAAAGGGCGCGTGAGAGTCACCCCTCCGCGCCTTCCTCCGCGGACACCCGTCCGCCGGACGCGCGCGCTCTAGCCGAATCCGCCCATATCCGCAAGCATTGCAGAGAGGCGCGCGGGATGCGACGTGCGAGGCCCGAGACCGGGTCGCGAGGAATCAAGATGGAATATGACAAGCAGCGTTTCGAGAATGTCGAGATCGTGCTCGACGGCAACGTCTTCCGCAACTGCACCTTCAACGAAGTGATATTCGTCTATTCGGGCGGGCCGGTGGACATGGTCGATTGCGGCATCGAGCGCTTCTCGATGCGGTTCGACGGCGATCTCGCCCAGGGTCTGTTCACGCTCTATCAGCTGTTCGGCACCGAAGGCATGCTGCAGATCATCCGCGGCTTCACCCAGCCGGCGGAGGGCGAGATCCAGATCGATATCTAGCAGGGACGTATCAGCCGGAGGCGCGGGTCGCGTTCGTCTTGCTCTCGACGATCGCGATCGCGCGCTGCACGGCGGCGTCGATCGAAAGGAAGCTGGTGTCGAGCAGTGCGGCGTCGCTGGCCTGGGCCATCGGCGCCTCGGTGCGCTTGGAATCGCGCTCGTCGCGCGCCCGGATGTCCGCCAGCACCTTGTCGAGGCTGGTGAGCACGCCGTGCTTGCGGAGTTCCAGGTGACGGCGCTGGGCGCGGATCATCGGCGTCGCCTTGACGAAGAGCTTCACGTCCGCGTCCGGCGCGATGACGGTGCCGATATCACGCCCGTCGAGCACCGCGCCGCCGGGCTGGCGGGCGAACTTCTTCTGGCGGTTGAGCAGTGCGGCGCGCACCAGCGGGTGCGCGGACACCACGGACGCGGCCCTGCCCACCTCGTCGGAGCGCAGCCAGGGATCGTCGAGCAGATAATCCTCGAAGCTGCAGGCGGAGACCGCGTCGGCTTCCCTGGCCGGATCCAGTTCCTCGCGCAGCACCGTGGCGGCGACGGCGCGGTAGAGCAGGCCGGTATCGAGATGCGGCAGCCCATAATGCTGCGCCAGCGCGCGCGCTATGGTGCCCTTACCCGAGGCTGCCGGTCCGTCGACTGCGATGATCATATGTCCGAGCGTTCGCGGCACATGCGCGCGCCGTCAAGCGATTCGGATGCAAAATCCGCGTTCAGGCGCCGTCGTGGCGTGCCATCCACGCGCGAAGCAGGGCGAGATAGGCTTCGGGGCGATCGGACAGGATCGAATGCGCCGATCCCGTCACTTCCCTGAACGTTGCGCCGGGCACGCGCGCGGCGAACTTCGCCACCGTCTCGGGCCGGGCCTCGTCATATTCGCCACAGACGAACAAGGTGCGCGGGCCATCCAGCTTCGCGAGCAGGGGTTCGCCGTCATAGTCCCTGAGCGTACCGGTCGCGACGAACTCGGCCTTGCCCCACATCCGGTTGTAGAGCGTGTCGCCGGCATCGCGCGGTGCCCGGGCGCGATAGGCGGCGACGCCGTCGGCGCGTTGCGAGCGGATGACGTAGCGACGATAGAATTCCCAGGTCGCCGCATTGCAGGCCTGGGCCGGCGGCGGCGCGGCGGTGTCGCATTTCTCCAGCGTGGCGCGCGTATCGGCCGGCATCCGGGAGCGCAGGAGATCGGCATCCGCGATCCAGCTCTTCGTCGAGACCAGCGGCGACTGGACGATCAGGCTTGCCGTGCCCGGCCGCCGGCGCGCGCCATATTCGATCGCCAGCGTGCCGCCCCAGCTGCCGCCGCCGACGTGCCAGCGGGCGATGCCGAGCGCGTCGCGAATCCGGTCGATCTCGTCGACGAAGCGCGACACCCGCCAGTTCTTCGGATCGAGCGGCGCGTCCGAACGGCCGCTGTCGAGCTGATCCCACAGGATCACCGCGCGCTCGCTTGCCAGGGCAGTGAGCGGAAGCAGCCCCGAATGATCGCCGCCCGGGCCGCCATGCGCGTAGATAAGCGGCGGTCGCGGGCCCTTGAGGTCGCCGTTCACCCGCACATAGACGCTGCCGCCCTCGACCGGGACCATCAGCTCCCTGTCGGGCTTGAACAAGATCTCGTCGCGCAGCCTGGCCCAGGCCGGGGCGGCCAGAGTGCCGGCGGCCATCCCGCCCAGAAAGGCGCGACGGCCGAGCTTCATGCGACGAGGCCGTCGAGCACGTCGAAAAAGGCGGGGTAGCTGGTCTGCACCGGCGCGACATCGTCGATGGCGATGGGCGCCGCGGCGGCGAGGCCGGCGACCGCCATGCTCATCGCGATGCGGTGGTCGAGCCTGGTGACCGCGGCGCCGCCGCCCGGGATCGGCGTGCCGCCGGTGCCGGTGATGGCGAGGCCGTCCTCGAATTCCTCCAGCACGACGCCATTGGCTTCGAGTGCCGCGCGCATCGTCGCGATCCGGTCCGATTCCTTGACGCGAAGCTCGTGCGCGCCGCGCGCCACCGTCCGGCCCTCGGCCACCGAGGCGGCGACGAACAGGATCGGATATTCGTCGATCATGCTGGGCGCGAGCTCGGGCGGCACTTCGATCGCCTTCAGCGGGGCATGGCGCACGCGCAGGTCGGCGACCGGCTCGCCGCCCACTTCGCGCGGGGCGAGCGCCTCGATCGACGCGCCCATCATCCGCAGCGCCTGGATCAGGCCGGTGCGGGTGGGATTCATGCAGACATTGGCGATGGTGACGTCCGATCCCGGCACGATCGATGCGGCGACCATCCAGAAGCCGGCGGAGGAGGGGTCGCCCGGGACGACGATGTGCTGGGGCTTCAGTTCCGCCTCGCCGCGGATCGAGATGATCTTGCCCTCGGGGCCGTCCTCCGCGGACAGCTCGGCGCCGAAGCCGCGCAGCATCCGCTCGCTATGATCGCGCGTGGGCACCGGCTCGATCACCCGGGTGATGCCCGGCGTGTTGAGCCCGGCGAGCAGCACCGCCGACTTCACCTGCGCCGAGGCCACGGGAAGCGTATAGGTGATCGGCACGGCCGGGCTGATCCCCTTCAGCATCAGCGGCAGCGTCTCGGTCCCCTTGGCGCCCGGGCTGGCGGTGATCTCCGCGCCCATCTGGGCCAGCGGCTCGATCGCCCGGCCCATCGGCCGGCTGGAGAGTGAGGCGTCGCCGGTGAAGGTCACCGTGATCGGATGGCTGGCGACCAGGCCCATCAGCAGCCGGGTCGACGTGCCCGAATTGCCCATGTCGAGCGCGCCCTCGGGCTGGAGCAGGCCGCCGACGCCGACGCCGCTGACCGTCCATGCGCCATCGTCGCCGCGCGCGATGGTCGCGCCCATCGCGCGCATCGCCGCGGCGGTGGCCAGCACGTCCTCGCCCTCGAGCAGTCCCTCGATCCGGCTTTCGCCGACGGCGAGCGCCGAGAACATCAGTGCGCGATGGCTGATCGATTTGTCGCCGGGAACGGTGACGCGGCCCTTCAGGGGACCACGGGCGGAGATGGCGAGCGGGCGGGGAGGAGAGGCAGACATGACGCCCGGCTTTGACAGCGCCCTTGCAGCATGGCAAGGCGCCTCCCACTTTCCGGGACCTGTTCCCGAAATCCAAGATTTGAAAGGCGAAGAGGCAACACATGGTGAAGCCCGAATGGGGCACGAAGCGCGCGTGCCCGAAGTGCGGAACGCGCTTCTATGATCTGACCAAGGACGAGCCGGTGACCTGCATCAGCTGCGGGTTTGCCTGGGATCCGGAACCGATCCTCAAGTCCAAGCAGCCGCTGCCTTTCGAGGCGGTGAAGACCGAGAAGCCCGAGACGGAGGATTCCGATCTGGGTGACGAGGATCTGGACATCGGCGACGACGACGAGGAGCCCTCGGCGGACGACGACGTTGATCTGGGCGGCGACGACGACCTGGGCGTCGAGACCGGCGGCGACGACGAAGAACAATAATTCGGGGAAATTGGCAGGGACCGAAAAAAGGTCCTTGCCAGACCCGCGGAGCCCTTCTAGAGGGCCCGTCTTCCCGGGGTTTGGGGCCGTAGCTCAGCTGGGAGAGCGTCGCAATGGCATTGCGAAGGTCAGGGGTTCGATCCCCCTCGGCTCCACCATTCCCCCCGTCCGCGGCAATGCGGACTCTTCCAGTTCCAGCCAGCGCGTAGCGGCGCGGCATACGGCCGAATCGGTCGTGCGACACGGTCCTGCGCATCCCGATGGGGGCGTTGCCGTCTTCGATACATGCCGGGAACCGGCGTGGCGCTTTAGGCCACGCGGCTGAGCTGATTCCGCTGCGTCTGCGCGAATGCCTGGGCGAGGGCGCCGATAAGCGGAAGCGCCTGTCGGGTCGCTTCCTCGTCGGTGCGGCCAAGCAGCCGCGAGGTTTCGGCGAGGCCGAGCACGATCGCGACGATCTCCCGCGCGCTGCGCTGCGGATCCTGGTGGAAATCGCGGGCGCGCCGCGTGCCGAGATAGCCGGCGAGGAGGGCGCTCAGCGGATCGAGAAGCTCGCGCTCGAAGGCAGTGCGCAGTTCCGGGCGATCATTGCCGTGGCGGACCAATGCCAGGTGGAGGTCGAAGAAGCCGGGGCTGGCGAACAACCCCAGCAAATCCCGCATGAACCGTGTGAGCCCGGCGTGCAGCTGCCGCTCGGCCGGAGGGGCGGGCGGCAGCTGCGCCTTCAGTTGCCGAAGCGTCTGGTGCACGACTCCCGCGAACAGGTCGTCCACATTGGCGAAGTGATTGTAGATCGTCCGGCGCGTCAGTTGCGCCTCGCGGGCGACATGCTCGAAGGTGACGCCGGAAACGCCGTGGCGCGCGAACAGGATGCGGCCGGCGAGCAGGATCGCGGCACGGTTGTCGCGCCGGCTGCGGGGCGCCGAAGTCTCTGCATCCCTGTTCCCGACAATGAACATCGCTGTCCCCCTCTCAACGCTGGTCGTGCCCATGCGCAATCAAGGCCGCCGATGCCGCATCGGCTGCGACCGAAGCCGTCCGTCACGCGACAGGGTCGGGGATTGCACGCCCCTGGGAAGGAACGGCGGCTGTCCGACGGTGCCCGATCGCGGCTAGGATACTCGATTGCTCTGGTCCGCCCGGGAGATTGCATGCGATTGCTGGCCACCTGGGAACTGGGGCTGGGATATGGCCATGTCGCGACGCTCGCGCCGATCAGCCGTGCGTTGCGCGGAGGCGGGCACCATCTGACATTGGCGGCACGTACGCCGCAGACGGCGCTGCGGCTTGAGCGCGATGCATTCGACCTGGTGGTGCAGGGCCCGCGCTTTGCCGGTTCCGCGCCCCGGGGCGAGACGCTGACCTATGGCCAGGTGATCGCCGCGGGCGGGCTGGTCGATGCGGCGTGCGCGATTCCGCTGGTGCGGCAATGGCTGGATGCCTTCGAACGCCTGGAGCCGGCCCTGCTGCTGGCGGAGCATGCGCCCCTGTCGCTGCTGGCGGCGCATATTGCCGGGCTCCCGGCGCGGAGGCTGGGCCCGACCTTCGTGGCGCCCCGCGCGCACGACGCGGGCGCGAGCCTGCAGCCCTGGGCCGGCCATGGCGCTGCCGAGCTGGCGGCGGCCCAGCAGCCGGCGGACCGGGCGGTGCGGGAGGTTTGCCGCCATTTCGGCGCGCCCGAGCCCGCCGGACTCGGCGCGTTGCTGGCGGGTGCGCCGCTCCATTCGCTGGCCTGGGCCGAGCTCGACCATTACGGGCCGGACGCGACGGGCTCCTATTATGGTCCCCTGATCGGGATCGAGGCCGATGCCCGCCCCGAATGGCCCCGGGGCGAGGGGCCGCGGACGTTCGTCTATCTGCCGTTCGATCGCCCCGGCAGCGCGATCGTGGCGCAGGCGCTCGGCGGATTGGGCTGGCCCGTGCTCTGGCATTCGGCGAGCCCGCCCGGCGAGGCGCTGCCTGCCAACATCCTGTTCAGCGCCGCGCCTATCGATCTTGCGGCGGCGGGGTGCGAAGCGGCGCTCTATGTCGGTCGCGGCGGCTATGGAGCCTCGGCGAAGATGCTCGCCGCAGGCGTGCCGCAGCTCCTGCTGCCCGATACGCTGGAATCGTTGCTGCTCACCTATCGGCTGCGCCTTGCCGGCGTGGCGTGGTCGCAGGCCGTGTCCGCCGGTGCGGACGCGGTGCGAGAGGCGCTGCGTCGCGCCGCCCGCGACGATCGCATGCGCCACCAGGCTGCCCGGGTGGCGGCGCGCCACGGCAAGTATTCCGCCGCCGCAATGACCGAACTGCTGGTCCGGGACATCCTGGCCGGCATGCCCGGATGAAAACTGCACAACCGCGTGAAGTTGCATTCCGCTGTGCAATTAAAGGGTTGGAACTCCTCTTCGAACATCGGCACCTGCCCTTGCTGTTCACGCTGGCGCGCACATCCGGGCCGGCACTTCCGGCATTGGAGCAGCATCATGGCGCGTACTGCGTTTCCGACCCGTATCTCGATTCTTCCTGGTGCCAGGGGCCGCACCGCGCTGTTCGTGAGCGCGGCGACGCTGGCGATCGCTCTTTCCTCGACGGCGGCGCGCGCCCAGTGCGCGGGCGAAGGCGCGCAGGTCGTCTGCACGGGCACGTCCGCACCCTTCGTGATGGCCGTGGCGGGCGGCACCGTCACCGTGCAGCCCGGCGCTACCGTAGGCAGCCAGACCACCGAGGGCCCGGGGCTTCGCTTCGATGTCGGCGGCAAGCTGATCGTCGAGGGTGGCGTGTTCTCGCAGGGCCCGGCGGTCCTGCTCGCGGACGCGGTGGGTCTCGAGATGAAGATCGGCAGATCGGGCACGCTTTCGGGCGGCAACGCGCTGCGCCAGGGCGATGACGACGGCGACTTCATCGCGCTCGACAATAGCGGCCTGGTGCGCGGGACCGACGGCACGGCGGTGCGCGCGCGCTCGGCTGCGCTCGACATGCGCAACCGCGGCACCGGCCGTATCGAAGGTGGCGTGGACGTCAACGAGATCCAGGGGACGAATGCCGGCACGATCGAGGCGGGCGAGGTTTCGGCGATCCGTGCCCGGTATCTCGACATCGACAATAGCGGCGCCATTGCGAACAACTCGGCTGCCGAAGCGACCATCGCCGTTGCCCAGGGCGTCATCCGCAACCAGGGCCTGATCGAGTCGCGCGGTGCCGCGCCGGCGATTTCGGCTGCCGACCTCGAGCTTCGGAATCGCGCCGGCGGCGTGATCCGCGGCGCCGGCGACACTGCGATCCGGGTCACGGAGCAGGCCGTCATCGAGAATGCCGGCCAGATCGACGGCGGCGTCGCGCTCGGCCAATATGGCGATCGCTTCTACCAGCGCATCGGCGGCAGCGTGGCCGGGAACATCGCGATGGGCGATGGCGACGACCAGTTCTGGCGCGAAGGCAATGCGACCGGCGTTGCCGGCATGCCGAGCGGCACGCTCGACGGCGGCGATGGCATCGACATCTACGGCATCCGCATGACCGGTTCGGGGACGGTCGCCTTCGGGAGCCTGCCGACGGGTTTCGAGCGCTACGGGCTCGACCTGTGCGGCTGCAACCTCGACGTGACCATCGCTGCCGAGAACCTGACCGGCGCGCTCAGCGTGTCCGGCCCGGGGGTCGTCACCAACCTGGCCAGCTTTACCTATGCCGGATCGGACGCGGGCCTCGAGATCAGGGCATATAATGCGTCCGGCAATGGCGGGACGTTGACCGTCATCAATCGCGGCGCGCTTAACTTCACCGGCATATCGGCCCCCGAGAGCGGCCCGCCGGTCGCGCTGATCGATGCCAACGACTTTCTCACCGGCTTCGTCAACGACACGGGCGGCACCATCAATCTGTCCGGCGAGGCGATCTACGGCATCCGCACGGCGGGCCGCTATGCCGTCGACAGCGCCCATGGCTTCATCAACCGCGGGTCGATCCACGCGGAGGGCCTCGTGTCCACCGCGGTCGCGGTGTCCGGCTCGGGCTATAACAGCGGCACGATCTCCAGCGCGGTGGAAAATGGGGTCGCGCTGAGCCTGGAGGGCGTATCCGCCCAGTTCGTCAACGACACCGGCGGCGTGATCCGCGGCGATCGGGCGGTGAGCATGCAATATGGCGCGAGTCTGACGAACCGCGGCACGATCGTCGCCACCGGCGAGAACGCCGCCGTCTCCGGCTACAGCACGCAATATTATCGCGCTGCCAAGCTGATCAACGAAGGGGAGATCCGCGCGGGCGCAGGCGCCGCCGTCGAGCTGTATAGCGAGGCGCCCTATGGCGCGCAGGTCGCGAACAAGGGCACGATCGTGGGCGACGTCGTGCTGGGCGGTTCGGGCAAGGACATGCTGTGGCTGGCCGAGGGCAGCGCGGTGCAGGGCAATGTCTCGACCGGCAATGGCGACGACAAGCTGGTCGTCGACCTGCGGCGGCTTGGTCAGGATGGCAGCGTCAACACCGGCGGGCTGGTGACCGGGGCTGTCGATATGGGCGCCGGCAACAACGTGCTGCAGGCCCGGGCCGGCGAGAGCCAGGCGTTCTCGGTGCTGCGGGGGAATGCCGCGGGCTTCTCGGGCGGTACGATCTACGAGGCCGCGGGCGCGGGCACGGTGCTGACGCTGCAGGGGCCGGCCGACGGCACCGGCGGCCATTACAGCTATGACGGATTGCTGCGCGTGGCCGGCGACGGCCGGGTCGTGCTGGACATGAATTTCAACAATGGGGGCTATGACCGTCCGTCGATCGTCGTCGAGAAGGATTCGACGAGCAGCGTGTTCGGCGAGGAAGGGCGGGGCCTCGACCTGGTGATCGCCGGCGCCGTCAACGGCGGCACCGCCGGCATCGCAGTCGACGCGACCCATGCCCGCCGCGTCGAGCTGCTTGCGCAGAGCGGCTATATCGGCATCACCGGCGGCACCGCGCTCAAGACCGGCGCCGGCACCGAAGTGCTGATCTCGGCGAGCTCCAACCTGCGCAAGATGGGCAATGCCTATGGCGTGCTGCTCGAGGCCGATGGCAGCACGATCACCAACCGCGCCTCGATCTGGGAGGATTCGAAGGACGCCTCGACCGGCAATTTCGGGCTCGGCGTGGACCTTCGGGACGGCATGTTCACCAACGATCGCGGCAATCTGGGCATCGGCCGAGTCAGCATGCAGGGCACCGGCATCCGGATGGAGAATTCGACGGTCTACAACAGCGGCGACATCGTCAGCGCCCATGGCAATGCGATCGAGACGGTCGGCTATGGCGTCAACCGCATCGTCAATCGTGCGGCGGGCACGATCCAGGGTCACGCGACGGACAATGCCGCCGGCACCGCGGGCGCCGCGATCGTGGGCGGCAATGCGGACGACATCGTCGAGAATGCCGGCACCATCACCGGCCATGTGCTGCTCGGCAACGGCAATGATCTCTATGTCGCGAACGGCGGCAAGGTCACCGGCGACCTCGACATGGGCAATGGCGACGACACGGTGCTCACCCGCAACGGCGCGGCGCTCGACGTGAGCGGCACCGTGAGCGGCGGGGCGGGCATCGACGCCTATGGCCGGTCCTTCACCAGCAACGGGACCTTCGATCTTACGGGCAACGTGCTCCCCGCGGGCTTCGAGATGCACGGCGTCGAGGCGAGCGGCGCGCAGACCGAAGTTACCGTCACTTCCGCGACGACCCAGACCAGGGGGCTGCGTGCGCTCGGCGACGGCAAGGTGATCAACAACGCCAATTTCGACATTGCGGACGACACGCTGAACGCGGCGATCGAAGTCACCGATCCGCGCTTCGAGGCGCAGCTCGACCTGGTGAACAACGGCACGATCACCAGCACGGCGAATGGGGTCCTCGCCTATGGTGCGCTGTCGAGCTTCGCCAATACCGGCGCGATCACTGCCCGGGGCAACGGCCTGTCGGTCTATCGCGACTATGGCATCGGCGCCTTCACGCTGAACAACAGCGGCAGGGTCGCCTCGACCGAGGGGCATGGCGTTCGAGTCTACAGCTATGGCGTCGACGAGGCCGGTCGCAGCATCGATGTGACGAACAGCGGCCAGATCACCGCATCGGCCGATGGCGGCAACGGCATGGAGCTTCAGGGCGAAGGGGGGCTGGTCAGGCTCGCCAACACCGGCACGATCGGCGCGGCCAGCCTCCACGGCAGCGGGGCCTCGATCAGCGCCCGGTCGTTCGACGTGACCAATGGCGGCACCATCGAGTCCACCGGCGGGAGCGGCACCGGCTTGCTGCTCACCGCTCTCGGCGGCGCCGCGTTCGGCGAGGACTGCCCCGATCCGCAGCAGCCGGTGCTGGTCGGCAAGCTGGTCAACAGCGGCCGGATCGCGGCAAATGGCGGCGGCAGCGACGGCGGCTCGTCGCCGGACATCGCCACCGGCGTCTTCGCGGCCCTGCTCGGCGACAACGGCATCGTCGGCATGACCAACGCGGCCGGCGGCACGATCGAGGCCACCGGCGGCGTGTCGGCCGCGCTGATGGTCGCCGGCCTCGACGACGAGGGCTATGGCAGCGCCGGCGTCGATGCGGCGCTGCGGCTGTTCGAACTCGACAATCTGGGGATGATCCGCGGCGGCGCGGACACGGTCCTGCACGGCGACAGCGGCTTCGAGGCAGGCGGCGTCTATCTCCACGCGCCGGGCGACTCCACGACCGAGACCTATGTGATCGCCGGCGGCATCCAGACGATGCATACCACCGACAAGATCCGCAACCTCGCCGGCGGCACCATCATCGGCAATGTCGACCTGGGCCAGGGTGACGACCGGTTCGAGAATTACGGCACGCTCCAGGGCGACCTGCGCCTCGGCGACGGCAACGACACCTTCGTCTATGGCGCCTCGGGCATCTTCACCGGCATCGCCTATGGCGGCGAGGGTACGGACGTGCTGCTCGTCGACGTGAATGGCGGGGGCACGGTCAATTTCGATCAGTTCCGGGGCTTCGAGACGCTGAGCCAGCGCGGCACCGGCTCGATCACGATCCGCGGCACCGCCGATCTCGACACGCTGAGCATGGCGGGCTCGAACGTGACGGTCGCGGCCGGTACCCGCTTCCAGACCCAGGGCGCGACGGCGCTGGCCGGTTCGGACGCGGCGGAATCGGTTACCGTCTCGGGAGCGATCGGCGGCGGCATCGGCATGGGCGGCGGCAACGACACCGTGACGCTCAACGCCGGGGGCGTGGTCGAGGGCAATATCGACCTCGGCGCGGGCGACGACCGTCTCGTGCTCGCCGGCGGCACCGCCACCGGCCTGATCGACGGCGGCGCCGGCATCGACACCGTCGCCTTCGAGATCACGCAGGACACCAGCGACCTGCCCAACGTCGTCAATTTCGAATCGCTCGACGTCTCGGGCAATGCCCGCCTGACGATCGGGATGAACCAGGACTTCGACACGGTGACGCTGCGCAACGGCGCCGACCTGACGGTCAACCCGGGCTCGGGCGATCACCATATCGGCACCATCATCGGCGACGACAGCGCGCAGTCGGTGATCCTCAACACGGCGCTCACCGGCGGTGTGTCGCTGGGCGGTGGCGACGATTCGCTGACCATGCTCCTGAACGGCACGCTCTCCGGCATGCTCGACGGTGGCGCGGGCAACGACGTGCTCAATCTCAACCTGACGGGCGACTCGCGGATCGCCGGCGGGATCACCAGCTTCGAGACGATCAACGTGGCCGGCGGCGCGTCGCTGACGCTGGGCGGCACCATCGCCGCCGACCAGACGCTCAACTTCGACGGGCATGACAACCAGCTGATCGTCGATGGCGGCTCGATCCTCGGCACGGTCAATGGCGGCGCCGGGCACGACGCGCTCGTGTTCAACACGCTGGCCGACCAGACTGCGACGCTGGCCACCGCCAAGATCCTCAACTTCGAGGATATTCTGGCGCGCGGCGCCGGCAACCTGGCGATCAGCGGCAATGGCAGCTACCAGACCATCTCGGTGGATCAGGGCGACCTGACCATCGCGGCGGGGAGCTCGATCTCCGCGGAGCAGATCAGCTTCGGCGCGGCGGACAACGTCCTCACGCTTTCCAGCCGTGCGACCCTGAGCGGCGCGATCGACGGCGGCGACGGCATCGATCGCCTGGTGCTCAACCAGGCGGCGAACACCGTCCGCCAGCTGAGCAACGTCAACGCCACCGGCTTCGAACAGCTCGAATCGGGCGATGCCGGCGAACTGATCATCGATCGCGACGCGCAGTTCGACACGGTCGACCTGTTCGGCGCCAAGCTGACGGTCACGGCGGGCGCGACGCTCACCACGCCGGCGCTTGCGGGCAATGACGGCGCCAACCACCTCAACGTGCAGGGCACGCTGGCGGGCAATGTGGCGCTGGGCGCGGGCGACGACCGTCTGACTCTCGGCCGCACCAATGCGATCACCGGCACCGCCAGCGGCGGCACCGGCTATGACACGCTCGAGTTCAACACCCAGGGCAGCTATGCCGCGCCGACTGCGTGGAACGGCCAGGGCTATTCCGAATTCGAAGCGTTCAATGTCGCCGGCGGCGTGGTCTCGCTGACGGGGAACATCAGCTACGACACCGTCTCGGTCACCGGCGGCCGCCTGATCGGGCAGGCGGGCACCACCATCACCTCGGCCAAGACCATCGTCGTCAGCCACGGCGCGACGTTCGGCACCGCGGGCACGGTGAACGCCAATATCGAAGTGCGCGGCACGCTGTCGCCGGGCGCTTCGCCGGGCACGATGACGGTCAACGGCAACGTGCTGTTCACCAACGGCTCGAACCTGCTGCTCGAAATGGCGCCGACCGGCAGCGACCGCCTGAACATCTCGGGCACCATGAACATCCAGGCGGGCGCCACGCTGGATATCACGGGCATCCTCCAGTCCACGCCGGGCGGCGCGCTCGATCTCGTCGTGGCGCAGGGCGGCATCACCGGCGGCTTCACCACGATCAACAAGTCGGAGACGGTATTCGGCTTCGTGGCGACGCGCGGCAACCGCATCCAGCTGGTCGGCGAGTTCCAGAACGACAACGCGTTCGGCGCCAATGTGCGCGATTCGATCCGCTACGCCAATGCGGTGCTGGGCGGCGGGCAGATGGTGCAGACCTTCACCAATGCCCTGCCGTCGCTGGTCGAGACCAACGGCGCCTCGCGTGCCGCGAGCTTTGCGGCGCTGAGCCCGGAGGCCTTTGCCGCCGCGGATCAGGCGAGCGTCGAGAGCGGCCTGGCCGTGGTCGATGCGATGCGCGCGCAGGACAATGGCGGGAAGGGCCATGTCGGCTTCTACGGTTTCGCGCAGAGCCTGTATCAGGAAGGCGCGCTCCAGGGGAATGCCGGCACCGGTGCGCACGACCTGCGCAGCGACAGCCGCGGCCTGCTCGGCGGGTTCGGCTGGGGCTTCTCGGAGGCCGCCCGGGTGAATGCGTTCGTCGGCACGCTCTCGACCAGCCAGACGGTGGAGGGCCTGGGCGCTTCCACCAAGCTGGAGGGCATGCAGGTCGGCGTCTCGGCCAGTGCCGAGCTCGGCGGCCTCGCGCTGCGCGGCCTGGTCGCCTATGACCTGTCGCGGGCCAAGACCCGCCGTGCCGTCCCGGGCGGCACCGCCACTTCGCGGTACGACCTGGGCGGGTTCGTCGCCGATATGTCGGCGGGCTATCAGGTGTCGCTGGGTTCGGCGCGCATCACGCCGCGCATCGGCCTCACTTATGTCGAGGCTGGCCGCAACCACCTGGCCGAGGGCGGTTCGGGCTTTGCGCTGGAGGTGGTCAGGAATACCGGCAACGCGCTGTTCGGCGATGCCGCGCTGGGCGTCAGCTTCGATCTCGGCGGCGTTACCCCCTGGGCCGAGGCGGGCATCCGCCATCAGTTCAGCGGCAACAACGGCCGGGCCTCCGCCGCCTATGCCGCGGCGAGCGCCGGCGGCCTGATGTCGGCCCTGGCGGCCGAGCGTGGCGACACCATGGCGCATCTCGCGCTCGGCGTGACCGCGCCGGTGTCGAAGGGCGTCCGGCTGAACCTCAGCTATTCGGGCGAATATGGCGCCGGGGTGGGCGGCAGGTTCGGCGACACGACCCGCCACAGCGTGAATGCGGGCCTCTCTATCGCGTTCTGACCGGGAGCCGCCCCTGGTTTCCCGCTGCCGAAGGAACATTCGTCCGTTGCATATCCTGTTCAGACCATTGTCCGTCTCCGCCCGGCCGCGTGCCGGGTGGATATGCTCGATCCTCGTCAGCGCGCTGTTGCTGGCCGATGCGCTGGTCATGCTGCTGGCACCGGATGTTCTTGCCGGCGCCCAGGAGCATATCGGTTATCCGCCGGGGCAGCTTCCCTATCTGGCGTGGATCCTGATCCTCGGCGTTGGCGCGTTCCTTACCCGCAGATTGGGGGCGATGGGCTGCGCCGTCCTGACGGCTTTTCTCGGCGGCGCGGTCGCAAGCCATGCGCGCATCGGCGAAGCGCTTTCCGTGCCGGTGCTGATCTGCGGCTTGCTGGGCGTGCTGCTATGGGTCGGCTGGCTGATGCGCGGGGCGGTGACGGGGGCACCCGGCACCGCCTCCTAGCGGGCGATCGGCTTCCCCGCCGGGCGGGGATCGTGTGCCGAAGCTCGACTGCTGGGGCTCTTCCGGCACCGCGCGATCACGCGCGGATTCGCCTCCTCACGATCGCGTCTCCCGACTCTTCCTTCCCGGCCCTTGCGCCGAATCCCCCGAAATGGTGCGACAAGGCCGGGCGGCTCGACTTTTCCTTTACGGGATGGGCAAGGGGTTGCGTCTTAGGGGTCGGGAGGAGCTTGCATGCCAGATGCCGCCAGGCACCCGGGGCTGGATGAAGTCGTCGCGCAATATCGGGTGCCGCTGCTGCGTTTCTTCCAGCGCAGGGTCGAGCATTTCGAGGATGCCGACGATCTGGTGCAGGATGTCTTCAGCCGGCTGGCCGCCCAGGATCTGGCGGCCATCGCCAATGTCCAGGGCTATGTCTTCCAGGTCGCCGCCAACGTCCTGCGCGACAAGGCGCGCCGCGCGAACGTGCGCAGCATCATGAGCCCGGCACCCGAGGGCTTCGACATCGAGGACGAGGCGAGCTTCTCTCCCGAACGCATCCTGCAGAGCCGCGAAGCGCTGCAGATCATGATCGCCGCGCTGTACGAGCTGCCGGAAATCGTGCGCGTGGTGTTCAGCCAATATCATTTCGACGGAGTCGCGCAGGTGGAGATCGCGCGCCGCACGGGCCTGTCGCTCAGCACCGTCGAAAAGCACATGGCCAGGGCGAACGGCCATCTGCTCCACCGTCTCCGGAAAGCCCGATGAGCAGGTCCCTCGACAAGGTGGAGGAAGCGGCGGCGACCTGGGATGCGCGCCTGCGCGGCGCCACGGCGACGTCCAGCGACCGCCAGGCCTTCCAGGCATGGTTGCAGGAAGACCCGCTGCACCGGATCACGCACGAACGCTTGCAGATGGCGTTGTCGGAGCTGCGGACCCATGCGCGGTTGCCCGAACTCAGTGCCCTGCGCGACGAGGCGCGCAACGGCGTCGATGCGATCCGGCGCCGCCGCCTGGCGTCGATCTTCGCCGTCGCTGCCGCCATCGTCCTGATCGTGATGGTAAGCATCGGCGCCCAGACCGAGCGCGGTGCCGAGATCGTCGCCCAGCTCCAGGGCGGCTCGGTCTATGTGACGTCGCCGAACGAGCGGACCAAGGTGACGCTCGCGGACGGTTCGGTGGTGACGCTGGATTCGGGCACGCGGCTTTCGGTGCTGCTCGGCGCGTCGCGGCGCGACGTCACGCTGCTGGCCGGTCGGGCATTGTTCCAGGTCGCCAAGGATCCGCGGCGGCCCTTCGTCGTCAGGGCCGGGGAGCGGACGATCACCGCGCTCGGCACCGTGTTCGACGTCGATCTTTCGAAGGGCGAATTGCGAGTGACCCTGGCCGAGGGCAGCGTCGCGGTGCGGCCGGTGCAGTTCCGCCGCGGCTCCCCCCAGCAGATATTGACGCCCAGGCAGCAGCTCGTGGCGACGGCCGGGGACGCGCTTCCCAAGTTGCGCACCGTCGATACCGAGCGCGCGATGAGCTGGGCGGAGGGGCAGGTCTTCTTCGAGAACGAGCCGCTCGCCAGCGCCGTCGAGGAAATGAACGAATATTCGAGCCGGAAGATCGTGGTCGATCCCGCCGTGGCGGACCTGCGGATCAACGGCATGTTCCGCACGAGCAACCAGGCCGGCTTCCTGGAGGCGCTGCAAGTGACGTTGCCCGTCGAAGTCCGCAACGACGGCGAGGGCAGGATATTCGTCTCGAAACGGCCCGGGCCGACCGCCGAATGACCAAGGGGAAGACCATGCGATACTCGTCTCTCGCTCTCGCCGCCGCCCTGCTGCCGGCCACGGCCGCCGCGCAGGACAAGCCCGATCCGGCCCGGCTCAAGGCCGATGTCGAGAAGCTGGTGAGCTTCGGCACCCGGCACACCCTGTCCTCGCCCGACGATCCCAAGCGCGGGATCGGCGCGGCCCGCCGCTGGTTCGGCGAGGAGATGAAGAAGACGGCGACCCGGTGCGGCGGATGCATCCAGGTCTCCACGATCGAGCGGGTGTTCACCAACGAGCGGGCGCCGGCCGGCGTCAACGTCGTCGACGTCCTCGCCATCCAGCCGGGCAGCGATCCCGCCCGCGTGGTGATCGTGCAGGGCCATATCGACAGCCGCGTCAGCGACGTGATGGACATCACGCGCGATGCCCCGGGGGCGAACGACGACGCTTCGGGCGTGGCGCTGGTGCTCGAGGCGGCGCGGCTGCTTTCGCAGAGGAAGTTCAAGGCGACGATCGTCTATGCCGCGCTCTCGGGCGAAGAGCAGGGGCTGCTCGGCGGCACGCTGCTCGCCGAGACCGCGAAGGCGCGGGGATGGAACGTCACGGCGGTGCTCAACAACGACATCGTCGGCAATACCGTCGGCCAGAACGGCGCACGGGTGGCGGATCGGGTGCGGGTCTTCTCCGAGGGGATCCGTGCCTCGGAGGATCTGGCCGGTCAGATGGCGCGGCGCGTCAATGGCGGCGAGGACGACGGCCCCAGCCGCGCCCTGGCCAAGGCGATCGACCATGTCGCGCAGGGGATACCGGGCGGGCTCGACGTGTTCGTCGATCGCCGCAACGACCGGTTCGGCCGCGGCGGCGACCATGAGCCGTTCCTGAAGCTGGGCTATCCGGCGGTGCGCTTCTCGGTGGGGATCGAGAATTACAACCAGCAGCACCAGGACCTGCGCACCGAGAGCGGCATCGAATATGGCGACACCGTCGACAAGATGGACTTCCCCTATCTCGCCAAGGTGACGGCGATCAACGCCGCGACCATCGCGCGGCTCGCCGCCGCGCCCGCGGCGCCGGCGGAGGTGAGCCTGAACGGTGCGCTCGGCATGAACACGACCGTGACCTGGACTCCGGTGCCCGATGCGGCCGGCTATCGTGTCCGCTGGCGCCGCAACGACAAGCAGGACTGGACCGAGCAGCGCGACGTGCCGGCCACGGCCGGCGAGACGGTGCTGAAGGACGTGATCGTGGACGACGTGTTCATCGGCGTTTCCGCCCTGTCGGCCGACGGCGCGGAGAGCCTCGTCACCTTTGGCGGCCGCGCACCCCGTCGCGCGCCGCGCTGAGGGAATTCCCTGCCGACAGGACGAACCCGTGCGGGCAAGCGCGCACGGGTTCTTCTCGTTCGGGCGAAACCGCCATCCCGGCCTGCACCGGGATGGCGGCGGGCAGGTCAGAACTTGAACCGGAATCCCATGCGATAGCTGCGGCCGATCATGTCATAGGGCGCCGAGGTGCCGAACGAGGTGCCGCTGCTGGGGATGGGTTCGGGCGCGCGGTCGAACAGGTTCTCCACGACCCCGAACAGCGTGACCTTGCGGCCGCCAAGGTTGACGTCGACATTCTGGGCGAGCTCGAAATACCAGACCGGATCGACATGATTCAGCGCGTCCGGAATGCCCGTCCGGCTCGTCTCGGGCTGGTTGGTGATCCTGCCCGGGCCGAGATAGCGCGTCGTCAGCGTGGTGCGGCTCGGGCCGACGGCATAGCTGGCGGTCATCAGGCCGCGCCATTTCAGGCTGCTGAAGGTACCCAATATGGGCGGCGCGGAATCTCCGGGCAGGTTGGTCTCGTCCTTCAGCCGCTGCGAGATCAGTAGCCGCAGGTTGATCGACCCCGGCAGCTTCGCGGCGATGTCGCTGAGATTGGCGCGATAGCTCGCCTCATAGTCGATGCCTTCCACCGCCACGTTCTGCGCGTTGATGCCGCTGGTATAGATGGTGGCGTTCACCAGGTTGGTGGCGCCCGGCGCCAGCACGATCGAGCCGCACGCCGCCGGGTTCACCGGACGGTTGAAGCCGTAGCACATGTCGATGATCTGCTGGGCGCCGACCGCGGTGATCGCGTTCTTGATGTCGATCTTGTACCAGTCGACCGAGAAGCTGAAGCCGCGCAGCCAGCGCGGCGTGTAGACGCCGCCGGCGGTCCAGGTATCGGCGATTTCCGGCGTCAGGTTGGGATTGCCGCCGCTCAGCGTGGTGTTCGGCACTTGCGGGCTGCCCGGCTGGGTCCGGTCGAGATAGGCGTTCACGAACTGGCTGGCGGGCGCGAACAGGTCGTTGAGGTTCGGCGCCCGGATATCGCGCGAGCGCGTGCCGCGCAGCCGCAGCCCGTCGACGACTTCCCAGCTCAGTCCCGCCTTCCAGGTCGTCACCGGGCCGCTCGTCGAATAGTCCGTGCGCCGGATCGCGCCGTTCAGCTCCAGGCTCTTCGCGACGACCGAATCCTTCAGCAGCGGCACCAGGACCTCGCCGAAGAACTCCTTCACATTATAGCCGTTGCTGCCGCCCTTGAAGTTGCCGACGTTCCACAGCGACTGGAGCGAATAGCTGTCGGCCGTCGACGAGAAGGACTCCTTGCGATATTCGAAGCCGGCGGCGACCGAGACCGGCCCCGCCCAGGTCGAGAACGGATTATACTGTGCGTCGATCGACCAGACGTCCTGATAGAAATCGAGGTCCTGGCGCGTCCGCAGCCCGTCGGCATGGCCGGTAACCCAGGCGATCGAGGCCGCGCCGAGCGATCCCTCGCCGAACAGGTTCATCGGCACGCAGCCATTGCCCGGACTGGCGAGCGTCGAGCGACAGATCGGCGTGCCCGTCGCCACTCCGGCCACGCCGCCCGCCGCCGGATTGGCGATCACGTCGATCGCCTGGTTGAACCGGCTGAGGATGATGTTGTTGTCGCGGGTGTACCACACCTTGCTGTGGCCGCGCTGATAATAGGCGCGCCACTTGCCGCTGCCGAGGAAACTGCCCTCCAGCGCGAGCAGGACGCGATCCTGGCGGCGATTATATCCCGCCTCGCCGATATGCGAGCCCGGCGTGTTGATCATGTCGTAGAACAGGCGGTTCATCTGGAACGACGTGACCTGCGCCGAGTCCATCGCTTGCCGCGTTGCCAGGGGGATGAAGGGATTGTCCCGCGTGACGGTGATCGCCGTGGTGCCCTGGCGGTTGTAGACGGCCGACCAGTTGATCGTGTCGTTGCCGGCATAGCTCGCCTCGACGATCGCGTTGATGCCGTCGGTGAGTTCGTAGCTGAGACGGCCGTAGAGGCTCCAATGCTTGTCGTCGGGCATCAGCGCGCCGCGGACGGGCATGGATTCCACCGTGCCGCCGGCCTGGACCTGGCCCTGCTGGATCGGCCCGAACACGAAGGTGCCGACCGTGCCGCCCGGGCCGAAGGACATGCCCTTCAGCGGCCCCGTGGCGATCACCCCGCCCGGCGTGCTGTTATAGCCGGCATCGGTGCGCACGATCTGGCCGGGCTCGCCGTTGGTCGCCGTCCATGCCGGATTGTTCATCAGGCGCAGGCCCGGCTGAAACCAGTCGCGGACATGGTGATAGAAGTCGATCCGGTCGCCCTTGTAGTAGTTGCCGCTCAGCAGGACATGGCCGCGCCCGCCCGCGAACCTGGCGCCCCAGGCCAGGTCGCCGGTCACCACGCGCCCGTCGGAATAGTCGGTCTGGCTGAAATTGAAGCCGCCCTTCAGCCCGGTGAACTTCGTGTCGAGGATGAAGTTGACGACGCCGGCCACGGCATCCGAGCCATAGGCGGCAGAGGCGCCGCCGGTCACCACGTCGACGCGCTGCACCAGGTTCTGCGGCAGCATGTTGATGTCCACCGCGGGAGACATGCCGGAGCCGACGACGCGGCGGCCGTCGAGCAGGGTCAGGGTGCGGGTGACGCCCAGGTCGCGGGCGCTCAGCTGGTTCGCGCCGCCGGTGGCATTGGCGAACAGGGTCGTCGTGCGCGGGGTGTTGCCGGTCCCCATCGCGGGCAGCTGGCTGACATAGTCGGCGATGTTGGTGGGATTGCGCTCCGAGATGTCCTCGGCGCTCAGCACCGTGGTCGGCGTCGGAGCGTCGTTGCCGTTGCGCACGATGCGCGAGCCGGTGACGATCAGTTCGGCGCCCTCGGAAGCGGCTTCCGCCAGTGCGGCAGGCGCCTGATCGGTGCGATCCTGGTCGCGTGCCGGGGCGGCCGGAGCTTCGAAACTTGCCGTCTGGCGGCGCACGTCCTCGGGCCTTGCGATCCTGCGCAGGGTGAGGACGCTGCCGCCCTCGGCGCTCAGCCCGGTTCCCTCGAGCAGGACCCGCAGCGCGTCACGCGGCGTCAGGCTGCCATGGATGCCCTTTGTGCGCTTGCCCGCCACCATCGCGCTGGAGAAGATGATCTCCTGGTTCGCCTGCCGGGCAAAGGCATTCAGCGCGCTGCCCAGGTCCCCGGCGGCAATGTTGAAGCTGCGGGCCTGCTGCGCCGCCGCGGCCGGAGCGGCGGACAACCACAAGGCCGCCGCCAGTGCGGAGCCAGAGCCATGGACCGAGAACAGCCCCCTGTTTCGCATATTGTCCCTCCCTGCCGCGCTGATCGCGGTGTCATTCCGTGAGACGCAGGGAGAAGCCGATCCCGCCGAAAAAATGTCGGTCGGGCCGGGGAGGGGGCGCGGCGGCCAGCGGCCCGCGATCGCTCGCGGGCCGCCCTTGGATCTAGGACTTGAGGCCCTTGGCCATGTTGAGATGCGCAGTCACCGTCGGGATCAGCCTGGTGGCGAAATCGCGCAGCTGCTGCGGCACGTCCTTGTTGCCGACGGTCGCCTTCACCGCGTCGAGCGTCTTCTGATGCGCATCGACCTGGGCGGCGGCATAGGCCTTGTCGAATTCGGCTCCCTTCAGGGGCTTGAGCGAATCCAGCGCCTGCTGCTGCGCGGCCGTCAGCGCCGGATCGGGGGTGATGGCGGGCGCGGCCGCGCTCGCCGCCGTCTTGAGCTTCGCGGTCGATTCGGTGTGCGCCTTGATCATCGCGTCGGCGAATTTCTTGATCGCCGCGGATTGCGACTGGCCCTGGGCGAGCTTCGAAGTCTCGATCTCGAAGGCGTCGCTCGCCGCGGCGGCATTTGCAAAGGCCTGGCCCGCGGACGCGGCGGGTGCCGTGCCCATCCCGTTCGCCATCATCGAACCGTCGGTGTTGGTGGCGACGGTGGTCGTATCGGAGCCGGTGGTTTCGGTCTTCGAACCACAGCCTGCGAGCGCGAGCCCGGCGGCCCCCAGCATCATCCAGCGAAGAACCTGCATCCTTACCTCCTGTTCGAGCCCCTGGTGCGGAGCCATGGCGTGAACGCGTGCCGCTATTGCCCGTTCCGCCCGAACCCTTTTGACGCAATGCGCGTTTGAACCGGCGCGCCTGCGCTTCATCGCACGTGACGGGAGGATTGAATGAGCATCTTCGGTAGCATCATGGGCAAGATCTTCGGCCACAAGGCGGACGCACCCGCCCCGAGTCCCGCACCTGCGGAAGCGGAAGCCGCCCCGGCTGCGGCGCCGGCTCCCACCGCGGATGCCACGCCGGTCGATGTGGGCGCCGTGTTGTCCGAGATGGCGAGCATGAAGGGCGGCGGCGGCAACTACCAGACATCGATCGTCGATCTGCTCAAGCTGCTCGATCTCGATTCCAGCCTGGATGCGCGCAAACAGCTTGCCGACGAGCTGGACGTGCATGCCGGCGAGCCCGGCACCGCCGAGCAGAACATCGCATTGCACCAGGCGGTGATGGCCAAGCTCGCAGAGAATGGCGGCGTGGTGCCCGATAGCCTGCGCGGGGGCTGAACCCCCCGGCCGGCCGGGGCGCGCGGCTCAGGCCGCGATCGCCTCTCCGACGAAGTGGAAGAAGGCGCGGCTTTCGGGCCGGCGGGCCGCGTCCCATTCCGGGTGCCATTGCACGGCGAGCACCGGTGCACCGGCGGGACGGGCCGAGAATGCCTCGACCAAACCGTCGCCTGCGGCATGGGCTTCGGGCGTCAGGCCGCGACCGAGGCGCTCGATTCCCTGCCGGTGCACCGAGTTCACCCGGATGCGCCGCGCGCCGGTAATGGCGGCGAGGAGGCCTTCGGCGCGCAGGTCCACGTCGTGGTCATGGTCGAACAGCGCTTCATAGGGCAGATGATCGCCCTCCCTGTGATGCGCGGCGAGACCGTCGGCCAGCGTGCCGCCGAACAGCACGTTGAGCTCCTGCAGGCCGCGGCAAATGCCGAACACCGGACGGCCCGCATCGATCATGCGGCCGGCCAGCGCGATCGCCGCTTCGTCGCGCTCCTCGTCGAGCGGGCCTTCGGCAATGCCGTCACCGCCATAGCGGCGGGCCGCGATGTTCGAGCGCGAACCGGTGAGCAGCAGGCCGTCGAGCCGCGCGGCGAGCGCTGCCGCGTCGAACGCGCCGGTGACGGCGGGCACCAGCAGCACGGTGGCGCCGGAAATCTCGGCCAGCGGGCGGATGAACCGCGTCGCCACGGCCTGGATCGGCCGGTCGGCAACTTCATTGCAGCACAGAACGCCGATCAGCGGGCTCATGCGCCGTGCTCCGCCAGCCGCTCGGAAAGCGCGTCGCGTGCGGCGGGGCCCAGCCGGATCGCCTCGGGCTGCGCCACCACGCTTTCGGGCGGCACATCGTCGAGCAGCCACACATTGCCGCCGATCACGCTGCCGCGCCCGATGGTCACGCGGCCCAGGATCGTGGCGCCGGCATAGATGGTGACGCCATCCTCGACGATCGGGTGGCGCGCGTGCCGGGTCCGCGGCCCGGTGGGTGCCAGGCCGAGCGGACTGCGTGCGCCCAGGGTGACGTGCTGATAGAGGCGCACGCCCCGCCCGATGATCGCGGTCTCGCCGATCACCACGCCGGTGCCGTGGTCGATGAAGAAGCTGGGGCCGATCGTGGCCCCGGGATGGATGTCGATGCCGGTGCGCGCATTGGCCAGCTCGGAGATCACGCGCGCGACGATCACCGCGCCCAGCGTGTGGAGCTGGTGCGCGATCCGGTGATGGAGAATGGCGAGCGCGCCCGGATAGCTGATCAGGATCTCGTCGGTGCTGCGCGCGGCGGGATCGCCGACAAAGGCGGCTTCGACATCGGCATCGACCAGCGCGCGGATCTCGGCGAGCGTCGCGGCGAACAGGCGGACGATCGCATCGGGCTGATCCGGCTCGAAGGGCTGGTCGGATTCTGCCTGCCAATAGTCGAGCTCGCTCGCCACTTCCTCGCGCAGCAGCGTCAACGCGCGGTGCAGTTGCTCCGCGACGAAATCGTCCTCGCCCGCCGGGCCGTCACGGAAGCCGCCCAGCCTGGCGGGGAAGAGTGCCGCCGAGAGATGCTCGACGGCGCGCGCCAGGCCGGCCGGGGAAGGGAAGCGAGTCACGCTCCCCCGGCCGGGCTGCCGCGCCCGCCAGGCCGAGCGCACGGCATTGAGCGCGGCGACGGCGTCCGCGATCCCGGCGGCAAGGGTGGGGTCCGGCTGGCCGGGGGACGTCGAACGCATGGAAGCTGCCTCGTGCTGCGTGCGATTAAAATCCCCTAATTCGATAGGAGTTTCAGCAAAGGAAATATTGGCGAGCGCGAAGGCCTGGCGAAGCGGGATCAGGCCGGCTGGGTGCGGGCGCCTTCGATCGGCAGCAACAACGTGAAGCGGGTACCCCGCGGTGTCGATTCGAATTCGACCCGGCCGCCGATCACTTCGGCCCGGCGAGCCTGGTTGCCCAGGCCGCGGCCCTGCGCCGCCATGGTCGCGTCGAAACCTCTGCCATTGTCCTCGATGCCCACGCACACCTGGCCGTCGCGCACCCCGGTGGTGACGACGATCTCGTTCGCGCCGGCGTGCTTGATCACGTTGGTGAAGGCTTCCTGCAGAATCCGCAGCACGTGGAGCGAATGGCGCTGGTCGAGCCAGGGGAGCGGCGGCACGTCGCGCACGTCCCAGCGCAGGCGGATGCCCGTAGCCTCGAGCCGGGGTTGCAGGCGGAAGCGCAGGGTGCCGAGCAGCAGCAGCAGGTCGGTCTCCACCGGCTCCATCGAATCGATGGTGAGCTTCAGGTCGTCGATGCAGCCCTTGAGCAGCTGGGCGATGTCCGTTTCGTCGATATGGCCGTGCTCGACCATGCGCAGCGTGCTCACCAGGGACGAGCCGAGCCCGTCGTGCATGTCCTGCATCAGGCGCTGGCGCTCCTGGAAGAGCACTTCGCGCCGCTCGATCTCGCGCAGCTTCTGATGGCTGGCGTTGAGCTCTGCCTCGCGCTCGGCCAGGCGGCTGGCGAGCACGAGGTTGGATTCGGCCACGGCATGCATTGCCCTGATGTAGCGGCTCAGCATGATCTGGCAGAAGGCGATGATCAGCGCGATCTGCGCGTAGAAGGAGACGAACAGGCTCTCGATGTCGATGATGTTGTTCTGCAGCAGCATGTCGCGCCCGCCCAGGATGAAGGAGAGCAGGCCGCAGATCGCCAGCCCGATCCCCTCCATGGTGCCCGCGCGGCGGCTCCAGACGATGTGCACGATGAAGGTGAAGGTGCCCACGCTCACCATGGTGATGTACATCAGCGGCGAGACGATCGTGGCGTCGGCCGTCCCTTCGAACAGCGGCAGGGTGATCCCGCCGAAGCCAAGGCACATGACGGCGATGACCGCGGTCAGCCAGCGTGCGTGGTGATGGTGCAGGGCGGTGAGGAAGAGATGGGCGATCAGGATCGTCCAGCCCACCGAATTGACCGTGACCCAGCCGAACCAGGCGTCCGAGACGGGCAGGCGGTCCGCACCCATATAGGCGTGCATCACGCGCAGGAACGTCGCGACGGTCATCAGCGCATAGAGAAGGTAAAGCGTCTCGCGCCGCGACCGCAGCCAGACGAGGAAGGCGAACACCCCCGTCGCGAGGAACATCGCCGAGCTGATATAGGGCAGCTCGGCCTGGAAGAAGGCGCGGGTGTAATAGGCTGCGGCGAGTTGGCGATAATCGCCGATCCACAGCGTGGAAAGCGCGCCGCCGATGCCCCGGACGTGGCGGATGCGGATCAGCAGGTCCCGGGGCGGGGGGCTCTCGGCGGCTTCCTCGAGCGGGATCCACAGCGGCCGGTTCGAACCGTTCCACTGGAGATTGGCGTGCGTCTGGTAGAAGAGCCGCCCGTCGACATAGATGGCCAGCTCGCCATCCGTCTTCCAGCGCGGGATGTAGAGATAGGCGCCGCTCGGCGCCGCCTGCGCGGGATCGATCGTGAAATGATACCAGGTCGTCTGGGTGGGCAGCAGCCCGGCATCGCCGGCACCCGGCAGCATGTGCGGCCGGGGTGCATGGGGCAGGGCGATGTCCTGCCACCGGCCCGGCAGCGCGCGCCAGTCGGCGGTGCGCGATGGCGGGGGATAGCCCTGGGTATATTGTACCAGCAGCTGCGCGCGGGTCAGGTGAATGCCCTGCGGCCGGGATCCGAGATAAAGGGCGGCGAGGATCAGCGTCGCCAGGCCCGCATAGACGAGGAAGGTCCGCAGCGACCTAGAGAATACCATGGTTGCGGGCCTCGAAGATCGCTTCCGCCTTCGAGGTGACCTCGAGCTTCTGGTAGATTCGCCGGACGAAGGTCATCACCGTGTTGCGCGAGACCAGCATCAGCTCGGCGATCTCGTCATAGCTGAAGCCCTTGGTGATCAGCTCGAGCGCCTCGCGCTCGCGCGGCGAGAGCGGGGAGGCGATGGGAGTCGCCGTCGCCAGCGCGGCGGCGGTGGGCACTTGCGGTGCCTGCTCGACCGGGCGGAAGCGCAGCAGGATCTGGCGGGCGATGCGCGGGCTGATCGGGCTGCCCCCGGCATGGAGCGCGCGGATCTCGTCGGCGATCTTCTCGGCCGAGCTGTCCTTCAGCAGATAGCCTGCCGCCCCCGCCTCGATCGAGGCGATCACGTGCTTCTCGTCGGCGAAGGTGGTGCTCACCATGATCCCGCAATCGGGCCAGCTCGCATGGGCTGCGCGGATGACGTCGATTCCCGATCCGTCGGGCAGGCCCAGATCGACCACCAGCACGTCGAGCGGATCGCCGGCGAGCATCCTGCGCGCCTGGGCGACATTGTGCGCCATGCCGATCAGCTGCATGTCCGTCGAGTTGCGCACCGCGGCGGCGAAGCTGTTCTGGAAGGCGATATCGTCCTCCACCAGCGCGACCTTGAGCAGTGGCGAGGCGGAATCGGGCATCGGGGCATCCTGGAGCGGCCCGCGTCCCGTCGCGTGGCCGTGGCGGCGATCGGATGGGCGCGTGGCGACGCCCGGCTTTCGCGCTCTTACCATTCCAACGGCCCCGAGCTTGTCCCTAGAAATAGCGACATACGCGATATTTCGTGTTCGTTACAATTTGTTCCGGAGCCTTGCCCTGGCTAATGTCGCATTTCCCAGGTCGGGCACAAACAAGAGTCGCGCCATGCCAAGCCCGGAACCCTTGACGCCGCTGCTGGTGGCGGAACTGGTCGGCGGTATCTACGAAGCCGCGCTCGATCCGTGCCTTTGGCAGCGGCTGGTCGATCGCGTCGAAGAGATCTACCCCGAGATCACCGTCGCGCTGTTCAGCCATGAGAGCCATCTCCCGGCGGCCGCGCTCACGGTGACGGCCAATTATTCCGATGCCGCGATGCGCGACTATGCGGCCCATTATTTCTCCAACAGCCCCTATGTCGATTTCGTGCCGCGCAACGGCGTCGGCCAGCCGGTGCGGAGCGAGGCGATCATTCGCGAGGAGGAGCTGTTCGGCACCGAGCACTACAACGACTTCATGCGCGTCCACCGGATCGGCCATCACGCTACCGGCATGGTGCTCGAGCGCGGACCAGGGGGCTGGGCCTCGCTCTCCTTCGCCGACCGGCGGAACGACACCGCGCGGCGCGAGCATCAGATGCAGCTGCTCCGGCTGCTCGCCCCGCATTTCGGCCGCGCGTTCAAGCTGCGGCGGACGCTGATGGACGCGCGCATGGCGGGCATGGCCGCACAGGCTGTGTTCGACGGCTGGATGCATGCCGCCCTGGTGCTCGATCGCGAAGGGCGCGTGATGACGATGAACCGCCGTGCGGAAGCGCTGGTCGCGCGTGGCGAGGGGATCATGCTCAACCGCTTCGGCCAGCCGCGCAGCTTCGACGACAGGTGCAGCCGCGCGCTCGACCTTGCCTTTGCCGCCTGCCGTGCCAGCGCGGATGCGCCGATGGAAGCGAGCGGCGAGCTTTCCGGCGTGATGCTGCCGCGCCGCGCCGGCGGGGTGCCGTTGCACGCGATGCTCTGGCCGATCGCCGCCGCGGCCGAGTTCGGCTTGCCGACCCTGCCCGGGCAGGTGTTGCTCGTCATATCCGATCCCGACGACACGCCGCCCGGCGCGGTCGCCTGGATCGCGCGGCGCTTTGCCCTGTCTCCTGCGGAGGAGAAGCTTGCCGATGCGGTGATCGCCGGCGTGCCGCTGAACGAGGCAGCGGAGAAACTCGGCATCCAGCTCTCGACCGCCCGCACGCGGCTTAAGACGATCCAGGGCAAGACCGGCTGCCATCGCCAGCTCGATCTCGTGCGCCTGGCCATGTCGGTGCCCGCGGTCCGACTCGGATAGGACGCACGGCTGTCGGCTTCTCCGCGAAGATGAACCGCGCCGAAACCACTACCATATGGGAGCTATTCGCCCCCGGTGTGGCTGCCTAGGCAGCTCCGTTCCGGATCGTGGCTGCACGATCGCGGTCGGGGGCCTGCGTCGATGAAATTGGTGTTTTCCTGTCGTGACTTGGGTGCGGGACGGGGGCGAATGCGGGAACATGGGGCAGCGATGCCGCGGTTCCGTAACGTCATTCCGCAGCTGTCACTATTAGTAGCGACAGACGCAATATCCCGCCTGCGGTACGATCGGCAGGCAGGATCGCTCGCCCGGGTCGTGGGGCGGAGCGGCCTCCGGGTTCCCCAGTTCCAGACAAAAAAAGGCCGAGCGATGCCGAAGGTTGCCGTGCAGCATCTCCCGAGCGGGCGGAAGACGCTTGCCATGTTCCTGCTACTCGGGGGCACCACGCTGGCGTTGCCCGCGGCCGCGCAGGTGCTGCCCACCCGCCAGCAGCTCAATCCGGCCCAGCAGACGCCGATACCCGCCGCGCCGCGCGGCGAACTGTTCCGCGACATGGAAACGGGGCCATGCCCCTTCGCCGACAGCGATCTCAAGGTCACGCTGACCGGCGTCGAGTTCCAGGGCGCCAATGGCGCGCTCGCGCTGGGCGAGGACAGGCTGCGCCTCGCCTATGCCGACCTGCTCGGCAGGGAAGTGCCGATCGCCACGATCTGCACGATCCGCGACCGGGTGGCGGCGCTCTACCTGCGCCGCGGCGTGCTGGCGGCCGTGGAAATCCCCCAGCAGCGCATCGCCGACGGCAAGCTGATCCTCTCCGTCGTCGAGGCGCATGTGGTCTCGGTGAGCTATCACGGCGATGTCGGCCCGGCACAGCGCCAGGTCGAGCGCTATCTCGACAAGCTGAAGGGGATGACGCCCTTCGATCTCAACGTCGCGCAGCGCTACCTCTTGCTCGCCTCGGACATTCCCGGCGTGATCGTCCAGGCTTCGCTCAAGCAGTCGCCCGGCGGCAGCGGCGCGGTCGATCTCGACATCGCCGTCTCGCGCACGCCGGTCACCGCCACGTTCGCGGTGAACGATTACGGCTCCGACTCGATCGGCCGCGATCTCGCCACCGCGCGCGTCGACTATAACAGCTTCACGCCCCTCGGCGAGCGCACCACCATCGTCGGCTATGGCACGATCTCCAGTCCGGAGCAGCGAGTCATCCAGCTGACCGAGAGCGTCAAGCTGGGCGGGGAGGGCCTCCAGCTCGATCTGTCCGGCTCGTTCGCGCGGACCCGGCCGGGGGCCGCGCTCAAGCCGCTCGACCTGCTGGGCAACAGCTTCGCCGGCAATGCCCGGCTCACCTATCCGCTGCTGCGCCACCGCCGCTACAATCTGAACCTGTCGGGCGGGCTGGAATGGATCGACCAGAAGGTCGAATTCGGCGGCGGTATCGCCACGCTGACCGAGGACAAGCTCCGCGTCTTCTTCGCCCGGCTCGACGGCCATCTCGCGCCGCGCGAGCTCGCCTCGCATTCGGTGGCCGCCACCGGCTCGCTCGAGCTGCGCAAGGGCATCAACGGGCTGGGCGCCACGCCCTATGGCAACCGGGTCGCCTCGCGCTTCGGCGGGCGTCCGGACGCCACGGTGGTCCGCGCCGACTTCTCGGTCGGCGGCCGGGTCGTCGGCCCGGTGACCGCCAGCGTCTCGGCCAGTTGGCAATATACCGACACGCCATTGCTCTCCTATGAGGAGTTCGCCGCCGGCAACCTCTCGATCGGCCGGGGCTATGACCCCTCGGCCGCCTCGGGCGACCGGGCGCTGGGTTCGACCTTCGAGATCAGCACCGCGCCCTTTGCCTTCGCCAAGCGCTCGGCCTTCCGCCCCTATGCGTTCCTCGATGCGGTGCGGCTCACCAATATCGGCCCGGGCGCCGACCAGGTGACGCTGCGCTCGGCCGGCTACGGCGTCCGCGCGCAGATCGGCCCGTGGTTCTCGCTCGATCTCGCCTGGGCGCACCCGTTCGATCGGGTCGCGCCCAAGGCGCCCAAGCCCGCCGACCGCATCCTCGTCAGCCTCTCCGCCTCGATCTTCTGAGGGATATGCCCATGTCCGCCCCCCGCCGCCGCAGCCGCCTCTTCACCACCTCTGCCTTTGGTGCGCTCGCGCTGGCCGCGCTCTGGGCAGCCCCCGCGCAGGCGCAGCTCGTGCAGGGCGCCACGCCCGCGCAGAGCAACGGCACGGGGCCGACGATCGACCAGTCGGTGCCGAACACCACCACGGTGACCTTGGGCGGCTCGCGCACGGTGATCGACTGGGACAAGTTCGACATCAACGGCGGCGACACGGCGAACTTCGTCTTCGCCAACCGGAGCGACATCGTGCTCAACCGCGTCGGCGGCGCGGCGAGCACGATCAACGGCAATCTCAACGGCACGATCGGTTCGGCGGGCGGCACCGCGGGCGGCAATATCTGGATCTACAACGCCAATGGCGTGGTAATCGGCGCGAATGCCCGGATCAGCACCGGCGGCCTGCTCGTCACCACCGCGGCGATCGATCGCGCGACGGACAGCAGCGCGGGCGGTTTCCTCGACGGCAGCTCGACCCAGTTCGGCTTCACCGGCGCTTCGAGCGACGCGGGCATCACCGTGCGGAACGGCGCGCAGATCACCAGCCATGGCGGCGCGATCGCGCTGGTCTCCACCTCGGTCACCACCGAGGCGGGATCGAGCATCTCGGCGCAGGACGGCGGCAACGTGCTCTACGGCGCGGCCGCCAAGTACAAGATCAGCTTCCGCCCGACCGGCGCGGACGATCTCGACCTGCTGAGCTTCGAAGTGGCGAGCGGGGCCGATGGCACGGCCAGCACGGCCAATGGCGGCGACCTGTTGTCGCTTAGTGGCAATACCAGCGGCAACCGCGTGTTCGCCGCGCTCGTCTCGAAGACCAACGTCTTCTCGCGCCTGCTGTCGACCGGGACGGTCACCGCCAGCACGGCGGCGCTGGACGAGACCGGCGCGATCGTCCTCACCACCAACCATAACATCGTCAACGGCGCGGCTGCCGCCACGGCCGTCGCCAATAATGGCGGCGCGGATCTCGGCCTCGCCAACGCCGGAAGCCTCACGGCCCCGGCGATCACGGTGCGCTCGAGCGATTCGATCACGGGCGGCGGCGGCATCACTGCTGCCGGCGGCGCGGTCGATCTGGCCGCCGAGAATGGCGTGCTCTGGCTCGATAGCGCGGCGATCACCGCCGGCACCCTCAATGCGCGCGCGGCCGCGTCGCTGAAGCTTACCGGCGGCTCGAACCAGATCGACAAGGTCACTGGCCTCACCTCGGGCGACTACATCAATTTCTACAGCTACACTGGCACGGGCACCGAGATCGCCGGCGACATCGTCGCGCCGGGCAATGTCAATCTCAACGTCGGCGGCGCCAGCGGCAGCGGCGTCATCCGCGCCGCCTATGCCGAGCTTTCCGGCGACGGCGCATACAACCTCGATACCGCCACCACGCTCGACTTCGTCTATGCGATCAACCACGATCTCACGGTCAACAGCACCGGCGACCTGAACATCGCGCTCACCGGGACCGCGAACAACCTCGGCAACCGGGTATTCCTCAACGCCGCCAACGGCGCGATCCACCAGAGCGCCGGCACCGGCGTGCTGAACGGCACCGTGATCGCGGGCGCGCGCGACGGCATCGATCTCAGCCAGAACAATCTGTTCAGCCAGGTCTTCGTCAGCTCGCTCACCGGCGCCACGATCGACGTCAAGGGTGTGAACAGCTTCGACATCGGCGGCCTCACCACCGGCGTGATCAACGTGACCTCGGGCGGCACTGTCGGCGCCGGCAGCGGATCGAACATTGGCACGCTCAACATCAATGCGGCCGCGATCAACATCAACCAGGCCGCGCTGGGCGCCGTCAACTTCGGCAATCTGACCGCGACCAGCGGCGACATCGCCATCGCCACCGATTCCACGGTCAGCTTCAGCGGCGCCGTCACCGCGGCGAGCGGCCATGACGTGTCGATCACCTCGAACCTGGGCGCGATCAACCAGACTGCCGGCACGATCAGGGGCCGCCAGGTCCACATGTCGGCAGGCGGCTCGATCGTGCAGGGCCAGAGCGCGACGATCACCAGCACGGGGATGGGCACCGACTCCTTCGTGGCGGGCGACGACCTGATCCTTGCCGGCGCCAACAACATGGGCCTTTGGGGCCTTACTCTGGGTTGGGGCTCGGGCAGCGACGTCACCCTTCGCTCGGCGAACCGCATCTATTTCGACGGCGGCGCGACGCCGATCGGCACGCTGACGCTGATCGCCGACAATGGTAACATCCAGCAGGGCAGCGCCGCCTTCACCGCGAACACGCTCATCGCCAGCGCGACGCAGAGCATCGAGCTCGGCACCTCGCAGAACAACAGCATTGCCCATCTCGGCAATATCAGCAGCAGCACCGGCGATGTCAGCTTGCGCATGGGCGCGAACACGCCCGTGTCGATCGACGGCACGATCAGTTCCGCCACCAAAGTGCTTTTCACCGCGCGCGGCGCGGTAACGGGCAGCGGCACGATCGCCGCGCCGCAGACCTATCTCGACACCCAGACCGGCGGCACGATCAACATCGCCGGCAGCACCACGCTGATCGGCCTGGGCACGGGCGGCGGCGATCTGACCGTCAACGCCACGGGTGGACTGGCGGTCAACACGACCGTTGCCGGCAACAACCGAGCGATCACGCTGAACGCGGCGGGCGGCGACATCCTCCAGACCGGCGGCTCCGTCGTCGCCGTGTCGCTGCTGACCCTGAACGCCTCGGGCGACATCGATTTCGGCGCGGGCAGCTACATGTCGGGCGTCATCGCGGGCTCGACGGGCGGCGGTGACATCACGCTCCGCAACGCCGGCAGCACCAACCTGGCGGTCAATACCACGGGCGCGGTCACCCTTCTGGGCGATAGCTACGATATGAGCGGTGGGGGCCATGCCGGCTCGCTCACTGCCACGCTCGGCGGCGACCTGACGCTGGACATGGGCTCGGTCGGCAGTTTCGGCGCGCTGAGCGCCGGCGGCGACCTTTCGATCGCGCTCGACGGCGACATCAAGCTCACGGACACCGTCACGGCGGGCAACTCGCTGTTGCTCAACTCGCGCAACGGCGCGATCGTGCAGACCGGCGGCACGATCAGCCTGGGCACCGGCTTCGTCTTCCAGGCCGCAACCGGGATCGACCTGAACCAGACGGGCAACCATCTGGGCAACCATCTCGGTACCTCGAGCGTCATCGGCGCCAACGGCAGCAACGTGGTGATCCGCGGCGACTGGGTGAATGCCGGTTTCTCCGGCGTGTTCGGCGATGTCCGCCTGTATGCCGAGACCGGCGATGTCGTCGTGAACCCAGGCCTCGTCGCCAATTCGATAACCGCCGAGGCCGCTGGCGACGTCGGGATCGGCAGCCAATTCGGCAAGGCCGATGTCACCACCTATCATCAGCTGCTTGGCACGCACGTCACTGTCTGGAACGATGGCGACTTCACGGTCGATGGGGATGTCGGCCGAGCGGGCGGTGTGGTGACGCTGATCGCGGCGAACGGCACGCTCACCCAGGCCGCCGGCACGATCTTCGGATCTGACATTTCACTCCGCGCCACCAACTCGGTCCTCCAGTCCAGCGCCGCGAGCGTTCAGGCGGACATCGGTGGTGTCTTTTTGGGGGATTCCGGTGCTGACCTGAAGCTACTCGGCACCAACCGGCTCGAATTTAATTCATTCAACTGGGGCGCCAACGCCACCGTAACGATACGCTCGCTCGGCGATCTGCACTTCGACACCGTTGGCACCAACCCTTCTAACCCTGCCATCGGCGCGCTCACACTGATCTCGGACACGGGTAACGTCGACCAGTGGGGCAGCTTCAACGCCGCCTCGCTGAACGTCCAGGCGCACGGCGACATCACGCTCTACGACCAGTATTCCGGCACGGCGAACAAGGTCGGCAGCGTCACCGGCCTGACGAGCGCGACGGGCAGCATCAGCTTTAAAGAAGACAATGGCTTCACCATCGATGGTAACATCAGCGCGGCGGCGGGCAATGTCTCCCTCAGCTCCGGCGGGGCGATCGAAACCTATTCGGGCAAGCTTTCGCTCGGCGGCACGCTGGCGGTAACCGCCGGCGGCGATGTCTCGTTCGACGTGGCCGGCAACATCCGGCTTGGTGCCGTGGACACCACCGTCGGCAGCGGCGGCAAATTCTACCTGGGCGGCGACAGCGACATCGCGCTGACCGGCGCCGTCAATACCGGCACGCACGACCTGATCCTGTACACGAACGGCGGCGCGATCACGCGCAACGGCGGCACGGTTTCCAACAGCTTCCCGGCCACGACCTATGCCACTGCCTCCGGGGGAATCGACCTCGCCGGTGCCGGCGGCGTGAACATCTGGGCGACCTCGACCGGCGGCGGCGACATCCACCTGAGCGGCGACAGCTATATCGGCTTCTCGGTGAACACGACGGGCGACGTCACCATCGACAGCGGTGGCTCGGTCGGCAACAGCGGTGACGTGATCGCCCATTCGCTGGGGATCAACGCGGGCAACGGCATCAGCGTCTACGGCTCGAGCGCCACCGTCAATGTCGGCAGCTATCGCTATCTCACCACCGCGGCCGGCCAGCTCGAAATCCAGACCCCGGGCGACATCCATCTCGACGGCGACGTCACGGTGGACGCGTCGGGCAACGCCGACTGGATCCATCTCCAGTCGACGAGCGGCTCGATCCTGCAGAACAGCGGGAAGATCGCCGGCGGCTATGCCATCACCCTGGATGCGGCGCAGTCGATCACCCAGAATACCGGTGCTCAGGTGATCAGCAATGGTCCGGGCGGCTTCTACTTTACCGGTACCGACGTGATTCTGGCCGGCGCGAACCAGATCGACGCGATCTCCAGCTATACGGTCAGCCACGACTTCACGCTGCGCAACGCCGGCGACATCCAGCTGTGGGGCAACACAGTCACCAGCACCGGCGACTGGAATCTGACCTCCGACACCGGATCGATCTCCGGCGTCATCCTGGCGCACAAGCTGACCGCCACCGCCACCAATGGCTTTATCCGGTTCAACGACGGCAACAGCGAGATCGCCGAGCTCGGCGCGCTGACCGCGAAGAGCACCGGCGGCGATAACGACGTCTACATCTACTCCAATACGCTGCTCAACCTGACCGGGAACATCACCGCCGGCGGCGTCAAGCTCTATGCCGCGAGCGGGATCAACCAGACCGGCGGCGCGATCACTGCGGATCGTCTCTGGACGGGCACGAGCGGCAGCCTGCTGATCGGCGGCGCGAACAATTTCGGAACCCTGACGGAGGCTTTCCACCCGAATGGGGGGACCGTCACGATCCGCAACCGCGGGGACATCACGCTGCCGGGCGCGCAGAACAGCTTCGGCACGCTCACCCTGACCTCGGACCAGGGCAAAATCAGCCAGACCGATGCCATCACGGTCGCCACGCTGGTCGCGCAGGCCGCCACCGGCATCGACCTGTCGAACACGTCGAACAACTTCACCACGCTGAACGGGCTTTCGACGACCACTGGCAATATCGCGATCGGCGATACCGGCGGCTTCGCGATCGAACGCGACATCACCGCCGCGACCGGGACCGTCGCGCTGACCAGCACCGGCGCCATCACGACCGGCACCACCACCGTCGGCTCGGTCGTTACCCCGCACGGCAAGATCGATGCGGACACGCTGACGGTCAACGGCTTCAGCGCGACGCTGTACGCCAAGGACGACATCAAGCTCGGCAATTCGAGCGTGAGCAACGGCCTGACCATCACCGCCGATCACGATCTCGACCTAGCCGGGACGATCAATGCCTCCGCCAGCCTGATCGCCAAGACCGGCGCGATCACCCAGAGCGGCGGCAGCTGGAACTCCGGCGTCTTCGGCGCCGCGTCGGCAGCCGGGGACATCACGCTCCTCCAGGGCAATCGATTCGGCACCTTCAACGCCCAGTCGAGCGGCGGCGGCACGATCCGCCTGAACAATGCGAACAGCGCGGCGCTGAACCTCGGCCTCACCACCTCGGGCAGCGCCGCCGTCACCACCGCCGGCGCGCTGAGTTCGAGCGGCATCACCGTCGACAGCCTGTCGGCGAGCGCCAACGCGATCGACCTGACCAGCAATGTGAACGTCAACAGGTTCACCGGGCTCGCCGCGGCGGGCGGGGACATTCGCGTCACGGTGGCCCATGGTTTCACGATCGAGGGCGACGTCACCGCCAGCAAGGCGACCGGGAAGATAATCGACCTCTGGGCGAATGGCGGCGCGATCACCCAGACCACCGGCACGATCTCCGCCTATGGCGTGACGCTGCGCGCCACCGGCAACGTGACGCAGGCCAGCGACGGCAAGGTCGATGCCAATGCCACCACGCTGGGCGGCGCCAACCTGTATCTGACGGGTGCCAACAGGTTCGGCCTCGGCACGGCAACCGCCATTGATTCGGCCGGCACGGTGCAGCTGCGGGGCGACGGGCTGTACCTGCAGTTCCTCAACCCGGCGGGCAACGTCACGCTCACCGCGACGGCCGGCGACATCCAGCTCACCAGCGACGGACTCACGGCCAGCTCGCTGACCGCGAACGCCAGCGGCGCGATCCAGATGTCCAACGGCACCAGCCATGTCGGGACGATCCACGGGCTGAGCGGAACCAACATCAGCTTCACCGGCGACGCCTTCACCATCGACGGCGATATCACGGCCGACGCCGCCACTGGCATCGTCAGCCTGACGGCGGACAGCGGGAACCTCAGCCAGGCGGCGGGCACGATCTCGGGCGCCTATGTGAACCTGACGTCGAACAACAGCTCGGTGCTGCAGGATGCGGCCGCGAAGGTCGTGGCAGGCAGCGGCCTGGCCGTCACCAGCGCCCATGGCGACATCGCGCTCAAGGGCGCGAATGATTTCAACGGCACCAACGGCAGCACGCAATTCATCTATGGCAGCGGCAAGAACGTCTGGATCCACAATCTCGGCAGCATCGCCTTTACCGGCGGCACCGTCGGGGCGCTCAACCTGTTCTCCGACAATGGCGCGATCACCCAGGCCGGCGCGATCACCGCGGCCAGCCTGAACGCCGGCAGCGGCACGGGCGTCACGCTCAACACCAGCGGCAACGCGATCGACACCGTGGGCACATTGAACGGCGGCACGGGCAACGTCACGCTCAAGACCGCCAACGCGCTCACCCTGACGGGCGACATCGGCGGCAACACCGTCACGCTGACCGGCGCCAGTACGATCGTCCAGAACGCCGGCGCGATCACCGCGAACAATTTCACCGCC
The DNA here is from genome assembly GCF_001899725.1 of Sphingomonas sp. 67-41. Lineage (NCBI taxonomy): Bacteria > Pseudomonadati > Pseudomonadota > Alphaproteobacteria > Sphingomonadales > Sphingomonadaceae > Sphingomonas > Sphingomonas sp. 67-41. Next base: position 108,672 of record NZ_MKWJ01000012.1, on the reverse strand, counting down.
AACGGCACGGCTCTCGCGTTCAACGGCACCAACTATGTCAGCCAGATCGACGTCCTGAACGCCAGTGCCGGCAGCGCCTCGTTCATGAACCGGTCCGGCATCCTCATCGGCGGCCATGTCAGCGCGACGCAGGATGTGTCCTTGACCTCGCAGATCGGTGCGATCGGCGGTGCGGGCTATGTCTCGGCCAACGCGCTGAACCTCTCGTCCGCGCGGAACATCACGCTCGACAATGCAGCGAACGCGTTCAGCAGCCTGACGCTCTACGCCATGGCCGGCGACGTATCGCTGACCAACCATAACGGCTTCCAGATCGCCGCCGGCGGCGTCAACGCCGACATCCACAGCGTGACCTTCGATCTCGGCGGCGGCGCGCTCACGGCATTCGACGCCAACAGCAAGATCACCGCGGGCCGGCTGAACCTCACCGGCAACGGCAGCAACGCCACCGTCTATGGCGGCGCCACCTTCGGCCTGGGCGACATCACGCTCGGCACCGGTACGCTCGATGTCACCGTGGCGGGAAATCAGGACCTGGCGCTGGGCGGCGACATCCTCGCCCGCATCGTCTCGCTTTCGAGCGGGGGGACGATCACGCAGAGCAGCGGCGTGGTGACGACCGGCACGCTCAACCTGTCGTCGCATGGCGCGATCTTCTTCGACAGCGCCAACAATGTCGCCGGCATCGGCGCAGTCGACACGCATGGCCCGGGCGATTTCGCTTTCCGCAACGCCGGCGACCTCGTCCTCACCGGCGCCGTCACCGTGAACAAGGCGACGCTGAACTCGAACACCGGCTCGGTCACCGGCAGCGGGCTCACGGCAAACACGCTCGTGGTCGACGCCGCGACGGGCATCAACCTTTCGGGCAGCCTCGCTTTCTTGCGGGACCTGACGAGCGCCACCGGCGGGATCGACATCAGCAGCAGCAGCGGCGTGCTGAACCTCTATGGAAACATCAACAGCGGCCTTGCCGGCACGACGCTCAGCGCCGCCGGGATCACCCAGACTTTGGGGATCATCACCGCTGGCGCGCTGACTATTTCCTCGACCGGCGATGTCGATCTGACCAAGGCGAACCAGGTCCAGAGCACCGGCACGATCAGCACCGGCACCAACTTCTTCCACTTCGCCAACGCCGGCGGCTTCAACGTCGGCGGTTCGATCATCGCGGGCAATGTGGAACTCACGGCCGGGGGAACCGGCTCGATCACCCAGACCAGCTCCACCGTTGCCGCGGCGACGCTGACGGCGACGGCGGGCGGCGACATCAGCTTCGATCGCGCCAACAGCGTCGGCCTGTACAATGCCCAGGCCGGCACCGGCCGCACGATCACGCTGCGCAACTACGCGGATCTGGTCGTAAAGGCGATCACCGCGCAGGATGGCACGGTCAACCTGACCTCGAATACCGGATCGGTCGGCCAGCAGGTTGTGCCCGGCAATTCGATCTGGACCGGCACGCTCAATGCCAATGCCGCGGCGGGCATCGATCTCAGCCAGTATAATTACGTCAATACGCTCGGCAATCTGAGCGCCGCCGACTCGATACGGTACAACAGTGCCGGCACGCTGATGCTGGGCGGAAACATCAGGGCCGGCGGCACGCTGGCCATGAACGTCGGAGGCTATATCGGCCAGCTCACCGGCACGATTGCCGCGGATCATCTCGATCTGAACGCGACCGGTATCGCGCTGATGAGCGCGAACGACATCGGCTCGACCAACGCGAGCAACCTCGTCGCGACCGACGACATCACCTTCCATTCGGCGAACGCGATCCTGCTTGGCAATGTCAGCACCTCGGGGCTGCTTTCGCTCACCGCAGACAGCGGCGACGTCCGGCAGATCGCGGCGTTCGCCGCCGACCGGCTCGATGTCAGCGCGGTTGCGGGCGATATCGTGCTCGATCGGGTCAATTCGGTCAGCATGCTCAACGACGTCACCGCCGGCGGCAGCTTCCGCCTCGGCAGCGACCGCAGCCTGACGCTCGACGGGAGGATTTCCGCGCCCGGCCTGGTGAAGCTCAGCATCGACGGCAGCCTGATCCAGACCGGCACCACCGGCATCTTCACCGATGCGCTCGAGGCGAGCGCGACGGCTGGCCTCAGCCTGCTGAACCACAACCATGTCGGGCAGGTTTCGCTCGATGGTGGTGGGCACGACGTGCGATTCCACAATGTCGGCGCCATCGCGATCAATTCGATCAACGCGGCGGGTGCCACGATCGAGCTGATCTCCGACACCGGCGCGATCACGCAGAGTGACCCGGTGAACGGCGCGCTGATCGGCTCGCTGATCGTCAACGCGGCCGGCGGCGCCACCCTGCTGGGCAGGGACAACCAGATCGCGCATCTCGACGTGATCAGCGGCGGCGACGTGAGCATCGCCAGCGGCACCAACGGCTATGGCGGCATCATGACCGTCGACCGGATCGCCGCGGCGGGCCGGCGCGTATGGCTCGCCAACAGCGTCGCCGCGATCAACGGCGGCAATATCACCGCGGACTATCTGTACCTGTTCGGGCTCGGCGGCGATCTCACCGCGGCCGCCAACAATGTCGGCACGCTCAATGCGCACACGCCCGCGGGGAACCTTGCCTTCACCAACACCGGCGATCTCCTGATCGACGGGATCGTGACCAACGGGGCCACCGACGTAACGCTGCGCAGCGAGCAGGGCGCGATCACGCAGGCGAACAATGCGATCGTCACCATCCGCGGGCTTACCGCCTATGGCCGCGACGGCGTATATCTCGGCGGTGCGATCGACCGGATCGACGGGCTCTCGGCGGCCAGCGACAAGAATGTGACCGTCTTCTCGAGCCATGCGCTCGATATCGCGGGAGACATCACCGCGGGGAGTGCCACGCTCCAGTCCAATAGCGCGGGCGGCGCCATCAACCAGAGCGCCGGCACCATCACCGTGGACCGCCTCTACGCCGGCGCGTCCGGTGCCATCAGCCTAGAGCGCGCCAACCGGATCGGCGAGATCACGGGGCTGAGCTCGCTCAACGGCGCCACGATCAGCCTGACCACCCAGGGCGATCTGGCGCTCAACGGCTTCGTGACGGGCGGCGACCTCAATTTCGACACGGGCACCGGCAGGCTGAGGCAGGTCAGCGGCACGCTCTCGGGCGGGCGCGTCGCGGTCACCGCGGGCGACGTCGTGCTCGACGGGGCCAATACGGTCTCCGAATATTATCTCGCCTCGACCGGCGATGCGACGCTGCGTGCCGCCGGCGCGCTGCGGATCGGCGGCCAGGCGGATTCGATGACGGTGCGCGCGGGCGGCGCGATCACGCAGCTCAGCGCGCTCTTCGTCGGATCGCTCGACGCGAGCACGACCAGCGGCGGCATCAGCCTCAACCTCGCCAACCGTATCGACACGATCGCCGGGCTGGGCGGCTCGGATGTCTTCGTCCACAATGTCGTCGACCTGGATATCGCCGGCGACGTGAATGGAGGTAGCCAGGCCTATTTCCTCGTCGACGGCAGCCGGATCGTCCAGAGCGCGGGCACGATCTCGGCCGGCAACGTCACGTTTTCCGCGGGCGCCGGCATCGACCAGGCCTCGACCGCCAAGATCATCGCGAGCAGCTTCAACGGCACCGCCGGCGCTGGCCTGTCGCTGGCCGGCGCCAACCAGATCGACAGCGCCACGCTCTCCACCTCGAGCGGCAATCTGCTGTTCCGCAACAGCGGCAGTCTCGACGCCGCTGCCTTCACTTCGCCGGGCGACCTCACGCTGATTTCCGATACCGGCTCGATCACCCAGTCGGCGGCGCTGTCGATCGGCGGCACGGCGAGCTTCAGCGCGGCGGGGGACATCACGCTCGCCAATGGCGGGAACAGCTTCCTGTCGCTGGGCCTGATCAGTGCCGGCGGCAATCTCGACCTGCGGGCGACGAACCTGACGCTGACCGACGATGTCACGGCCCGGAACATCTGGCTCCAGACCACCGGTGGCATCAGCCAGCAGGGCGGCATCGTCACCGCCGACGGCCTGGGCGGCATCTCCAATGGCGGGATCGCCCTGGGCAACGCCAACCAGATCGCCTCGATCGGCGAGCTGCGCGCGCGGGCGGGCGACCTGACGCTGCACGTCACGGGCGATGTGAGCCTGACCAACGCGGTCGCCGCCGCGGGCAATCTCGTGACGCTCATTTCCGACACCGGCGGGATCACCCAGGCGAACAATCCCGATGCCGTGATCTATGGCAGCAGGCTCAATGCGAGCGCCGGCGGCGACATCACGCTGGGCGGCGCCAACCAGTTCGGCGTGCTCAGCCTCACCCTGCCGGGCAGCGCCACGGTCAACACCGTCGGCAACCTCATGCTGGCCGACACCATCGACGTGGGCGGCGACCTGTCGCTCACTTCGGGCGGGCGGATCACCAGCCATGGCGTGACCGGCGGCGTGACCGGTACACTCACGTCGCACGCCCAGGGCGGCATCGCCATCGCATTCAACAGCGGCGATGTCGGCGCGTTCGGCGACCAGATCACTGCCTCGGGCGATGTCAGCCTCCTGAGCGAGCATGTCCGCCTGACCGGCCGCGTCACCGCGAGCGGGGCCTTCAGCGTGCAGGCGACCAGCGGCTCGGTCACCCAGGCGGCCGGCTCGGTCATCACCGCCGCCAGCGCCGACGGCTCGGCGACCGGCGACCTGCTGCTGGGCGGCGACAACACGATCGGCAGGATCAACGGGCTGTCCGCGGCCGGCGACCTGGCCTTCAAGACCAGCGGCGGCATCCAGATCGCCGGGGCGCTCACCGCCGGCAGCAGCGCGACCATGACGCTGATCGCGGGCGGGGACATCGACAATGGCGGCACCGCCGCCGTCTCCGGTGGCACGCTGATCGCATCGGCGGCGGGCCATTGGGTGCAGTTCTACGGCAACGGGCTGGTCTCGTTCGGCAAGCTCGGTGATACGAGCGCCGACAATTTCATACTCAACAACAACGGCGCGGTCGATCTCGTGGGCAACGTCGTCGTGACCAGCGGGATGGTCGTCGACGCGACCGGCGCCATCACCCAGTCCGACGGCAGCCTCACGGTCCGTTCGCTGTCGCTCTACGGCCGCGGCGGCGTCACGGCCGACCGGGAGAACCACGTCGTCCGGCTGCAGGGGAATACCTATTCCAGCGCCGCCTTCCGCTTCACCAATGCCGGGGACCTGACGGTTCTGGGCAATATCGGCAGCGGCGACGTCACGCTGAACGTGGACGGCGATCTCACCGCCAATGCCGGGATCGGCACGCTGGGCGTCATCACGCTCAACGCCAACGGCATCCAGACCGGCGAACTCTGGGGCAACGACGTCATCGTCAATGGCGGCGCGCATGACGTGCGCATCGGCCGGATCCTCTCGCAGGACGATGTCTCGGTGACCGGCACCGGCTATGTCAGCGTCGGCTCGCTCGACCTGCTCGGCGGCACCGATGTGGCGGGCGACGGCTATAATGTGCGGATCTCGGGCGGCGACGTCCTGCTGGGCGCCGCGAGCGGTGCCATCACGGCCTCGAACTATCTCAGCTATGGGGCGGGAGTCACGCCCGGCTCGGTCGCGGTCCTGGCCACCGGCAACGCCACCGTCGGCGTCACGGATGCGAATGCCGCCATCGGCATCTCCGCTGCCGGCGACGTGCATGCGGAGTCGATCAACCAGTTGCGGATCGACGGTGCCAGCGGCGCGAACGTCACGCTGATCGCGGGCACGGACCTGACGCTTTCGGGCAATTTCCTCGCGAACGGCGCGCTCACCGCCACCGCGACGGCGGGCGACGTGCTCGGCGCATCGGCTCGGCTCGGCGCGGGCCTGACGACGGACGGGGCCCTGACCGTCAACGGCGGCAACATCGCCCTGCTCGAGGCGAGCGGCAATTACGACGTGACGCTCAACGGCACTGGCGCGGTCGATATCGGCCTGGTCTATGTCGGTCGGAGCTACACGCTGAAGGGCGCCAGCTTCCTTGGGGCCGCGCTGACGCCGGTCGGCACCCGGACGGGCGACTGGAGCCTGACCAGCCTGGGCGATCTCGACCTGGGCGGAACCACGCTCGAATATCCCCGCGCCATCGACTTCCAGATCGACGGCCTGCTCAGCAACGGCACGATCCGCTCGGCCGGCGGCGCGGTGACCGGCTCGGCCGGCACGATCAACCTGTACGAACTGCTCGGCGCGACGGGCGTCGACGTCTCCACCACGACCGGCGGGTTCGAAGCCTTCCATGTCGATGGCGGCACCGGCATCGCCCGCATCGCGAGCGCGACCGCGATCGACCTGACCGGCAGCATCGAAGCCGGCGGCGACGTGCATCTCTCCACCGGCAGCGGCGGCATCGCCACGGGCTATGCCAGCGCGGGCGGCAGCATAACGCTGTACGCGCAGGGCGGGAACGCGGTCCTGCGCCAGGCGAAGCTCACCGGCGCGGCCGGCGATCTCCTCGTGCAGAGCACCAGCGGCGATGCGGTGCTCGGCGCCGACAATTACCCGGGCGTCGGCAACGACACCTATTTCGAGCGCGCAGCGGGCGCGACCGGCAATGCCAGGATCCTGGGCAGCACCGGCGCGTTCGTGAACCTCGATCATTCGGCAGCGCTGACCCAGGTCATGGGAGCGGACGCCGCGGTCAACCTGCGGAACGGCGACCTGTCGATCGATACGCTGACGGCCAATGCGGGCACCGCCAGCGCCTATCTGGGCAACGGCGCGCTCACCGTGAACACGGCCTCGGGCGACACGGTCGATCTCCAGGCGATGGGCGGCAACCTCGTCCTGGGCGGCGGCGGCATCACCGCCAACGATCTCTATCTGACCAGCAACCGCGTGGTCGACACCACTGCCGTCTCCCTTCTCGAGGCCGGCAACTATCTCGAGATCGACGGCGGCGAGGTCCGGGCAGCCTCGCTCGGCTCGGGCGGCGACCTGGTCGTGAACGGCGATACCGGCGGGATCGCGATCGACGCGTTGCGCGCCGGGCGGGATGCGTCGGTCGTCACCACCGGCAACCTGGCGATCGATCGGATCTCGCTCGCGGGCGGTGGCCAGTTCGCCGCAGGCGGCACCGCGACGGTGCGCAGCCTGGCCGCGGCCGACGGCTTCGCGCTCGTCGCGCAGGGCAATGTCGTGCTGGGCGCCGATGCGGGGGTGAGCCCCGGAAGCCATTACTCGGTCGAGACGGGCGGCACGCTGGGCGGCTGCGGTTGCGGCAGCGGTGGCGGGACGGTCGCCTCGCTGGGCGGCGATGTGTCGATCAACCTGTTCAGCGTGACGGGCGTGCTCGACGCGGTCAGCGCCGCCGCGGGCGATGTCGGCATCTCGATCGGCTCGGGCGATCTCGGGATCAATTTCCTGCAGGGCCACAACATCGCCGCTTCGGTGCCGGGCGTGCTCACGGTGACGAACGTGGAGAGCGGCGGCGGCAGCTATTCGCTGACCGCGGCGGACTTTGGCGGCCTTGCGCTCAGCCCGACCCTGTCCGCCGGCGCCACCCGCCTGGGCGACGTCACGATCATCGACACCGATGGCGACCTCAGTTCGGCGGGCTTCCTCCAATCCTCGGGCAATATCCGTGTCGAGGCGCGGGGCGGGGCGATCACCGGCGCCTTGACCCTCATCGCCGCCGGCGACGTCACCGCGATCGGCCGGGGCGTAGGGCTGCAATATGTGTCCGGTCGCGACGTCACGATCGATGCCGGTACGGGCATCGCCGCGATCTCCAGCTATCTGAGCGTCGACCGCGACTACACGGTCACCGCCGGAGACTTTGCGGGCAATGTCCTGGCGGTCAACGGCGCCCGGGCAGGCGCGCTCCGGATCACCGACACGGTGGGCGATTTCGACTTCGGCGCGAACGGCTTCGCCTTTGGCGGCGCGATCCGCATCGATGCGCTGCACGGGGCGCTGCGGGTCGGGGCGCTGGATGCCGGCGCCGGCATCCTTCTGAACGGTTCGGGCGTCTCCGCCGGCATGCTCCGCGCGGATCAGGGCGGGATCGAAGTGGCGAGCAGCCAGGGCATCGATATCGACGGCGCCCATGCGCTCGATTCGATCCGCTTCCAGGCGGGCGGCAATCTGCGCCTGGGCGAGGCCTCGCTCAGCGGCACCGGCGCCAATATCCTTGCGCTCGGCGCGGGCGGGGACCTGGTGTTCGGCGCGGCCGACCAGGCCTCGATCCTCGGCAGCAGCGTCTTCCGCAATCTCGGTACGCCGCTGAGCGGCACGAGCATCCAGGCCGACGGCGCGGTCGCGATCAACTTCTACCGGGCCGATGCGCTGGCCGGGATCCGCGGCGGCACCGTGCAGCTCGCGGTCAGCACCGGCGACTTCTCGGCCGGCGCCATCCGGGCGGTCGGCGCGATCGCGGTGCAAGGTCCTTCGGGCAGCCTGGCGCTCGGCAACCTGACCAGCAGCGCGGGCCACATCGACGTCGCGGGCCAGGGCAATACCACCCTGGGCGACGTTTCCGGCAACTTCGTCGTCAACCTGCTCTCGGGTGCCGGCAACCTGGCCTTCGGCAATCTCGGCGGTGGCGACGTGCAGCTCACCGCGGCCGGCGGAATCACCGGGGCGAGCGTCTCGGCCGGCACGCTTGGCGTGGTGGCGATCGGCGGCAATGCCGATCTCGATCACAACGGCACCGGCTCGCATGTCGGCAGCCTGGGCAGCGTGACGATCGGCAATGGCGACTTCCTGCTGCGCAACCTCCAGGACCTGAGCCTCGACGGCGTGATCGATGTGAACGGCGTGCTGGACTTGCAGGTGGCCGGGGCGCTGACGCAGAACGCCTATTATATCGTCGCCGATCGCCTGCAGGGCAGCGTGACCGGCGCGGCGGTGCTGGGCGGCGGCAACAGCATCGGCGCGCTGGGCAATTTCTCGAGCAACGGCCTGAAGCTCGGCAACAGCACGGCGCTTGCGATCGACGGCCTCGTTCAGGGCAATGCCGGCGCGGTGACCATCGCCTCGCATGGCGGCATGACGATAACCGCCAATGGCCGCATTGCCTCTTCGGCCGGGGGGGATGCGATCACGCTCTCCTCGGACGGCCGGTTCCTCAACCTGGCTGGGGCCGGGGCCCTCGCCACGCCGAACGGCCGCTGGCTGATCTACACCCAGACCGGCGGCAATTCGGGCCATTCCGATCCGAACAACGATTTCGGCGGACTGGCGGGCACCAGCTATTACGGCGCCGTCTATGATTTCGGTGCCGGCAGCTTCACCACGGCGCCGAACGCGGGCAACCGCTTCGTCTATGGCTATCGCCCGGTGCTGACGGTCACGCCGGACAGTTTCCACGTCACCTATAACGGCGCGGTCCCCGTCCTCACCGCGACGATCACCGGGCTGGTGAACGGCGACAGCGGCAGCGCGGCCTGGTCGGGCGCGGCCGCACTCAGCGGTGCGCGCCGCGACGCCGGGACCTATGCGGTCTATTCCGCGCTCGGCTCGCTGGCGTCGGACATGAACTATGCCTTCGGCTTCGGCATGGGCACGGTCGTGGTCGATCCCCGCGTGATCAGCGCGATCCTCACTGCCGACAGCCGCATCTATGACGGCACCACCAACGCCACCGGCAGCCTCGCGCTGAGCGGCCTGATCGATGGCGACCAGGTGGCGGCGAGCGGTGTCCTCGCCTTCGACAGCAAGAATGCGGGCAGGCGCGTGGCCACGGCGAGCGGCATCACCCTCTCGGGCGCGGATGCGGGCAACTATGTCGTCAACACGACGGCGACTGCGCTGGCGGACATCCTCGCCAAGACGATCACCGCGACGCTTTCGGCCAATAGCCGTACCTATGACGGCACCACCAATGCCACCGGCAGCCTTACGCTGAACGGCCTGATCGGCAACGACCAGGCGGCCGCGAGCGGCACGCTGGCGTTCGACAGCAAGAATGCCGGCACGCGCACCGTCACGGCGAGCGGCATCACGCTGTCGGGCGCGGATGCGGGCAATTATGTGGTCAGCGGCACGGCGACCGCGCTGGCGGACATCCTCGCCAAGGCGATCACCGCGACGCTGACGGCCAATGGCCGCACCTATGACGGCACCACCAACGCCACCGGCAACCTGGCGCTGAACGGCGTGATCGGCGGCGACCAGGTGGCCGCGAACGGCACGCTGGCGTTCGACAACAAGAATGCGGGCATCGGCCGCACCGTCACGGCGAGCGGCATCGCGCTCTCCGGCGCCGATGCCGGCAACTATACCGTGGGCACGACGGCGACGGCGCTGGCGGACATCCTCGCCAAGACGATCACCGCGACGCTGACGGCGAACGGCCGCACCTATGACGGCACCACCGCCGCCACGGGCACGCTCGGCCTGAACGGCGTGGTCGCGGGCGATACGGTGTCGGTCGGCAGCACCGGCATGGCCTTTGACAGCCGCAACGCCGGCGTCGGCCGCACGGTCACGGCGAGCGGGATCACCCTCTCGGGCGCGGATGCGGGCAATTATGCGGTCAGCGGCACGGCGACCGCGCTGGCGGACATCCTCGCCAAGGCGATCACCGCGACGCTGACGGCCAATGGCCGCGTCTATGACGGCACCACCGCCGCCACCGGCACGCTCGGCCTGAACGGCGTCGTCCTGGGCGACCAGGTTGGCGTGAGCGCCGGCAGCATCGCCTTCGACAGCAAGAATGCCGGCAGCCGCACCGCCACTGCCAGCGGCCTCGCGCTGAACGGCGCCGATGCGGCGAACTATACGATCAGCGGCACGGCCACCGGTGCCGCGACGATCGCCCAGCGTGCGATCACCGCCACCGCGACGGCGGACAGTCGCGCCTATGACGGCACCACCGGCACCACCGGCCGGATCGCGCTTACCGGCGTGATCTCGGGCGACGCGGTGACGGGCACCGCCACCTATCGCTTCGCCGATGCCAATGCCGGCACCGGCCGCGCGGTGCAGGTGAGCGGCCTGGCGCTCACGGGTGTGGACGCGGGGAACTACGCCGTCAGCCTGTCCGGCGCGCCGGTGATCGCCGACATCACCCGCCGTGCGGTGACCGTGACTGCGCAGGATGCGACCAAGCTGTTCGGCCAGCCCGATCCGGTGTTCGGCTATGCCGTCTCCACCGGTTCGCTGGTGAACGGCGACGGCTTCACCGGCGCGCTGGCCCGCATCGCCGGCGAGCAGGTGGGCAGCTATGCGATCGGGCAGGGCACGCTCGCGCTGTCGGCCAATTATCTGCTCACCGTGATCCCGGGCACGCTCGTGATCAGCTTCACCCGATCGGGCGCCGATGCCAGCGACGCCCTCAGGATGCTGCGAGTCCGCGGCGGCAGCGGCTTCTCGCTCGACCAGAACCCCTCCCGGAATCTCGAGGGCGATGGCGAGCGCGAAGGCGCTGGCGACGGAGACAAGTAGCAAGAGAGCCCGCGCGGTCCGGCCGCGCGGGCTCTCGGCCCTTTTCGGGGGGCGGGCGCCGCGCGGGTCGCGGCGCCCAACGAACCGGGCGCGGCGCATGCGGGGCGATTGATCTGGATCAATCCCTCGGCCGCCGATCGGCGTCCAGGTGCAGCGTCAGGTCGGCCCAGGCGTGTCCGTGGCGCAGCATGTGCCGGGTCAGCCGCTCATAATATTGGACGAAGCGCCGGACCTCGGCATCGGACATCGGCCCGCGCGCGGCATGTTCCTGCTCGATCCGCCAATCGGCCACCACGTCGAAGCCGGGCGCCTCGAGGAAGACGAGCTGGTCGATCCGCGCCCAGAGCGCCTGATAGGCACCGGCCAGCCGCGCGTTCACCCAGCGCCGCCAGCGGCCGTCCGCATCGTGCACGCGCTCCAGGTCGTTGATCGGCGCGACGAGCTCCGCCGCCGCCTGGGGTCGCATGCCCAGGCACCAGCCCTCCAGGATCAGCATTTCGGCGGGCCCGGCCACGCGCTCGGGGCTGCCGGGCTCGTCGCGCGCCTTGTCGAAGCGGGGGAGCAGCGCGGGGCCGTGCGCCAGCGATTCGATCGCCGCAAGCCCGGCGGCGACGTCGTGCGTGCCCGGCACGCCGCGCGTGCGCAGCAGGGGATGCACGGTCTCGGCGAGTCGTTGCCGGGCGGCACCGTCGAGATAGAGATCGTCGAGCGACAGCACGGGGCAGCCGAAACGGGCCGCCAGGGCGCGCGCGATCGTCGACTTGCCGCTGCCCTGCGCGCCGGCGATGCCGAGCACGAAGGGCCGCCGCCGGCCCGGGCGGAGCCGGGCGGCGATGATCCCGGCCGCGGCGGGGAGAGGCTGTACCTTGTCCATCGCCCCGCTTCTTAGCTTGCGCACTGCCAGCGCTGTCAAATATGGCTGTCACAGGCCGGGGCTGCCTCCCGGCGGGGAAAGTGATGTCCAGCCGTCCCACGATCAAGGAAGTGTCGAAGATCGCCGGCGTGTCTTTCAAGACCGTCAGCCGGGTGCTCAACAACGAGAAGCATGTCAGCGAAGAGACGCGCCGCCGGGTCGAGGAAGTCGTGGCGCGGCTCAACTTCCGCCCGAGCCATGCCGCTCGGACGCTTGCCGGGCGCAAGTCGTTCCAGGTCGGCCTGCTCTACGACAATCCCAGCCCCTATTACATCTATCACGTGCAGACCGGCGCACAGCAGCGCTGCACCGAGCTTGGCTATCGCCTGCTGCTCCAGCCGATCGACAGCCAGTCGCCGGATCTCGTCTCGAACGTGCTCGCGCTGATCGACGAGACGCATCTCGACGGCCTGATCCTCTCGCCGCCGGTGACCGAGGCCGCGGCGCTGCTCGACGAGCTCGACCGGCGCGGGCTGCCCTATGTCCGGATCGCGCCGGGCACGCGCAAGGATGCCGGCATGTCGGCATCGATGGACGATATTGCCGCCGCGCGCGAGCTGGTCGGGCATCTGATCGGGCTCGGGCATCGCCGCATCGCGATGATCCGCGGCCTCGACAGCCACGCCTCCTCGGCGGATCGCCTCGCCGGCTACAAGGCCGAGCTCGCGGCGCACGGCATCGCCTTCGATCCTGCGCTCGTCGTCGCCGCCGAGAACGACTTCGCCTCGGGCGCGGCGGCCGCGCGCGCGCTGCTGGCGCGCAAGGAGCGGCCCAGCGCGATCTTCGCCGGCAATGACGACATGGCCGCCGGCGCGCTCGCCGTCGCGCATGAGAACGACATCGACGTGCCGGGCGCGCTCTCGATCGTGGGGTTCGACGATTCGGACCTGGCGCGGGCGGTGTGGCCGCCGCTCACCACCATCCGCCAGCCGGTGCACGAACTCGCGGCCGCCGCGGCCGAGCTGATCCTGGGCGGCAATGCTTCCCAGCCGCGCGTCACGCTCGAGCATCAGCTGGTGGTGCGGGCGAGCACGGGGCCGGCCGCGCGGTAACCAAGGCCTGTCCCGCCGCCGGACAGTGGTTAACCATAGGTAACGCTGGCGGCAAAAGTTAAGAAGTCGTTAACTGCTGGCCATGCAACGCCAGCTCGTCATCGAGGGCTACGCGCCCCGCCGCCACCCGTTCCGCCGCCACGTCCGCCGCGCCGTGGCGCAGCAGCGCAAGTTGCGCGACGACAGCGACGTGAAGCTCTTCGCATTGAGCTTCACTGCCTTCTTCGTCTGCTTCTTCACGTTCATCGCCTGACGGCGGGGCGCCGCCGCCCCGCTCCGGGTTCGGCGTCAGCCGAGCCGCATCAAGGGAGCACGTCCGGCACATGCGGCGCGTCCTCGGCCTTGTAGAGCCGATTCGCGCACCAGGCCGAGGCCAGGCAGAGCAACACCACGACCAGGATGCATTCGGCCACGCCGATCCCGGGAATGTTGCTCACTCCGAAGATGCCGACCGATCCGAACACCATGAAGCCCGCATTGACGATGTTGTTCGCCGCCACGGTGCGCGCGGTCTGCGATTTCTCGACGGTGGTGGTCAGGAAGGCATAGAGCGGCACCACGAACATGCCGCCGGTGATCGCGATCGCGATCAGCAATCCCAGCACCGCCCAGCCCAGCGGCATCATCACGAACGCGGCGGTCTTGATCAGCGGCCCGTCGTGCACCGGCCAGAAGCGCGCGACGAAATAGAAGGCGATCACGAACATCATCATCGTCAGCACCGAGCGCACGGCATATTTCGCCGAGACATGCCCCTTGAGCAGCCGGTTGATGATCACCGATCCGATCGCGATGCCCACCGAGAAGATGCCCAGGAACACGCTCGCCACGTCCTTCTGGGCGTGGAACACGTTCTTGACGAGCGGCGGGAAGAGCACGCCCAGCACCGCCGCGATCGTCCAGAACACGCTGATCGAGATGATCGCGAGATAGAGGCGGCGGATGTGCATGGTGGCCGAGATCAGCCGCCACGAGGCGCGGAAGATGTTGTAGTCGATCTTCAGCGTGGTGAGCGGCGGGGCGGCGGGGATCCGCAGCGAGGCGAACCAGCCGGTCACCGCCACGCCGATCACCGCGAAGGCGGCGGCCTTTGCGCTGAGCACGCCGCCGGCGATGGTGCCGCACAGGATGGCGATATAGGTGCCGGCCTCCACCATGCCGGTGCCGCCCAGCACTTCGTCTTCCTCCAGATGCTGGGGCAGGATCGCGTATTTGATCGGGCCGAAGAACGCCGAGTGGATGCCCATGCCGACGAGCGCGACCAGCATCAGCTCCAGATTCTTGAGGAAGATGCCGGAGGCGCCCACCAGCATGATCAAGACCTCGGCGGCCTTGATGATCCGCATGATCTTCGCCTTGTCGTAGGTGTCGGCGAGCTGGCCGGCGAGCGCGGAGAAGAGGAAGAAGGGCAGGATGAAGATGCCGGTGGCGATCGCGCTGAACCGGGTCTCGTCCTCGACCGAATTGAAGATCTGGTAGGTCGCGAAGAAGATCATCGCGTTCTTGAACAGATTGTCGTTGAACGCCCCGAGGAACTGGGTGACGAACAACGGCAGGAACCGGCGCTCCCGCATCAATCCGAGCGCCGCACCATGCATAGAACTACCTTCACCTCTGTGCGCGGGCTTTCCCGCTATATGAGGCGCGGGCATAGCCGAGGGAAATGCAGGGCGGCAAACGGTTATTGGGTTTCCCTCTGGTCCCCTCCCTTCCGGGGCGGGGAACCATGCGCTCACCCCCCGCAAGACTCCCGCACGATCAGATCCGTCGGCAGCCGCTCGGCGCTGGGATCGGGGGAGGGATCGAGGATGCGCGAGACCAGCTGGCGGCCGGCCTCGAACGTGTCCTGCCGGATCGTGCTGAGCGCGGGCGTGGAGAGCCGTGCGAGCAGCATGTCGTCATAGCCGACCACCGATACCTGGTTCGGCACCGACACGCCCGCCCGGCGCAGCGCGCGGATCGCGCCGAGCGCGATCAGGTCGGACGAAGCGACGATCCCGTCGAAATGGACGTGGCGCCGCAGCAGCCGGCTCACCGCCGCATCGGCCGATTCGAGCTCGAAATCGACCGGCACCACCAGCTTGGGATCCATCTCCAGCCCGGCTTCCCGGAGCGCTTCGTCGTAGCCGCGCTTGCGCTGCATCGATTCCGGATCGGTGCCGCCCAGGAACAGGATGGCCTTGCGCCCCAGCCGGGCGAGATGGGCGGTCGCGCGGCGCCCGCCGAGCTGGTTGTCCGAGCCGATCGAACAATAGAGCTGCCCGGCCATCTGCGCGCCCCATACCACGAAATTGGCATTGGATTCGGTCAGCTGGTTGAACGCGTCGTGCAGCATGGACTGGCCGAGGAAGATCACCCCGCTCGCCCGGCTGGTCGTGGTGGCGGCGACGAGGTCCGCATAGTTTGCCGGGGTGGTATGGCTCACCGTGAAGTCGCAGTCGCGCGCGCGGGCCGCCTCGCCGATGCTGGCGAGCAGCTCGAGGAAGAAGGGGTGCGAGAGCGGCAGCGGCCGGCCGCGCATGAAGGGCGTGACGATCACGATCGTCCCCTCGGCGCCCACCGGCGCCGCCGGCATATAGGGGCGGAAGGGATAGTCATGGTCGCGCGCCAGCGCCCAGATCCTCTGCTTCGTCCGCGCACTGATCAGCGGATGATCGTTGAGCGCCCGCGAGACGGTCGAGATCGATACGCCGGCCAGCTGCGCGAGATCCTGCAGCGTCGTATTGTTGTTGCTACTGCTGCCCATTGTGCCCAAGCTTGAGGAAAGCCGAATACGGCCAGTTTAGAACGGTGAGGGGGGAGCATTGCAAGCTGGCGACGCGAGCGACGCGCCGCGGGTACCGCGGCTCGGCTTGCTGCAGATCTGGAACATGTGCTTCGGCCTGCTCGGCATCCAGATCGTCTGGGGCCTGCAGAACGTCAATACCAGCCGTATCTTCCAGACCCTGGGTGCCGAGCTCGACGATCTGGCCATCCTGTGGATCGCCGGCCCCGCCACGGGGCTGCTGGTCCAGCCGATCATCGGCCATCTGAGCGATCGCACCCGCGGCCGGCTCGGCCGGCGCCGGCCCTATATCCTGGCGGGGGCGCTGTGCACTGCGCTTGCCCTGTTCCTGATGCCCAATGCGGCCAGCCTCTGGGCCGCCAGCCTGATGCTGTGGGTGCTCACTGCCTCGATCAATATCGCGATGGAGCCGTTCCGGGCGCTGGTGGCGGACCGGGTGCCCGAGAGCCAGCGCACCGCCGGCTTCGCGATGCAGGTGTTCTTCATCGGCACGGGCGCGGTGTTCGCCTCGGCCTTGCCCTGGATGCTCGTCCACTGGGCGGGGCTGAGCGGCCAGCCCGCGCCGGGCATGCTCCCGCAATCGGTGCGCATGGCCTTCTATATCGGCGGCTTCTGCCTGTTGGCGGCGGTGGGCTGGACGATCGTCACCACTCCCGAATGCCCGGCGCCGGCGCGGCCGGCCGAAGCGGCGATGCCGCCGCACGTCCTGTCGCCCGAACGCGCCGCCTCGCTGCTTCGTCACGGCATGGCCTGGATGCTCGCGGGCCTGGGCATCGCCGGCGCCGCGGCCCTCGCCGGCTGGAAGCGCGAAATCTATGTCGTCGCGGGCATCTGCTTCCTGTTCGGGCTGCTCCAGGCAGTGGTGGTCCGCCTGCGCCGGCTCGGGCGCAGCTCGATCGGCATTCTCGAGATCGTGGAGGACATCCGCTCGATGCCGCTGCTGCTCAAGCGGCTCGCCATCGTCCAGTTCTTCACCTGGTACGGCCTGTTCGCGATGTGGATCTATACCGTGCCCGCGCTGGCGCTGCGCCACTATGGCACCGCCGATCCCGCTTCGCCGGGCTATAACGCCGCCGCCGATTGGGTGGGCGTGCTCTTTGCCGGCTATAACGGCGTCGCGGCGCTGGGCGCGTTGCTGCTGCCGGGCATCGGCGAGCGGCTCGGCCGCCGCGCCACGCATGCGCTGTGTCTGGCGTTCGGCGCCGCGGGGCTGCTCGGCTTCCTGCTCGTCGCCGATCCGGTGGCGCTCTGGCTGCCGACCCTCGGCGTCGGGCTCGCCTGGGCGGCGATCCTGTCCATGCCCTATGCCATGCTCGCCGGCAGCGTGCCGCCGGGCAAGGCGGGCGTCTATATGGGCATCCACAACATGTTCCTGGTGATCCCCCAGCTCGTCGCCTCGACGATGCTCGGTCCCCTGGTCGGCCGTGCCTTTCACGGCCAGGCCGAATATGCGCTGGTCCTCGCCGCCGCCGCGCTGCTGATCGCGGCCGGCTTCGCGCTCACGCTCCCGCCCGGCGCCGATACCGGCACCCGATAACATCGCCGACGGACCGGCGTGCGGAGTTGCGCTGCTTTGCATTGCGTTGTCAGTTTGTGCAAAACTTGCATTGATTGCAAGGTAAAATTGCATTGCGCGACTCGTCCATGGTCAGGTGATTCCAATCGGTTTCGGCAGGGTATCGGCATAATATTGTTATATTATAATGCTATAGATCGGTTTCAATTTTCGAAAATTTCCCTCTTGCGGTCATGCTCAATTTACGCAAAGTTACGCAAAGAGCTTCCCGGCAGGGCCGTGGGCGTTTTCGCGCCGGCGGATCGGGTGGCTCGCGGTGGATGGTGGCGCCGTAGAGCGTCGCCGGCACATAAGGAGGGTGTCTTGGGGGAAGCGCGGCATGGCCGGCTTGCGATCATGCGCAGCAGCGCAGGGCGTTGCCGCACGCGCATTTCCACGCACCGACAAGGGAATTGACGCGATGCCGCGGGGCGGGGGCTCCGGGGCGTCGTGCGTGCAACAGCTCCGCAAAGGAGCGACGGAGGGAGGAAAGATGAAGCAGACCACCATCTTGCGGGGCGGTGCCTCGCTTGCCGCCATGGCCCTGATGGGTCTTGCCGGCATCGCCCAGGCGCAGACCGCCCCGGCACCGGCCCGTGCGCCCGAAGCAGCCCAGGAAGAGGACGGCTCGCCCACGATCGTCGTCGTCGGCGTCCGCAAGGCGCTCGAGACCGCGCAGACGATCAAGCGCGATTCCGACACCGTTGTCGATTCGATCACCGCGACCGACATCGGCGCCTTCCCGGACACCTCGGTGTCGGGCGCGCTCCAGCGCGTGCCGGGCATCACCACCTCGCGTCTGCAATCGACCGACGATTCGACGCACCCCTCGGGCGAGCCCACCGGCGTGCTCATCCGCGGCCTCACCTTCGTTCGCACCGAATTCAACGGGCGCGACAGCTTCTCGGCCGACAGCTATCGCGGCCTCAACTTCAACGACGTCTCGCCCGAGCTGATGGCCGGCGTCGATGCGTACAAGAACCAGACGGCGGAGATGATCGAGGGCGGCCTGGCCGGCACGGTCAACCTGCGCACCCGCCTGCCGTTCGACCAGAAGGGCCTTGTGGTCGCCGGCAATGCCAAGGCGACCTATGGCACTCGCTCCAAGGAGTGGACCGGCGAGTTCTCGGGGCTGATCTCGAACACCTGGGATACCGCGATCGGCCGCTTCGGCCTGCTCGCCGATTTCGCCCGCAGCCATGTCGTCACGCGCACGGAAAGCGTGATCATGGACAAGATCGACACCTTCTGCACGACGGGCTCGACCAATGCCTCGGGCGGCGGGATCGTCAATTCCGACGGCTCGGTCGCCTGCGCCTCGAACCCGTTCGGCGGCTCGGGCTGGGCCTATATTCCGGACGGCATCCGCTATTCGCAGGTCGATTATGATCGCACCCGTCGCGGCATCTCGGCCGCGGCGCAATATGAGAACAATGCCGGCAATTTCCGGATGACCGCGCAGTACAACGACAGCGAATATCACAATGCCTGGCTCGAGCGGGCCAGCCATGTGATCTTCCAGGGCGACGCGTATGGCAAGTCGGCCTTCTATCCGCGGACCAGCTCGTTCCTCGGCGCCGCGCCGGGCACCTCGCCCTTCGTCTTCGGGGCGGATGGCATGCTCCGTTCGGGCACGCTCACCCAGGCGCATGGCAGCTGGCGCGGGAGCTGGGACAGCACCCAGGAAGCGATCAACACCGGCTCGGCCGTGCCGGGCCTGCCCTTCGTCAACAATTGCGCCGCGCCGTCGGTCTGCACCACGTTGCAGGACGGCCTCTATTTCCAGAACGAGGCACGCAACTTCGATCACCGCGAGCGGACCCAGGACCTGTCGGGCAACATCAGCTGGGATCCGACCGAGAAGCTGCACGTCAATCTCGACGTGCAGCACATCTGGGCCAACACGACCAATGACGACATCCTCGTCGCGGTCGGCTCGATGGCCAACATGCAGTACGCCACGAACCGCGACGGCACTCCCCAGGTGAAGCTGCTGCCCGGCTCGAACGTCAACTACGCCACCGGCGGCCTCTCCAACCCGCACAATTACTGGATGCCGTTCATCCAGGCGCACATGGAGGACAATGACGCCAAGGAAACCGCGTTCCGCGGCGACATCGCCTATGATTTCGACGAGGGCGGCTGGCTCGATTCGCTCAAGGTCGGCGTGCGCTATGCGGATCGCAGCCAGACGGTCCGCTACTCCACCTTCAACTGGAGCCCGGTCGCGGCTTCGTGGAACTGCAACGGCCCGGGTTTCAACATCGACAATACCACGGGCGGGGCCTATCCGGCCTGCAATGCCGGCCACCCGGACTTCAAGGGCTATGGCGCGGGCATGTGGGAGTCGGTGACGCTCGGCGACGGCTTCTACAATGGCGGCGTCTACGACAATCCGGCGCTGGTCTACATGAACCGCGCCACGCTGACGGATCGCGCCCGGCTGGTGCAGGGAGTGAGCGGCGCGACCACCAATTCGCCGATGGGCTGGCAGCCGATCTGCGACCGCGCCGACGCCACGATCGAGGGCTGCTACCTTCCGTCCGAGGTGATGCACGTCAAGGAGAAGACCAAGGCCGCCTATGCGATGCTCCGCTTCGGCGGGGACGGCATGAGCATCGGCGGAGTCAATGTTCGCGGCAATATCGGCCTGCGCTTCGTGCGCACCGAGATCGCCTCGGACGGCAGCGTCGGCTATCCGCTGACCACCACCTTCAACAACTATGTTCCCTGCGGCGGCCCGCTGCCGACGGGCTGGGTGGTCAACCCGATGTGCTTCGTCACCCCGGCGGTGGCAGCGTTCGCCAGCGGCGGCGGCAGCCCCAACAGCTACAAGGCGAGCTATGACAACTGGCTGCCGAGCTTCAACCTGCGCCTCGGCCTCGACGACAAGAGCTTCGTGCGCTTCGGCTATTCGCGGGGCATGTCGCGCCCGGACTTCGGCCTGTTGCGCAACTTCGTCTCGATCCTGGGGCCGGATCTCAACGGCAGGCCGGACTCGCCCTATCTGGTGAAGAACGGGGCGGGCACGGTGACCGGCTATAATTTCGTGTTCCGCGCGGAATCGGGCTTCCCGGCGCTGAAGCCGGTCACGGCCGACCAGTTCGACCTCACCTTCGAGCATTATTTCGGCCGCAGCAGCTCGTTCACGATCGACGGCTTCTACAAGAAGCTGAATGGCACGATCTCGTACGGCGAGTTCCTGCGCAGCTTCACCAACAACGGCTCCACCCAGACGGTGCTGATGCGCGGTCCGCGCAACGGAGCCGGCGGCGGCGAGCTGAAGGGCGTCGAAGTCGCGTTCCAGACCTTCTTCGACTTCCTGCCCGGCGTGCTGAGCGGCTTCGGCACGCAGCTCAACTACACCTTTGTCGACCAGTCGGGCATCAGCAACTCGAACCTGGTGACGCAGGGCGCGCTCGATGCGGGGGGCACCGGCGGCTTCGGCGCGGGCCTGGACGTCTCCGGCGGGCGCGGCGTGGTGATCGACTCGCACCAGCTGGCGGGCATCTCCAAGCATACGTTCAACGCCGTGGCGCTGTACGAGAAGGGCCCGGTGGCGATGCGTCTCGCCTATAACTGGCGCTCGCGCTTCCTGACCAACAATCTCGACTGCTGCATCGGCCTGCCGGTGTTCCAGAAGGCGGCGGGCTTCCTCGACGGGTCGCTGCGCTTCTCGCTGGCCAAATGGGTCGAATTGTCGATCGAAGGATCGAACCTGCTCGGCACCACCACGGTGTTCCAGCAGCAGATCTTCGGGGACTCGAGCGCCACGCCGAACGCCAAGCCGGTGTTCCGCGACGCGAACTGGAGCCGCGTCGACCGGCGCTTCCAGTTCGGCGCCCGGTTCAAATTCTAACTCCCCTCGGCGCCGCCGGTACCCTTCATTCCCGGCGGCGCCAGTTTTTCCATTTCACGAGCGGGTGTCATGCAGCCCAGGTCGAACCCATCCCCGGCGCCGCTGCGCGTCGTCATCGTCGGCGGCGGGACCGCGGGCTGGATGTGCGCGGCCGGCCTCGCGCGCCTGCTGCCGCCGACCGACTATGCGCTGACGCTGATCGAATCCGACGAGATCGGCACGGTCGGCGTCGGCGAAGCCACGCTGCCGCACATCCGCGAGTTCAACGCGATGCTCGGGCTCGACGAGGCCGAGTTCATGCGCGCCACCCAGGGCAGCTTCAAGCTCGGCATCGAGTTCGTCGGCTGGGACAAGCCCGGCGGCCGCTATGTCCACCCGTTCGGCAGTTTCGGCGAGCGCTGGGGCGGGATCGACTTCCAGCATCATTGGCTGCGCGCCCGGGCCGCCGGCCAGGACGTCGGCGACTGGTTCGACCATAGCTTCGCCGTGGCGATGTGCCGCGAAGGCGTGTTCGACCTGCCCGACGAGGACCTGCGTTCGATCCGCTCGACCTTCTCCTATGCCTATCACTTCGATGCCGGCCTCTATGCCGAATATCTGCGCCGCTGGGCGACCCCGCGCGGCGTGCGGCGGATCGAAGGCAAGATCGTCGACATCGCCCGCAACGCCGAAAGCGGCCTGGTCGAAAGCGTCGCGCTCCAGTCGGGCGCCGCGATCGCGGGCGACCTGTTCATCGACTGCTCGGGCTTCCGCTCGCTGCTGCTCGGCCAGAGCATGGGCGTCGCCTGGCACGACTGGAGCGCATGGCTTCCCTGCGACCGCGCCATGGCGGTGCCCTGCGCCGGCGCGGCGGGCATCACGCCCTTCACGCGCTCCACCGCCCAGGCCGGCGGCTGGACCTGGCGCATCCCGCTCCAGCATCGCACCGGCAACGGCTATGTCTTCTCGAGCAGCTTCTGTTCGGAGGAACAGGCGCGCGAGACCATCCTGGGCGCGATCGACGGCGCGCCGCTCGCCGATCCCCGGCTGCTCCGCTTCCAGGCCGGCCGCCGGGCGCGGGGCTGGGAGGGGAATGTCGTCGCGATCGGATTGTCCTCGGGCTTTCTCGAGCCGCTGGAATCGACCAGCATCTTCCTGATCCAGGCCGCGGTCACAGACCTTGCCAACCTGATGCCCCTGCCCGGCGGCGGCCCGCCCGATCCGCGCCTGGCGGCCGAGTTCAACCGGCTGTTCGCGATCCATTACGACCGCACCCGCGATTTCCTGGTGCTCCACTACACGGCGAATGCGCGTCATGGCGAACCGCTCTGGGACCATGTGCGCAACATGGCGCTGCCCGACAGCCTGGCGCACAAGATCGCGCTGTTCCGCTCGAGCGGCCGCGCGCCGGACTATAAGCTCGGCCTGTTCTCGCGCGACAGCTGGCTGGCGGTGCTGATGGGGCAGGGGATCCTGCCCGAGGCCCATGACCGGCTCGCCGATCGCGCGCCGCTCGACGAAGTCGCCGATCGCCTGGCGGAGCTCAGGGAGCGCATCGCCACCAACGCGGCGGCCTTGCCCGCGCATGCCGAGTTCATCGCCAGCTATTGCTCCGCTGCGCGCGGCACCGCGGACGACCGGGCGGTGACGGCATGAGCCGCCCCTTCACCGTGATCGTCGCCGGCCGCGACGCGCCGCTCTGGCTCGCCGCCGCCGCGCTGGCGCGCGGGCTCGCGCCCTCGGGCGTGCAGGTGGAGGCAGTGGAGCTGCCCAGCGCGCTCGCGTCGGTGGATGCCCATGCGACCTTCCCGGCGCTGGAGGCGCTGCACAACCAGCTCCGCATCGACGAGACCATGCTGCTCCGGGCCACGGGCGGCAACCTGACGCTCGGCCGGAACTTCACCGACCTTGCCGGCGCCTGGCCCGCCTTCCTCCATGCCTATGGCTCGGCCGGAACCCAGATCGGCGGGCGCGACTTCTTCGCGCATTGGGTCAAGGCGCGGGCCCATGGGCTCGGCGTGCCGCTGGACGACTTCTCGCTCACTGCCGCCGCCGCGCGCCAGGGACGGCTGATGCTGCCCGACGCGGAGAACGCGATCTATGGCCGCTGCGACTATGGCTATCACCTGCCGGCGATCCCCTATGCCCGGCTGTTGCGCGCGGCGGCGATCGGTCACGGCGCGACAGCGCATGCCGCGGAGCAGCTGACGGTCGAGCGCGCAGGCGATGCGATCGTGGCGCTCGATCTCGGCGCGGGGCGCCGCCTCGCCGCCGACCTGTTCGTCGATGCGGGCGGTGTGCTGGGCGGTGCGCATCTGAGCTGGCGCGCGCATTTCCCGGTCGACCGCGTCCTCACCGCGGCTGGTCCGCCCTTCGCGAACATCCCGGTCTATGCCGAGGATCGCGCCGGCCCCACCGGCTGGACCGCGCTCCATCCCGGCCGCCCGGCGACCTTCGTCGTGCATGCCTGGTCGAGCGCGCATGCGACCGACGAGGAAGCGCTTCGGGCCGCCGGCGCGGCTGCCGGCCTGCCGCTGGCGGGGGTGCGGATCGCCGCCGTCGAGCCCGGTCGCCCCGCGCGGCCCTGGACCGGCAACTGCGTCACGCTCGGCGCGGTCTTCGATCCCGTGCATGGCCTCGACCTGCTCGGGCTCCAGGTCGGGCTGGTCCAGCTGCTCGCGGACTTTCCGGCGACCGCGCATTTCGCCGCCGAGCGCGACGAATATAACCGCGCCGCCGGCGCGGCGCTCGACCGGCTTCGCGATTTCCAATCCGCGCATTACGCGCTCGCCCGCTATGCCGGCCCCTTCTGGGACGCGGCGCGGGCGGGCACGGTCTCGCCCGATCTGGCCCATGCCGTCGCGCTGTTCCGCGCCCGGGCCGAACTCGCGCCGTTCGAGGAGGAGAATCTCCCGCCCGACAGCTGGCGTGCGCTGTTCCTCGGGCACGGCGTCGAGCCGGAAAGCTGGCCGCCCGCGATCGACCGCGTGCCGCCCGAGGAAGCGAAGGCGCAGTTCCGCCGCATGCTCGGCTTCGTGCGCGAGCAAGTGCTGCGCCAGCCGACGCAGGAGGCATATCTCGCCGGGCTCGCCGATGGCTGAGCCGCTGCGCCGCGCCGCCGGCCCCGAGCTCGGCCCGCTCGACGGCCTGCCGCGCGTTGCCGCGCGCGCCGCGCCACCCGCCGCCGATCTCGCGAGCCTGATCGAAACCGGCGAGCCGGTGGTGCTGAAGGGGGTGTGCGAGCATTGGCCCGCACGCGCCGCCGGCCGGGCCGGAGCGGGGGCGCTTGCCGCCTATCTCAAGGGCCTCGATCGCGGCGGGCCGGTGCCGGTGATGGAGGCGCCCGCGCGCACCCTGGGCAAGTTCGGCTATGGCACGGACCTGCGCGAGTTCAACTTCATCCGCCGCAGCGCCCGGCTGGGCGACGCGCTCGACCGGATCCTGCGCCTCGCAGGGGAAGAGAATGCGCCCCATGTCGCGGTCCAGATGCTGCCGCTGGCGGCGCAGATGCCCGATTTCGTCGCGCAGAACCCGATGCCGCTGCTCCCGGCGGACGTGGTTCCCCGCCTCTGGGTCGGCGGCCCGGCCCACACCCGCACGCACAATGATCGCGACCACAACCTCGCCTGCGTCCTTGCCGGGCGGCGGCGCTTCCTGCTTTTCCCGCCGGACCAGGTGGCGAACCTCTATGTCGGCCCGCTCGACAATCCGCCGCCGCTCTCGCTGGTCGATCCCGAGGCGCCCGACCTCGCCCGCTTCCCGCGCTTCGCCGATGCGCTGGCCACGGCCCGGGTGGCGTTCCTCGATCCCGGCGATGCGCTCTTCCTGCCGCGCTACTGGTGGCACCATGTCACGTCGCTGGGCCCGTTCAACGCGATGGTGAATTACTGGTGGGGCGATGATGCCCCGGGCGTGGAACAGCCGCACGACGTCTTCCTCGCCGCGTTGCTGGCCTATCGCCGGCTGCCGCCCGCCGAGCGCGGCTATTGGCGGGCGATGTTCGAAACCCATGTCTTCGCCGAGGACGGCGCGGCGCACATCCCGCCCTCGCAGCGCGGGCTGCTGGGCGAGATGCGCGCGAGCGAACGCGCCGCGCTCCGCCAGCGCCTGCGCACCGCATTCCTCAAGTCATGATCTCCCCACAGGAAAGAAATCGGATGACCTCTCGCACCCTCGTCACGCTCCTCGCGTTCGCACTGCCCGGCACTGCCTTTGCCGGGAGCCGCGAATGTGCCCAGTCGCCGGGCAAGGTGCTGGAAGTCTGCGTCTCGGTCGAAGATGGCGCGGCGCTCTACGAAGTGAAGCGCGGCGACCAGCTCGTCATCGCTCCCTCGAACCTCGGCCTGGGCTTCGCCGGCGAGCCCCAGGCCCGCTATACCGCGATCACCGATGCCCGCCGCGCCGCTTCGGACACCAGCTGGGAGCAGCCCTGGGGCGAGCAGCGCCGCATCCGCGACAACCATAGCGAGCTCGCCGTGACGATCGCGGGCGACACTGCGCTGAACAAGGCGATGCAGGTCACCTTCCGCATCTTCGACGACGGGATCGGCTTTCGCTATTCCTATGCCGGGATCGCCGATGGCCAGCAGGTGCGCGTCATGGCGGACCGCACCCAGTTCAGGACGAAGGGGGCGTATCAGGCCTGGTGGTATCAGGGCCTGGGCCAGGAGCGCGACGAATATCTCTACACCCAGACCGATGCGCGGCGGATCACCCTTGCCGAGACGCCGCTGACGCTGAAGGGCGACAACGGGCTCTATCTCTCCTTCCACGAAGCCGCGCTGGTCGATTTCCCGAGCATGCTGCTCCAGGGCGACGGCGCCGGCACGCTCACTGCCTGGCTGATGCCCTGGCCCGATGGCGTGGGCGCGAAGAAGACCGGCCCGTTCACCACGCCCTGGCGCACGCTGCTGATCGGAACCACGCCCGGCGCGCTGGCGGACAGCCGGATCGAACTCAACCTCAACGCGCCGAGCAGGCTCCCCGATATCGGCACGTGGTTCAAGCCCGGCAAATATGTCGGCGTCTGGTGGGAGATGCATCTCAACCGCACCACCTGGGGCAGCGGGCCGACCCATGGCGCCAACAACGACAATGTGAAGCGCTATATCGATTTCGCCGCGAAATACGGGTTCGACGGGGTGCTTGTCGAAGGCTGGAACCAGGGCTGGGATGGCGAATGGATCGACAATGGCGACAAGTTCAGCTTCACCCGATCCTACCCCGATTTCGACCTGCCGATGCTGTCGGCATATGCGAAGTCGAAGGGCGTCCACCTGATCGGCCATCACGAGACCGCCGGCGCAGTGGTAAACTATGAGAACCAGCTCGAAGCCGCGCTCGATCTCTACGCCAAGGTCGGCGTGCCGGCGGTGAAGACCGGCTATGTCCGTCATTCCGGCGACATCCTGGACCGCGAGGGCGGCAAGCAATGGTTCGCCGGCCAGTTCATGGTCCGGCATCACCTCAAGGTCATCGAGGCCGCGGCGGCGCGCCATATCGTGATGGACACGCATGAGCCGGTCAAGGACACGGGCCTGCGGCGCACCTGGCCGAACTGGGTGAGCCGCGAGGGGGCGCGCGGCCAGGAGTTCAACGCCTGGGGCCGCCCGACCAACCCGCCCGAGCATCTGACGATCCTGCCCTTCACCCGCATGCTGGGCGGGCCGATGGACTTCACCCCGGGCATCTTCGACCTCGAGCACGGCAAGACGCTGCTGACCGAGCGCAACCAGTCGACGCTGGCTGCGCAGCTTGCCGAATATGTCGTGCTCTATTCGCCGATCCACATGGCGGCGGACCTGCCCGAGAATTACGAGAAGCATCGCGACGCCTTCCAGTTCATCCTCGACGTGCCGACCGACTGGGAGACGACGAAGACGCTGGCGTCGGAGATCGGCGACTATGTCGTGGTCGCCCGCCAGGCGCGCGGCGGCGGCGACTGGTATCTGGGCGCGATCACCGACGAGATGGCGCGCAAGCTGCCCGTGAAGCTCGATTTCCTGGAGCCGGGCCGGAAATACGAGGCACAGATCTACCGCGATGCCCCGGACGCCGACTATGTGAAGAAACCGGTTGCCTATGCGATCGAGAAGCGGGTGGTGGGCAGCGCCGACACGCTCGCTCTCGACCTTGCGCCGGGGGGCGGCCAGGCGATCCGTTTCAAGCTGCTGAAATAGCGCCGGCTAGCGAAGTAGGGCCAATCCCGTTCCCCGGCGGAGGCCGGGGCCCAGTATCGGCGAAGCCGGTGAGGTGGGGGAGGCCTCTCAACCGAGGTTGCAGCTGGACCCCGGCCTTCGCCGGGGAACTGCCGGGCGTGACGCTGCAACGCCATCCCTGCACGGGCCGGTTCGACGAAAGGCGCGGGGATGACGGGAGGGGGAGTGCGGTGGTAGAGCTTGCCCGATGCTCACGCTGCCCAATATCCTGACGCTCTCGCGCATCCTCGCGGTTCCGCTCCTCGCGGCGTTTCTCTGGTGGCCCGAATGGCGGCTGGGCTATGGCATCGCCTTCGCGCTCTACTGCCTGATGGGCATCACCGACTATTTCGACGGCTATCTCGCCCGGGCGCAGGGGACGGTCTCCAAGCTCGGCGTGTTCCTCGATCCGATCGCCGACAAGATCATGGTCGCCGCGGTGCTGCTGATCCTCGCCGGGCGCGGCGTGATCACCGATCTCCATCTGGTCCCCGCGCTGGTGATCCTGGTGCGCGAGATCGCCGTGTCGGGCCTGCGCGAGTTCCTGGGCGGCATCCAGGTCTCGCTGCCGGTCTCGCGCCTCGCCAAGTGGAAGACCACGCTCCAGCTCGTCGCGCTGGGCGGGCTCATCCTTGCCGGCGCGCTGCCCTTTGCCTGGCTGTGGGACACCGCGCTCGCCGCCTTCTGGCTCGCCGCCGCGCTTACGCTGATCACCGGTTGGGACTATCTGCGCGTCGGCTTGCGGCACATGGACAGCTGATGGACCTGCTCTATTTCGCCTGGGTCCGCGAGGCCGTGGGGGTAGGGCATGAAACCGTCGACCCGCCCGAGGCGGTCCGCGACGTCGCCGATCTGGTCCGCTGGCTCGCCACCCGCAGCCCCGGCCACGCCGCCGCCCTTGCCGATCCCGCGCGGCTCCGCGCCGCGATCGATCAGCGCTTTGTTCCGCTCGACGCGCCGCTCGGCGATGCGCGCGAAGTCGCGCTCTTTCCCCCGGTCACCGGCGGATGATCCGCGTCTCGATCGATCCCGCGCCGATCGAGCTGGCGCTGGAACTGGCGGCGCTGGAAGCGCGCGGCGCGGGCGGAGTGGCGAGCTTCACCGGCGTGGTCCGCGGCGATGGCGGCGTGACCGCGCTCGAGCTCGAACATTATCCCGGCATGACCGAGGATGCGCTCTGCACGCTTGCGGAGGCGGCGATGGCGCGCTGGAGCCTGTTCGGGGTGACGATCCTCCACCGTGTCGGCCGCATGGGAGTGGGCGAGCGCATCGTCTTCATCGGCACCGCCGCCGCGCATCGCCGCGAGGCGCTCGACGCCTGCGCCTATCTGATCGACCGGCTGAAGACCGACGCCCCCTTCTGGAAGCGCGAATGGCGGGGAGACAGTGCGACTTGGGTCGAGCCGCGCAGTTCCGATGCAGAGGCGGCAGAGCGCTGGCAAGCTTAAGGCGTCAACGATAGCGTATGCGGCAGCTAGGTCAGCTACGCGAAGCCCTCATGCAGCCGGGCTAGGGCCGGGCCTCGGCCAGCACGTCGGCCAGCAGCCGGAAGTCGCGCTCCCTTGGGGAAGCCTTGCGCCACACCAGCGCGATCCGCCGCGATGCATTCTCCGCCTCGAGCGGCCGCGCCGCGACCTGGGTATGGTCGAGGATGCCCGAATCCACCGCCATCTCCGGCAGCATCGTCACGCCCAGCCCATTGTCGACCATCTGCACCATGGTGTGGAGCGACGTGCCGAGCATCGTCGCCTCGGCGCGCAGTTCCGGGCGGTTGCAGGCGGCCAGCGCATGTTCCTTCAGGCAATGCCCGTCCTCGAGCATCAGCAGCCGCGTCTCGTCGATCTCGGCCGGGCGGATCGAAGCGCTGGGGTCCATCTCGCCCTCCGGAAAGGCGACGAACAGCCGGTCGTCGAACAGCGACGCCGTCTCCACATCGCCGCACGCATAGGGCAAGGCGAGCAGCACGCAATCGGTGCGGCCATGATGCAGCCCTTCACAGGCCTGGCCGCTGGTCTCCTCGCGCAGATAGAGCCTCAGGTCGGGATAGTCGCGGCGCAGCTTCGGCAGGATGCGCGGCAGCAGGAAAGGGGCGATGGTGGGGATCACGCTCATCCGCATCTCGCCCGAAAGCGGCCGCCCCGCGGCACGGGCAAGATCGCCCAGCTCGTCCGCTTCGCGCAGCACCCGCCGCGCCTTGTCCACGATGCGTTCGCCCAGGGGCGTGAAGCGCACCACGCGGCGGGTACGCTCGACCAGCACCACGCCGATCAGCGTCTCCAGCTCGCGGATGCCGGCGGAGAGCGTCGACTGGGTGACGTAGCAGCTTTCCGCCGCCCGGCCGAAATGGCCATGGTCCTTGAGCGCGACGAGATATTGGAGCTGCTTGAGCGTGGGGAGGTAGGTGGTCTGCGCCATTGATCGCCTGTATCGATGATTGGCGCATATATAAGTGGCGTGGGCGATAACTCAAATCCTCCCCGAGACGGGCTCGGGGAGGATTTGGAAGTCAGGCCGCCTCGCTCAGCTCGTCCGGCAGGCGGATCATATAGTCGAACGCCGAGAGCGCCGCCGTCGAGCCCGCGCCCATCGCGATCACGATCTGCTTATAGGGCACGGTGGTGCAGTCGCCCGCCGCGAAGATGCCCGGCTGCGAGGTCTCGCCGCGCGCGTCGATCTCGATCTCGCCGCGGTTCGACAGGGCGATGCTGTCCTTCAGCCACTCGGTATTGGGCACCAGGCCGATCTGGACGAAGATGCCCTCGAGCTCGATCCGGTGCTCGGTGCCGTGGTTGCGATCCTTGTAGGTGAGGCTGGTCAGCTTCTCGCCGTCGCCCGCCACCTCGGTGGTCAGCGCCGAAGGGATCACCTTGACGTTCGGCAGGCTGCCCAGCTTGCGCTGGAGCACCGCATCGGCGCGCAGCTGGCTGTCATATTCGATCAGCGTCACATGCGCGACCAGCCCGGCCAGGTCGATCGCGGCCTCGACGCCCGAATTGCCGCCGCCGATCACCGCCACGCGCTTGCCCTTGAACAGCGGGCCGTCGCAATGCGGGCAATAGGTCACGCCCTTATTGCGATATTCCTCCTCGCCGGGCACGCCCATCGTCCGCCAGCGCGCGCCGGTGGAGAGGATCACGGTGCGCGCATGCAGGCTCGCGCCGCTTTCCAGCACCACTTCGTGCAGCCCGCCTTCCTGTCGCGCCGGCACCAGCTTCGCGGCGCGCTGGTGGTTCATGATGTCGACGTCATAGTCCTTGACGTGCTGCTCCAGGTGCGCGGCCAGCTTCGGCCCCTCGGTGTGCGGCACCGAGATGAAGTTCTCGATCGACATGGTGTCGAGCACCTGGCCGCCGAAACGCTCCGCGGCGATGCCGGTGCGGATGCCCTTGCGTGCCGCATAGATCGCCGCCGCCGCGCCGGCGGGGCCGCCGCCGACCACCAGCACTTCGAACGGCTCCTTCGCCGCGATCTTCGCCGCGGTGCGCTTGGCGGCACCCGTGTCGATCCTGGCGACGATCTGCTCCAGCTCCATCCGGCCGCTGGCAAAGGGCTCGCCGTTCAGGAACACGCTGGGCACCGCCATCACCTTGCGCGCCTCCACCTCGGCGGGGAACAGCCCGCCATCGATCGAGACATGCGTGACGCGCGGATTGAGCACCGCCATCAGGTTCAGCGCCTGCACCACGTCCGGGCAGTTCTGGCAGGAGAGCGAGAAATAGGTCTCGAAGGCGAAGTCGCCGTCCAGGTTCCGCACCTGCTCGATCAGTTCCTGCGCCGCCTTGCTCGGATGGCCGCCGACCTGGAGCAAGGCAAGCACCAGCGACGTGAATTCATGCCCCATCGGGATGCCGGCAAAGGCCACGGCGATATCGGTGTCGGTGCGGCGGATCTGGAAGCTGGGCTTGCGCGCATCGCTGCCGGTGCGAGCCACGGAGACCTTGTCGGAAAGCGCCGCGATCTCGTCGAGCAGTTCCGCCAGTTCGCGCGACTTGGCATCGTCGCCCAGCGAGGCGACCAGCTCGATCGGCGCGCGGATGTTCGCGAGATAGCCCTTGAGCTGCTGGGTCAGGTTTGCGTCGAGCATGGCGGAAACTCCACAAATTCAGATACAAAACGGCCCGGGACGAGGGGGATGGTATTCGTCCCGGGCCGCATGGTGGCGCCCGCAAGGGGGGCTAAACGGGCGCCTGGGGGATCAGATCTTGCCGACCAGGTCGAGCGACGGCGCCAGCGTCTCGGCGCCCTCTTCCCACTTGGCGGGGCAGACTTCGCCCGGATGCGCGGCGATGTACTGCGCGGCCTTGATCTTGCGGAGCAGTTCGGTCGCATTGCGGCCAACGCCCTCGCTGGTGATCTCGACCAGCTGGATCACGCCCTCCGGATCGACGACGAAGGTGCCGCGATCGGCCAGGCCCTGGCCCTCGCGAAGCACGTCGAAATTGGTCGACAGGACGTGGTTCTGGTCGCCCAGCATGTAATAGTTGATCTTGCCGATCGCGGGCGAGGTGTCGTGCCAGGCCTTGTGGCTGAAATGGGTGTCGGTCGACACCGAATACACCTCGACGCCCATCTTCTGGAGCTGCGGATAGATGTCCGCCAGGTCCTCCAGCTCGGTCGGGCACACGAAGGTGAAATCGGCCGGGTAGAAGAAGAACACCGCCCACTTGCCCTTCGTGTCCGCGTCGGTGACCTGGACGAACTTGCCTTCCTTATAGGCCTGCGCGGTGAACGGCTTGATGGTGCTGCCGATAAGAGCCATTGCTTGGTATTCCTCCAGAACGGGGGTTGTTGTTGCAATGGCGAGATAGGGCTGCTGCGGCGCAATGTGAAATTGGAAAGCCCGTTCGCGATGATCGGTTTAATCGATCAATTTCGGCCGAGTGATTGATTGCATGATTTATCTGCAATGCCATGCAGCTATGATCGCCACACCCTGTCCTCCACACGGGCGGCGATGCGGCCGTCAGGGGAAAGCCTGCTGCGCTGCAAGATGGGAAGGCCCAACCCTTGCGCGGCGGGGCAAGGCGATTCCATGCCGGAACGGCCGGATCGAGCCCCTCGCCGATTGGGGTGACCCGCGGCGGCCTTGCCCGAAATCAGATCGACCGGGCGATCATCGAGATCACGGTGATCAGGATCATGCAGCCCAGGATAAGGTCGAGCGGGCGGCGCGCGCCGAGCCAGTCGACGATCCTGGTCCAGCGCCGCTGCCACGGGCTCTCATAGGCGCCCAGGCGCCGGATGCGCGCGCGGCGGCGCACTTTGCTACGGTCCAACATGGCCGGGATATGGGCGGGCCCGGCATTAAGCTTCGAGAGGGAAAGCGCGCCCCGGCATAAGGATCGCGTAAAGTCCGGCGCGCTCGCCGTTCAACGCGTCAGCGCGACATACACCGAATAGGCGCTGGTGATGGTCAGCAGCACGCCCACCAGCGTCATCAGCGCGCGGGTCGGCACGCGCTTGGCGAGCAGGCCGCCGAACGGCGCCGCGATTAGTCCGCCGATCAGGATGCCCACGGTCTGCAGCGTGAAGGCCGCCCAGCCCAGCGTGGCGATGAACGCGGCCGAGACGGTGGCGGTGAGGAAGAACTCCACCGTGTTCACCGTGCCGATCGTGGTGCGCGGGCTGGCGCCCTGGACGAGCAGGTTGCTGGTCACCACCGGCCCCCAGCCGCCGCCGCCGGCCGCATCGAGGAAGCCGCCGGCCAGGCCCAGCGGCTCGATGATCTTGGGCTCGCGCGGCTCCACCTTGCCGCGCCAGGCGCGATAGAGCAGATAGACGCCGATCGAGGCGAGATAGGTCATCACGAAGGGGCGGGTGACCGAAGCGTCGATGTTGCTCAGCACATAGGCGCCGATCACGCCGCCGATCACGCCGGGGATCAGCAGCCGGCCGAACAGCTTCCAGTTCACGTTCTTGTGCCAGATATGGCTGGCGCCGGACGCGGCCGTGGTGAAGGTCTCCACGGTGTGCACCATCGCCGATGCCTGTGCGGGCGGGACGCCCATCACGCTCACCAGCAGCGTGGAGTTGATCACTCCGAACGCCATTCCCAGCGCGCCGTCCACCATCTGGGCGGCGAAGCCCACGGCAATGAACGGCAACAGGGCGGAAAGGTCGATTCCAAAGATCATTCGCACCTTGAAGTTTGGGCCGGAGAGGAATGGATGACGGCGGCGACGCGTTCCAACAAGATACATAGTGTTTAGCGCGGCAAAGCCTGGGATGGGCCGTTCTGGAAATCGGAAGGATCATGCACTAAATGGGCGCGGCAAAGGGGAACCGGCCATGTTCCAGCGTCTTAAGGCGTATCTAGATTCTATCCGCGCCCGCGATCCCGCGCCGCGCAGCCATGCCGAGATCCTGCTCTATCCGGGCGTGTGGGCGCTCGCCTATCACCGGATCGCCCATGCGCTGTTCCGCAACCGCCTGTTCTTCCTCGCCCGCGTCGTCAACCACTGGTCGCGCTTCGTCACGGCGATCGACATTCATCCGGGCGCGAAGATCGGCCGCAATTTCTTCATCGACCATGGCTTCGTCGTGATCGGCGAGACCGCGGAGATCGGCGACGACGTCACCATCTATCAGTGCGTCACCCTGGGCGGCACCAGCCCGGACAATGGCGTGGGCGGCAAGCGCCACCCGACCATTCGGGACGGAGCGATCCTCGGCTCGGGCGCGCAGGTGCTGGGGCCGATCATCGTGGGCGAACGCGCCCGCATCGGCGCCAATGCGGTGGTTACCCGCGACGTGCCCGAAGGCGCGGTGATGGTCGGCATCCCGGCGAAGTCCACGCTGGTCGAGGCGCAGAAGTGGCAGAAGGATTTCGTGCCCTATGGCACGCCCTGCAGCGAGCTGTTCGATCCGCAGACCCAGAAGCTCGAGATCATGCGCTGCGAACTGGAAGCGATGCGCAAGCGGCTCGACGCCGTGCTGGCCGAGCGCCGCGAGCAGGGGGAGCAGCGCGACAGCGCCTAGATGGGTACCGTAACTCCGCTCCCCATCGGACGTCCCGGCCAGGTCGGCTTCGAGCGCCCGGAGCTCACCCGCATCCTCGATCTCTACGGCCGCATGGTCGCCGCCGGGCATTGGCGCGACTATGCGATGAACTTCGACACCGATGCCGCGATCTTCGCCGCCTTTCGCCGCGCCGCCGAACGCCCGGAATACCGGATCGAGAAGCGCCCGGCGCTGCGCAACCGGCAGGGCATGTGGGCACTGGTCAACGAGAGCGGGATGATCCTCAAGCGCGGGCACGAACTGGGCCCGGTACTGGCTCCGGTCGAGCGGCGGCTGATGAAGCTGGTTGAGGAATAGGGCGGGCCTGCACCGCAAACCCGCACCTGCTGCATCATGCCTGCACCGCAACCTGCCAGTCCGCCCGCATGCCCCAGCGCGCGCTCGCCCTGTTCCTGACCAATGCCGTCGGAATCGGCCTCTTCCTGGCGCTGGCCTCGCAATTCTGGATCGAGCCCGAATGCACCGACGTGCCGGATGGCTTTGCCTGGTTCGTCGAAGCTGCACCTGTCTTCGGCGCGTTCGCACTGGTCAATTGGATCTGGTTGTTCTGGGCCGGCGGGCGTTGTCGCCGGTTGGCGGTGCTGCTTATCGTCGCCATCCCGGGGTGCTGGGCGCTGCCATTGCTCGTCGACAACGCCTGGCTTGGCCTGTGAGGCATTGGCGGAGAACCGGGGGCGCCTGTCCCGCATCGTCCCCGTGCCCGTCCCGCTTGCGGGATGGCCGAGGCTTCCGCGCCGCGCTATGCCCGCAGGCTGATCGAGAGGAGATTGTGGTGACGGATGGCGTGAAGCTGGAGGGCAAATGCCTGTGCGGTGCGGTGCAGGTGCGGATCGCGCCGCCCGAGCCGCATATCGGCGCCTGCCATTGCGGAATGTGCCGGCGCTGGGGCGGCGGCCCCGCTCTGTCGCTCAGGCTGGTGCCCGATCCCGAGATCGCAGGCGCCGAGCATGTCGTGCGCTATCCGTCCTCCGACTGGGCGGAGCGCGGCTTCTGCCGGACCTGCGGCACGCATCTGTTCTATTTCTACCGGCCGCAATCGGGCTATTCCTTCCAGGCCGGCCTGTTCGAGGGTCTCGACGGCTATGACCTGGGCGAGGAGATCTTCATCGACGAGAAGCCGGGCTATTATGATTTCGCCGGCGAGCGCGAACGGATGACCGGAGCCGAGGTGATGGCGAAGGCCGGGGTCGAGGGCGCCTGACGCCGCGCGCCTTCGGCAATCGCCCGGATCAGCGCTCCCAGGCCGCCGGGACCGGGCTCATCCCCCCGGTCTCGCGGATCACCACCAGCGTCTCGAAGGTCCGCACGCGTTCGTCCGCCGAGAAGAGCCGGCGGACCAGATCGTCATAGCTCTCCATGTCGCGCGCGATGACCCGCACCGCGAAATCATGGTCGCCGGTGACGTTCCAGGCCTCCATCACTTCGGGCTCGGCGCGGAAGATCTCGAACATCTCGGCCACCGTGTTGGCATTCTCGCGTTCCAGCGTCACCAGCACGATCATCGAGAGCGGCCAGCCCAGCGTCCTCGGCCGCACCACGGCGATCTCGCGCTCGATCACGCCGGTCTCGCGCAGCCGGCGGATGCGGCGATAGCAGGCGGGGGCGGAGAGGCCGACCTTCTCCGCCAGCATCGCCACCGGCTGCTGCACATCGACCTGAAGCAATTCGAGCAGCTTGAGGTCGAACGAATCGAGCGATTCAATCTTCGTCATCGCAACAGCATAGGGCGATAAAGTTTATCGCATAACCGCAAAGATAAACCGCTCTTATCGACGGAAATCCCTATCTCTCGGCGCGTTCCTTCCACATCCGGTTCGAGTATCGTCCGATGAGCAGTCTTGCCGCCCCCCGGTCCCTTTCCCCGCGCCTCGATGCCGTCGGCCTCGGCGCATTGTTCCTGTCGATGCTGTCGGTCACTATCGGCGCGACGTTCGCCAAGCAGCTGTTCCCGCTGGTCGGTTCCGAAGGGGCGACCGCGCTGCGCCTCATCGTCGGCGCGGCGATCCTCTCGGCGATCTTCCGGCCGTGGCGGTTGCGGTTCGACACCGGCTGGCGTTCGCTGCTTGGCTACGGCCTCGTGCTCGGGGTGATGAACCTCAGCTTCTACAAGGCCTTGTCCTACATCCCGCTCGGCATCGCCATTGCGATCGAGTTCACCGGCCCGCTCGCGGTCGCGGTGCTCACGTCGCGCCGCCGGATCGATTTCCTGTGGATCGGGATCGCGGTGTTCGGCCTGCTGCTGCTCCTGCCGATCTGGAAGGGGGCCGCGCATCTCGACTGGCGCGGGGTCGCGCTCGCGCTGATCGCCGGCGCCTGCTGGGCGGCCTATATCCTCACCGGCCGCCATGCCGGCCAGGCGCATGGACCCGCCGCCGCGGCCGGGGGCATGCTGATCGCGGCCCTGCTCGCCGTCCCCGTCGGCGTGGCGCATGCTGGCGCCGCGCTGCTGCGGCCCGAGGCGTTGATGCTCGGCCTGCTCGTCGGCATCGTTTCCAGTGCCATCCCCTATGCGCTCGAGATGATCGCGCTGCCGCGGCTGCCGGCCAACACTTTCGGCACCCTGCTCAGCGCCGAGCCTGCGGTGGGCGCGCTGATGGGGCTGTTGCTGCTCGGCGAGGTGCTCACCGGCACCCAGTGGCTGGCGGTCTGCCTGATCGTCGTCTCCTCGGTCGGCACTGCGATCAGCGCCCGTCCCGGCGCGGCGATCGAGCAGCCCTAGACGGGAAAACCCCTCCCGTGCCGGGGGCACGGGAGGGGCAGGGTTTGGAAAGCCGGGCTGGGGACCTTGCTTTCCGCGTGAAGGGCCTATGTCAGGATCAGGCCGTCACGATCTGAGTGGGCGGCAGCCGCTCCTCGAGCCCGCCGAGCAGGCCGACGACGATGCGGCGCACCGGTTGCCAGAAGGCGGAAAGCAGCAGCAGCGCCGATCCGATCACCAGCGCGGTGAGCGCCGCCGCCAGCTCGACCGCACCGGTCGCCTGGAACAGCGCATACATCGCCCAGAGCACATAGATCAGGCTGGAGACGAGCAGCGCGCGGCGGTCGACCGCCAGCGCCACGAAGGCGAAGGCCACATAGAGCGCGATCACCACCGCGGCGACCGGGCCGGTCACCTCGCCATCGAACACGCCGAGCATGTGGAACACCGGATGCGCGATCAGCGGCGCCGCGGCGAGGTGCAGCCAGAAGGCGACATCCGAGCGGCGGGTGCGGCGCTGCAGGTCGCCCATGTCCCAGCGCATCGCGAAGAAGAACATCGCCACGCCCGCAACCAGCAGCATCTCGTTCACCCAGTCCTTGGCCTGGGGCACGAAGGCGAGCACCAGCGAGACGGCGACCCCGACCAGCGCCAGCGCGCCGGCCGCCACGGTGATCGGCACCATGAAGCGCTTCCAGTGGATCCAGGTGGCGGCGGCGGTCAGCAGCCCCACCACCGCGGCGACGCCGCCGGCCAGCTGCTGCTTCTGCAGGTCGCTCGCCAGGTGCATCTGCTCCTCGATCCAGGGGATGTTGGCGGCGAAGATGCCCGAGAGGCACGCCCCGACGCCACCGACAAAGCCGAACGTCAGCAGGATCGAGGGGAGCGCCATGCGGCGGCGCGCAGTGAAATATTCGGCGAGCATCCAGCTCGTCGCCGCCACGGCGAAGCCCCCGCCGATCATGTTGCCGCCGACCACGCGCTCTTCCGGCCCCGCGCCGATCAGCATCACCCCGAAATAGGCGCCGATGCGGGCCGCGGCGACCAGGATCAGCGCGGCGGCGATCGCCACGAAGATGTCGTTGAAGCCGGTGAGCAGCTTGAAATGTTCTTCGTCCACCGCGGGCGCCGCTCGGCGCTCGGCGACATAGTTGCGCAGCGCATTGGCGGCGGCGGGGGATAGCGCCCCCGCTTCCACGGCACTGGCCAGATCGCTCTCGCTGTACATGGCAGTTTCCTCCTGTGCGGAGGTTCTACCATATGTGTATTAGTGATGCAATACGGTGAAGCGGTGCCCCGCACCTTTCCCTGGAAGGAAGGGGAGCTTCAGCCCTGTTGCAGCTTGCTCAGGATCAGCATCGTCTGCTCGCTGCCCGAGCCCGGCACGATCTCGCCGGTCCGGTCGGTGATCTGAGCCCATTGCGCCTGCACTGCCTCGGGGGTCAGCGCCGCCAGCCTTGCGCCCTGGGTCAGCGTCACATAGGCGGCCTGGACCACCCCGCCGCCCGCGCCGACGATCTGGTTGGTGGGCGCGTCCTCGGAGACGAGGAACAGCGCGGCAGGGGCGACATTCTCGGGGGCGAAGGCCTTGAAGGCCTCTTCGGGAAACAGGTCCTCGGTCATCCGCGTGCCCGCCACCGGGGCGATCGTGTTGACCTTGATCCCGTATTTGGCGCCCTCAAGGTAAAGCGTCTTGGTCAGCCCGGCCAGGCCGAGCTTGGCCGCGCCGTAATTCGCCTGGCCGAAATTGCCGAACAGGCCGGTAGACGAAGCGGTCATCAGGATGCGGCCGTAATTCTGGTCGCGCATCGTCTGCCACACTGCCTTGGTGCAATTGGCCGAGCCGATCAGATGGACGTCGACGACGAAGCGGAAATCGGCCGGCTCCATATTGACGAAGCTCTTGTCGCGCAGCACGCCGGCATTGTTGATCAGGATGTCGATCCGGCCCCATTTGGCCTTCGCCGCCTCGACCATCGCGACCATATGGTCGTAATCGGTCACGCTGCCGCCATTCGATATCGCCGCGCCGCCCAGCGCCTCGATTTCCTCGACGACCTTGAGCGCCGCGTCCGAATGGCCGGTGCCGTCGCGGGCGCCGCCCAGGTCGTTGATCACCAGCTTCGCCCCCCGCTTCGCCAGCTCGAGCGCATAGGCGCGGCCCAGGCCGCCCCCCGCACCGGTGACGATGGCGACGCGGTCCTTGAAGTCGATGGTCATTGGTCTCTCCCGATATCGGGAGAAGCTTAGGCAAGGCGGCGCGCGCGATACAACCTAAACCGTCACCGGGTGCGGCGAAGACGGCGGAGGTGCGTGCAAGCCGCACCCCCGGCCATGGTTCACCGCGACTGGCGGCAATGGTCCTTGATGGTCCTGGAGCAGCGCGGATAGCTCTTCGGATCGGAGGGCATCGGCGCAGCCGCCTCGGGTGCGGGGGGCGCCGGAGCCGCTGCTGGCGGCGCGGGGGCCGTCGCTGCATCCGGGGCGGCGGGCGCTTCCGGCGCCGCAGGTGGCGGATTGGTGGCCGGGGGCGGCGGGGCCGCCGGATCGGCAGGCATGGCGGGATCGGCCGGCGGCGGTGGCGGCGTAGCGTCGGTCGGCGGCGCGGGCGGGGTGGGGGCAGGGGCCGGCACGGTCTGCGGGGCCGTCTGGGGCATGTCCTGCGCGATGGCGGTGCCGCCCATCGCCAGGGCCGATGCCAGGAGCATGAACTTCATCGAAACTTCCTCTCTGTCGCCCCGCCCGCCTGCCTCCAGAAAACGCATGTGCCGGGCGCGACGTTGCGCGCCCGGCACATTCGGTCCCGCAAAAAGGGGCGATCGGCGCTATTGGCGCTGACGGCACCCGTCGAACTGGCCGCGCTTGCACATGGGATACACCGCCTTGGGTGCCGGCGGCGGGAAGGCCTGGGTGGGCGTCTGCGTGCTGGGCACGAAGACCACCTGGGTTCCCGGCGGCGGCGTGGAGCCGGTGCTGAACAGCGGCGCGGCCGGCGCGTAGCCGCCCAGCTTGCTGGCATCGTTGTTGGTGGGGGAATCGGCCTTTTGCGCCGAAGTCTGCGCATGCGCGGCGCCAGCAACGAGGGTCAGCGCGGCGGCCAGGGCAAGTAGTTTCATGGGATGCGTCTCCTGAAACCGGGCGAGATCGTTACGCCCGTGCCTGCAACGCGAGGAGACGCAGTTGGTTTCGTTAAATTGTGGTCATGTGGGGAGGGTGTGCCGCGGCGGGATGACGAAGCGCCCTCCCGAAGGAATTGCGGCTGCGCCACCCGGCTCGCCCCCGGGCGGCGACCATGAACGCGGGATGCCCCCGGGGCGGAAGGTGGCGGGGGGCTCCAACCACCAACCGTCGCCCCGGCCCGGTGCGGGAATCCATTGGGAGGCGGGCATCGGACAGGGGGCGTGCGGGCGGGAATCGCGGCCCGGCTCACCCCGGCACGAGGCCGGGGCGGCTGCGGGTCGGCCGGGGGCCATCCTTCACTCCGTCATCCCTTCCTCCCCCGTCATCCCCGCAAGGGCGGGGATCCAGGACCGGGCGCGAAGCAGGCACGGGGAGAGATCCCGCCCAGCCCGGAGAGCGGTCGCGCGAGGGTGTCGCTATCCTCCGTTACCCCGGATTCCCGCCCTTGCGGGAACGACGGCATCTGCCGATCGGGCCTTGGCTCAATTCCCCGCGTCGAGCGCATATCCCGCAGAGCGCACGGTGCGGATGATGTCCGGCCGGTTGCCCTTGTTGATCGCCTTGCGCAGTCGACGGATGTGCACGTCCACCGTACGGCTCTCGATGTCGCTGTCATGCCCCCACACCGCATCGAGCAGCCGCTCGCGCGAGAACACCCAGCCCGGATGCTCGAGGAAATGCTTGAGCAGCCGGAACTCGGTCGGCCCCAGCTGCACCACTTCGCCCGCGCGGCGGACCTTGTGGCCCACCGTGTCCATCTCGATGTCCGAATAGGTCAGCGCCTCGCCGGCCAGGGCCGGGCGCACGCGGCGCAGCACCGCGCCCACGCGGGCGACCAGCTCGCGCGGGGAGAAGGGCTTGGTGACGTAATCGTCCGCCCCGGTTTCCAGACCGCGCACCCGGTCTTCCTCCTCGCCGCGCGCGGTGAGCATGATGATCGGAACATTGGCCGTCTCGGGCATGCGGCGCAGGCGCCGGCACACTTCGATCCCGCTCAGGCCCTCGACCATCCAGTCGAGCAGCACGATGTCCGGCGTCGCCTCCTTGGCGAGCAGCAGCGCCTCTTCCCCATCGGGCGTGTGCTTCACCT
Organism: Sphingomonas sp. 67-41; assembly: GCF_001899725.1. NCBI lineage: Bacteria > Pseudomonadati > Pseudomonadota > Alphaproteobacteria > Sphingomonadales > Sphingomonadaceae > Sphingomonas > Sphingomonas sp. 67-41. The sequence goes on along the minus strand of NZ_MKWJ01000012.1, from coordinate 66,962 downwards.
CATAATCTTCGCGCTTGAAGTGATAGGCGACCAGTTCCGCGATCGCGGCGTCGTCCTCGACGAGAAGCATCTTCACTCGGGCCATATATTCCCCGTTTCCCCGCTCAGTTCGCTTGGGCCTCGCCGGTCTCGCGCTCGGCCATGTAATCGCCTGTCGCCGCGAAATAGACCATTTCGGCCACGTTGGTGGCGTGATCGCCAATCCTCTCCAGGTTCTTCGCCACGAACAGCAGGTGCGCCACCTGGCTGATCGTCCTCGAATTCTCGACCATGTAGGTCACCAGCGTGCGGAAGATCGAATCGTAGAAATCGTCGAGCGCATTGTCGCGCGCGCAGATTCTCACTGCCGCCTGGGCATCGCGCGCCGAATAGGCGTCGAGCACGTCGTGCACCATGTCCGCCGCCAGCTGCCCCATCGCGGGCAGGATCGAGACGACGTCGATCCGCTCCTCGCCCGCCTCGCCGTGGATCATCGGCACGCGCTTGGCGATGTTCTTGGCATAGTCGCCGATCCGCTCGATCACCGCGGCGATCTTCAGCGCGGCGATGATCTCGCGCAGATCGTCCGCCATCGGCGCGCGCAGCGCGATGACGCGGACGACGAGCTTCTCCAGCTCGGCCTCGATCGCGTCGATCTGCTTGTCCTTCTGGCGCACTTCGTTGGCGAGCGCGGTGTCGCCCCGCTGGAGCGCCAGCATCGCGTCCTCAATCGCCTGCTCGGCCAGGCCGCCCATCTGCGAGATGAGCGCGCGCAGCTGCCCGATGTCCTGATCGAACGCCTTGACGGTATGTTCGTGGCTGCTCGCCATTTGCTACTCCTAGCCGTAACGGCCGGTAATGTAATCCTTCGTCCGCTCCTGCTTCGGCGCGGTGAAGATATTGTCGGTATCGCCATATTCGACCAGCTGGCCGAGATGGAAGAAGGCGGTCTTCTGGCTGACGCGTGCCGCCTGCTGCATGTTGTGCGTCACGATCACGATCGCATAGCGCCCGCGCAGCTCGTGGATCAGCTCCTCGATCTTGGCGGTGGCGATCGGGTCGAGCGCCGAGCAGGGCTCGTCCATCAGGATCACTTCGGGGTCCACCGCGATCGCGCGGGCGATGCACAGGCGCTGCTGCTGGCCGCCCGAAAGCGCGGTGCCGCTGTCGCTCAGCCGGTCCTTCACTTCGTCCCACAGGCCGGCGCGGCGCAGCGATCCTTCGACGATCCCGTCCAGCGCGACCTTGGAGGCGGCCAGGCCGTGGATGCGCGGGCCATAGGCGACATTCTCGTAGATCGACTTGGGGAAGGGATTGGGCTTCTGGAACACCATGCCCACCCGCGCGCGCAGCTGCACCACGTCCATCGCCGAGGAATAGATGTCCTCGCCGTCCAGCATGATGTCGCCGGTCACCCTGGCGGAGGCGATGGTGTCGTTCATCCGGTTGAGGGTGCGCAGGAAGGTGGACTTGCCGCAGCCCGACGGGCCGATGAATGCCGTCACATGGTCCATGTCGACGTCGATCGAGACGTCGCGGATCGCCTGCTTGTCGCCGTAGAAGACGTTCACGCCCCGCGCCGACATCTTGTGCCCGGTCGCCGTTGCAGTGGAAAGGGGAGTGGCGTCGGTCATTACCAGCGGGTCTCGAACTTGTTGCGAAGATAGATGGCGAGCCCGTTCATGGCGAGCAGGAACACCAGCAGCACGATGATCGCCGCGCTGGTCTTCTCCACGAAGCCGCGGCTCACTTCGTCCGACCACAGGAAGATCTGCACGGGCAGCACGGTGGCGGGATCGGTGAAGCCCTGGGGCGCGGTGACGATGAAGGCGCGCATGCCGATCAGCAGCAGCGGCGCGGTCTCGCCCAGCGCACGGGCCATGCCGATGATCGTGCCGGTCAGGATGCCGGGCATGGCGAGGGGGAGGACATGGTGGAACACCACCTGGATCCGGCTCGCGCCGATGCCGAGCGCGGCGTCGCGGATCGAGGGCGGCACGCCCTTGATCGCGTTGCGGCTGGCGATGACGATGACGGGCATGATCATCAGCGCGAGGGTGAGCCCGCCGACCACCGCCGCCGAGCGCGGCAGGAGCGGGCCGAAGCTGTGGCCGCCGATCTGCCAGGTGCCCAGAAACACCGCGAGCCCGAGCAGGCCGAAGATGATCGAGGGCACCGCCGCCAGATTGTTGATCGAGACTTCGATCAGGTCGGTCCAGCGGTTCTTCGGCGCATATTCCTCGAGATAGATCGCGGCGAGCACGCCCACGGGGAAGGCGATCAGGAACGTCACCAGCATCGTCAGCAGCGAGCCCTTGAGCGCGCCCCAGATGCCCACCGCCACGGGATCGTTCGAATTGCTCGCGGTGAAGAAGCCCCAGTTGAAGCCGGTGCGCAGCTTGCCGGCGCTCCGGAGCCTGCTCGCATCCGCCTGCGCCGCCGCGGTGCCCTCGCCGCGCGCACCCATCTCGAGCGCAGTCGAGGCGGGCACCCAGATGGTCCTCTTGCCGCCCAGGATCGAGGGGTCCGCCTTGATCGCATCGCGCACCGTGATCCAGGCGCTGTTCGCCGCCAGCGAATGATCGCCGCCGCTCTCCGCGGCGATCTCCACCTTGTCCTGCAGCCCGGCGCCCGACAGCGCCAGATCGGCGCCCGGCGTCGAGAGATGCGTGCGGTCGACCGCGAGCCCCATCTTCGGGAAGTCGAGATCGAGCGCCACTTCGCTGCGGGTGAAGCCGCGCGCGCCGTTCGCCACCATCGTCGCGATCAGAAAGGCGAGGAAGGCGGCGGAGAGGATCACCGCCAGCATGCCGAACAGCTTGAAGCGCCGCTCGGCCGCATAGCGGCGGCGGATGCGCTTCTGCATCGCCGCGCCCTTCCAGTCGGTCGGCGTCCGCTCGGGCACGGGGGCAGGGGCGGCGCGCTTACTCATAGGCTTCGCGATACTTCTTCACGACGCGCAGCGCGACGATGTTGAGCAGCAGGGTGATCACGAACAGCGTCAGACCCAGCGCGAAGGCGGCCAGCGTCTTGGGGCTGTCGAACTCGCTCTCGCCGGTCAGCAGGTCGACGATCTGCTTGGTGACGGTGGTGGCGCTCTCGAACGGGTTGAGCGTGATGTTCGCCGCGCCGCTGGCGGCCATCACCACGATCATCGTCTCGCCGATGGCGCGGGAAACGGCGAGCAGCACACCCGCCACCACGCCGGGCAGCGCGGCCGGCAGGAGGACGCGCGAGATCGTCTCCGAATTGGTCGCGCCCATCGCCAGGCTGCCGTCGCGCATCGCGGTGGGGACGGCGGCGATCGAATCGTCCGCCAGCGAGGAGACGAAGGGGATGATCATCACGCCCATCACCAGGCCGGCGGCCAGCGCGCTCTCGGCCGAGGCGAAGGGCATGCCCAGATGCACCGCCAGGTCGCGCACCGCCGGCGCCACGGTCAGCGCGGCGAAATAGCCATAGACCACGGTGGGCACGCCCGCGAGGATCTCGAGCATCGGCTTCATCCAGGCGCGCACGCGGGGCGCGGCATATTGGGTCAGGTAGATCGCGCTCATCAGGCCGAACGGGATGGCGACCAGCATCGCGATCACCGCGCCGATGAAGAAGGTGCCCCAGAACAGCGGCACCGCGCCCAGCGACTTGCCCGGATTGTTCGGGTCGATCAGCTGCGGGCTCCAATGCGTGCTGAACAGGAAGTCCTGCGGCGGCACCATCGCGAAGAAGCGGATCGATTCCCAGAACAGCGACAGGAAGATGCCGATCGTCGTCAGGATCGCGATCAGCGAGGCGACGAGCAGGATCAGCATCAGCCCGCGCTCCACCCGGGTGCGGGCGCGGAAGGCGGGGCTGATCCGGCTGAACGCGAAGGCGCCCCCGGCAAAGGCCAGCAGGATGGCGATCGCCGTGCCGGTCCAGCCATAAAAGGCGATCGCCTCGCGCATCGGCGCGACCAGCGCGTCGGCGGTGGGATCGAAGGTCGAATCGGCCCGGCCCAGCGCCACGTCGCGCGCCTCGCCCAGGATCGTGTCGCGCTCGAACGCGAAGTCGGAGAGCTGGGCGGCGGCCGGCGCCTTGAGCACCTGGTCCCTGATCAGTGCGGGGCTGAGCGCGGTCCAGGCCGCGACGAACAGCAGCGCGGGCAGCACCGTCCACATCGCCACGTACCAGCCATGCTGCGACGGCAGCGAATGCAGCCGCTTCTGTCCGCCGCGATCGAACCGCACGGCGCGCGCGCGTGCGGTCAGCCAGCCGATCAGGCCAAGGCCGACCACCACGAACAGGAGCGCGAAGACATTCACCAGGACGTCAGCTCGGTACGGGATTCAGGAAGGGAAGCGATGATGTCCTCGTTTCAGTGCAACTGGGAGGGATCGAGCGCAATCCCCTTCTCGATGATCTCGGCCGAATGTTCCTGCACCTCGCTCGGCGCCGCGATCAGCCCGCGCTTGGTCAGCTCGCCCTTGGGCTTCCACATGGTGGCATAGAGGTTCAGGAAGTCCTGCATCCCGCGCACCGCCTTGATGTGGCGCTGCTTCACATAGATGTAGAGCGGGCGGCCGCCCGGATATTTGCCGGTGACGATCTCGTTGTTGGTCGGCTCCACGCCTTCGATCGGCGTGCCGTGCAGCCGGTCGATATTCTCCTCGAGATAAGAATAGCCGAAGATGCCGAGCGCGTTCGGGTTCTGGCTCAGGCCCTGGACGATCAGATTGTCGTTCTCGCCCTTGTCGACATAGGGGCCGTCGTCGCGGATGCGCAGGCACGCGTCCTGGAACTTGGCGGGATCGCTGCCGGCCTTGAGCGCCTTGGCCTCGGGATAGGCCTCGAGGCAGCCCGGCTCGAGCATCAGTTCGGTGAAGGCGTCGCGGGTGCCGCTGGTCGAGGGCGGGCCCATCACATAGATCGGGATCGCCGGCAGCGACGGATTGACGTCGCGCCAGGTCTTGGCGGTGTTGGGCTTGCCCATCGGGTTCGCCGCGAGCGCGAGATACAGGTCCTTGCGGCTGAGCTTGAGCCGGGGTCCCGCATTGCTCTCGGCCAGCACCACGCCGTCCAGCCCGATCTGCACTTCCAGAATCTCGCCGACATTGTTCTTCTGGCACGTGTCGTATTCGGTGCGCTTCATCCGGCGCGAAGCGTTGGCGATGTCGGGATATTGCGATCCCACGCCTTCGCAAAAGGCGCGGAAGCCCGCGCCCGAGCCGATCGATTCGATCACCGGGGCCGCGCGGCGCTTGTCCTGGTTGACGAAGGCCTCGGCCACTGCGGTGGTGAAGGGGAAGACGGTCGAGCTGCCCACGGCGCGGATCGGGCGGGTGGTCCCGCTATCGCAAGCCGAGAGAGCCACTGCGGAAAGCGCGAAAAGCACAAGTCTGCCAAGCATCGCCGTCTCCTGTCCCTGGGATTGTAAGAATCACGGGGCACGCGCCCGGACGGCTGCCCCCATCGGGGCCCTTCGGCTCCTAGCGTGACAGGTTCATGACACCAGCTTTCAGGACAGGCGGTGGACGGGCAGCAGCACGGTCACCGTCGAGCCCTTGCCCACGGTGCTGGCGATATCGAAGCGGCCGCGGTGGCGCTCGACGATGTGCTTGACGATGGCGAGCCCCAGCCCGGTGCCGCCCAGCGTGCGGCTGCGCCCCGAATCGACCCGGTAGAAGCGTTCGGTCAGGCGCGGCAGATGCTCGGGCGCGATGCCCTCGCCCTGGTCGGTCACGGTCAGCCGCACCATCGATTCGCCCTCGGGCGTCAGGCTGACGAGGATCGGCGTGCCCTCGCGGCCATATTTCATCGCGTTGCCGATCACGTTGTGGAGCAGCTGGCTCAACTGCGAGGCGTCGCCGCGCACCGGCTCGGTCTCGGCGATCTCGGTGACCACATCCGCCGCGCGCGGCGCGCCGGAGAGCTCCAGGCACACTTCGTCGATCAGCTCGTCCATCGCCACCGGATTGTCCGGCGCGCGATATTTCTCCGCCTCGATCCGGCTGAGCGAGATCAGGTCGTCGATCAGCCGCTGCATGCGGCGCGCCTCGTCGTGCATGATCTTCAGGAAGCGCTTGCGGATGCCGGGGTCCTCGCTCGCGCCGTCTTCCAGCGTCTCGACATAGCCGAGCAGCGAGGCGAGGGGGGTACGCAGTTCGTGGCTGGCATTGGCGACGAAGTCGACGCGGATGCGCTCGCTGGCATAGCTGCCGGTGCGGTCGATCAGGTGGACGATGCGGCGCCCGTCGCCCAGCGCGGTCACGCGCATCTCCCAGCGCTGGTCGCGCGTGCCCAGGCCGACCAGGTGGATCGGCGCGGAGGAATCATGGTCGTTCGGGTTCATCAGCCGTTCGGCGGCGGCGGGGTGGCGGATGGCGACGCGCACGTCCTCGCCCAATATGTGCTGGCCGAGCAGGGTGCGCGCGGGCGGGTTGGCGGCGATCACGCGCCGGTCGGCGATCAGCAGCACCGGCTCGGCGATCGCGTCGAGCACTTCGCCGATGCCCGGGCCCTCGGCCGCCGCCGGAGCGGTGTCGAGCGGGCCCATCGGGTCGCCGCCCGCCGTCGCCACCAGCACGGCGGCGACGCCGCACACCAGCATGACCAGGCTCGCCTGCACGTCGCCGTTGAGCAGCAGCCCCGCGAGCGCGCCCGCAGCAGCGATGCCGAGCGCCACGAGCGCCTTTATGCCAGGGGAATAGGGCATTTGCGCGCTCTTCTAGGGGCGGGGTGGGAACTCGGCAACGCCTCTCGATTTCAAACCCGCGCCTCCATTCCTCCTGTAGGAAGCCGGGACGCGCCCTCCCGCAATTTACGATTGCGAAACGCCGGCGGGCGCAGGACAATGCGCCATGGCAGACGAAGATCCGCTTCCCAAGGCCAGCCGCCGCGCGCTGATGCTGGGCGCCGCGAGCGCGTCGGCGATCGTCTCGATCCGCCCGGCGCTGGCGCAGACCAATGCCTCGGTGATGAACTGCGAGATTCCGGTCCCCGATCCCGGCCGCGCGGGCCAATATGTCGCGGCGGACGGCAAGCTTGTCCCCGCCGGCACGCAGGGCGCCTTTCCCGCAGCGGGCACGCCGTTCAAGGCCGAGGATGTCAAGCGCGCGCTGAACGGCGGCACGCTGCCCGGCACCACGTACGAGCAGAGCCGCGCCTATACCAACTATATCCGCCGCCTCCAGTCGGGCACCAGCGGCTTCACCTGCTTCGCCTCGCTGCAGATGCCGCGCGGCTGAAGGCCGTGGCCGATCCGACTGCGCGACGATGCGATGATGTGAACGAGGGAAGAAGGAAGCGGGCTCACGCGGAGACGCGGAGACGCGGAGGAGGTCCCTTCGGCGAGCCCGGGCGCCGCGCCGGCGGCAGGATCTCGGCGCCGGCGACGATTACGGGCATCGCGCGCGCGATGCGGGATGGCCTCCGCGTCTCCGCGTCTCCGCGTGAACATCTTCTTCGTCGCGTCGCGGCGTCGTTGCGCGAAGATCGGCGATGACCAGCTATCGCGCCGCGCCGCCGGAAACGCTGCGCATCGTCCCCCTGGACGCGCTCACGCTGATCTATCACCGCGCGTCGGGCATCACCCATGTCGTCGATGCGCCGGTGCCCGAGCTGCTCGAGGCGCTTGGCGTCGGCGAATTCACCGTCGATCAGCTGCTCGCAACGCTCAAGGACCGGTACGACCTGCTCGACGCCGATCCCGCGGCGCTGGCCGTCCGCCTGGACGAACTCGTCCAGGCCGGCCTGGTGGAGCGGCTGTGAGGCACGCCACGCGCCTCGCCATCGGCCCCGCGGCCTTCCGCATCGGCAGCGACTGGCGCGCGCCGATCGCCGCGCTGGACGATCTCTATCGCGACTATCCGAAACCGGAGGTTCCGGACTTCAACGTCCATCTCTTCGCCGCGCGGCCCTGGCGGAAATTCCTCCGCCCCGCCGTCCATATCGGCGGTGACTACACCATTCCCGACGCCGCGCCGCTGCCGCTGGCCCAGGGGCTGCTCGCCGCCGAGATGGGGATGAACCTCCAGATGGCGCTCGCCCAGCGCCGGTTCCTGCTGCTGCATGCATCCGCGGTCGAGCGGGGCGGAAGGGCGGTGCTGATGACCGGCATCTCCGGCGCAGGCAAATCCACGCTGGCGGCGCTGCTGATGGCGCGCGGCTGGCGGCTGATGGGCGACGAGTTCGTGCTGATCGATCCCGCCACCGGCCTGGCGCATGGCTTTCCCCGGCTGATCAGCCTGAAGAACCAGGCGATCGCCGTCGTCCGGGCCGCGCTGCCCGATGCGCGGTTCGGGCCGCTGCTTCCCGGCACGCCCAAGGGCGACATCCGCCATCTCGTTCCCGATGCCCGGGCGATCGCCGCGATGGCCGCGCCCGCCGAGCCGGCGCTCCTCCTGTTTCCGCGCTTCGGCTTCGACGCCGCCGAGCGCCCGGTGCCGCCGAGCGAGGCGTTCGTCCGGCTGACCCAGGCATCGACCAACTATGTCCATCTGGCCGAGCGCGGCTTCGATGCGCTCACTCGGCTCGTCCGGACGGTGCCGGCGCGGGCAATCGACTATCCGGACACCGAAAGCGGCATTGCCCTGGTCGAGGCGCTGGCATGACGCCCGGCTGGCGCCTGGCCCATGTGCTGCGCGCGCCGAGCCTCGCCATGGATTTCACTGCGCGGGAATGGACCGAGCTCTTCGCTGTGGCCCGGGCCGAGCAGATGGCGGGCACGCTGGCCCACCGGCTGAACGGCCTGGCGCTCCCCGCCGCGGTGCAGCGCCTGGTCGACGACGCGATCGCCTCGGCCGGGCAGGTCCGCCTGGCCGCGCTCTGGGAGGCCGAGATGGCCCGGCGGGCGCTGGCGCCGCTGGGCATGCCGGTCGTTCTGCTCAAGGGCACCGCCTTCGCTGCCGCCGGGCTTTCGCCCTCGGTGGGCCGCAACATCGGCGATCTGGACATTCTGGTCCCCCGCGACCGGATCGGGGAAGCAGAGGCCGCCTTGCTCGCCGCCGGCTGGGAATGGGTGAAGCCCGATCCCTATGACGATGCCTATTATCGCCGCTGGATGCACGAGCTGCCCCCGCTGATCCATCGCGAGCGCGACCGGATGATCGATGTCCACCACACGATCCTGCCGCTCACCGCCCGGATCACCCCGGACGCCGAGGCGCTGCTGGCGGCCAGCGAGCCGCTTGGAAACGGCCTGTCCATCCTTTCCCGTCCGGACCGTCTGCTTCACGCCGCGGCCCATCTTCTGGCGGACGGCGATCTCGCCGGCGGGATGCGCAATCTGTGGGATATCCATTGCATGTTCGCGTCCGGAGCGTCCGCTGACCTGACGGAGCGCGCCCGTCGCCACGGCCTGATCCGTGAAATGGCCCGCGCCGCCCGCCTGTCGCATGCCCTGTACGGCACCGAAGTGCCCCCGGAATGGCAAGGTCTCGGCGTCATCGACCGCCTCTATCTCCGCCGCCTGACGGCGCGGGACGGCTGGGGCCGCCAGACCCGGAAGCTCACCCGGCTGGGCTTCTATGCACGCAGCCACTGGCTGCGCATGCCGCCCCTGATGCTCGCCCGGCATCTCTGGACCAAATATCGCAAGGGCTATCGGCCGGTCGGCTGAAGGCGATGAAACAAAACAAGAACAAATCCTTGCCCCGCAGGGCCCTTGCGGCTATCCTGCGCGGGCATTCGAGGAGAAGGGATTGCCATGTTCCGCAAGGTCGCTTTCACCATGTACCCGGTCGTCGATCTCGCGCGGGCGCGCAGTTTCTACGAGGAGACGCTCGGCCTGCCGCCCAGCCAGGGGCCCGAGGGGATTCCGTGGATCGAATTCGATCTGCCCGGCGGTGGCTGTCTTGCGCTCACCAACGTCACCGGCGACCGGCCGGCCTCGGATGCCGGCGGCACGATCGCCTTCGAGGTCGAGGACCTTGATGCGCTCTGCACGGAGCTGGAAGGGAAGGGCGTCACCTTCAAGAGCGACCTGATCCACTCGCCCGTCTGCCGCATGCGCGTGATCGCGGACAGCGAAGGCAATGCCATCCTGCTCCACCAGTTGAAGGATCGGGGCTGATCCTCTCCGTCGTCGCCTCCGCCCGTGCGGGGACGACGGTTGAAGTTCAGGCCGGAAGCTCGACGACTCCCAGCCGCTCGAGCGCCGGCACCAGCTCGGCATAGCTGTCGATGACTGCGTCGGCCCCCAGTTCCGCCACTGGCTGCGAAAGGAAGCCGAAGCTGACGGCGATGCTCGGTACCCCGGCATTCCTCGCCGCCAGCGTGTCGAAGATCGAATCGCCTACGAAGGCCGCGCGCCCGCCGCCGCAGCGGCGGATCATTTCCCGCAGGGGCAGGGCGGAGGGCTTGGCGTTGCCCTTGCCCATCGTGTCGCCGCCGATGATCGTGGCGAAGCGGCGGTCCAGGCCCAGCTCGGCGATCAGCTTCACGGCGAGATATTCGAACTTGTTGGTGACGATGCCCAGCGCCACGCCCCGCGCCGCCAGGGCGTCCAGGGCCTCGATCATGCCGGGGAAGGGCCGCGAATGGTCCGAGACATGGTCGCGATACCAGTCGAGCAGCGCCGGGTAGATCCGCGCCATCAGCGCTTCGTCATAGCCGCCCGATGCCTCCAGCGCCTGTTCGAGCATGTGCCTGGCGCCGCGCCCCACCATCGTCATCACCGCCGCCCTGTCGAGCAATGGCCGCCCGGCCAGTTCGAGCGCGTGGTTGGTCGCGCCCACCAGATCGGCACTGGTGTCGATCAGGGTGCCGTCCAGGTCGAAGCCGACGATGTCAAAGGGGAAATCAGCCATCGCGGTGCTGCCTGCCAGCGGACCTATGGAATTGGCAAGCTTATCGTGGCAGGGGGCGGGTGCACGGAGGGAAAATGACGGCACCGATTGCAGCAATCATCCTCGCGGCCGGCAAGGGCACGCGGATGAAGTCGGACACCCACAAGGTGCTCCACCCCATCGCAGGGCGGCCGATGCTGCTCCATCTGATCGACAGCGTGAAGGCGCTGGGCGCCGAGCGCGAAGTGGTGGTGGTCGGCGCGGGCCGCGAGCAGGTCGAGGCGGCGGTCCATCCGCTCGGTGTCGAGACCGCGGAACAGGCCGAGCAGCTCGGCACCGGCCATGCCGTGCGCATGGCGGAGGGCGCGCTCGCAGGTTTCCAGGGCGATGTGCTGATCCTCTATGGCGACGTGCCGCTGGTCACGACCGAGACGATGTGCCGGATGCTCGACGCGCTCCACGGCGATGGCGGCCCCAGCGTGGTCGTGCTCGGCTTCCGGCCGGTTGATCCGGGAGCCTATGGCCGGGTGATCGTCGGCCCCGACGGCCGGCTCGACAAGATCGTCGAGTACAAGGACGCCACGCCCGAGGAGCGGGCGGTGACGCTTTGCAATTCCGGCCTGATGGCAGTGCGCTCGGTGGACCTGTTCCGCCTGCTCGCCCAGCTCGGCAACGACAATGCGGCGGGCGAATATTACCTCACCGACCTGGTCGAGCTGGCGCGCCGGGACGGCCGCTTCTCGGTCGGGATAGAGACCGATGCGATCGAAGTGGCGGGAGTGAACAGCCGCGGCGAGCTCGCCATGCTCGAACAGGAATGGCAGCAGCGCCGCCGCGCCCGCGCGATGGTGGAAGGAGCCACGCTGATCGCGCCGGAGACGGTGTGGTTCGCCCATGACACCCAGGTGGGCCGCGACGTGACGATCGCGCCCAACGTGGTGTTCGGCCCCGGCGTCTCGGTGGCGGACCGGGTTACCATCCATGCCTTCAGCCATGTCGAGGGTGCCGAGATCCTGTCGGGCGCGGATATCGGCCCCTATGCGCGGCTACGTCCAGGCGCGCGGATCGAACAGGGCGCCAAGGTCGGCAATTTCGTCGAGATCAAGAAGGCGGTGATCGGTCCGGGCGCCAAGGCCAATCATCTAAGCTATATCGGCGATGCCGTGGTGGGCGCGGGGGCGAATATCGGCGCCGGCACGATCACCTGCAATTATGACGGATTTTTAAAGTACCGGACAGTGATCGGAAACGGCGCCTTTGTAGGTAGCAACAGCGCCCTGGTCGCGCCCGTCACCATCGGCGACGGCGCGATCGTGGGCGCCGGATCGGTGGTGACGCGCGACGTCGAGGCCGATGCCCTGGGGATCGTGCGGGCCGAGCAGCAGGTGAAGCCGGGCTGGGCGCGCAAGTTCCGCGAAGCGATGAAGGCGAAGAAGGAGGCGGCGAAGAAGTGATGCGCATGCGAACCCTGTTCTCGATGCTTGCATTGACCGTCGCCGCGCCGGCCGTCGCGCAGACTGCCGCGCCGATGAACCCGGGCCAGGCGATCGAGGCCGTCGCGGCCTCGAAGACCGGCGAGGTCGAGGGGGTGTTCGAGTTCGTCGTCGCCTCCGCCGGTGCAGGCGGGTTCAGCGTCTATCTGAACTCGGCGGCCAATTATCGCGACCCGGGCAACCTCACGATCGAGCTGCATTCGGCGGCGATCGCCGCATTGAAGCAGAAGCTCGGCGGCTATCCGGAGGACCTGCTCGCCGGCAAGCGCGTACGCGTGAAGGGCATTGCCCGCCGCGTGCCGGTGGGTTCGCATTTCCAGACGCGCATCGCAGTCGACAGCATCGCCCAGATCGAAATCCTCGGCTGATCGCCGGGCCCAGAACAGGAACACCCAGAGCATGTGCGGAATCGTCGGAATCGTCGGCAAGGAGGAAGTCGCGGAGCGGCTGTTCGACGGTCTCAAGCGCCTCGAATATCGCGGCTATGACTCGTCGGGCATCGCCACGGATGTCGACGGCCGGATCGAGCGCCGCCGCGCCTCGGGCAAGCTGGTCAATCTGGGCAAGGAGCTGGCGGCCAATCCGCTGCCCGGCACCACCGGCATCGCCCATACCCGCTGGGCGACGCATGGCGGCCCGACCACCAACAACGCCCACCCGCACGCCACCGGCGAAGTCGCGCTGGTCCACAACGGCATCATCGAGAATTTCAAGGGACTGCGCGACGAGCTGATCGCCCGCGGCCGCACCTTCGAGAGCGAGACCGACAGCGAAGTCGTCGCGCATCTCGTCAGCGAGAAGGTCGAGGCCGGCATGGCCCCTGCCGAAGCCGTCGCCGAAGTGCTGCCGCGCCTCCACGGCGCCTTCGCGCTCGCCATTCTGTTCCGCGAGCATCCGGACCTGCTGATCGGCGCCCGTCTCGGCTCGCCGCTGGTCGTCGGCTATGGGGAGGGCGAGACCTATCTCGGCTCGGACGCGCTGGCGCTTGCCCCGCTCACCCAGCGCATCGCCTATCTCGAGGAAGGCGACTGGGTCGTCATCACCCATGACGGCGCCCAGATCTTCGACAAGGACAACAATCCCGTCGAGCGGCCGATCACCATCTCGGGCGTCACCGGCGATCTCGTCTCCAAGGGCAATCACCGGCACTATATGCTCAAGGAGATCTACGAGCAGCCGATCGTCGTCGCCCAGACGCTGCGCGCCTATCTTCAGCGGATGGAGGAGCGGGTCACGCTGCCGATCCCCGATTTCGACCTGTCGGCGATCCGGCGCGTCACCATCGTCGCCTGCGGCACCAGCTTCTATGCCGGCATGGTCGCCAAATACTGGTTCGAACAGTTCGCCCGCGTGCCGGTCGACCTCGATGTGGCGAGCGAGTTTCGGTATCGCGCGCCGGTGATGGAAGAGGGGGGGCTGATGATCGTCATCAGCCAGTCGGGCGAGACTGCCGACACGCTCGCGGCGCTCCGCCATGCCCGTGCCGAGGGCCAGACGATCGCCGCGGTGGTCAACGTCCCCACCAGCTCGATGGCGCGCGAGGCGGACCTGCTGCTGCCGACGCATGCCGGGCCGGAAATCGGCGTCGCTTCCACCAAGGCGTTCACATGCCAGCTCGCGGTGCTCGCCGCGCTCGCCGCCAATCTCGCCAAGGCCAAGGGCAAGCTCTCCGAGATCGAGGAGAAGGCGCTGGTCAAGCATCTCGCCGAAGCGCCTGCGGCGCTCAACGGTGCGCTCGCCTATGACGAAGCGATCCAGGCAATGGCCGGGGTCGTGGCCGCGGCCCGCGACGTGCTCTATCTGGGCCGCGGCACCGATTATCCGCTGGCGCTGGAAGGTGCGCTGAAGCTCAAGGAAATCAGCTATATCCACGCCGAGGGCTATGCCGCCGGCGAAATGAAACACGGCCCGATCGCGCTGATCGACGATGCCGTGCCGGTGATCGTGATCGCCCCCTCGGGTCCGCTCTTCGAGAAGACCGTGTCGAACATGCAGGAAGTGCAGGCGCGCGGCGGTAAGGTGATCCTGATCTCGGACTATGACGGGATCGAAGCGGCGGGCGAAGGCTGCGTGGCGACGATCACCATGCCCAAGGTCCACCCGCTGATCGCGCCGCTGGTCTATGCGGTGCCGGTGCAGCTGCTTGCCTATCATGTGGCGGTGGCCAAGGGCACGGACGTCGACCAGCCGCGCAACCTGGCGAAGTCGGTCACCGTCGAATAACCGGCCTCAGGGGCGCCAGAACATGGCGTGGTGAGTCCCTGTCAGGCTCACCCGATCGACGAAGCCGAGCCGGTGGTACAGCGCACGGGCGCGGGGATTGCCGGTCTCGACGCTGAGCGCGACGCCCTTGGCTCCGGCCTTGCCGGCCTGTGCCTGGATCCAGCGCAGCAGCGCGGTGCCGGTGCCGCTTCCCTGTGCCCCGGAGGCCAGCAGCACGTCGATGATCCGCCATTCGGGCCCGCTCCGATCGAGATAGAGCCGGCCCAGCGCGCCTCGCTTCGCATGGCCGAGCGCCCAGAAGTCCGCCCCGGCAAAGGCGCGGACATAGTGGAGGTGCTGGAGGCGGAACTGCTCCTGCAGAAAGGCTAGCTTCTGCGCCGCGGGCCAGGGCAACGGGGCGATATCCGCTGCCCGCGTTTCTGCATGGATCTGCGCGAAGAAGGGCAGGTCCGCCGGAGACGCGGGGCGCAGCGTCAGCCCGGCGGGCGGCCTGGCCGGCGGCGCGGCGGCAGGGGCGGGGAAGGGCGGCAGCGAATCGAACATGGCGTCATTCAAGCCGGAATGGCTCCGATCGTCGATGGAGGCGCTTCCCCTGGGCCGGCGGGCCGGGCAAGCTGCCAGTCGGCCGCGCCGGCATTCGTTCCGGGCGCGGGAGAGGGAGGATGGCATGCGTCTGGCGACGGCGGAAGATTTCGAACCCTGGGTGGGGCGCAAGGTCCGCCTCAACACCCTGCCCGATCCGGTGGAGATCACGCTGGTCCGTATCGAGCGCCGGCCGGGGCTGATCGGCATCGATACGCGGCCGCCCTTTTCGCTCTTCTTCGAAGCGCCGCGCGACGTCTATCTGATGGATGCGTCGTACGAGATGGATTGCGGCCGGGGCGGTCCCCACGAGATCCTGATCAGCCAGCTCGTCCCCACGGACGCCGCGCGCCACTATCAGGCGGTCTTCTCCTGATCGGCCGGCGGCCGCCGCCGGGGCCATGAAAAAGCCCGGCCGCGCCGCTGCCGGAGCAGCGTGCGCGGCCGGGCGCATTTCCGCGTTCCGGCTCAGTTCCGCGACGGGAAGACGCCTTCCAGCGCGATGTTGGTCTGGATGCCGAGATAGGGCTGCATGACCGGAACCGGCTGGCTGCCGCCGCTATTGGCGACGGTCACCGTGCCGCCGCCGCCGCTGCCGGTGATGTTCAGGCCGCCCAGGTTGATCGGGGTGGTGCCCGACTGGCCGGCCGGCACGTAGAAGGTCGGCGTGACGCTGCCCGAGGAATCATTGGCGACGCCGAGGAACGAGCCGTTGGCCGGGGCCGCAGTCTCCGCGGCGAGCGCGCCGGTCATTGCCTGGAGCGTGCCGGACACCCCGCCGCCGGACGGCGTGAAGGTGGCGAGGTGATTGTGGATCGGCATCTGCAGGATGCTCAGGACCTCGCTGTTCACGCCGCCGATCTGACCGAGGACGATGGGCGTGAGGCCCGGACCAGTGCCCTGGCCGACAAAGACGCGGCCGCGCGAGTCGGGAATACCGAACGTACTCACGCCGTTTCCGCCATAGACGGTGCCGAGCAGCGAGAACAGCGCCTGGTTCTGGTTGATCGACATGATCTGGCCCTGGCAAGGTGCCCAGCCGCGCGGTGCGAAGTTGAAGCCGACCTGCATGATCTGGCCAATATAAGGTTCAGACATTTTGCCCCTCCCGATTTGAAGCGGGGCGGACGGTAACTCAAAAAATAGCGCTCGTCCCACCCCGACTGCCGAATCGGACCAAAATCATTTAAGGAACCGAATTGGTGTAATTTATTGGGTGCGTATTCCTGTCCAATCTCAAGTCGGGACACTGGTGCGCGATTGCATGTCCCTGAATATACATGCATAACATCGGGAAAATTTCCGATGCGGTCGCCTGTATTGTTGTGTGTGTAATCGGAATGTCACGGCGGTTGGGATGCTGCCGTTTCGCCGGGCGAAGCTCCGGCGCGGGGATGTCGGGGGTCGGGGGATATGAAGCAGCTTTTCGCGCCGGTGGCGGCCCTTTCGGGGAGCATTGGGCGTAACGCGCGCATGGTAGCGCGGGCCTGGAGGCAGTCGCCACAGGCCGCGCCGATGACCTGGCTTCCCGATCTCGCTTCGCTGTGGGACAAGGTCCGGCACAAGGCGCATGCCGTGGTGCTCGCGCTGTCGGCGGCCCTGTTCCTTCTCTCGCCGATCGCCGCTCGGGCCGCCGATGGTGATGGCTGCAACTATCTCCGGAACAATCCCAGCTTCTACGACAATGCCGACTATAGCGTCAGCAGTTCGGGCACGAGCACCATCGCCAATCAGGCGCCGGCCGGGCCGCAGACCGGCATCGTCAATTTCGCCGCCGGAACCATGTTGTACTACGAGTACACGGTTTCCAACTCGGCGGTGAATGCCAGGCTGAATCGCGCGCCGCTCACCGGTATCGCCACCGTCTTCGTCGATACGAACACCAGCGGCAGCGGCTCCCTGGCGTTGCCCGTGGACACGCGCTCCATTGCGGCTTCGGCCTATGTGCCGGCCGCCGGATCCGGCACCGTGACCTGGACGATCTATTGCGGCGTCCGGGCGACCCAGGCCGTCGCCTCGGCCAGCGGCACGGTGGGCTCGCCGATGAGCTTCACGCCGGTCACGGCGTCGTTCGGCCGCGGAAGCTACAGCTATGCGCTGAGCGGCGGCACGCTGCCGACCGGCCTTTCGTTCAATGCCAGCACCGGCGCGATCACCGGCACGCCTACGACCGCGCTCGCCGCCACCACCTTCACCGTCACGGTGACGCACCAGGGAACGGGGTCCGCGTCCCAGACCTTCCTGCTCACCGTCAGCGCGCCGGTGCCCACGGTCAGTGCTGTCTCGCCGGTCTCCGGCCCCGTCGGGGGCGGCAACTCCGTGACGATCACGGGTACGGGCTTCTCCACGGCGAGCAATACCGGCGCGGTGCTCTTCGGCGCGACGCCCGCCGGGCCCTATTCGATCGACAGCAATACCCAGATCACCGCGACGGCGCCCGCCGGCACCGCGGGCACGATCGACATCACCGTCACCACGCCCGGCGGCACCAGCACGACCAGCGCGGCCGATCGCTATACCTATGTTGCGGCACCCACGGTGACGGCAGTGTCGCCGATAGCGGGCCCGACGACCGGCGGCACGTCGGTGACGATCACCGGCACCGGCTTCCTGGCGGCCGCATCGACGGGGGCGGTCAAGTTCGGCGCCGGTGTCGCG
>NZ_MKWJ01000012.1:45203-49122 GCF_001899725.1 Sphingomonas sp. 67-41 | reverse complement strand
CCGGCACCGGCTTCCTGGCGGCCGCATCGACGGGGGCGGTCAAGTTCGGCGCCGGTGTCGCGACCTATTCGATCGTCAGCGACACCCAGATCACCGCCACCTCGCCCAGCGGCACCGCGGGCCCGGCCGACGTCACCGTCACCACGCCCGGCGGCACCAGCGCGATCAGCGCGGCGGACCGGTTCACCTATGTCGCGGTGCCCACGGTGACGGGGCTGTCGCCGATAGCGGGCCCGACGGCCGGCGGCACGTCGGTGACGATCACCGGCACCGGCTTCCTGGCGGCCGCATCGACGGGGGCGGTCAAATTCGGCGCGAATGTCGCGACCTATTCGATCGTCAACGATACGCAGATCAACGCTACGTCCCCCAGCGGCGTGGCGGGTCCGTTCGACGTCACCGTCACCACGCCCGGCGGCACCAGCGCGATCAGCGCGGCGGACCAGTTCACCTATGTCGCGGCGCCGACGATCGGCGCGCCTTCGCCGGCGAGCGGCCCGGCGGCGGGCGGCACCGCGGTGACGCTGACCGGCACCAACCTGACCGGCGCGACGCTGACGGTGGACGGCGCATCCGTGACGCCGACCGGCAGCACCGCGACGACGCTGACCTTCACGACGCCGGCGCATGCCGGAGGCGCGGTCAATGTGGTCGTCGCCACCGCGGGCGGCTCGGCCTCGACCAGCTTCACTTATGTCGCGGCACCGGTCGCCAGCAGCTTCACGGCATCCGCAGTCGCGTACAATGCCGCGGGCGTGACCTTCAGCGCCGCCGGCCATGCGACGAACAGCCCCACCAGCTTCGCGGTGGGCTCGGCCACGACGGCCAATGGCGGCACGGTCTCGATCGATTCGGCCGGGCTTGTCACCTATGGCGCGCCCACCGGGTTCCGCGGCAACGACAGCTTCACGTTCACGGCGACCAACCTGGGCGGCACGTCCTCCCCGGCGACGGTCACGGTGCCGGTGAGCAGCCCCACGCTCTCGTCGTCGCTCACCGGCAGCGGCACGCGCGGCATCGCGCTCTCGGGCGTGCAGATCAACACCAGCGGCGGCAGGGCAACCTATAGCTGCGCGCCGACGCCGGCCTCGGGTGCGCTGCCCGCGGGCACGCAGATCAACCCCGATTGCTCCGTCAGCGGCACGCCGGCGGCGAGCGGCAACTTCACCTTCGCCGCCACCGTGACGGACAGCTCGCTCGGTACCGGCCCGTTCACCCAGGTGACCGGCTCGCTCTCGCTCAGCATCGCCGTGCCGACGATCGGCCTGTCGCCGGCCGCCGGCCCGTTGCCGGGCGGCACCGTCGGCACCGGCTATTCGCAGAGCTTCACGGCGAGCGGCGGCACGTCGGGCTATAGCTATGCGCGCAGCAGCGGCACGCTGCCCCCGGGGCTGACCGTGGCGGGCAACACGCTTTCGGGCACGCCGACCACCGTGGGCACGTTCAATTTCGACATCACCGCGACCGACAGCTCGACCGTGGGCAGCGGCGGACCCTATACCAAGACCCTGGCCTATAGCATCGTGGTGGGCTCGGGCAGCCAGACGATCAGCTTCGGCGCCCTGTCCAACATCTCGCTGTCCTCGTCTCCGCCGCCGCTCTCGGCCACTGCCAGCTCGGGCCTGACGGTCAGCTTCGCCTCGACCACGCCGAGCGTCTGCACGGTCTCTGGCACCACGGTGACGCTGGTCGACAGGGGCCTTTGTTCGATCACCGCCAGCCAGGCAGGTGACGGCAACTGGAGCGCGGCGAGCAACGTCGTGCAGAGCTTCACGGTGACCCCGGCCACGCTGGTGATAACGCCGGCGGCCGCGACCGGCCTCCAGGTGGGCGTGTCCTATTCCCAGGCCAACACGGCCACGGGCGGCGTCACCCCCTATACCTATTCGCTCAACGCCGGCGCGTTCGTGCCGGGCACGAGCCTCAATTCGGCGACGGGCACCGTCTCGGGCACGCCGACGGTGGCGGGCAGCTTCAGCTATATCGTCCAGGTCTCCGACAGCCAGGGACCGGCGGTGACCGCGACAACTCCGGTCACCACGGTCACGATCGCCAAGGGCAACCAGACGATCAGCTTCACCTCGACCGCGCCGGCCGGCGCGACGGTGGGCAGTCCGGCCTATGCCGTGACCGCGAGCGCCAGCTCGCTGCTGGGCGTGAGCCTGAGCTCGACCACGACCGGCGTCTGCACCCTGACGGGCAACACGGTGACCTTCATCGCCACCGGCACGTGCATCATCAACGCCAACCAGGCCGGCGACACCAATTGGAACCCGGCGCCCCAGGTGCAGCAGAGCATCACGGTCGGCGCGGCGCAGACCGTCACGGCCTCGCTCAGCTTCTCGCCGACCTCGCTCGGCGTCGGGGCGAACGGCACGCTGACGATCACCTTCGCCAATCCCAATGCCTCGGCCACGCCGGACGTCGCGCCGCTGCTTGCCGGTTCCGCGCTGCTGAGCCGCGTGAGCGGCGCGCCGGGCGGCAGCTGCGGGGCCACCGGATCGGATGCGGGGGCGAACTATCAGTTCGGCAACTTCGCCATCCCGTCGAGCGGCTGCACGATCACGCTCACCTATGCCGGCGTGACGGCGGGCTCGTCCTCGGGCCTGGTGCTCGGCGCCTTCACGCCCAGCGGCTATCCGACCACGCCGGCAGCGCCGAGCAATGCCTTTGCAGTGGTGCCGACGGTCACGGGGCTCTCGCCCAATTCGGGCCCGGTCAGCCAGGTGGTGACCGTCTCGGGTACCGGCTTCAGCACGACGCCGGGCAACAACATAGTGACCTTCGGGACGGCGGGGACCGGCACGGTCACCGCGGCGAGCGCGACGTCGCTCACCGTCACTGCGCCGGCCGCCGGCACGGGCGCGCAGCCCGTCACGGTCGGCGTCAACGGCCAGACCAGCGCGAGCCCGTACAGCTACACCTTCATCGCGCGGCCGAGCTCGGCGGACGTCAGCGCGACGGTACCCTATAACACCGCTACCCCGATCGACCTGTCGAGCGCAGTCTCCGCGGGCGGCCCGCACACCAGCATCGCGATCGCCGTCAATGTGCAGCACGGCACGACCAGCATCGCCGGCGACATGGTGACCTATACCCCGACGGCGGGCTATATCGGGCCGGACAGCTTCACCTACACCGCAAGCGGTGCGGGCGGCACTTCGGACGTGAAGCAAGTCAGCATCACGGTGGTGGCCCCCGCGGCGCCGGTGGCGAATCCCAAGAGCGGCGTCGCGATCCCGTATAACGGCACCGGCACCCCGATCGACCTGTCGGGCTCGATCACCGGCGTGCATGGCAGCATCGCGGTGGTCACGGTGCCGCAGCATGGCGCCTATGTCGTGACGGGCGACACGGTGACCTACACGCCCAATGCCGGCTATTACGGCGCGGACAGCTTCACCTATACCGCGACCGGCCCGGGCGGGACCTCGGCCCCGGCCAGGGTGGACGTGACGGTGGCCACGCCTCCGGCGCCGACCGTAGCCAACAAGAGCGTGGCGGTGCCCTATGCGAGCACCGGTACGGCGATCGACCTGTCGACCTCGATCACCGGCGTCCATGCGAGCATCGCGGTCACCAGCGGTCCCGCGCACGGCACGGTGACGATCGCGGGCGACGTGGTGACCTATACTCCGGCCGCCACGCACTATGGGGCGGACAGCTTCACCTATACCGCGACCGGCCCGGGCGGCACTTCCGCCGCGGCGACGGTCACGCTGACGGTGGCGAACCCGCCGGCGCCGACCGTGGTGGACAAGCCCGGCGTGGGCGTGCCCTATGCGAGCACCGGCACGGCGATCGACCTGTCGGGCTCGATCACCGGCGTCCATGCGAGCATCGCGATCGGCACCAATCCGGCGCATGGCACGGTCACGATCGCGGGTGATGTGGTGACCTATACCCCGGCTGCGACCTA
>NZ_MKWJ01000012.1:0-44999 GCF_001899725.1 Sphingomonas sp. 67-41 | reverse complement strand
CTATTATGGCGCGGACAGCTTCACCTTCACCGCGACCGGCCCGGGCGGCACTTCGGCGCCCGCGACGGTGAGCCTGACCGTGGCGACGCCCGCGGCACCGGTCGCAGTGAACAAGAGTGGCGTGGCGGTGCCCTATGCGAGCACCGGCACGGCGATCGACCTGTCGGGCTCGATCACCGGCGTCCATGCGAGCATCGCGATCGGCACGGCGCCGGCGCACGGCACGGTGACGATCGCGGGCGATGTCGTGACCTATACCCCGGCCGCGACCTATTATGGCGCGGACAGCTTCACCTTCACGGCGACCGGCCCTGGCGGCACCTCGGCCCCGGCGACGGTGAGCCTGACCGTGGCGACGCCGCCAGCGCCGATCGTTGCGGACAAGAGCGGCGTGGCGGTGCCCTATGCGAGCGCCGGCACCGCGATCGACCTGTCGGGATCGATCACCGGCGTGCGCGGCAGCATCGCGATCGGCACGGCGCCGGCGCACGGCACGGTGACGATCGCGGGCGAGGTCGTTACCTATACGCCGGCCGCGACCTATTATGGCGCGGACGGCTTCACCTATACCGCGACCGGCCCGGGCGGCACTTCGGCCCCCGCGACGGTGAGCCTCACCGTGGCGACGCCGGCGGCGCCGACCGCGGCCAACAAGAGCGGCGTGGCCGTCGGCTATAACAGCGGCGGCACGCCCATCGACCTGGCGCCTTCGGTCACCGGGGTGCACAGCACGCTCACGGTCGTCACGGCGCCGGCGCACGGCACCGCCACGGTCAATGGCGATGTGGTCACCTATACCCCCACCAGCGGCTATTTCGGCGCGGACAGCTTCGCCTATACCGTCACCGGCCCGGGCGGCACGTCCGCGGCGGCGACGGTGAGCCTCACCGTGGCGACGCCGCCGCCGCCGAACGCGGCGCCGGGCACCTCCACGGTCGCGGGCAGCACCACGCCGGCAGGGACGAGCGTCCAGATCAACCTCTCGGCACTGGTCACCGGCGTCTATGACTCGATCCAGATCGCCAGCCAGCCCGCGCACGGCACGGTCACGCTGAGCGGCGGCGCCGGGCCGAGCCTGACGCCGGTCGCCGTGGCGCCGGCCTCGCCGACCATCGCGACCTACACGCCGGCCGCCAATTATTCGGGCACCGACAGCTTCACTTATGTGGCGGTCGGTCCGGGCGGCACCTCGGCGCCGGGCACGGTGACGATCACCGTGGTCGGCCAGGTGCCGGTCGCCGCGCCCAAGACGGCGACGGCGGGCGACGGCCAGATGGTCTCCGTGATGCTCACCGACGGGGCGGCGCGCGGGCCGTTCACCGGTGCGAATGTCGTGAGCGTGTCGCCGGCCAGCTCGGCCACGACCGCGATCGTGGCGGCCGGCAACGGCGCCTATCGCCTAGACGTGACGCCGAACAACCGCTTCGGCGGGCAGATCGTGGTCACCTATACGCTGAGCAACGTCTTCGGCGCTTCGGCCCCGTCGACGGTCACGCTCACCGTCCAGGCGCGCCCGGATCCGCGCAACGATCCGGATATCGCCGCGATCAGCGATGCGCAGGCCGAGACGGCCCGCCGCTTCGCCCGGGCACAGGTGTCCAACTTCATGCGGCGCACCGAGCAGCTCCATAACGGCGGCGGCAGCACCGGCCTTGCGATGGGCGTGACGCTGGCCTCGCGCGACGGCTCGGCGCCGATGCAGCGGCCCGACGACAAGAACTGGGGGCTGGCCATCACCGAGCGGATGCGCGTCTCGGGCGAGGATCCGGCGATCGGCCAGTTCGCCAACAATCCGCAATCGCCGCTCTCGCGCGCCGACCAGCTCGGCTATGGCCGGACGGTCGCCGGCACGGGCGCGGCGAGCGGTGCGGCCGGCAGCCCGGGCGCACCGGGCAAGGGCGCGGTGGACGAGGACGGCAATCGCCGGGTCGGCTCGCTGGCCACCTGGGCGGGCGGCGCGATCGATATCGGCACCCGGGACAAGCGGACCGATCGCAGCAAGATCACCGCCACCACTGCGGGCCTCAGCGCCGGTGCCGACATCAAGCTCTCGGAGGGCGTGCTGGTCGGCCTGGGCGGCGGCTATGGCAATGATCTGAGCCGGATCGGCACCGCGGCGCAGGTGCGCGGCACCAGCACGATCTATGCGGCCTATGCGAGCATCCAGCCTGCCAGCGGCACCTTCATCGACGGCATGATCGGTCGCGGGCAGCTCGATTTCACCACCCGGCGCATCGCCCAGGCAGTGAACGCGACGGCGCGCGGCAGCCGTGACGGCAGCTACACCATCGCCGCGATCTCGCTGGGGATCGATCGGGCGGGCGGGCCGCTGCAATGGTCGGTCTATGGCCGCGGCGAGTATATGGACGCGGATCTCGATGCCTATGCGGAGAGCGGCGCCGGGCGCTACAATCTGCGCTTCGATGCCCGCCAGGTGCGCTCGATCACCGGCACGATCGGCGGCCGCCTGCAATATCGCCAGAAGACGGGCTTCGGTTCGATCACGCCGCGCCTGCGCGCCGAGTGGAACCATGAGTTCGCCAATGTCGATGCGCAGTGGCTCGACTATGCCGATATCCCGGGCGCGGCGATCTATGCGCTGGCGGGCAATGGCTGGAAGCGCGAGCAGTTGCAGCTGAGCTTCGGCACCCGCTTCGACATCCTGAGCAGCGGCTGGTCGTTCGACTTCGAGACCGGGTTGCGCGCGGCCCAGGGCGAGAAGGCCGGCACGCTGCAGCTCCGCCTGTCGAAGCGCTGGTAGGGGAAGGGGCCCGGACCGGTTTCGCGGGGCTTTACCGCCGCGGCGGCGGGCACCGGGGTCCGGCCCGGGGGCTCGCCTAGGGCCGCAATCGCGCGAGCGCGTCGGCCAGCTGGGCCTCGCGATAGGGTTTCTCGATCATCGGCACGTTCTTGCCGAACCCTTCCGGCGGAGCGCCATAGCCGCTGGCGAAGGCGAAGGGCAGGCCGCGCGCCCGCAACGCCTCCGCGATCGGGGTGCTGCGTTCTCCGCTCAGGTTTATGTCGAGGATCGCCACGTCGAAGCCGCCGCCTTCGGCCAGCGCCAGCCCGTCGGCCAGCCTGCTCGCCGGGCCGATCGTTTCGCAACCCAGCGCTTCGAGCAGGTCCTCGAGATACATGGCGACCACCGGCTCGTCCTCGACGACGAGCACGCGCAAGCCGCGGAGCCCGCTCACGCGGCCCCCTCGGGCAGCGGGGCGTCGACGATGCAGACCAGCCCGTCCGGGCGGAATTCGATGCGCACCGTGCCGCCCAGTTCGGCGGCGAGGCCGCGTTCGATCATGCGCGTGCCGAAGCCGCGCCGCGTCGGCGCCACGACCGGCGGGCCGCCCGCTTCCTCCCAGCGCAGCGCGAGCCTGGCGACGCCGCCGACGTGCGCGCGCCGCCAATGGACCGCGATTCGCCCCTCGGGCCGTGACAGAGCGCCATGCTTCACGGCGTTGGTCGCCAGCTCGTGGATGGCCAGCGCCAGGCTGATTGCGGTCTTGGGCTGGATCGACAGGTCCGGCCCGTCCAGCGCGAAGCGGCTCGGCTCGCCGTGCGGGCGCAGGGCATCCTCGATGATCCGGCGCATCGAGACCAGGCCCCAATGCTCGCGCGTCAGCAGATTGTGCGCCTCGGAAAGCGCGGCCAGCCGGCCTTCGAACGCGGCGCGGGCCCGGGGCGGGGGCATATCGTCCTTGAAGCTCTGCCGGGCGATGCCCTGCACGATCGCCAGCGTGTTCTTCACCCGGTGGTTCAGCTCGTCGATCAGCAGGCGGAGATGCGCTTCCGCGCGCTTCGCCTCGGTCATGTCGCGCCCGATGGCGTGCAGCGCCACCGGCCGGCCCTGCGCATCGAGGTTCAGCCGCGAATTGACTTCCCAGATCAACTCGCGGCCATCCTTGGCGCGCAGTTTCAGGGTCAGCCGGGTCGAGCCGCCATGCTGCAGCTTGCGGTTGAACGCATCCATGCCGATCGCGAACTGGTCCTCGTCCATGAAGTCGCGGATCGAGCGGCCGAGGATCTCGTCCTCGCGATAGCCTATCGCCTCCACCACTGCCGGATTCACCGAGGTGACCCGATTGTCGAGCGTCGTGGTGATCAGGAAGTCGTTGGCCTGTTCGAAGATGGTGCGGAAGCGCGCCTCGCTTTCGCGCAGTTCCTGTTCGGCGCGCTTGCGGTCGGTAACGTCGAACGAGACGCCGACGAAGCGGCTCGGCCGGCCGTCGCCATAGTCGATCCGGCTGCCATGGCTCTGCAGCCAGCGCTCGGCACCATCCTCGGCGCGCACTATGCGATAGGTGATCGCATAGGGCTCGCCCGTCGTGAAGCAGCGCATCGCCGCCTCCCGCACCATTGCCCGGTCGTCGGGATGCGCGCGCGCGATCCACTCGTCGAAGCTGCCGCGCGGATCGGGCCGGTGCGGCATGCCGAGCAGGTCGAAGCGGTTGGGCGACCAGGCGCCCTCCATCGTGTCGAGGTCCAGCTCCCAGGTGGCCATGCCGGCCGCCTCGGTGGCAAGGCGCAGCGTCTCCTCGCTCTTGCGCAGCGCATCCTCGTCCGCGCGGCGCTGGGTGACGTCCAGCGTCACCGAGAGCACGCCGAAGGGTTCGCCGGTGGGCCGGCGGATCACCGCGACCGAATTGTTCACCCAGACCACGCCGCCGTCCTTGCGGACATAGCGTTTCTCATGGGTATAGGGCGTGCCGTCCCGCACCACCTTCTCGAACAGCGGCAAGTTGCGGGCGAGATCGTCCGGATGGGTGATCTGCTGCATCGTCATGCCGCCCATCAGCGCATCGCGGCTCCAGCCGGCTATCTCGCAGAAGCGATCGTTGACCAGCGTGAAGCGGCCCTCGATGTCCACCTGGGCGAAGCCGGCCGTGGTCTGGCTGATGAACGCCGAAAGCTGCGCCTCGCGCTCGCGCAGCGCGAGTTCGGCGGTCTTGGCCTCGGTCACGTCATGGGCGACGCCGATGAAGCCGATATGATGCCCCTGCGCATCCCGGCGCGGCTGCGAGGTGGAGTGGAGCCAGCGCCACTCGCCATGGACGTTGCGATAGCGCCCCTCGAGCTCGAAGGTGCCGAGGCTCGCCTCGCCGGCCACCGATTGCGCAAGGACCTGCGCGGCATCGTCCGGATGGATGATCCGCCGCCAGTCGAAGTCGAGCGCCTCTTGATAGGAGACGCCGAGGAACGCGACATAGGCGCGATTGACGAAGCTGCGCTTGCGATCCAGCCGAGTCACCCAGACGGCGACGGGGGCGCTGTCCGCGATCATGCGGAACTCGTCCTCGCCCACCGGAAGCGGTTCGGCCGGTGCGTCGGTCATCGGGGCCCGATGGAATGCATCGTCAAGTTCCCAGCCTTGCGCCAAGGTGGATCAATGTTCGTCACCGGCGCATCGCAAGCACTGCCCGTGCGCGTTTCAGGTGCGGCATGTCGAGCATCTCGCCGTCCAGGCCGATCGTGCCGGCACCGGGTGCCGCGGCGAAGGCCGCGACGATCCGCTCGGCGCGATCGATCTCCATGGGAGAGGGAGAGAAGGCGCGGTTGATCACGGGCACCTGATCGGGATGAATGGCGAGCATCCCGCGGAAACCCGCGCGACGCGCCTTGGTTGCAACCTTCTCCAGCCCCTCGAGGTCGCGGAAGTCGCCATGGATCGTCTCGATCGGCGTCACCGCCGCGGCGGCGGCCCCGGCAAGGGCGAGGGCGCGGAAGACCTGATAGGGAAAGTCGTATTCGCCGGTCTCGTCGCGATTATGGGTGGCGCCCAGCGCGGTGGCGCTGTCCTCCGCCCCCCAGGTGAGCGCGGCGAGGCGCGGGCAGCCCGCATAATCGCCCAGGCCGAAGATGGCCGGCGCGGTTTCCGTCGCCACCACGATCGTGCGGATCCCGCCCTGGGGCAGGCCGTGCGCGGCCTCCAGCGCAGTGAGGTAATGGTGGAGCAGATCGGCCTCGGCCCGGGTCGCCTTGGGCAGCATGATGCCATCGGGCGCCCCGGGCACGATGGCGGCGAGGTCGGGCAGCGCGTGGGGCGTGTCGAGCGGGTTGATCCGCACCCATTGCGGCTGGGCGCGCGCGGCGGTCTTCAGGTGCCCGGCGACGAGCGCGCGGGCGGCGGGCTTGTTGGCCTCGGCCACGGCGTCCTCGAGGTCGAGCAGCACCAGGTCGGCTTCGCTCGCGCCTGCCTTGGCGAGCTTGCGCTCGGAATCGCCCGGCGCGAACAACAGCGATCGGGCGGCCAGCGGGTCGGTCATGCATCCTCCTATCGTGGAGGACTTGCTATCGCGCGGGGACCGGCGGGTAAACCGCGTGCCGTTCTTAACCCTGGCCGGTGGTTTTCGCTCTGTGCGGCTGCCGGATTTTACCCCTCCTTAACGCTGTCCGCTTACCTCGTTTGGGAATGAGCGAGGGGATTTCGAACGTGCGCATTCTGATCGTGGACGACGAACCGGCGATGCACGAATCATATCGCCAGGTGTTCGGGGGCCGCAGCGGAGGCAATGCCAGCGCGCTGAACGCGATGGCGGCCGAGCTGTTCGGCGACGACGACGGGGCGCCCGAGCCGGCCAATGACGCGATCGATTTCCAGTGCGCGCACTTCAATCAGGGCCTCGACGCGGTCGAGGCGATCAAGGACTCGCTCGAGACCGGTCAACGTTTCTCCGTCGCCTTTATCGACGTGCGCATGCCGCCGGGGATCGACGGCAAGGAGACCGCGCGCCGCATCCGCGCGCTCGATCCCGACATCAACCTCGTCATCGTCACCGGCTATTCGGATTTCTCGCCTCTCGACATCAGCCGCGCCGCCGGCCCGGCCGACAAGATCTTCTACATCGCCAAGCCCTTCCAGGCCGAAGAGGTGATCCAGACCGCCACGGCGCTCGCGCATCGCTGGGAGGCGGATGCCAAGCTGCGCAATGCGATCGCCCTGCTCGAGGAGCAGAAGCTCGAGCTCGCAGCCAATGAATCGCGCGCCGTGCACATGGCGAACCATGATTCGCTTACCGACGCGCCCAACCGGCTCGCCTTCCTCCACATGCTCGGCAAGGCGGTGAAGGGCGAGCAATGCTTCGCCATGGCGATGATGGACCTCGACCGGTTCAAGATCGTCAACGACACGCTGGGCCATCTCGCCGGCGACGAGCTGATCCGCATGGTCTGCGAGATCCTGCGCCAGCAGGTGCCCGACCATGGTTTCGTCGCGCGCCTGGGCGGCGACGAGTTCGCGATGCTCTATCCGGTAACCGGTGAGGATGAGGCGACGATGATCGCCGAGCGGATGCTCAAGGCCGTATCGATCAGCTTCAAGGTATTCGGGCATTCGGTCCAGGGCGGCGCCTCGGTCGGCCTGATGGTCGTCCAGCCGCGCACGATCCACGATCCGATCGACGTGATGCGCCGTGCCGATCTCGCGCTCAACGAGGCCAAGCACAATGGCCGCGGCATCGTCCGCCTGTTCGACGAAGTGATGGACGAATCGATCCGCTTCCGCCGCCAGATCGAAGGCGGGCTCTCCGAGGCGATCGCCAAGGGCGAACTCAAGCTGGTCTTCCAGCCCATCGTCGGGCGCGACGAGCTGGAGATCACCGGCTTCGAAGCGCTGATCCGCTGGTGCAGCCCGGAATATGGCATGGTCTCGCCGGGCATGTTCATCCCGATCGCCGAGGAATCGAACCTGATCCACGAACTGGGCGACTGGGTGATCGACCGGGCAGTGGAGACGCTCAAGACCTGGCCGGGCCAATATGTCTCGGTCAATTTCTCTC
Source organism: Sphingomonas sp. 67-41 (assembly GCF_001899725.1). Classification (NCBI taxonomy): domain Bacteria; kingdom Pseudomonadati; phylum Pseudomonadota; class Alphaproteobacteria; order Sphingomonadales; family Sphingomonadaceae; genus Sphingomonas; species Sphingomonas sp. 67-41. Next base: position 37,224 of record NZ_MKWJ01000012.1, on the reverse strand, counting down.
CGCGCCAGTTCCGCCGCCACAATTTCGTCGGCCATGTGATGGAGCGCGTGGCCAATGCCGGCGTCGAGCCCGGCCGCTTCCAGATCGAGATCACCGAGACTGCGATCTTCGACGATGTCGAGCGCGCCGCCGAGACGTTGTTCAAGCTCCGCCAGATGGGCTTCCGCATCGCGCTCGACGATTTCGGCACCGGCTATTCGAGCCTCTACAACATCCGCCGCTTCGCGCTCGACTGCCTGAAGATCGACCGCAGCTTCGTCGACGGCATGGGCCGGGAGCGCGAAAGCGCGGCGATCGTCCATTCGATCATCCACCTCGGCCGGGCGCTGGGCATGGAAGTGGTCGCCGAGGGCGTCGAGACCGAGACGCAGCTCCAGGCGCTCCGCCTCGCCGGCTGCAGCCATCTCCAGGGCTATTATCTTGCGCGCCCGATGGATGCCGAGGACGCGCTGGCGCTCGCACGGAGGGGATATATCGGCGATGCGGAGCCCGCCGAGGTCGAGCTGGGCAACGGGACGCACGGCTGATGCCTCGCGCAAGGCGCCTCAAGGCGCCGGCGTCGCTCGGCGCGAAACTGGTCCTGATCCTCACCGGCGTCGGCGTCATCGGCGCCGCCGCGCTGACGCTGATGCTCGCCACCGTCATCACGCCGAGCTTCAACCAGCTCGAACGCGACGCGGTCGACGCGCATGTCGCGCGGACCCAGGCGGTCGTCCACGACGTCTCGGCCAAGGTCGAGAATGCCGTACGCGACTATGGCGACTGGAATTCGTCCTACGACTATATGGCGCATCCGACCAAGGCGTTCGAGGACGAGAGCTTCTCGACGCTGGCCATGGTCAATCTCGACGTCAACGGCATGGCCTATGTCCGGCCCGATCGCGGGATCGTGATCGCGCGCTGGCTCGATCTCGAGAAACGGGCCGATGTGCCCGCGATGCGCGCGCGCCTCGCCGATGCCATCGCACGGTTCGATTTCGCGCGGATGCTGCACGGGCAGAGCTCGGCCGGCTTCTTCATTCGCCTGGGAGACCGGCTCGCCGCAGTCGGCATCGCGCAGGTCCGCAGGAGCGACGGCAGCGGCGAACCGCGCGGCTATGTGCTGATGGCGCGCGCCGTCACCGCCGCGCAGCTCAGCACCTTGCTCCAGCTCGAGGCGAGCCTGGCGCTCGACCATCCCGTCGCCGCGGTGACCAAGACCCCCGGCGCCACCCGTACCCGCATCGCGGTGCCGATCCCGGGCCCGGACGGCCGCCCCGTCGCCACCGCCACCTATACCGTGCCGCGCGACCTCTCGATGCTCGGCACGCGGATGCTGGTCCTCGCCGTGGTCGGATCGTCGATCCTGTTGGCGATCGTGCTGCTGGTGCTGCGCCGGATGATCGCGCGCCTGGTCCTCGCCCCCTTGAAGCGTGTCGAGCGCCACATGGGCGTGGTCCGTGCCTCGGGCACGCTCGGCCTGCTCACCGACAAGCCGCGCGACGACGAGATCGGCAGCCTTGTCACCAGCTTCAATTCGATGCTCCGGCAGCTCAAGGACCTGCGCGAGCAGCTGGAGGTGCAGAGTTTCACCCTGGGCCGCAGCGAGAGTGCCGTCGCGGTGATGCACAATGTCCGCAATGCGCTGAACCCGATCAGCACCGTGCTGAGCCAGGGGCTGGGCACCGGCGCACCGATGGACCGCATGTTGCTCGACCGCGCGCTCGGCGAGCTGGCGAGCGAGACGATTCCCGCGGTGCGCCGCCAGAAGCTCGCCGCCTTCCTTGCCGCCGCGATCGAGAGCGTCGAACAGGAACGCGCCGACCGCCGCGCGCAGATCGCGATCGGTCGCGAGGCGCTGCACCATGTGCTGGAGATCATCGGCCAGCAGCAGGAAGCCGCCCATGAGCGCCCGCCGCTCGATGCATGCGACATCACCGACATCGTGGCCCAGAACGCCACCATCGCGCGCTATTCGGGCGAGAATTCGATTGCCTTCAGCTTCCCGTCCAAACCGCATTGGGTGATGGCCAACCGGGTGATCCTCAGCCAGGTCGTCGGCAATCTCTTCGCCAACGCGGCCGAGGCGATCGCAGCGACCGGACGCGGCAGCGGCTCGATTTCGGTGACGATCCGGGACAAGGGCGACAGCACCGAGATCCATATCCGCGATGACGGCGAGGGCTTCGACCCGGCGACGGCGCCGACGCTCTTCCAGCGCGGCTACTCCACCCGGGCGCACAAGTCGGGCGGCCTGGGGCTCCATTGGTGCGCCAATTCGATGCTGACGATGGAGGGCAGGCTCGACCTCGTCAGCGACGGCAAGGGGACGGGCGCGAAGGCGATCCTGACGCTGGGCACCGCCCGGCTCGCGCAGCCGAGCGGAATGGCGGCCTGAGTTTGGGAGGAGGGAGCCTACCCGTCTTCTTCGCCGTTTCGGCCCGGACCGACTCCAATTCGGACGGGCCTATCCCCGTCCCACGGCCTTCCGCTTGTCCGCCACCTCGTCCTTGCGCCGCAGATAGGGTGCGACCAGGTTCCTCGCCCGGAACCATTCCTGCCGGTCCGGATCGAGGCTGTCGAAATTGCCGATCACCCGGCGGCATTCGGGAGCGCGGCACTGGCAGATCATGTGCCAGTTCGATTCCCTGAGCGTCGTCGAATAGTCCCAGGCGATCTCCTCGCCAGGCTGGATCGCGCGCACCGCGACCAGAAACACGCCCGCATCGGTGAAGCGCAGGCCGGCATTGGGCGCGCAGCTGTGATTGACCAGGTCGTCGATCCGGCCGGAGGGTCCCATATAGTGGTCCGGCGTCACCTGCACGAAGCGGTCGCCGCGGCCGCGCATCAGGCTGGGAATCTGGTCGGCGCGGAAACGGCGGCCGGTGAACTCGATCAGCACATCGCCCTCGGCAAAGGCGCCCGTGGCGAACACGGCCTTGCCCAGATGGTTGTCGCCCACCTTGAACAGATTGTTCGAGGGGCGGTAGCGATCGAACCAGAGCAGCCTGCCGCGGCGGGTGCCGAAGGAACGCAGCGGGTTGATCGTCGCCAGGCCGATCAGGAACCATATGCTGGCATGGCAGAGGAACTCGACGATGACATAGGCGAGCTCGGCCACGCCCGGCTGGGTCGCGCGCACCGCGACCAGCAGCGTGGCGAGGTCGCCGAAGGTCCACAGCCCCCAGGCCGGCGAGCGCTCGCGGCTGCGATCGGTCCATACGCTCGCCCAGGTCGGCCAGAAGCTTACCGGGACGGCGAGCACCACCAGCATATGTGCCCAGAATGCCTCGCGGAAGACGAGCCAGAGCATCAGCGCGCTCAGGCTGGCCGCGATGCAGAAGGTCTCGGTGGGCGAGGGCGGGGCCCAGGAGGAGCGCCGCCAGATGCCGATCGTCACCACGATGCAGGCGATCGAGGAGAGGGCGAACACCCAACCCTGCGGCGCGCCGGGGTTCACCGCGGCATAGGTCAGCGCCTCCAGCGACGTCGCCGCGCTCCAGATCAGCCATGACGCGCGGTTCGGCTCCACCAGCTCGCGGCGCAACCCGATCAGGTAGGTCGCATAGCCTGCAAAGCTGAATCCGATCGCCAGCAGGAACCAGATATCGGCGGTCAAAATACGCTCCCTCCCAAACGGAGCGTTTACCATGTCCGGGATTCGTCGTCTACGCGCGACTCGCGGTGACTCCGCGAGTCGCGGGGAGTCATAGGGAGTCGCTTACGGGGCGAATCTCACATTTCCCGTCCTCCCCGGCGGATGCCGGGACCATGCTATTGGCCGCAATCCTTGACGGCTTCGAGCACGATCGGCGCCCATTCCCGGCGGCAGATCAGCAGGTCGGGGATGCTCGTGCTGGCCTGGTTGTAGACGATCGGCGAGCCGTCGATCCGCGAAGCATGGAGCCCTGCGGCCAGCGCGACTGCCACCGGCGCGCAATTGTCCCACTGATGCTGGCCGCCCGAATGGAGATAGATCTCGGCCTCGCCGCGCACCACCGCCATCGCCTTGGCGCCGGCCGAGCCCATGCCGATATGCACCGCGCCGATCCGTTCGCCCACGCCCGCGCAGAGCTGGCTCGGTCGGCTGCGGCTCACCAGCATGCGTGGCGGCAATTCGCCCTCGGGCAACAGGGGCGGCTGGTCGCTGGAAAGCGTGCAGCCGAGCCGGGGCAGGGCGACCGCGCCCAATGCGGCACGGCCGTCGATGGCCAGGGCGACATGCACCGCCCAGTCCTCGCGCCGCTCGGCGAACTCGCGCGTGCCGTCGAGCGGATCGACGATCCATACTCGCCGCGCCGACAGCCTGGCCGGATCGTCGACGGATTCCTCCGAGAGGATCGCGTCGTCGGGCCTGGCCGCGCGCAGCCGGTCGAGGATGAGGTCGTTGGCTTCGCGGTCGCCGCGGTCGCCGCCCGCGCATTCGTCCTGAATGCGCAGCAGCAGCGCGCCCGCTTCCTCCGCGATTGCCCGGGCCAGTTGCGCGTCGGTCAAATCACCGGACTCCAGGTGCCCATGATCGCCTCCACGATCCGCTCGGCCGCGGCTTCGGGCGTCTCCCGGGTCGTGTCCACGCGGATCTCCGGATCCTGCGGCGCCTCATAGGGGCTGGAGATGCCGGTGAAGTTGGCGATCTGGCCGGCCCGCGCCTTCTTGTAGAGGCCCTTCACGTCGCGCGCCTCGGCAACCTCCAGCGGCGTATCGACGAAGATCTCGAAGAACTCGCCTTCGGGCAGCAGCTTGCGCACCAGCTCGCGCTCGGCGCGGAAGGGCGAGATGAAGGCGGTGAGCACGATCAGCCCCGCATCGGTCATCAGCCGGGCGACTTCGCCCACACGGCGGATATTCTCGATCCGGTCGGCATCGGTGAAGCCCAGATCCCTGTTGAGCCCGTGGCGGATATTGTCGCCGTCGAGCAGGAAGCTGTGCTTGCCGAGCGCATGCAGCCGCTTCTCGACCAGGTTGGCGATGGTCGACTTGCCCGAGCCCGAGAGCCCCGTGAACCAGAGCAGCCGCGGCGCCTGGTGCTTCTGCCGGGCATGCGCCTCGCGGTTGATCTCCACGGCTTGCCAATGGACGTTCTGCGCCCGGCGCAGCGCGAAGTTGAGCATGCCGGCGGCAACGGTGGCGTTGGTCGCCTTGTCGATCAGGATGAAGCCGCCCAGGTCCTTGCCGTCGGCATAGGGCTCGAAGACCACGCCGCGGTCGGTATAGACTTCGGCCACGCCGATATCGTTGAGCCCGAGCGTCTTCACGCTCAGCTCGGCCATGGTGTTGACGCACACGGCGTGGCGCGGCGGCTGCACCGTGGCGCTCACCGTCTGGGTACCGAGCTTGAGCCAATAGGCGCGGCCGGGAAGCATCTCCGCCTGGTCCATCCACACGATCGTCGCCTGGAACTGGTCGGCGACCTGGGGTGGCGCGTCGGCGGCGGCGATCACGTCGCCGCGCGAGCAATCGACTTCGTCGGCCAGCGTGATCGTCACGCTCTCCCCCGCCACTGCTTCGGCCTTGTCGCCGCCGAACGCGACGATACGCGCCACCTCGGTGGTCTGGCCCGAAGGCAGGATGCGCACTTTGTCGCCGGGCCTGATCGTGCCGGCCGCGATCAGGCCGGCGAAGCCGCGGAAATCCAGGTTGGGGCGATTCACCCATTGTACCGGAAGGCGGAAGGGGCGGACGGCATCGGCGTCCGCGTCGATCTCGACCGCCTCCAGATGCTCGAGCAGGGCCGGGCCCTCGTACCAGGGCGTGTTCGCGCTCGGCCCGGTGATGTTGTCGCCCCTGAAGCCCGAGATCGGAATCGGAGCGAAGCCCGCGATCCCGATGCTCTCGGCAAAGGCGCGATAATCGGCCACGATCGCGTCATAGGCGGCCCGATCATAGCCGATCAGGTCCATCTTGTTCACTGCCAGCACGATGTGGCGGATACCGAGCAAGTGGCAGAGATACGAGTGCCGCCGCGTCTGGGTGAGCACGCCCTTGCGCGCGTCGATCAGGATGACGGCGAGATCGGCGGTCGAGGCGCCCGTCGCCATGTTGCGGGTATATTGCTCGTGGCCGGGCGTATCGGCGACGATGAACTTGCGCTTCTCGGTCGCGAAGAAGCGATAGGCGACGTCGATGGTGATGCCCTGCTCGCGCTCGGCGGCGAGGCCGTCTACCAGCAGCGCGAAGTCGATCTCCTGCCCCTGGGTGCCCAGGCGCTTGCTGTCGGACTCGAGGCTGGCGAGCTGGTCCTCGAAGATCATCTTCGAATCATAGAGCAGCCGCCCGATCAGGGTGGACTTGCCGTCGTCCACGCTGCCGCAGGTGATGAAGCGCAGCAGCGACTTGTTCTGGTGCAGTTGGAGATAGGCGGAGATGTCGGACGCGATCAGCGCGTCGGGGCGATAGGAGGTCATGCGCTTGCCCCCACCGCGAGGAGGGCGAGGACGCTGGAAGGGGAGGCTGGAACGCCCGGGACGGAGGGGCGGGCCATCAGAAATATCCCTCCTGCTTCTTCTTCTCCATGCTCGCCGCCTGGTCGTGGTCGATCGCGCGGCCCTGGCGTTCGCTGGTGGTGGTGAGCAGCATCTCCTGGATCACCGCCTCCAGCGTATCCGCCCTGCTCTCCACCGCGCCGGTCAGCGGGTAGCAGCCGAGCGTGCGGAAGCGCACCGATCGCTCCACCGGCACTTCGCCCGGATGCAGCCGGAAGCGATCGTCGTCGACCATCAGGATCAGCCCGTCGCGCTCCACGGTCGGGCGCGGCGCGGCGAAATAGAGCGGCACGATCTCGATCCCCTCGGCGAGGATATATTGCCAGATGTCGAGTTCGGTCCAGTTGGAGAGCGGGAACACGCGGATGCTCTCGCCCTTGTGCTTGCGGGCATTGTAGAGGTGCCACAGCTCGGGACGCTGGTTCTTCGGGTCCCAGCGATGCGAGGCGGTGCGGAAGGAGAAGACGCGCTCCTTGGCCCGGCTCTTCTCCTCGTCGCGCCGCGCGCCGCCGAATGCCGCGTCGAAGCCATGTTGGTCGAGCGCCTGCTTCAGTCCTTCCGTCTTCCACATGTCGGTGTGGCGGCCGCCATGGTCGAACGGGTTGATCCCCAGCGCTTCGGCCTCGGGGTTCTTGTGGACGAGCAACGCCATCCCCGCATCGCGCGCCGCCTTGTCGCGCAGGTCGTACATCGCGCGGAACTTCCAGGTCGTATCGACATGGAGGAGCGGGAAGGGCGGCGGCGCCGGATAGAAGGCCTTGCGCGCCAGGTGCAGCATCACCGCGCTGTCCTTGCCGATCGAATAGAGCATCACCGGCCGTTCGGCCTCGGCGACGACTTCGCGCAGGATATGGATGCTCTCGGCCTCTAGCCGCTGGAGGTGCGTCAGCCGCACGGGCGAAGCCCCCCGGGTCGCGCAGATCGCCTGTGTCTCCGTCATGTTCCCGGAATGCAGCATGGCGGGGGATTTAGGAAGCCGCCCGGGAAGGCGCGATCTAGTTTATGTTTAGCCGCGCATACCCGTCGCGCCCAGGGTTAGCGGTTCTTGAACCAATTGCGGTCCATGAAGGGCCGGGGCGCATCTTGCGCCACAGGGGAGGGCTGCAAACCCATGGGCAAGGCTGGCGCTAAGGGGATCATCCTCGCGGGTGGGGCCGGTACGCGCCTCTATCCCGCGACGTTGTCGATCTCGAAGCAATTGCTGCCGGTGTTCGACAAGCCGATGATCTATTATCCGCTCTCGGTGCTGATGCTTGCCGGCATTCGCGACATCCTCATCATCTCGAGCCCGCGCGACCTGCCGATGTTCCGCCTGTTGCTTGGGGACGGATCGGCCTTCGGAATCAATTTCGAATATGCCGAGCAGCCGAGCCCGGACGGGCTGGCCCAGGCCTTCCTGATCGGTGAGCGGTTCCTCGAAGGCGGTCCGGCCGCACTGATCCTAGGCGACAACATCTTCCATGGCGACGGCCTTGCCGCCAAGGGCCGCGCGGCTGCCGAAGCGGCGGCACAGGGCCAGTCGACGGTCTTCGCCTATCAGGTCGACGATCCCGAGCGCTACGGCGTCGCCACCTTCGATCCCGAGACCGGCAAGGCGACGAGCATCGTCGAGAAGCCGGCCGAGCCCAAGTCCAACTGGGCAGTGACCGGCCTGTACTTCTTCGACGACCGGGTGGCGGACATCGCCCGCACGCTGAAGCCCAGCCCGCGGGGCGAGCTGGAGATCACCGACGTGATCTCCGCCTATCTCCACCGCGGCGAACTCAACGTGAATCGGCTCGGCCGTGGCTATGCCTGGCTGGACACCGGCACGCATGACAGCCTGCACGATGCGGCGAGCTTCGTGCGCACGATCGAGAACCGCCAGGGCATCAAGATCGCTTGCCCCGAGGAAATCGCCTTCGATCTCGGCTATCTCGACGCGGATACGGTGCTTGCCCGCGCGGCGACGCTCGGCAAGACCGACTATGCAGCCTATCTCCGCCGCTGCGTCGAGGCGGCGGCCGCATGAGCTTCCTCGAGCCGATCGGCACGCCGACGCCGCGGATCCGCCGCGTCCTCGTCACCGGCGGGGCCGGGTTCATCGGCTCGGCGGTATGTCGTTTGCTGGTGGCGAAGCGCTATCATGTCGTCTGTGTCGACAAGCTGACCTATGCCGGCAATCTGGCCTCCCTGCACGGCATGCTGGACAAGCCCAATTTCCGGTTCGTTGCCGCGGATATCGGTGATGCGGCACACCTCCATCGCCTGATGCGGGACGAGCGGATCGATGGCGTGATGCACCTCGCCGCCGAGACGCATGTCGATCGCTCGATCGACAGCCCGGCCGCCTTTGTCGAAACCAATGTCCTGGGCACCGTCCGCCTGCTCGATGCCACGCTCGAGCATTGGCGGGGGTTGCCGGAAGCGCGGCGGCGGGATTTCCGCTTCCACCACATCTCCACCGACGAGGTGTTCGGCGACCTGCCGTTCGACAGCGGCGTGTTCACCGAGGAGACGCCCTATGCGCCGTCCTCGCCCTATTCGGCGAGCAAGGCGGCGTCGGACCATTTCGTGCGCGCCTGGCACGAAACCTATGGCCTGCCGGTGGTGCTCTCCAACTGCTCGAACAATTACGGGCCGCATCACTTCCCCGAGAAGCTGATCCCGCTGGTCATCCTCAATGCGCTCGAAGGCAGGGAGCTGCCGGTCTATGGCAAGGGCGCGAACGTGCGCGACTGGCTCCATGTCGACGATCATGCCGAGGCGCTGGAACGGGTGCTGACCCGCGGCAAGGCCGGCGAAACCTATCTGATCGGGGGGCGGCAGGAGCGGACCAACCTGCAGGTGGTCGAGGCGATCTGCGATCTGCTCGATGCGCGCGTCGGGCAGCGGCGTCATCGCGATCTGATCCGTTTCGTCGCCGATCGGCCCGGGCACGACCGCCGCTATGCGATCGATCCGTCGAAGATCGAAGCCGAGCTGGGCTGGGAGCCGCGCGAGACGTTCGAGACCGGTCTGGCGAAGACGGTGGACTGGTATCTCGCCAATCGGGACTGGTGGGAGCCGATCCGCTCGGGCGCCTATCGTGGCGAGCGGCTGGGGGTTCTTTAGCCTCGCGGCTATTCGGAAACGCCGCCGATCCAGCTGCGCAGCACTTCCAGCCCGTCGTCCACCAGCACCAGGTCCGCCCGGAACCCCGGCGCAATCCGCCCAAGCTGCCCGCCCAGCCCCAGAAACGCCGCCGGCGTCGCCGAGGCCATGCGGGCGGCGACATCGAGGCCGACCCGGCCCTGCACCATCATGCCCTTCACCGCGCCCGCCATGGTGAGCGTCGAGCCCGCCAGCGTGTTGTCGGCGCCGAGCAGCCGGTCGCCGTCGCGGTGAATCTCGCGGCCGTGGATCAGGAACACGGTCTCGTCGCTCCCCACGCTCGGCATCGCGTCGGTCACCAGCATCAGCCGCTCGGGCCCCTTCGCCCGCAGCGCCACGCGGAGCGTCGCCGGATGGAGGTGATGGCCATCGGCGATGATCCCGGCATAGACGTCCGGATCCTCGAGCGCCGCGCCCACCATGCCCGGCGCGCGGTTGAGCAGGGGGGACATGGCGTTGAAGACATGGGTGAAGCCGGTCAGCCCGTTGTCGATCGCGTCGCGCACGGTCTCGTAGCGCGCATCGGAATGCCCGGCCGAGACGATCACGCCCGCGGCGACCAGCCGGGCGACCTGCTCGGGCGTCGCCGCCTCGGGCGCCAGCGTCACCAGCGTCCTGCCGTGCCTGCCCGATTCCAGCAGCCCCAGGAATTCGTCCCGCAGCGGCTGGATCTTGCTCTCGCTGTGGATGCCCCGCCGTACGGGATTGAGGAACGGCCCCTCGATATGGATGCCGAGCACGCCGGGGACGCCCGCCGCGATCGCGGCGTCCACTGCGCGGATGCCTGCCTCGACCACCGACAGATCGTCGCTGATCAAGGTCGGCAGCAGCCCGGTGGTGCCGTAGCGCCGGTGCGTCTCCGCAATCACGCGGATCGTCTCCACGCTCGGATCGTCGTTGAACAGCCGGCCGCCGCCGCCATTCACTTGCACGTCGATGAAGCCGGGGAGCAGGGCTTGCCCGGCGAGGTCGATCGTCTCGGCGCCGGTCGGCGGTTGGGGGAGGACCGCCGCGATCCGGTCTCCTTCGATCACCACACAGGCATCGTCGCGCCAGCCTTCGGCCAGCAGCATGCGCCCGTTGACCAGCGCTCTCACGACTGCATGTCCAGCGCCGCGGCCAGGCTGCCCCCCGCCGCGGCCAGCCGCGCCTCGGCCTCGGCCGGGGCCAGGCCATGCGCGATCAGCACCGCGCGCTTGATGTCGCGCCCGCCCGCATCGAGCGCCGCCTCCGCCGCGTCGCCGCCCACGCGCGCCAGCGTGCCGACCATGCGGATCGCACGGGCGCGCAGCTTGGCGTTCGAGACCTGCATGTTGACCATCAGCCCCTCATGAACGAGCCCGAGCCGCAACATGATCCCGGTGGAGAGAAGATTGAGCGTGACCTTCTGCGCGGTGCCGGCCTTCATCCGGGTGGAGCCCGCCACCACCTCGCTGCCGGTATCGGCAAGGATCGCATGCTCCGCCGCGGCCAGCACCGGCGTGCCGGCATTGTTGGCAAGGGCGATCGTCAGCGCGCCCGCGCCGCGCGCCGCCTCGATCGCGGCGATCACATAGGGGGTGCGCCCGCTCGCCGCGACGCCGATCAGCACGTCGTCCGCGCCGATCTCCTCGGCGGCCACGGCCGCCAGCGCGGCCTCGCGGCTGTCCTCCGCGCCTTCCTGCGTCCGCGTGAGCGCCGCCGGCCCGCCCGCGATCAGGAAGGCCAGCCGCTCGACCGGCCAGTTGAAGGTGGGGGTGAGCTCCACTCCGTCCTGCACGCCGATCCGGCCCGAAGTGCCCGCGCCGGCATAGGCGATGCGCCCGCCGCGCCGCAGCCGCTCCGCCGCCGCGTCGATCGCCGCCGCCATCGCGCCGGTCTGGCTCTTCAGCGCCGCGATCGCCGCGAGCTGGGCTTCGAGCATCGCTTCCACTGCCACTTCGGTGGGCCAGCGGTCGATCGCGCGGTAGCGGGGGTCTGCGGCTTCAGTCGGCATCGGGCTTCCGGGTCGGGAGGGCAGTGGCCGGCAGGCCGGCGAGCAGCAACGCCCCGTCGAGCGGATCGGAGACCGCATCGACGAGCCGTGCGACGGTGCGCGCGCGCAGCCAGGGCCTTATCCGCATGGCCAGGCCTCCGGCGAGCGCGCAGCGAACGGCGCCGCGCGCGAAGATCGTCTCGATGAACCGCTCGATGTGCTGCGCCGCATCCTCCACGATCGAGCGGGCGATCGCATCGTTGTTCTCGGCATAGTCCATCACCAGCGGCGCGAAGGCGGCATAGTCCTTGGGGGTCGCGGCATCCATCCAGGCGACCGCGCGGGCCGTGTCGTGCCCGAAGCCGGCGGTGACGGCGTGGCTGAGCGGCGTCACTTCGCTGCGCCCGTCGAGCGCGCGGAGCGCATGGCGCATCGCGCTGAGGCCCAGCGCCGCGCCGCTGCCTTCGTCCGAGATCGGAAAGCCATAGCCGCCGATCGTGAAGCTGTTGGTGCCCACCCGCACCTCGGCCACGCTGCCGGTGCCGATGATCAGGGTCGCGCCCTCGACGCCCGCATGCGCACCGAGATTGGCGATCGCCGCGTCGGTCACGAATTCGATCGCGGCGAAGGGGAAGGGAAGCGCGGCGAGCTGTTCGCGCATCCCGGGGCGCGATATGCCCGCGATGCCCATGCCGGCCCGGATCGTCGCCACCTCCGCGTCGTCGAGCCCCGCGGCCGAGACCGCCTGGCCGGCGACGTCGCGCAACACGGCGTGAAGCCGCTCGATGCCGATCCGCGTATTGGCCGGGCCGCTCTCCCCGGTGCCGAGGATCGTTCCGAGCTCGTCCGTCAGCCGGCTGCGGCAATGGCTGCCGCCCGCATCTATACCGAGGAAATAGGCCATGCTCGCTCCCTACAGCAGCCGGCGCGCATTTTGCCATGCCGAACCGCCCGGAGGGCCATAATCCGCGGATATGGCCGTTGTCGGTCAGATCAGGCCCTTGCGCACCGCGATCACCGCCGCATGGATCTTGTTCGATGCGGAGAGCTTGCGCGTGGCATTGACCAGGTGGAACTCCACCGTCCGCTGGCTGCGGCCCATGATCGTCGCGGTTTCCCAGGCGGTCTTGCCCAGGCTCACCCAGCGCAGGCATTCGATCTCGCGCTCGCTCAGCGCCGCGCCCGCCGCCCCGATCGTCGCGGCGGGATCGGGAATGTCCGGGTCGCTGCGCGTCGCGGGGCGGGTAAAGGCGCGCGCGGCGGCGATCAGCGCGAAATCGGTATTGTCGGTGATGCATCCCACCGCCTTGTGGTGGCCCGATCCGGCATCGAGCAGCAGGCAGGCGACCGAGCGGATCCAGCGCGTCTGCCCGTCGGGCCGGATCAATCGGAAATCGACATGATAGCGCAGGTCGCGTGCGATCAGTTCCACCACCATGGCCAGATCTATCGTCGTGGCCAGTTCTTCGTCTTCGGGATGAATGAAGGGCCGGAAATCGGCAAGGCTGCGCACCATGTTGGGCTGCAGCCCGGTGATCTGATACCAGCGCGCGTCGCAGACGAGCAGGTCGGCATCGATGTCATAGTCCCATAGCCCTACCTCAAGGGCCCTCAGGCGCAGTTCAAAGTCTTCGTCGGGGCGGGGCTCGGCGCTTTCCCCAGATGTCATAACCCTCCAACCACAATCTTGTCGTGTTCCGCCAGAGAACGTTTCCCAGACGTCACGGTTCCTGTGTGGCCCTCGGTTAACCCGGGGGCAAGGGTGATGGGAGCCCCTCCGGGGCTCGCCGGAAACACGTAAATTTACGAGTTTTCCCCCCTGCTCGCGGGGCGCAGGCTTCGCCCGAGACCAGTGAGACGAAACGACCATGCCAGCGAATGCGAAGCGCAAGGACCCCGATCTCGAACAGGATGCCGTTCCGGGCGGGCGCGTGGCGCTCCGGGACGTGGCGATGTTTTCCGGCGAGGAACTGGTCCTGCGCTTCGGCGCTTCCGCGGCGCAACAGCTGGTCGACCTGATCGTCGCCGCGATCCGCAAGGGCGACGACGACGAAGTGGCCGCGATCGACGGACGGCTCCAGGAAGTGGAGCGGGCGTTGCGGGGATAGGCGGGGGCGCTGGCCTTCCCGGTGGCGCTCCCCCGGGCCGGGAAGGCTAGAAGCGCGCTTCCTCATAGACGCGGCGGATGTCGCCCTGCCAATCGCCGTTGAAGCGGTCGAGCAGCACCTGCGCCGGCACCTTGCCGGTGCGCACCACTTCGCGCAGCGGATCGAGGAAGCCGGACTCGTTGTCGCCCGAGGCATTGAGCTGCGCCCGTGCATTGAGCCCCGCTGCGGCGATGTCGAGCACCTCGCCGGCAATGTCCTTGAGCTTGCCGCCGCCCGGCAGCGGCGCGTCGAGGGCGAGCTTCGGCACCGAGCTGCGCAGTGCCTCGCGCCCTTCCATCGACCAGCCCTTCACCAGGTCCCAGGCGGCATCGAGCGCGCCCTGGTCGTAGAGCAGGCCCACCCACAGCGCCGGCAGCGCGCAGATCCGCCCCCAGCGCCCGCCATCGGCGCCGCGCATCTCGAGGAAGGTCTTGAGCCGCACTTCGGGGAAGGCGGTGGAGAGATGATCCGCCCAGTCGTCCATCGTCGGCTTGTGGCCGGGATAGGCGGGCAGCTCGCCCTTCAGGAAATCGCGGAAGCTCTGCCCCGCCGCGTCGATATATTTGCCGTCGCGATAGACGAAGTACATCGGCACATCGAGCGCATATTCGGCGTAGCGCTCATAGCCGAAACCTTCCTCGAACACGAAGGGCAGCATGCCCGTCCGCGCCGGATCGGTGTCCGACCAGATATGGCTGCGGTAGCTCAGATAGCCATTGGGCCTGCCCTCGGTGAAGGGCGAGTTGGCGAACAGCGCCGTCGCCAGCGGCTGCAGCGCCAGGCCGACGCGGAACTTCTGCGCCATGTCGGATTCGGAGGCATAGTCGAGGTTCACCTGGATCGTGCAGGTGCGCAGCATCATGTCGAGGCCGAGATTGCCCACGCGCGGCATGTGCCGGAGCATGATCCCGTAGCGGCCCTTGGGCATGATCGGCAGCTCGGCGCGGGTCTTGTCGGGCCACATGCCCAGGCCGAGGAAATTCAGGCCGAGCTTGTCGCCGACCTGCTTCACCTGCTCCAGGTGCCGCCCGGTCTCGCCGCAGGTCTCGTGGAGATTCTCCAGCGGCGCGCCCGACAGCTCCAGCTGGCCCGCCGGCTCGAGGCTCACCGTACCGTCGGGGCCCGAGAGCGCGATGACGTTGCCGCCTTCCAGCACCGGTTTCCAGCCGAACTGGGTCAGCTCGCCCAGCAGGTCGCGGATGCCGCCCTGCTCGTCATAGGCGGGAGCGTGAAAATCCCTGGTCGCGAACACGAACTTCTCGTGCTCGGTGCCGATGCGCCAGCGATCCTTCGGCTTCTCGCCCTTGGCGAAATACTCGATCAGCTGGGCCCGGTCCTCGATCGGGGCCGACACCTTGTTGCTTTCGGTCTTGGTGCTCATGCGAAGGTCTCGACGGGAGGGATGGGGCGGCGGTGGCGCAGCACCGGCACGCGGGAACGGATATCCTCGACACGCGCCAGGTCGATCTCCGCGGAACCGAGACCGGCTTCCTCGCCCATGTCGAGCAGCACTTCGCCCCAGGGATCGACCACCAGCGAGTGGCCATAGGTGGCGCGTCCGTCCGCGTGCAGCCCGGTCTGCGCCGCGGCTATGACATAGGCGCCGGCCTCGATCGCGCGGGCGCGCAGCAGGACGTGCCAATGCGCCTGGCCGGTGGGACGGGTAAAGGCGGCGGGGACGGCAAGGGCGGTGGCGCCGGCATCGCTGAGCGCGCGGAACAGGTCCGGGAAGCGCATGTCGTAGCAGATGGCAAGGCCGAGCTTGCCGATGGGCGTATCGACCAGGATCGCGCGCTCGCCTCGGCAATAGGTGTTTGATTCGCGCCAGCTCTCGCCGGTGGCCAGGTCGACGTCGAACAGATGCAGCTTGTCGTAATGCGCCCGGATCGCACCGGTGCCGTCGATCACGAAGCCGCGGTTCAGGAACTTCTCGCCCTCGCCCTGGAGTGCCAGCGAGCCCAGATGCACCCAGACGCCGTGCTTCGCCGCGGCCTCGCGCGTCGCGGCGAGGACGGGATCCTCCGCCTCCGCCACCACGTGGCGGCGCGCGCGTGCGCGATCGCCGTCGAGCAGGCCGGACATCTCGGGCGTGAACAGCATCGCGCTGCCCGCCGCCGCCGTCCGCGCGATACCGTCGGTGACGGTGCGGGCATTGGCGGCCGGATCGATCCCGCTCGTCATTTGCAGCAGGCTGGCCTTCATCGCTTCCTCCCCCTCAGGGCCGGGATCAGCCGTGCTTCGGCTTGCCGACACCGACCAGCTTCAGGCCGGCGCGCTCCGCCTCGGCCGGCGGATAGATGTTGCGCAGGTCGACCAGCAGCGGCGTCTTGAGCATCGCCTTGATCCGGCCGAGATCGAGCGCGCGGAACGCGTCCCACTCCGTCACGATCACCAGCGCATCGGCCCCGTGCGCCGCGGCATAGGCGCTCTCGCTGAACTCGACGTTCGGCAGCAACGGGCGCGCCTGCTCGAAACCCTCCGGATCATAGGCCTTCACCGTGGCGCCGGCATCCTCCAGCGCCGCGACGATCGAAAGACTGGGCGCGTCGCGCATGTCATCGGTATTCGGCTTGAAGGTAAGGCCCAGGATGCCGATGGTCTTGCCGCGGACATCGCCGCCCATCGCCTTGATCACCTTGCGGCCCATGGCGCGCTTGCGGGCGTCGTTCACCTGCACGGTGGCCTCGACGATGCGCAGCGGCGTCTCGTTGTCGCCCGCCGTCTTGAGCAGCGCCAGCGTGTCCTTGGGGAAGCAGGAGCCGCCATAGCCGGGGCCGGCATGGAGGAACTTGCTGCCGATCCGATTGTCGAGCCCGATGCCGCGCGCCACTTCCTGCACGTCGGCACCCACTTCCTCGCACAGGTCGGCGATCTCGTTGATGAAGGTGATCTTCACCGCCAGGAATGCGTTGGCGGCATATTTGATCAGCTCGCTGGTGCGGCGGCCGGTGAACAGGATCGGCGCGCTCTGGTTGAGCGAGAGCGGGCGATAGATCGCGCGCATCACGTCGCGCGCTTCCTCGTCATCGGTGCCGACGACCACGCGGTCTGGCCGCTTGAAATCCTCGATCGCTGCGCCTTCGCGCAGGAATTCGGGGTTGGAGACGACCTTGGCGCCGGCGCCGGAGGCGACTTCGCGCATGATCCGCTCCACTTCGTCGCCGGTGCCGACGGGCACGGTCGACTTGGTGACGATCACTGCCGGCCCGGTCAGGTTCTCGGCGATCTCGCGCGCGGCGGCGAAGACATAGCTGAGATCGGCATGGCCGTCGCCGCGGCGGCTGGGCGTGCCGACCGCGATGAACACCGCGTCGGCACCCTTCACGCCTTCGGCCAGGTCGGTGGTGAAGGAAAGCCGGCCGGCCTTCACGTTCGAGGCGACCAGCGCTTCGAGCCCCGGCTCGTAGATCGGCATCATGCCCTGGTGGAGCAGCTCGATCTTGCGTGCATCCTTGTCGACGCAGACCACTTCATGGCCGAAGTCCGAGAAACAGGCACCGGAAACCAGGCCGACATAGCCCGTGCCGATCATCGCTATGCGCAACGTGGATCCCCTTGGGAAGAAAGTGATGTCGCGCAGATAGCGACGCCAGCGCCGGGGGCAAGGGGCGGCATGACGACGCTCTCCGGCGCGGTCGGCAAGAAAAGCGCCGACAGGGAAACGGGCAATAAAAAAGGCGGCTCGCGGCCGCCTTTAGCAGTTGTCGTCCGGGCCGGTCAGCACGGCCTCACTCGAGGTCGCTCCACCGCCGGCCCGGATGAACGTTCCTCAGAACGGGCGGATTTCGTTACCGCCGCCGTCACGGAACATCAGGCTGAAAAACGCGAACATTCATAGTCTCCCATCGGTGCGCACTTGTGCGCGATTCAGATGGTTAAAGGCTTCTTAACAATGAATCAATCCGGATTTCTGCGGAGTTGGCTTCGCAAAAAGCGCTTCGAACGCGTGATTTAACCGTTCCTTCAAGGGTCGGGGACTAGGCCTAGGGGGCATGTCGGCACGCAGAGAGCCCTTGGCGACCTTGGTCGGTGCTTCCACGAGCGCCGTCGCGATCACCGCGGAACACGCGGGAATCGCGAGGGAATTCGTGCAGGTGCACAGTGCGCGGGCGTGGCGGCAAGCGAGAACTGCACCGGGCAAGTAACGATCGCCATGTCGAGGGGCGCCTGTGGAGCGTCCTGGGCCTGTGCGAGATCGCGAATTTCGCGTCGCTGCGCCGGCATCTGGGCCGGGCCCGCGCCGATTCGCTGGTGCTGGACGTGGCGCGGCGAATCTCCGGCCTGGTGCCCGACATCCGCATCGCCGCAGCCGGCCGGTCGCTGATCGAGATCTGCTTCGAGCGGGAAACGCCCGAAGCCGCCGCCGACGATATCGACCGGATCCGCAAGAGCTTCCAGCGCACGCTCGATCTCGACGGCGAGCCGTACCATCTCCAGATGCATTTCGGCGTCGCCGCCGCGCCATCGGTCGAGGATGACGAGGTATTGCTCGCCGAAGCCGCCGAATCCGCGCTCGAGCAGGCGCGGGCCGACGGACGGGTGGTGATGCTCGATCTGTCGCGCGCGGATCTGGCCTTCGACAAGCTTACCTTGATGCGCGAACTGCCCCGCGCGATCGCCAATGGCGAGATGTTCCTGCAATATCAGCCCAAGGTCCATGTCCGCCGGCAGGAGATTGCCAGCGCCGAGGCACTGGTCCGCTGGCAGCATCCCACCCGCGGCCTGATCCTGCCGGGCGATTTCATCTCGGTCGCCGAGCAGGCGGGCGAGATTTCGACGCTCACGCTCTGGACGCTGCGCCAGGTGATCGAGGACCAGCGCAAGCTGCGCGCCGACGGCTTCGACATGCTGCTCTTCGTCAACATCTCGGGCCAGCTCCTCGCCGACCCGGCCTTCGTCAACGAAGTGTGCGAGATGCTGGCGAACACCGATGCGAAGCTCGGCTTCGAGATCACCGAGACTGCGGTGATCCGCGATCCGGAGAGCGCGATCCGCCACCTCCAGTTCTTCGCCGACAGCGGCGTGACGCTCGCGATCGACGACTATGGCGCCGGGCTCTCCTCGCTCGCCTATCTGAAGAAGCTGCCCGCGCGCGAGCTCAAGATCGACAAGATGTTCGTGATGCAGCTCACCAGCAGCAATCGCGATCCGCTGATCGTGCGCTCGACGATCGATCTTGCCCATGCGCTCGAGATGGAAGTCACGGCCGAGGGCGTGGAGACGCCGTCCGCGCTCGCCCTGCTCAGCGTGATGGGCTGCGACATGGTGCAGGGCTTCCTGATCTCGCGCCCGCTCGGGCTCGATGCGTTCCGCAAGTTCCTGGCGGACGATGGCCATCTCGACAATGCGAACGGCCATCCGGCATCGTTCGTCCGTCCCGAGAGCTTCTGGAAGCGCGCCTGATGCGCGCGCTGCTGGGCTCTCTCCTTGCCGTTGCCGCGCTGTTCGCCGGCGCGCCCGCATTCGCCCAGGCGCAGCAGCGTTCCGATTTCCCGCCGGCGATCGAAGCCGAGATCCGGGGCGCCAAGGAAAGCATGATGTCCGATCAGGCGGAGGCGCTTCGCCACGCCGCCGCGATCGACGGGCTGGCGCTCGGCCTGCGGGACGCGCGGCGCCGGGCGCTGGCGCTGGCCACCGCGCGCTGGCTGGCTGCCGAGGCGCATATCCGCAACGAGGAACCCGCCAAGGCCGCGCCGCTGCTCACCGACGGCCTGAACCTGATCCGTTCGATCCCGGAGCCGATCAAGCTGCGCGGCGACCTGCTGATGTCGCAGGGCGCCTTCTTCATGGCGCGCGACCAGGCGGTGCAGGCGCTGGAGAGCTACCAGAACGCCTTCCGCATCTTCGGCGAGGTGAAGGAGCCGCGCAGCCAGGCGATCGCGCTGCAGAATATCGGCGGGCTCTACAGCGTCGCCAACGACGATGCGCGCGCCGAGGAATATTTCCACCAGGCCGCCGTGCTGTTCACCGACGACCCGGTGCTTTCGCTTTCGCTCCACAACAGCCGCGGCAATGTGCTCGCCAAGCTTGGCCGGGATGCGGAGGCGGGCAAGGAATATGAGACGGCGATCGTCATCGCGCGCGGCATGAACAAGCCGCTGCTCGAAGCGCGCCTGCTCAGCAACCTCGCGCGCAGCCAGGTGGCGCTGAAGCGCTATGACGATGCCAACCGGACGATCACCCGGGGGTTCGAGCTCATCCGCGGCGCCGACGCCGATGTGCTGCGGCGGCACCTCCTCGCAACTGCGGCCGCCCTGGCCTCCGAGCGGGGGAATATCGGGGAGGCGTTGCGGTTCATCCACGGCACTTTCGACGGCATGGACCTGGCAAAGACCACGGTCGAGTTCCGCAGCGACCATTTCTACGCCTACCAGATATTCAACAAGGCGGAGAACACGCGGGAGGCGCTGAAGCACCTTCAGGCGATGAAGCGCCTCGACGATGAATCCACCAAGGTGGCCGCAACCGCCGGCGCGGCGCTGATGGCGGCGAAGTTCGACTGGGCGAAGCAGCAGAACCAGATCCTGCTGCTCCAGACGCAGGAAGCCGAGCGCAGGGTCCGCTACCAGCAGACCCTGTTCCTGCTCATCGGCGCGGCGACGGTGATCGTCATGGCCGCGCTCGGCTGGGGCCTCATCACCGTTCGCCGCAGCCGCAACAAGGTGCGCGCCGCGAACGTCGTGCTGGGCGAGACCAATGTGGCGCTGGAAAAGGCGCTCAAGGCCAAGACCGAGTTCCTCGCGACCACCAGCCACGAGATCCGCACGCCGCTGAACGGCATCCTGGGCATGACCCAGGTCATGCTCTCGGATCAGAAGCTCGAGGCGCAGACGCGCGAGCGGATCGGCATCGTCCACGGCGCCGGCGTCACCATGCGCGCGCTGGTCGACGACATTCTCGACGTCGCCAAGATGGAGACGGGCAATCTGAGCGTCGAGGCCGCGCCGATGGACCTGTGCGCCATGCTGAAGGACGTCACGCGCCTCTGGGAGGAGCAGGCGCGCGACAAGGGCCTCGCCTTCCGGCGCGAGCTCGGCGATGCGCCGCACTGGATCGTCAGCGATGCCGCCCGCCTGCGCCAGCTGGTGTTCAACCTGCTCTCCAACGCGATCAAGTTCACCGAGAAGGGCGGCGTCACGCTGCGCGCGGCGGCCAAGGGCGAGGGCGACGCCCGCCGGCTCAGGCTGGCCATCGAGGATACCGGTATCGGCATCCCCCGCGAGAAGTTCGAGGAGATCTTCGAGAGCTTCCGCCAGGTCGACACCAGCACCACGCGTCGCTTCGGCGGCACCGGCCTCGGCCTGGCCATCTGCCGCAACCTGGCGCGCGCGCTGGGTGGCGACATCATGGTGGAAAGCGAGGACGGCAGGGGCTCGCGCTTCATCGTCGATCTGCCGCTCGTCCTTGCCGAGGCCCCCCAGGCCGTCGTGGCGGACGAAAGCGCGGCAGGGCTCGACCTAGTCGTGCTCGACAGGAATCCGATCGCCCGCTCGATGCTGCGCACGTTGCTGGAGCCGCGCGTCGCCCGGCTGCGCTTCGCCGGTTCCGTCGCGGAAGCCCTGCCGATGCTCGAGGCCGGCGGTGTCAGCCATCTCCTTGCCGACGAAGCGACACTCAAGGTCGAGGCGGAGGGCCCCGCCCGGGCGCTCGCCGGTTTGCGCGCGGCGGCGGAGGGCGTGGCACTTGCCGTCCTCTGGCTCAAGCCCGATGCGGAGACCGCTGCTGAGCTGATCGCAGCAAGTAACTGCAAGATAATCGAAAAACCTATTACCGGCGTCGGCCTGATCGATGCTATCATTCCGTCAGCGGAAGAAAATTCCGGCAAGAGGGAGGGGGACCCGCTTGTATCTCGGGCGGCTTAGGACGATAGCACACCGGACATGAAAAAAACGGTCGCGCGCATCTCGGGGAAACCGGTCGCCACGGGCGGACGGGCATGAATATC
This sequence comes from Sphingomonas sp. 67-41, assembly GCF_001899725.1. NCBI lineage: Bacteria > Pseudomonadati > Pseudomonadota > Alphaproteobacteria > Sphingomonadales > Sphingomonadaceae > Sphingomonas > Sphingomonas sp. 67-41. The sequence goes on along the minus strand of NZ_MKWJ01000012.1, from coordinate 15,585 downwards.
CTCTTCATCGAGGACGATCCGATGAACCGTCGGGTCGTGAAGGACATGCTCGACGTCGCGGGAGCCACGATGGCGGAGGCGAGCTGGGCCGAAGAGGGTCTGGCGATGCTCGACGCGGAATCGTTCGACGTCGTGCTGGTCGATCTGCGCATGCCCGGCATGGACGGGTTCGAGACGATCCGCCGCATTCGCGCGCGCGGCGACGCGAAGGGGGAATTGCCGATCATCGTCGTCACCGCCGATACTGCGGTGGACCTGCGCGAGCGCTGCCTCGCGATCGGTGCCGATGACGTGCTGTTCAAGCCGGTGGCGATGGACGCGCTGTTCGATTCGATCGGCCGGGTCCTCGCGATCCGCGGCGGCGGGGGCATGATCCTCTGATTCCGGGCGGGGCGGCGGGAGCGGGTTGGTCCGTTCCCGCCGCCCGCGGGCCTCAGCGCGCGATGCCGATCATCGCGGTCGCGGTGTATCCGTCGGCGACGCTTCCGCGCATCGCCGGCGTCTGCTGGGCGATCTGGGCGCTGCTATTGTCGCCGAACACATTGTCCCCGCTCAGGTTCACGCCCGCGAAATTGCGGATGCTCGCCGCATAGCCGCTCGCGCCGTCATAGACCGTGCTGCACGCCGCGCTCGGCATCGCCAGTTGCGAGACGAGGGTCGCATAGCGGCCGCTCGTGGCGTTCGCCAGGCTCGAGAAGACTTCGAAATGGATGTGCGGCCAGCGCCCGGCATAGCAGCCGGGGAAGATGGTGGTGAACGTCGCCATGCCATTGGCATCGGTCACGCCGACGCCGCGCAGATAACTCTCCGCCGGCAGGTCGTAGAGCGAATATTTCCCGTCGCGGTCGCAATGCCAGAGGTAGATGGCATAGCCGGCGAGCGGCGCGCATGCGGCGTTCACGTCGACCAAAGTGAGCGTCAGCGCTACCTGCACCCCGGCCGCCACGGCAGTCGAGCTGCCGAGGAAGCTCGGGCGGATGTCGCTGCGCACCACGTTCGCGGCGGTGAGCACATTCGACGTGATTCCGCTCGAGACGTTGGTGCCGTCGGCCGGATAGGGGCCGTTGGTCTCGGCAGGGTCGGCGACGCAACTGGCGCCGGTGCCGGTCGCGCCGGGAGTCGGCGTGGCGGTGGCCGATGGCGAAGGGGTTGCCGTCGCGCCGCTCGATCCGGTGTTGCCGGTGCTCGCCGGCATGGCCGTCGACGAGCCGCCGTCGCAGGCCGCGAGCATCGCGGCCCCGCTCGCCCCTGCGAACCAGCCGAGCGCCCGCCGACGGCTGGCGAGCTGCGTCATTGTCTTCAGGTCATGGGCGAGGCCCAGGTCGTGCGCGTCTCGATGGTCCATTGTGCCTCCTTGGTTGGAAGGCTCTGGTCACATGCCGGACACATGGCGGAATTTCGCGCGGTCGCCGAACATTTCACTGCGTTGCGGCTCAGGCCGGCAGCCGTACGCGCACCCGCCCGCCGCCGCCCGGCCGATTCTCCAGCGTCACGGTGCCGCCATGCGCCTCGGCGATCGAGCGGACGATCGCCAGGCCCAGCCCGGTCCCACCGGTTTCCCGGCTCCGGGAAGCCTCGCCGCGTACGAAGGGCGCGAACAGCGCTTCGGCGCGCGCCAGGTCGAAACCGCGTCCGTCGTCTTCCACCAGCACGTCCACGGTGTTTTCGCCCAGGTTCCAGCGGAGCCGGGCGCGCTCGCCATAGCGCACCGCATTCTCGATGAGGTTGGCGAACAGCCGCCGCAGCGCCGCGGAATCGCCGCGCACCACCGCGCGCGGGCCCGGCTCGACGACAACCGGTTTGCCCGCGGCCGCGAGATCGTCGACCAGGCTCTCGATCAGGCTGCCCAGGTCGAGCCTCTGATGGGGTGCCCCGTCCCGGCCGTCGCGCGTGAAGCTTAGCGCGGCCTTGATCATTCCCCGCATCTCCTCGATGTCCGCCTCGGCGCGCAGGCGGGCATCGTCGGGCAGCCGCTCCACCCAGAAGGCGATGCGCGAGAGCGGCGTGCCGAGGTCGTGCGCGATCGCACCGAGCATTGCGCTGCGGTTCTCGGCTTCGAGCAGGATGCGCTCCTGCATGCTGTCGAGCGCGCGGGCGAGCTCGTGCACCTCGCGCGGGCCGTTTTGCGGGATCGGCTGAGGTGCTCCCAGCCGCACGCGCGTCGCCGCCCGGGCCAGTTCGCGGATCGGCCGCGAGATTCGCCGCGCCACGCCCCAGGCGAGCAACGAGAGCACGAGCAGCGTGCCGAGCATCCCCAGCAGCCTGGCCAGGTGCCAGGGCGTGAACGCCGGCTTCGGCAGGCTGGAGGCGACGATCCAGCCATTCTGCTGCTCCAGCGCCACGGTGAAGCTGCCGCGCATGTCCTGTTCGGGGTCGCGTGCGGGAATCTGATACAGCCCGTGCACACGCTCGGCGGGCACGTCCATCAGCCGGGCGATCGCGGCATCGCGTTCGGGAGAAGGATGCTCGTCCTGGCGACCGAACTTGTCCTCGTTGGTGCGGGTCACGGTCATCCGCCGCTGCGCGGTGGGCGGGACGATGCCCGTGCGCAGCGCCTCGGCGACGCGTGCCAGCGGCAGCGGCCCCGGCCCGGGCGGCGGGCCGTTGAACATGATGGTGAACTGCGTCGTCGTCGCGATCAGCACGGCGGCGATGACGAGCAGCACGATGGGAACAGTGATCGAACGCCGAGTCACGGGATCACTTGGCCGCGACTTCGGCGACGAACATATAGCCTTCGTTGCGGATGGTGCGGATCAGGTCCTCGGAGCCGGGCCGGGCTAGCTTCTTGCGCAGGCGGCTCATCTGCACGTCGATGGCCCGGTCGAAATGCTCGGCATTGGGGCCGCGCGAGAAGTCGAGCAGCATGTCGCGGGTCAGCACCCGGCGCGGCCGCTCGACCAGGGAGAGCAGCAGCCGGAATTCGCCGTCGGACAGATTGATGATCACGTCGTCCGGATCCCAGAGCTGGCGGGCCACCGGATCGAGCCGCCAGCCGGCGAAGCGCAGGAAGGCACGGGCGGGTGCCGCCGCCGGCGCGGCCCGGTCGCCCTGGCTGCGGCGCAGCACGGAACGGATCCGCGCCAGCAGCTCGCGCGGGTTGGCGGGCTTGGGCACATAGTCGTCCGCGCCCATCTCCAGACCGACAATCCGATCGATATCCTCGCCGATCACGGAATGGAGGATCACCGCGGGACCGGTCTCGCGGTCCATCGAGCGCAGGATGGCGAGCCCGTCCTCGCCCGGCATCATCACGTCGAGGACGATCAGCGCATAATCGTGGCGCGCCGCGAGCGTGCGCATCTCGGTCGCGCCCGCAGCCGTGTCGACCACATAGCCGTGCTGCGACAGGAAAGCCGCGGTCAGTTCGCGGATACCGGGATCGTCGTCGACGATAAGCAGGCGGGTTTCGAGGTCCAAGGCCAATGCGTCTTGCAGCATCCACTGGTGATCGGGCGCGAGCCTAACGCTGGTATTGCAGGGCTGCAATGCACCGAAACATATGGACGGAGCGGGATGGGGAAAGCCGTAATCCCCCTTGTCGCATCCAGCGGGTCGCCCCCGCCTCGCGCCGGGGCCCGCCATGCCGCCCGATAGGTGCTAATGATTAGCGATAACCCTCAATCCTCGAGGATCCGCGAGTGTTTCGCGGTGTCGCGCATGCTCAGATACGTCACCAGCGATACGCCGATCATTGCGGTGACGTACCAGTAGAAGCCACTTTCCCAGCCCGCGTCCTTAAACCACAGCGCGACATATTCCGCCGTCCCGCCGAACAGCGCATTGGCGACGGCATAGGGCAGGGCGACGCCCAGGGTGCGGATGTGCGCGGGGAAGAGCTCCGCCTTCACCACTGCGTTGATCGAGGTGTAGCCGGTCACGATCACGAGCGCGCCCAGCATGATCAGAAAGGCGAGCATGGGGCTGCGCACGCTCTCCAGCGCGGTGAAGATCGGCCAGGTGAGCAACACGCCGAGCACGCCGAAGCCGATCATCAGCGGCTTGCGCCCGATCCGGTCGGAAAGCGCGCCGGCCAGCGGCTGGATCAGCATGAAGCCGAACAGGGCGGCGGCATTGATCTCGGAGGCGGTGGCCCGGTCGAAGCCGGAAGTGTTGACCAGGAACTTCTGCAGGTAGATCGAATAGGCATAGAAGGCGAGCGTGCCGCCCGCGGTGAGCAGCATCACCAGCGCAGCCTCCCGCGGATGGTGCCGGAACAGCGCGAAGATGCTCGACTGGCCGCCGCCGCGCTTCTCGAAGCTTTCCGTCTCGGCCAGCCGGCGCCGCAGCCAGAACACGATCACCGCCAGCACGCCGCCGATCAGGAAGGGGATGCGCCAGCCCCAGGCGTCGAGATCGGCTTCGCTCAGCGCGGATTGCAGCACCAGCAGCACGAGCAGCGCCACCAGCTGGCCGGAGATCAGGGTGACGTACTGAAAGCTCGACCAGAAGCCGCGATGCCGCTTGCCGGCCATTTCGGAGAGGTAGGTGGCGCTCGCGCCATATTCGCCGCCCACCGAAATGCCCTGCATCAGCCGGGCGAGCACCAGCAGCGCGGGTGCGGCGACGCCGATCGTCGCATAGCCGGGAGTGACCGCGATCAGCAGCGATCCGGCGCACATCAGCGTCACCGACAGCGTCAGCCCGGCCTTGCGGCCATAGCGGTCGCCATAGATGCCCATCAGCCAGCCGCCCACCGGCCGCATCAGGAAGCCCACGGCGAACACCGCCGCGGCATTGAGCAGCTGCGCGGTCTGGTCGCCCTTGGGGAAGAAGTGCGGCGCGAAATAGAGCGTGAAGGCCGAATAGGCGTACCAGTCGTACCATTCGACCAGATTGCCGGCCGACCCTCCCAGGATCGAGCGCAGGCGGTGTCGAGGTGGCGTGGCGGTATCGGCTGCTGTCATCGCGCCACTATGCCGTCAGGAATCGCGCTTGTCTTTGGCTGCGATATCGGCTGTGTGGCGCCACGAATTTGGAGAGGGACTTCCGGAATATGCGTGCCATCCTGCTCGTCGGCGCCCTTGCGCTCGCCGGTTGCCAGTCCGCCGCGGAGCGGGAAGCCGCCGCCACGGGCGAGTTCGAGGTGCACAATGCCTCGATGAAGGAAGTCGCGGGACTGTCCAAGGCGGCGCATTCCAAGATGCTGATGCAGCCGGGCACCTGGGATTCGGGCATGCAGGTCGTTTCCGCCGAGTTCGCCGATGGGCCGGACAAGGCGGAGCAGCTGGCGGCGGTGAAGAAGCAGGAGCGCCATGCCGTGAAGTGCCAGACGGCGAGCGACCTCAAGCCGCTCGACATCGAGAATCTCGAAAAGGTCGCCGGCACCTGCACGTTCCCGCGCTTCGTGCAGAAGGGAGGCAGGCTCGATGTCGAGATCCAGTGCACCCAGGCGAACGGCGCGAAGACCACGCTTCTCTATGCCGGCACCATGGGCAAGCAGGCCTATGACGTGACGGTCGATCAGAAGAGCGGCGTGAAGGGCCAGCCCGGCTATGCCGCGATCCGGCTGCGGGTCTATGGCAGGCGGCTCGGGCTCTGCCAGGGTCAGCCGGCCGCCTGATCGGCTCGCCGCATCATTGCGGGGCCGGGACCTGTTCGTGCTTGAAAAATCGGAATTGCGCTGTTAGGTGGCCGCCACGACGCCGCAACTCCGCGTTCCGGCGAACCCTTTTCTATTGAATTGAAGATCGGAGCACTGACGGGTTTATGCAGATCATCGTTCGCGACAACAACGTCGACCAGGCGCTGCGCGCGCTCAAGAAGAAGCTGCAGCGTGAGGGCGTCTATCGCGAGATGAAGCTTCGCCGTCACTACGAGAAGCCCAGCGAGAAGCGTGCCCGCGAGCGTGCCGCCGCGGTCCGCCGCGCGCGCAAGCTCGAGCGCAAGCGTATGGAGCGCGACAGCGCCCGTTGATTTCGCGACCCGGCATTGCGCGCCCCGCGCGCGATGCCGTCGTGACTTTTCTGACTTTCGGGTAGCTGGCTGCCCGCGCCTGGAGCTCATCGCATGTCCGTGACCGCCGTTCCGCTCCAGCCCATCAAGCGCAGCTACAAGGTCTGGCTCTGGGCCGGGCTGGTGTTGGCGATCGCCATTGCGGTGGCGCTGGCCTGGACCGGCACGCGCGCGCCCGTCGCCGCCAAGGGCAACGATGCGCAGTTCCTTGCCTGGAACAAGGGCCAGCTTGGCGTGCGGACCACGGACTCGGGGCTCCAGTATCAGGTCATCAAGGAAGGCACGGGCCCCAAGGCGCAGGAGGGCGACGGGGTTTCGGTATGGACCGTCGGCACGCTGCGCGACGGCACCGTCTTCCAGCCGGCCGGCGAGATCCGCCTGCCGGTCGGCGGCGCGATCCCCGGCTTCGACGAAGCGCTCAAGATGATGAGCAAGGATTCGAAGCTGCGCATCTGGATCCCGGCCAACATCGCCTATGAGAAGGCCGGCCCGCAGCATCCGCTCTACGGCAAGCTTCTGCAGTTCGATCTCGAGATCAAGCAGATCATTCCGGCCGCCGAGTTGCGCCAGATGATGCTCCAGCAGCAGATGATGCAGCAGCAGGGCGGCGCTCCGGGTGGCCCGGGTGGTGGCTCGCCTGAAGGGCGCTGAGGGTCGCTGAACCTCGCTACTGAATGCAAGAACGCCGGCGGATCACTCCGCCGGCGTTCTCGTTGGTACCTCGAGGGTTTGGACGACTCAGGGCGCGGTATCGATCACCCAGCGCCGATCGCCTTCGAACCCCATCGCGGTGAGCTTGCCGGAAGCATAGGCGCCGGTGTCGAGGCCGATGCGGTGTGCGGTCATCTCCACTGCCTCGGTGATCGTGTGGCCGTGGATCACGATCTTCTCGAACGGTCCCTTGTGTTCGATGAACTCGCCTCGAATCCAGCGCAGGTCCTTGCGCTGCTGGTTTGACAGCGGCTCCTCCGGCCGCACGCCGGCGTGAACGAAGACATAGTCGCCAATGATGATCATGTCCTCGAAGCCAGCCAGGAACGCGCGATGCTCTGCCGGCACGCGTGCCTGCAGTTCGGCGGAGAGTTCCGGGTAATCGAGCGAATCATATTCGGCTTCCGAGAAGCCATAGCTGAGGATGGTCTCGCGCCCACCGATCCTGGTGAAGAAGCGCAGGGCCTTCTCGCTGCCGTCGAGGCCGGAGAGGAAGACCTCCTCGTGGTTGCCGGTGAGGAAGCGCGTGCGGCCTGTGGTGCGCTCGAGCGCGAGCAGCCGCAAGAACTCCACCGTCTGGGCGGATTCGGGGCCGCGATCGATCAGGTCGCCCAGGAAGATCAGCTGAGTCTCTGCCGGTGCGCGATCCATTTCGTCCGCGGCAATGCGTGCAAGCAAGTCCTTGAGCAGGTCCAGGCGGCCATGGATGTCGCCGATGGCATAGATGCGCTGGCCATTCGGAATGCTACCACTTGGTTCGGATTGAACCGATGGGCGTGATCGGAAGAGCTTGGCGAACATGATTGTCAAAACGACCCGTGATTACGCCCGATTTCGCTGTCGGTATCAGGCAATAAAAAAGTGGCGGCCGTTAGGCCGCCACTTCGAAATTCTGCCTTGGCAGCCAGCTACTACGGGCTGTCGGGCTTGTCGTCGCTGTCGGCGAGAATGACAGCGCCGCCGATGATCGCGACAGTCGCGAGGACGCCGATCAGAACGGCCGGAGCCAGCTCGCTCTTCTTGCTGGTTGCGGTCGAAGCGCGAACGCCCGACAGCGACAGCTTCGAAGCGCTCGTCGGAGCGGCCAGAACAGGGGCAGTCGCCATCGACGCGATAGCGGCAGCCGTAAGAAGCTTAGTGAACACTCTTTTTTCTCCCTCTTTCGAGCTCTGGTGCTCTCGTCACGCGATCCTATGGCACAGGACCCGCGCAGTCGCAACACCTCAAACTTTGGCTACGGCGAGAAACCTCTCGTCGTGACCCTTTCGCAACACTGGGTCCGGTTTGTCCGCACTCCATTTAGCACCCGGTCGACCCGTACCAAGTGGTTACGGAGCCGTCCTTAACGCGCCGCACCAATATAGCCAAGGGGGTTAATGAAGTCTCTCGGCCAAAATGGGCTTGTTTCGTGATGGTTAGAGCGGATTTCTTGTGACGTTTTTGTTGCTGGGCCCGCCTTCCCGTTCAAGTTGCACTGCGAAATCAAGCGGAAAGCCGCCGAATCGAGGCAAGCGCCAATCGGAGCCCGCATGCCGCGAAGTGTCCGATTGGCGATGCGGTCCGTCCGGCGTACTAGGGTCGCCATGATACCGCCGTTTCGCGAGTTCCGCATTGGCATGCCTAGCCGCCGCGAGGGGGCGCTCGCCGGCGTTCTGCTCTTTCTGGCGGCTTCTTCCGTTCCGGCCGGGGCGCAGGACGCGAACCTGTTTGAGGCCGTGCGCGCGGCCGATATGCGCGTTGCCGGGATCGGCTGGAGGCTGGCCACCGCTAACGTCGCGCTGTGCGACCGAATCGAGGCAGCCACCGGCCTTCAGCTGCACACGCTTGATCAGTTCGATCCCGGCGCGCGCGAAGCAGCCGGGAGGCATTTTCATTTCGCAACGCCGGTGGCGGTGGAGGGTGTGGTTCCGGATAGTCCGGCCGATAGCGCCGGGTTGCGGGCCGACGATTCGCTGGTGCGAGTCGGCACGGTGGACATCGCCGCGTTGCCGGGCAGACCGGGTAGCACCGACAGGCTGGTGGCCGTGCAGCTTGCGATCGCTGAGCTTCCCATCGACGCCCCCATCGCCATTCAGGCGATTCGGGCGGGCACGCCCATTCGGACGACGATCCAGCCGGTGCGCGCGTGCAAATCGCGTTTCGAGCTCATGCTCGACGGCGGCTTCGGGGCCTCGGCGGACGGGACGATGGTACAGATCGGATCGGCCTTTCTCGACGACTATCCCGACGACCAGCTCGCGGCGGTGATGGCGCACGAATTCTCCCATAACATCCTGCACCATCGCGATCGGCTGGAGGCTCGCGGTGTCGACTATGGGCTGCTGGCGGGCTTCGGCGCCAATGTGAAGTATTTCCGGCAGACCGAAGTGCAGGCCGATCTCCTGTCGGTCTACCTGCTCGCCAACGCCAGTTATCCGGTGCGCGCGAGCGTCGCCTTCTGGCGGCATTTCGGGCCGAGCAAGGCGGGCGGCATCCTACGCAGCCGCTCGCATCCCGCCTGGCGCGATCGCGTGGCGACGCTGGAAGCGGAGGCCGCGAAGGTGGAGCCGCTGTCCGCCCGTCCGCTGGTGCCCGCGTTGATCGCCGGGCGCGACAAGCCGCTGGATGGCGACTGGCAGTCGATCCTGGTCCGCCATCAGGGCGGCAGGGATTAGGACGGCGGGGGCTCAGCTCGCCAGCCGCAGCGCCTCATTCGCCGCGCCGCGCGGCTGATCGGGCCAGATGCCGCGTGTGTCGTAGACCTGCTTCTCGGCGCGCTCGTCGAGCGGCACCGATTTGAATACGTCGTGATCGACCAGCACCACGAAGATGCCGCAGCTCTCGATCGCGCTGTCGACGTCGATCAGTTCGGCGCCCGTGCCGTCGAACCCGGCGGGCAGCGCGCGCGCATAGGGCTCGACGACCTGGATGCGCTCGCCGAAGCGCTCCGCCAGTGCCATTGCCACCTTGAGCGCCGGGCTCTCGCGGAAATCGTCGATATTCGCTTTGAAGGCCAGGCCCAGGCAGGCGACGCGCGCCGCCGGATTGGCTTCGATCATCGCGGCGGCATGCGCGATGACGTAATCGGTCTTGCCGTCGTTCACTTCGCGGGCGGTGCGAATCAGCGGCGTCTGCTCGGGGGCGGCGCTGACCAGGAACCAGGGATCGACGGCGATGCAATGGCCGCCCACGCCCGGGCCCGGCGACAGGATGTTGACGCGCGGATGGCGGTTGGCGAGACGGATCACTTCCCACACGTCGACGCCCATCTTCCCGGCGACGAGGCTCAGCTCGTTGGCAAAGGCGATGTTGACGTCGCGAAAGGCATTCTCGGTGAGCTTGGTCATCTCCGCGGCCTTGGCCGTGGTGGTGACGCAGGCGCCGCGCACGAAGCGGCGATAGAATTGCAGCGCCTTGCGGGCGCAGCGCGGCGTGATACCGCCGATCACGCGATCATTGTCGATCAACTCGACGAGGATGCGGCCAGGCAGCACGCGCTCCGGGCAATAGGCAATGGCGACATCGGCGCTGCCGGCGCAATGGCCGGGAATCTTGAGATCGGGGCGCAGCTGGGCGAGCAACTCGGCGACCTTCTCGGTGGTGCCGACCGGCGAAGTCGATTCGAGGATCACTACGTCGCCGGCCTTGAGCGTGATCGCGACATTGGTCGCGGCCTTGAGCACGTGGCCGATATCGGGCGCATGGCCTTCGCCGAACGGCGTGGGGACGGCGATGACGAACACCTCGGCCGGCTCGACCTGGAGCGAGGCACGCAGATTGCCACGGGCGACGACGCCCGAGACCAGGCCGTCCAGGTCGATCTCCTCGATATGGACCTTGCCCGAATTGACCGTGTCGACCACCGACTGGTGAACGTCGACGCCGAGTACCTTGGCGCCGGTGCGCGCGATCACCGCCGCCGTGGGAAGGCCGATATAGCCCAGGCCGAGAACACAGACCTTGAGCTCAGAATCCGAAACCATATGCGAAGATCCCCGCAATCCGCTCGGAAGCATGGCCGTCGCCGAACGGATTGTGGGCGCAGGCCATGGCCGAATAGGCGGAAGGTACGTCGAGGAGGGTTGAGATTTCGGAAACGATAAGACGCAACCTTAGCCGGTCTTGCGGCCCAGCTTCTCGCCAATACGGCGAAGCACGCCGGTTGCGGCGTACCAGCTGAAATAATAGAGCGTTGTCGGCAGGTTCAAATGCATAACTTCGCGATAGATTTTCCATACCCAAGTCGAGGATTCCAACTTATTCGAAGATATGGAGAATTCGCGTACGCGGTAGCGACCAAGCACTTTATCAATGCCATGTGCCTGTCCAGTGCGCTTGAGTAATATCAACCACAATCCATAATCCTGACCCTTGCGGATCATCGGCATAAAGACTTTGCCGAGTTGCTTGGTATCATAGACTGCCGTCAGGCACGCGATGATGTTGTTCTTCAGGAGCTGATGGTAGCTCACCTTCGAGGAGACATGGACGGTGCTGATGAATGTCCCCGCTTCGGTAATCCGCTCGTACGAAGCGTAGCTGAAGGCGGACCCGGTCGCTTCCATGAAAGCGATCTGCTTCTCAAGCTTGTCGGGCGTCCAGAGGTCGTCGCTATCGAGGAAGGCGATCCAGCGCCCCTGCGCGGCTTCGATCGCCGTGTTGCGCGCGACCGCGGCGCCGCCGTTCTCCTGAAGTGCGATCGAGCGAATCCGCGGCTCCTGCGCGGCAAGCGCGCGCGTTATGCTGAGCGTGTCATCTCTGGAGCAGTCGTCGACGACGATCAACTCCCAATGGGGATAGGTTTGCGCGATCACGGATCGGATTGTGTCGTCTATGAAAGATGCCGAATTGTGCGATGGCATGATTACCGAGACGAGGTCGTGCGAGGAGGGAGCGGAGTTTGCGGCCATGGCGTGCACCGGAAAAGAGGGTCGGATGGGCGGCGTTTAGGCCTTGCTTGCGGCAATAACCCAGGTGTCGGCATTATACCGGCCTTTGTGCTCGGCCATTATGGTGTAGCCATTGGCAAGCAGGTATTCCCTTTCCACCGGATCGACATAGATCAGCATGTGTGGAATGCTGGCCAGTTCTGATATGAACTCGTGAAAGAGCGAGCCGAAGAACGGGTTGTAGAGAAATAATACCAATCCCTCCGTATCCACATGGGCGCGGATGTTGCGGGCGTCATCGACCTGCACTTTCGCGCCGACACGGTCAAAGCCCAGCTTGGCGATATTCGCGTTCGCTATCGCAGCAAGTTTGGCATCATATTCGATCCCGATCGGCGGATGACGGGCCTCGGTACCGTAGCGCTGGGCGTAGACGAGTACGACTTTGCCCTTGCCGGAGCCGATATCGACAAACTGCCAATGTGCGAACTTTCCGCCTAGCGCTTGGCGGGCATGGTCGATTGTTTCCGCCGCAACCGAAGTGAAGGAAGCAACATAATAGATATTCTCATCGCTCATATTGTTGTTGGTCTTGCGGCCGCGCGTATCGGTACGATTAAGCAAATCAAAGAGGACAATCTCTTTGAAATAGGCCGCTGCGAAGCGGGGGCCTCTCCTTGAGATCTTGATAGCAACTTCGAAGAGTCTGTTGATCGACGATTTTTTATTGAGCGGCGGCATTCGAAATTGGTATCCCTCTGGATATAGATGCTGCGCCGGCTCGCCTAGCATTTCGCGGGGGCGAGGATAAGAGGCATTGTTCTGTTGAATCGAGCCGCGTCGGGCCTGCCGGAGACTCTAGCTTCAGAGTTTGGGGAGCCGATACGAGCAAAGCGACGGGCAAGCTTGCGTCCGAGGTTCGTGCAGGGGCGGTGTCGATGGTGCCGGACGCGAAGCCGATCATCTATCCTGTTGGACAGTGATTGTGTTGATATCAGATTGGACGCGTTCCGCGGAACTTTTTGCGTGCGCGAAGAGGGGGCGACTAGGGCAAGTGCGCTGGCATGCCGGCCGAGATCGCTTGACGCCTCAAGGCGCTGGAACGCGAGAGCTGCGAGCTTGGTCTTGTGCGAACAGGCGCATTCTTGTCCCGGCGGAGATTCGCGCGATGCCCCTTCATTGATGAACATCGGGCTCCTCAGGAGCCGAATCGGAGCGAAGAATCGCGGAGATCAACTCCTTCGCCCCGGATTGTCTGATTCAATCGCGGGGTGAATGCCACGAAGAGCTCGACTTGGCGAGCCTTGCACAGTAGGGGCGCTAACAGAGTTCCGGAACGGTATTCGGATCGCGGCGCATATTGGGGTGGCAACGCGAGGTCGGTTGCGGCCATCCTGGGTGCTATGGGCGAAGAGCGTTGGTTGGGGAATCATATGCTTATGCTTCGCGAGGGCCAGGTCAAGGCACCCCGCACCACCAGGTTCAACTCGTTGCGCGCTCAGGCTCTCGTGGCCTTGGCGGTGGCCGTACTGCTCCCTGCTTTGGTGCGCTTCCCCGAGTTCTCGCTGACCGAGAGTGCCGGTGGCCCATTGACCAACAGCATCGTCGGCTCGGCGATTGGTGCGCTTGGGGGGCTCTATCTCTTCCGGCGCGTGACTGCCTTCCCCGGAACCCGTGCATTCGGATACATACTGCCTTCCTACACGGCGTCCTATGGCGCGGTGATGCTGGGCATGTTCCTGTTGCGCCTTGATTATAGTCGTCTCCATCTGGGAGCGAGTTTCGTGCTGGGGCTCGCGGTCAGCTATGTGCTGAGCTTTGTCATTGAGCACTATGTAACGCCCTGTTTCTGGATGGTGCCGGCGGGCAAGGTCGATCTGTTGCTCGAGATACCCGATGTCGACTGGATCGTGATGCGCACGCCCGAGCTTCCGGAGCCACGGCGGGCCGCCATCGTGGCGGATCTGCGCTTCGATCATGAGCCAGATTGGGAGCGGATGCTGGCCGAGGCGGCAGTTAGCGGAAGGCCGGTCTATCATACCAAGCAGTTGCGCGAATCGCTTACCGGCCGGGTTTCGATCGAGCACCTGTCGGAGAACAGCTTCGGGTCGCTCCTGCCCAATCTTGCCTATGCAAAGGTCAAACGCGGGGTGGACGTTTTCGTATGTCTCGCGCTGCTGCCCTTCGTCGCGCTTCCCATGCTGCTGATCGCGATGCTGGTGCATCTCGATTCTCCGGGTGGCGTGATCTACCGCCAGCAGCGGATGGGCTATCGGGGCCGCGCTTTCTCCATGTACAAGTTCCGGACCATGCGACCGCGCGAAGTGAGCGCGGACGAGGTATCGGTGCGCGAGGATGCGATGACCAAGTCGGATGATGCGCGCATCACGCCGATCGGCGGTTTTCTGCGAAGGGTCCGCCTCGATGAACTGCCGCAGATCTTCAACGTACTGCGTGGGGAAATGAGCCTTATCGGGCCCCGTCCTGAGGCGGTCCCGCTATCTCGATGGTATGAGTCCGAGCTGCCCTTCTATTTCTATCGCCATATCGTGCGGCCCGGGATCAGCGGCTGGGCGCAGGTCCATCAGGGCCACGTGACGGACCTCGACGCCGTACATCAGAAGCTGACCTACGATTTCTATTATATCAAGAACTTCTCGGCGTGGCTCGATATTCTGATAGCGCTCCGGACCATTCCCACCATGCTTTCCGGTTTTGGCTCCAAATAGCGTGCCATCACCTCCGGCGGATTTTCTGCTTGCTGCGGCAAAGGGCCTGCCACGCAAGCTTGCGCCATAGATACCCGTCCGGCATTTCGGGGGCCTCACGTGTACAAAAGTGAGGAATATCAACCGGCTTACCGTGCCGATATCGATGGCTTGCGCACCGTCGCCGTGGTGTCGGTGGTGGCATTCCACTTGTTCGGTAGCCTCCTTGGTCGCGGCTTCCTCGGTGTGGACGTCTTCTTCGTGATCTCGGGGTTTCTGATTACGACTATCCTGGTCCGGGAATGCGAGCGCGGCGACTATTCCATACTGGGATTTTACGGGAGGCGCGTGCGGCGCATCATGCCTGTGCTGACCCTGGTGATCGCTGTTACCACCCTGGCGGTGACCCTGACGTTCCTGCCCACCGAGCTGATGGGCTACGGGAAAAGTGCTCTCGCCACTTTCGCCTTTATTTCAAATATATATTTCTAGCGCGATACCGATTATTCTGCCGCCGAGGCTACAACGAAGCCGCTATTGCATACTTGGTCGCTCGGAATAGAAGGGCAGTTCCATATTCTTCCCCCATATTGCTGTATTTCTTGATGAAGCTGCGTCGCCCGACGCTGGTGCTCTCGATGATTGTCGTGCTGACGCTGGGTTCGTTCGCCGTCACTGTCATGCCCTGTATCTCAACAAGGCATTCGTGGCCTTCTATCTGCTTCCGATGCGAGCCTGGGAACTGGGGTGCGGTGCCATCGTGGCGATGATCCGTACACCGCCTCCCGGCAATCCACGCGTGTCCGCGGCTATCGGCGCGTTGGGCCTGGCTCTGGTCGCGGTATCCCTGTCCGCTCTCCAATAGCTCCCGCGTGGATTCCCGACGCCACTCTGTGCTGTCTGGGCGCCGGGCTATTGATCTGGAGTGGTCGTCAACCCAACCCGTTGGCGGACTTGATCGGATCTCGGCCTTTGGTCGCTATCGGGCTGATCACTTATTCGCTCTATCTTTGGCACTGGCCCATCTATGTAGTGGCCCATTATGTCTTGATTCGTATGCCCTATGTTTGGGAAAGCGTGCTGCTGGCGTTCTTCAGCTTCGCGGCCGCCTATTTCTCCTATCGCTATGTTGAGGTGCCCTTTCGTTCCAGGCGCAGCATGGGGGTGCGGCGTGTCTTGTGGCTCACCGGCAGCGGTGCCGCCATCCTGATCGGAATTGCTGGCGCACTCATCCTTTTGAAGGGGCTGTGACGTGCTCCCCTGAAACTCCTCCAGTTTGAGCTAGAGTCCTTCATTGAGGAGGACGGAGATGAAGCGCAGCAGGTTTAGCGAGGAGCAGATCA
>NZ_MKWJ01000011.1:0-131590 GCF_001899725.1 Sphingomonas sp. 67-41 | reverse complement strand
ACCCAGCAAACCCGACGATCCCAGGGCACTCCCCGATCCGCGCTCGAATCCCGTCCCGGCGCCCGTGAAGATCGCAACCATCCGTTCCCCCAAACATCAACCCGGACAGCACGACACGCCGCCTCTTCACATCCAAATCGGAGGAATCTCGCGATCGTTTAGCCTCGGCCCTAAAAAATTCCGGGCCCCAGGGATTCCGCGCACATCGGCGCCCCCCGGAAAGCCATGGTCGAATCTGCTGGAAGACACTCATTTGCCGTAAATTGAACAGCAAGCGATCTCCTTCGCCCGAGCATGCAGGTTCATTTCCCTCGCCCTATCAGGTACTTTCCACGGATGTGTAGAAATTGTGACAGAAATACGCCATTCAGAGAAAGGACAACTGCCATAGACTGCCCTACGACACCAAAATGGTCGCAAGACTCAGACGATTATAGCTTCCACTTCTCGGAATAACCCGGATACTGCACCACGGATGCGTATTGGGGGATTCGCATGTTCCGCTCGATCATTTGCCTTTTACTGACGCTGCTCGCGATTGAGCCTGCCTGGGGTCAGCCTCTTCAGACATTCACATCGAATTCCGGCGCGATTGCCTTTCGCTATCCCCAAGGGTGGAATGTGATCGCGACGGATCGTCAGCCAAGCCGCTATATTGAAAACTATGCGGTGCAACCGGCCGGACAGGACTTCACCGGCCGGCCGGGGCAAGTGGTCGTTCGGATCTTCGATCCGATGTATGTCGTCGAGGAGGCACGCGTTCGATTGCCGGCGTCGCCGGACGTGCTGTTCCAGCGTTTTGTCCAGGCCATGCCGGGCGGAAGCGGCGCGACCTTCGACCGGCGCACCTATGGCGGCGTGACCTATCTCTTCGCGAGCGACACGAGCAACGGGTTCGAAACCGACTATGCGGCGGTTTCGGTGGGCGGATACCTCAACGTGGCGGGCATGGCGGCGAGCCTGCGCGACGCACCGGGACGGCTCCCGCTGCTGTTTCAGACGGTCGCTTCGATGAGCATGCCCTGGCCGAGCCGTCCGCTTGATGGCGCCGGCGCGGCGGTGAAGAACTGGTATCGCGTCCTGCGTCTTGGCGACTCCCGCGCACTCCCTCCGCTCGCCTGCAGCCAGGCACAGATGTCGATGTTGCTCATGTCGTTTGCGAGCCCCGGATCCATGGATCTGGTCGCGCGCGCATCCTATGGGTTCGACTTTTCCGGCTTGCGCTTTCAGACGGTCGCCTCGGGTGCACGAGGCTCGGTCGTTCGCGTCGGAGGCAATATCGCGGCGGCCAATGGCAGCGTGACACCGATCTATCAGAACGGACGGATCCTGGGCGGCTCGAACAGCCTGTTCGTGAAGCTGGAAAATGGCGCCTGGAAAGTGTGCGGGCCGGTTCGCGGTGGCTATCGCTGAGCACCGCGACCAAGATATTCGCAACGCTCGGGGCCACGCCGGCGGCAGGAGCAACCGCGGCCTCTCATGCGAATTCTGACGGGAATCCCGACGGCGCCATTGCGGTTCGCAAGCGCGCCCGGCCAAGGCAGGCCGCGGGGGCGCGAAGCCGGCTCCATCCCCGTTCCGGGACAAGGCATCTCAACTGGATGACATCTCAACTGGATGACATCGCGCCGCGATATACCGGTTCCTCGAGTGCGCGTCCGGCGCCGGTCGCCACGCACATCAACGCATTTTCCGCGACCATGACGGGCAATCCGGTCGCCTTCGACAGCACATCGTCCAGATGCGCGAGCAGGCTGCCCCCTCCGGTCATCACGATGCCCTGATCATAGATGTCGGCGGCCAGTTCGGGCTCGGTCTTCTCCAGCGCGCTATGCACTGCCTCGACGATCTGCGCGGTAAGCTCCGCGAGCGCATGTGCGATCTCGGCCTGGTTGACCTCCACTTCCGAGGGCATGCCCTTGACCAGGTCTCGACCCCTGACTTTCCGGACAAGGCCGATCCCGTCTTCCGGAACCTGGGCGGTGCCGATCTCGACCTTGATATGCTCGGCGGTGGCTTCGCCGATCATGAGATTGTGCTTTCGACGGATGGACGACGCGATCGCCTCGTCCATCCGGTCGCCGCCGACGCGGACCGAGGCGCTGTACGCAAGGCCGTTGAGCGAAAGGACGGCGACCTCGGTGGTGCCTCCGCCGATATCCACCACCATGGCACCGACAGGTTCGGTGACGGGCAGGCCCGCGCCGATGGCCGCGGCCATGGATTCCTCGATGAGATAGACCTTGCGGGCACCGGCATTGGTGCCCGCCTGCTGGATCGCGCGCCGTTCGACCTGAGTCGCGCTGCTGGGGATGCTGATCGCGACTTCGGGGCGGCGGCCGAGCCGCCTCGTACCGCCGCGTACCTTGTCGATGAAATATTTGATCATCCGCTCGGCGACTTCCAGATCGGCGATCACGCCGTCGCGCATCGGCCGGATCGTGCGGACGTTGTCGGGGGTCTTCCCAAGCATCAGCTTCGCTTCCGCGCCGACAGCGCGCACCCGGGAAATGCCGCCGACCGTTTCCATGGCCACCACCGACGGCTCGCTGAGCACGATGCCGCGGTCCTTCAGATAGATGACGGTGTTCACGGTGCCGAGGTCGATCGCGAGATCGTACGAGCCACCTGGAATTAGACGAGGAAATCGCATCAAGTTCAATCTGTTGGAATCGCTTGCGCTTCGCGGGTTCACGGGTGGCGATATCGATTGCGTGGGGCCCCTGCGGTGGGTCCGCGCCCAGCCAGGGTCAAGCCATTAGCGGCTGAACGACCGCTCCGGGCGCCGATGCGAGCCGCTCCCCAGTCTCGCGCCGCTTCCATTGTGCACCCGGGCCGGCCGGATCCCCGCCTCCGGCACGGATCAGGCCCGGCCGATGGCAGCTTCCGCCAAGGGCGCGCACGCGGCGGGCCGACACGTCACGGTGCATCGTCCCGATGGGTGCGGGAGCGTGTTTCAGGCCGCCCGGCTGACGGCGGACCGCAACGCCGCATAGGCCTGGAACAGCTCGGCAAAGTGCATGTCCATCGTCCGCGGCGCCTCTTCAAGGGCGCGGGGCGCGACGGAGGAGCGGCCTGCGACGAAGGCGAGGATCGCATCGCGCAGCGCCTGCACGTCGCCCGCGCGGTATCTCCGGCTCGGCGCGCGGTCGGCATGGTCGGCGGCGCCGCCGCGATCGGGCACGATCACCGGCAGCCCGCTCGCCCGCGCCTCGGCGGCGACCATGCAGAAGGTCTCGGCCTCGCAGCCATGGACCAGCGCATCCGCGCTCGCCATCAATCGCGCGAGGGCGGCGCGGTCGGCGAGCGGCCCCGGGATCCGGATATGCGGGGAACCGCCCGCGCGGGCCACCAGCCGCCCCTGCAGCCGCCCCTCGCCCACCAGCAGCAGCGCGATCGGATGCAGCGTGCCCGCGGAAAGGGCAGCGTCGATCACCATGCCCCAGCGTTTCTCGGCCGCGTGGCGGCCGATTCCCACCAGCAGCGTGGCGGAGGGATCGAGGTCGCATTCGGCAAGCAGCGCGGCGCGATAGTGCGGGTCCCGATGCCAGGGCGCGAATATGCCGGGCTCGACGCCCATGGGAATGGTGACCACGCCGGGCATCCCGCCACCGCTCAGCCGCGCCGCGAACTCCCCGCTGGCGCTGACGACCAGGTCATAGGCCTCGCCCAGCCGGCGCAAATGCCGCCAGAAGAAGTCGAACCCGCGATCGATCGTCTCGATGCTCGCGACCGGCCCGAACCAGCGATAGGCATAGGCGGAGAGCGGGTCGGCGTGCATGACCAGCGCGCGCGGCGCGGCGCCGTCCCAGCGCGCCACCATCGAGGCGCTGCCCCAGGGTGAGGATGCCTCGACGAAATCGGGGCGCCAACGATCCAGGGCGCGATGGAGCGTCTTCTCATTGTCGAAGTAGCGATAGCGCCGATCGAGCGGAAACGGCGGGGACGCAAGCGTCTCGAGCACCGCGCCAGGGCCGCGCCGGATCACGGCATCGTGCTTGCCCGGCGCCAGCACGATGATCTCATGGCCCAGCGCCGCCGCCGCCGCCAGCTTCCGATCGACATAGGCACGCACGCCCCCGCCCTTGGGCGCGTAGAAGGCGCTGACATCGACGATCCTCATCTTGCACCAACTGCGCCGCAGGTGCGATTCGAGCCTGATTGCCGCAGGACAGGCATGAACTTCGCTCGCTTCTCCATCATTCGAAGCAAGGACGCCGCCGATTACGCTGCACCGCAGTAGGGCGCGAACTTTTTGTCTTCCGTCCCCGCTTGCCCGGCGGGGGGACATCGGGCAAAGCCCGCGATCGGAAGGAGTCGACCGATCCATTCTCCTGCTTCCGGGCTAACGCAGCTTTACCAGGAACTGCGCGGCGAATTGCTGCGCTTCCTCGTCGCGCGTACCGGCAATCCGGTCGAAGCCGAAGACCTGCTCCAGGAACTGTGGCTGCGCACCCGCGAGGCGCCCCCCGGCCCGATCGCGAATGGCCGCGCCTATCTCTATCGCGCCGCACAGAATCTCGTGCTCGACCGCATCCGCGAGGCGCGCCGCCGCGAGGCGCGCGACAAGGACTGGAGCGACAGCCAGGCCGAGACCATTGCCGGCGACCGCGTCGATCCGCAGCCCCGGGCGCTCGATGCGATGATCGCCCGCGAAGACAATGCGGCGCTGCATGCGGCGATCGCGCGCCTGCCGGAGGGAGCGGGACGCGCGTTCCGGCTCCACAAGCTCGAAGGCCTGCCCCATGCCGAGGTGGCGGCGCGGCTGGGCATCAGCCGAAGCGGCGTCGAGAAACACATCGCCGTTGCGATGGCGCATCTGCGCCGCGCGCTGGAGAACTGAGGTGCCACCGATATGGTGGCGTCTCATACGATAACAGGGAGGCATCGGCTCGAACCGGTGCCGGGAACGGGCGATGAACGAGGATATCCACGAGGCTGCGGCGCGCTGGCACGTCGCGCAACAGCATGACGACATGAAATGGTGCGGCTTCACCTGCTGGCTGGAGGCAGATCCGCGCCATCGCCTCGCCTATGACGAGATCGCGCTGCTCGACGCGCGGATCGACGCGGCGCTCCCGGGGCCGGCGGTCCGTGGCGGAACGTCGGAGATGCCCATGCGCGGCTTCCCGCGCTGGGCCGTCGGTTCGGGCATCGCCGCCGCGGCGACGATCGCCCTTGCCCTCGGCATCGGCTTCCAGGGCGAGCAGCCCGAAGCACCGGCGGCGCGGGAATTCGCCAGTGCCGCCAGGACGACGCGCACCGTGCAGCTTGCCCATGGCGTCACCGCGTCGCTCGGCGCCGGCTCGCGGCTGTCCGAGCCCGAGGCAGGCGGGCCGATGCGGCTGCGCGGCAGCGCCTTCTTCAACATCCGCCACGATCCCGCGCGGAGCGTCGTCGTCGAGGTGGACGGGTATCGCATCCGCGACGTGGGGACCCGCTTCGCAGTCAACTCCGCCAACGGGGTGCTGAGCCTGTCCGTCGAGGAAGGTACCGTCGCGCTCCAATTGCCCGGGCAGACCTCGGAAACGCTGGTCGCGGCCGGCCAGGAGGCGATCGCCCAGGCCGGCAGGGTCACCCTGCGCCCGGCACGGGTGGCGAACATCGCGTCCTGGCGCAGCGGACGTTTCGTCTATGATCAGACCCCGCTCGCACTGGTCGCCGCCGACATCGCCCGCTACACGGGGCAGCCCGTGTCGGTTTCCGGCCCCGCTGCCCAACGCCCATTCTCGGGCGTGCTCGCGCCCGGCGACCGACAGGCAATGGTTTCCACCCTCACCCAATTGACGGGGCTGCATGCGGAGAGCGATGGTCAGACGGTCCGGTTGGTCGATCGTACTGGCGGCTAGCGCCCTGTTGCCGCCTCCCGCCCAGGCGCGGGACGAGCGTTTCGCGATTTCCCTGCCCGCCGGCAACCTGGCCGACATCCTCGAGGCGCTTTCGGCCCAGACCGGCATCTCGTTCGTCTATGACGTCCGCCTGCCCTCCGCGCGCACCCGCGCCGCACGCGGGCACATGTCCGCACGCGACGCGCTGGACCGCATATTGCAGGGCACGCCGGTGCATGCGGTGCGGATCGGTCCCCGGGCCTTCCGGATCACGGCACGCCCCCGCGCCGCGGCACGCCATTCCGCGCGGCCCGCGCCACCGGAACCGCAGGCCATCGCCACCGCCGACGAGGAAATCGTGGTCACCGCCCGCAAGCTGCCCGAGGCCCTGTCCTCGATCGCCGGGTCGATCGCAGTCTATGTGCCGCGCGATCCCGCGCGGCAGGACCGGGCGACTCGCGCCGGCGACGTGGCGCGCGGCATCGAGGGCCTGAACGTGGCCAATGGCGGCCTGGGCCGGGAAAGGTCCTTCATCCGCGGCCTTGCCGACAGCCCCTTCAACGGCTTCAGCCAATCCACGGTGAGCGTCCAGATCGACGAGGGCCGCGTGACCTACGACGCCGCCGAGCCCGGGCTCTATCTCACCGATATCGCCCGCGTTGAAGTCCTGAAGGGACCGCAGGGGCCGCTCTACGGCACCGGCGCGCTCGGCGGCGTCTATCGCATCGTGACCAATCGGCCGGTGATCGGCGCCACATCGGGTACGGCGACCATCGGAGCGCAAATGGTCGGATCGGGCGGCTTGGGCGCAAATGCCGAAGCGATGCTCAACCTGCCGCTCGTCAGCGATCTCGCGGCGCTGCGCCTGGTCGGTTATGCGCGCAGCGACGCGGGCTGGGTCGATGACGCCGACGGCCCGTCGGACGTGAATCGCACCCGCATCGCCGGCGGACGCGCCGCGCTCCGTCTCGCATCCGCGACCGGATGGACCGCCGATCTCATCGGCGCCTATCAGGTGAGCCACACCGCCGACAGCCAATATGTCGATCGCGACTATGAAGACCTGACGCGCAACATTTCCCAGCGGGAGCCGCGCCGCGGCGTCTTCGGGCTCGCCCAGGCGATCCTCTCCGGTCCGATCGGTGCGTTGCGGCTCACCGCGGTCACCAGCCATGCCTGGCAGGACCAGCATGACGTGTTCGATGCGAGCGCCGCGGCCACCCAGCTCGGCGTGCCCGGCGCACTGCGCTACCTCGACGGCCGCGCCTATCGCGTCTTCGACCAGGAAGTGCGGCTGACCTCGGCGCCCGGCAGCGCCTTCGCCTGGACCGCGGGCGTCTCCTACATCTCGGCGGTGACGCGCGCGACGGGCGCGATAGAAACGGCGACCGTCACCGTACCCGACTATTTCGCGCTCCATCGCCGGGTTACCGAGACATCCCTGTTCGCCGACGGCGCCTATCCGCTCGCCCCGCGCCTCAAGCTGGCGATCGGCATGCGCCTGTTCCGCGCCACGACCGAGGATGAGCGCCAGGAGGAGCTCGACGCGCGGAGGGTCAATCACGCGGTGATCGGCTTCACGCCCAGCACCTCGCTTTCCTATCAGCTCGCGGACGATCGCCTTCTCTATGTCCGGCTGGGCACCGCCTATCGACCGGGCGGCATCGATCCCAGCAACAGCCGGACCGGCCGCTATGTCGGGGATTCCGTCCGCAGCATCGAGGCCGGCGGCCGCGCGAGCTTCGACGGCGGCCGGCTGGACCTCAACTTTGCCGGCTTTCATGCCGTCTGGCACAATATCCAGTCGGACTATCTCGAGCCCGCGGGCCTGGTCGCCACCCACAATGCCGGCGACGCGACGATATTCGGCGTGGAAGGAAGTGCGACCTGGCGCCCGGGCGGGGGCTGGCAATTGCGCGGCGGCTTCACCATCCAACGCCCAAGGCTGACAAACGCGGCGGACGGCACGCGCCTGCCCAGGGATCGTCGCCTGCCTGTCGTCCCCGACCTTGCCGGCGACTTTGCGATCGCGCGCACCATCCGTCTGTTCGGGCACGAGGTCACGCCCTATGCCGCATTCAACTATGTCGGCGCCTCGCGGCTGAGCTTCGACGACGGCCTGGATCGCGGCATGGGCGACTATGCGCTGGCACGCGCCGGCGCGACGACGATGATCGGGCCCTTCACCCTGGCACTCGACGTCGACAATCTGCTCGACGCGCGCGCGGACAGCTTCGCCTATGGCAATCCCTTCTCGATCCACAGCGAACACCAGTACACGCCGCTTCGGCCGCGCACCTTTTCGCTTTCCCTTTCCCGCAGTTTCTGACGAAAAAAATCGCGGCATGGCTGTGGCGCCGGCCCGCGGCGGCGTCTTGCCCATGTGACCCGAACCGGAACAACACCGCCCCGCCGGCTCCTCGCCTCGATCCATGACGTGTCGCCGCGCCACGAGCCGGCGATCGATCGGCTGGTCGAGGAGCTTGCTTCGGCAGGCGTGGAGCGTCCGGCCATGCTCGTGGTGCCCGATTTCTGGCGGGAGGCGGAAATCCGGCCCGGTTCGCCCTTTGCGGCCCGCCTGCGCCGCTGGGCCGAGGATGGGGTGGAGATGTTTCTCCACGGCTACAGCCATCGGGACGAGGCCGAGCATGCTTCCTGGCAGGATCGCGTCAAGGCGAGCCGCATGACGGCGGGCGAAGGGGAATTTCTCGGTCTGGATGCCGAAGAGGCCGAGCGCCGCATCCGTGCCGGCCGGACCCTGATCGAGGACATCACCGGCCGCCCCATTGCCGGCTTCATCGCACCGGCCTGGCTCTACGGCGATGGTGCGCATAGCGCCATGAAGAGGCTCGGCATCGCACTAGCCGAAGACCATATGCGGGTCTGGGCGCCGGATACCGGGCGCATATTCCTCAAGTCTCCGGTGATCACATGGGCAACGCGCACGCGCGCGCGCATGCTCTCGTCGCTCGCCGTCGCCAGCGTCGCCAGGACGATCCCGCTGCCCCGGGTGGTTCGGCTCGGCGTGCATCCGGGCGACGTGACGGTGCCGGCGACGCTTTCGAGCATTCGGCGGACCGTGGCGAAGATCGCACGGACCCATGTCCCCAGCCAGTATCGCGACATGGTCGGAGACCTTGCGTGCGCGTCCTGACGTTTCTGCACAGCTTCGAACCGGGCGGTGTGGAGCGAGTCGCGCTGCGCCTCGTCCGGCACTGGCGCGCGATGGGCGTGGAGGCGCCGCTTTTCCTGGGCCGCGAGGATGGGGCGCTTCGCGCTGAACTGGCCGACGGCCTGACCTATACCACGCCGTCCCAGCCTTCGATCGGCACCGCCTGGTGGGAAACCCTCTGGATGATCGCAAGGCTGCCCGCCGAGATACGCCGGACACGCCCGGACGTGCTGTTCGTCTCCGGGAGCACCTATACCATCGTTGCGGCCGCGATGCGGCTGCGCTTCGGCAAGCGCTGCCCGGCAATCGTCGTGAAGATCAGCAACGACCTGGCCCGGCGCGACCTGCAGCCGACGGGGCGTTTCTTCTGGCGGCTCTGGCTGGGCATGCAGGCGCGCTTCGCATGGGCCTGGGTGATCATGGACGAGGCGATCGCCAAGGACCTGCCACCGGGCATGCGGGGGACCTTTCGGGTGGTTCACGACCCGGCGATCGAGGAATCCCGGATCCGTGCGCCGGCGCCGCGCCGCACCGGCGCCCCCCGCCGGTTCGTCGCGATCGGGCGCCTGGCGCCGCAAAAGGATTATCCGTTGATGCTCCGCGCCTTCGCGCACGGCGCCTGCGCCGACGAGACGCTGACGATCTATGGCGACGGCCCGGATCGTGCGGCGCTGAAGGCGCTGGCGGCCATTCTCGGCGTCGCGGAGCGCGTCGATTTCGCCGGCCACGTATCCGACGCCGCGTCGCAGCTGCCGGGTTTCGACACCCTGCTCCTCTCCTCCCGCTATGAAGGCGTCCCCGCTGTCCTGATCGAGGCGCTGGCAGCCGGACTCTCGGTGATCTCAACCGACAGCGGCGCGGGGGTGCGCAGCGTGCTCGGCGATGGCCGTCACGGCATGATCGTGGCGCGCAACGAAGCCGCGTTCGCCGCCGCGATCGCGGACGCGGACTCCGCGCCGGCGCCGCATGCCAGCCGAGGGGAGCATGTACGCCGCTTCACCATCGAGCAGTCCGCCGGAATCTATCTCGATACCTTTGTCGCCGCCGCACGCGGCGAGGCGCACACGACCTCCGCCCCATCTCAAATCGACGAGTTCGCATGGCCAGTTCCGCCAGCCAGATGAACGCGCGCGCCGATCAGGCCGCGCTGCTTTTCCCCCCTACGCCGCCCGTCCGCGAGTGGCTGCTGACGCTTGCAGGCCTCGGCCTCTCGGCGGCGATCCTGCTCGCCGTCCTGGTGCAGCTCGGCGGGATCGATACTTCGCGCTTCGCCGCCGCGCCCGCCAATCCCTGGTTCTGGCTCTGCTTCGCGCTTTTCTACGCGCTGGGCCCGGCGATGGAGTGGCTGATCCTCCATCGGCTGTGGAAACTGCGCGCCGCTGCCCTGCCGGCCCTGTTCCGCAAGCAGGTCGCGAACGAGATCGTCTTCGGCTATTCGGGCGACGCGCAATTCTATCTCTGGGCGCGGCAGCACCAGCCGCTCAAGGGTTCCGTATTCGGCACGCTGCGCGATGTCGCCGTCCTCTCCGCGCTTGCCGGCAATCTCGCCACGCTCGCGATGATGGTGATCAACGCTCCCCTGCTCTATGCGATCGCCGGCGGCACGCTTCTCAACAGCTTCGCGGCATCCGTCGCCGTCATCATCCTCTCCTCGCTCGGGATCCTGGTGATGCGGCGGTTCGTCTCGCTGCTCACCCTTTCGCGGCGCGATCTGATCGTCACATTCTGCCTGCACAGCCTCAGGATCATATTGAGCCTGGTGTTTACGGCATTGCTCTGGAAGCTGTTGCTGCCCGGTCTTTCGCCCATGATCCTCATCGCGGTGGCGACGCTGCGCATGATGGTCCACCGCCTGCCGCTGGTGCCGGCCCGCGACGCGCTGCTGGCGCCGCTGGTCCTCGCATTGCTGGGGCCGGGCTCCGGCCTTGCGGCGGCCACCATGCTGGTCGCGGCGCTGACGCTGGTCACGCACCTGGCGGTGGGCGCGCTCACATCGATCGCCTCGTTCCTGCCCGCCTCCCGGTCTTCTCTCTGACGTCCGTTCGGCGGGCGTCTCCGGGGGCAGCGCGACCTTCGCATCTCGTATAGTTCCGGCGGAAACCCGCGAAGCTGCCGGCCGCTAGACCCGCGACCACGAATTCCACGTGAAGGGTTGCCGGATGCTTCTCGAACTTGCGCGCCAGACGCCGGCCGGTGCGCGGCAGCGTTTCGGAGAGCTCCCGCGCGCCCGGCCGCGCGACGCTGCCATGCGGATCGCCCTGCGTGGCGCCGCGCCGTGCCTGGCCCTGCTGGCTCTCTCCGCCTGCGGCGGCCCGTCCGATACCCATGCCGCGATCAAGCCGGCGAAGGTCGATCCCGTCGCGCACGAATCCGAGCTGATGCGGATCACGCTCACGCCCGAGGCGGAGCGCCGGCTGGGCATTGCCGTCGCGACGGCCAGCCTCGCGCCCGCGCAGGACAGGGTGGCGACGCATGGCGAAGTGGTCGTCCCCCCCGCCGCGCGCGGAGGGGTCCCGATCACCACCGCGACCGATCTGATGACGCTCGCCGCCAGCCAGGCGCGCGCCGATGGCGACATCGCCCGCGCCGCCGCCCAGGCACGGGTGGCGCACGTCAATGCGCAACGCGCCGATGCCCTGGTCCGGGAGGAAGCGGGCAGCGTCAGGGCGCGCGACGACGCGCTCGCCACCGCCGCAGTCGCCCAGGCCGATCTGGCAGCCGCCCGCGCGCAGCGCCACCTGCTCGGCGCGCCGGTCGCGTCGCTCGGGCGCCAGGACATCCTGTGGGTGCGCGTGCCCGTGCTGGCTGCGGACGTGACGCGCATCGATCGCGGCGCACCCGCCGCCATCCGGCCGCTGGGCGGAGGGGCCGGAACCCTGTCGGGGCGCCCCGTGGCCGCGCCGCCTTCTTCGAACGTCGCCGCCGGCAGCATCGATCTCTATTATGCGATCCCGAACACGCATGCGCTCGGCATCGGCCAGCGTGTCGCCGTCGCGCTGCCGGCAGCGGGCGACGGCGCGCAAGGCCTCACCATCCCCGCGTCCGCGATCCTGCACGACGCCTATGGCGGCGAATGGGTCTATGTGCGGACCGCGCCGCGCACGTTCGAGCGACGGCGCGTCCAGCTTGCCGGGATCAGCGGGGGCACGGCCATGCTCGCCATGGGCCTCAAGCCCGGCGACCAGGCCGTGACCGCCGGCGCCGCCGAGCTGTTCGGCACCGAATTCGGCGCGAAGTGAGGGCCCGGTCGTGCTGAACTGGCTCATCGCCGCCGCGCTCAGGCAGCGCGTGCTCGTCATCGCGCTGGCGCTCGTCCTGGTCTTCTTCGGCGTCCGCGCCAGCCAGGACGTGCCGCTCGACGTATTCCCCGAATTCGCGCCGCCGATGGTCGAGGTGCAGACCGAGGCCCCCGGCCTGTCGACCGAGGAGGTCGAAGCCCTCGTCACCACGCCGCTCGAATTCGCAGTGAACGGCACGCCGGGTCTCAATACCCTGCGTTCGAAATCGGTACTCGGCCTGTCCTCCGTGCAGCTGATCTTCCAGGAGGGCACCGATGTGGTCCGCGCCCGCCAGCTGGTGCAGGAACGCGTCGCGATCGCCGCGCCGCGCCTGCCCGCGAACGTCCGCCCGCCGACGATGCTGCCGCCGCTTTCGGCGACCAGCCGGGCGATGAAGATCGGGCTCACGTCTTCCCGGCTGAGCCAGATCCAGCTCTCCGAACTGGTGCGCTGGACGATCCGGCCCAAGCTGATGGGCGTTCCGGGCGTCGCCAATGTCGCCGTCTGGGGGCAGCGGGATCGCCAGCTCCAGGTGCTCGTCGATCCGAACCGGCTGCAGCAGATGGGCGTGACCATGGCCGAGGTGCAGAAGGCCGCGGGCGACGCCGCGGTAACGCTGGGCGGCGGGTTCGTCGACACGCCCAATCAGCGCCTCGCGGTGCGCCATCTCTCGCCGATCGCCGGCGCCGACGATCTGGGCAATACGGTGATCAGGCTCGCCGGTACCGCCCCCGTCCGGCTCCGCGACGTCGCCACGGTGGTCGAAGGCCATGCCGCACCCATCGGCAGCGCGATCATCAACGATGGATCGGGCATCCTGCTGATCGTCGAGAAGCAGCAGGGCGGCAACACGCTGGCGGTGACGCGGGGCGTCGAGGCCGCGCTGAAGGAACTGCGCCCCGGGCTCAAGGATGTCCAGATCGATTCGACGATCTTCCGCCCGGCCACCTTCATCGAGCGCTCGATCGGAAACCTCACCGAAGCGCTGTGGATCGGCTGCATCCTCGTCGCGGCAGTGCTGATCCTGTTCACCCGCGACTGGCGCTCGGCGGCCATCAGCCTGACCGCGATTCCCCTCTCGCTGCTCGGCGCCGCGCTCGTCCTCGCCAAATCGGGGATGAGCATCAACACGATGGTGATCGCCGGCCTGGTGATCGCGCTGGGCGAGATCGTCGACGACGCGATCATCGATGTCGAGAATATCGGGCGGAGGCTGCGATTGAACCGCGAGGCCGGATCGCCCCGCACGCCCTTCGCGGTGGTGCTCTCCGCTTCGCTCGAAGTGCGGACCGCGGTGGTGTTCGCCAGCCTGATCGTCATGCTGGTGTTCCTGCCGATCTTCTTCCTCGACGGCGTGTCGGGGACCTTCTTCCGCCCGCTCGCCACTGCCTATGTCCTCGCGATCGGCTGCTCGCTGCTGGTAGCGCTCACCGTTACCCCGGCGCTCTGCCTGATGCTGCTGCCCAACGGCACGCAGGTCCATCGCGAGACCCGCCTGGTCGCCCGCCTGAAGGCCGCCTATCGCCGCTTCCTGCCCGTCGCCATCGCCCGGCCGGGCGCAGCGATCGGCGTCGTCGCGGGCGGGCTGTTGCTCGCGGGGATCGGCTATGCCGGGTTCAAGGACCAGTTCCTCCCCAATTTCCGCGAAACCGACTTCCTGATGCACTTCGTCGAGAAGCCGGGCACTTCGGTGGAGGCGATGGAGCGGATCACCATCCGCGCCTCGAAAGAACTCCGCGCGATCCCCGGCGTGCGCAATTTCGGCGCCCATATCGGCCGCGCCGAGGCGGGCGACGAAGTCTATGGCCCCAACTTCACCGAGCTGTGGATCAGCCTCGACGAGAAGGCCGATTATGACGGTTCGGTCCGGAAGATCCAGGAAGCGATCGACGGCTATCCCGGCCTCTATCGCGACGTGCTCACCTATCTGCGCGAACGCATCAAGGAAGTGCTGAGCGGCGCGGGCGCCAGCATCGTCGTGCGCGTCTACGGCCCCGACATGGCGACGCTCCGCCAGACCGCCGACCGGCTCAAGAAGGAACTGGAGGGCATTCCGGGCACCGGCGAGCTCAAGGTGGAGATGCAGACCGCGATCCCGCAGATCCAGGTGCGTCCGCGCCCGGCCGACCTGGCCGCCTATGGCCTGACGACCGGCGATGTCCGCCGCACCGCGGCAACCCTGATCCAGGGGAGCAAGGCCGGCGAGCTCTACGAGGGCAACCGCTCGACCGACGTGGTGGTATGGGGCGTTCCCGCGGCACGGGCAGACCTGCGATCGATCCGCGATGCGCTGATCCAGCTGCCCGGCGGCACCGCCGTTCGCCTGTCGCAAGTTGCCGATGTGCTGGTCATGCCCGCGGCGAACGAGATCAAGCGCGAGAATGGCTCGCGCCGCATCGACGTGACGATGAACGTGTCGGGATCGGACCTGGGCGCGGTCGCCCGCGCGGTGCAGGCCAAGGTAGACGGCTTCACGTTCGGCACCGGCTATCATCCCGAAGTGATCGGCGAGTTCGAGGCGCTGCAGAAATCGCGCCGGCAGCTGGCGACGCTGGGCGCGCTCTGCCTGATCGGCATCCTGCTGCTCGTCTGGCTCGAGTTCCGCTCGTTCCGGGTGACCGCGCTGGTCGGCATCAGCCTGCCCTTCGCCCTGGTGGGCGGCGTGGTCGCGGTGTTGCTGTCGGGCGGCGTCCTGTCGCTCGGTTCGCTGGTCGGCTTCGTCACGGTGCTCGGAATCTCGGCGCGCAACGGCATCATGCTGATCAGCCATTATCGCCACCTCGAGAACGAGGAAGGCGAGGCATGGGGCCCCGAACTGCTGCTGCGGGGTGCCGAGGAGCGGCTGGTGCCGATCCTGATGACTGCCTCGTGCGCCGCGCTGGCACTGCTGCCGCTGGTCGTGCGCGGCGACGCGCCGGGGCACGAGATCGAGCATCCCATGGCACTCGTCATCCTGGGCGGCCTGGTCAGCTCGACCGTGCTCAACCTGCTGCTGATGCCGTCGCTGTACGGGCGCTTCGGCCGGGAACGGCGCGAACCCCGCGACGCGCAGGGCGCGGCACTCGAAGAAAAGGTTGTTCCGGCATGAATATCCGTTTCCCGCAGGTTGCGCTTGCCGGTGCGCTGGCGCTGACGACGGGCTGTGCGGTCGGGCCGCGGCATGTCGCTCCCGTTGCGCCGCTTCCCGCACAGGGGGGATTTCTCGGCGCTTCGGAGGCGGGGATCGCCTCGGCCCCGGTGCCCGATGACTGGTGGCGACTGTTCGACGACCCGGCGCTCGACGCGCATGTCGGGCGGGCACTGGCCGCCAATGCCGATATCCGGGTGGCACTCGGCAATCTCGAAGTGGCGCGCGCCGCGGTGCGCGGTGCCCGGGCGGCGCAGCTTCCGAACACCATGCTCGAAAGCGGTGCCGGCCCCAGCCCCGCACAACGACAACCGAGCACCGGCGCCGTGCCGAAATCCAGCTACGACCTCGCCGCGACCATTGCCTATGAAGTCGATCTGTTCGGCCGGCTGCGGGCGACCGCCGAGGCCGCCCGCGCCGATCTTCAGGCGAGCGAAGCCGCGCGCGACACGGTGCGCGTCGCCGTCGCCGCCGATACGGCTGCCGCCTATGCAGCGGCGTGCGGCGCCGTTGCGGGGAAGCGGATCGCCGAGGCACAGCTTGCAGCGCAACAAAAGGGCTACGACCTGATTGCGCGCCAGCTCGACGCGGGCGAAGCCTCCCCCTTCGAACTCGCCCAGTCGAAGACCCTGCTCGAGCGCACCCGCGCGGCATTGCCGGCATTCGATGCAGACCGCGCGCGCGCCCTGTTCCAGCTTGCCACGCTCGAGGGGCTGCCGCCGAAGGAGGCGGCACGTCTCGCGCTGCCCTGCACGGCCGCACCGACCGCGCGCCGGGCCCTGCCGGTGGGCGACGGCAATGCCCTGCTGGCCCGGCGCCCGGACATTCGCGAGGCCGAGCGCAAGCTCGCGGCAGCCACCGCGCGGATCGGCGTCGCCACCGCCGATCTCTATCCCCGTTTTCAGCTGGGCGGATCGGCCGGCCTGCTCGGCGGCGATTTCACCGGCTTCCTCACGCCGCTGATCAGCTGGGCCTTCCCCAACCAGAGCGCCGCGCGTGCCAGGATCGCCGCAGCCAGGGGAACCCAGGAAGCCGCCCTGGCCAGCTGGGATGTCGCGGTGCTGCGCGCGCTGCGCGAAGTCGAGACCATGCTTGCCGACTATCAGGCGGAGAAGCGGCGCAATGTCGAACTGCGCGGCGCGCTCGCGGAAGCCGGGAAGGTCGTGACCCGCGCCGGAGCGCGCTTCCGCCTGGGCGCCGACAGCTATCTGCAAGTCGTCGATGCCGAACGCACCCGCAACGACGTCGAGGCCCTGCTGGCCGCGTCGAACCTCAGGATCGCCCTGACCCAGGTCGCGCTGTTCCGGGCGCTCGGCGGCGGTTGGGCTTCACAGCCCGATACGGCATCCACTAGGGGAGAAGCGCTTCCCGTCGGCAGCAGATAGAGTCGCACGTCGCCATGAAGATCCTGATCGCCGAAGACGACCGCGAAACCGCCGATTACCTCGCCAAGGGACTGACGGAATCCGGCATGAACGTCACCGTCGTCGCGAACGGCCCCGATGCGCTGTTCCACGCGACGCAGCAGCAGTTCGACGCGATCATCCTCGACCGGATGCTGCCGGCGATCGACGGGCTCGCGGTGCTCCGGATGATCCGGGCCGGCGGGATCGCCACGCCGGTCCTGCTCCTCACCGCGATGGCGAAGATCGCGGACCGGGTCGAGGGGCTGGAGAGCGGCGCCGACGACTATCTGGTCAAGCCGTTCGCCTTTTCCGAGCTGCGCGCCCGGCTCAACGTGCTGATCCGCCGCCCCGCGACTTCCGCCATGCCGGCCGAAACCGTGCTGCGGGTCCGCGACCTCGAACTGGACCTGCGGCGGCGGCGCGTGACGCGCGGCGGAAGCCCGATCGATCTCCAGCCGCGCGAAGTGCTGATGCTCGAGGAGCTGATGCGCAATTCGGACCGGGTGATGACCAAGACGATGCTGCTCGAACGAGTCTGGGAGTTCGATTTCGATCCGCGCACCAACATCGTCGAGACGCATATCAGCCGGTTGCGCGCGAAGCTCAACGCCGGCTTCGATACCGATGCGATCCTCACCGTTCGGGGTGCCGGCTACACGATCCGCACCGAATGAAGCCGCATCTGCCCCGCTCCACCTTCGGCCTTGCCGCGCTCGCCAGTTTCGCGCTCGCCATCGCCACGATCCTGCTCGGCGGAATCGTCTATTTCGTGTCGCACGAGGCGCTGGAACAGCAGCTCGACCACCGCATCGCCGCCGAGACCGGCAGCCTGAAGGCCGTCGCCGAACAGGACGGGCTCGGCGCGCTCGCCATGGCCATTGCGCGGCGCGAGGACGGCCACAACACCAACGGGCTGGGCTATATGCTCTTCGCCGGTTCCGGCACCAAGGTGGCGGGCAGGTTCGACGCTGCCTTGCCGCGCCCGGGCTGGCACGAACTGCTGCCGTTCCACGATGCCCGCGAGGGCGCGAATGTGGCCCAGGCCCTGGTGACACCGCTGCAGGGCGGATATATGCTGGTGGTCGCGGCGGATCGCACGCCGATCGACGAGATCGACCGCTCCATCCTCATGATCTTCTCCGCGGCATTCGGCGCGATGCTGTTGATCGGCATCGTCTGCGCCTGGGGGCTCGGCTTCGTGGTCCGGCGACGCCTGGGACGCATCCATGCGACGGCGGAGGCGATCATCGACGGCGATCTGAGCCGCCGCGTCGATCGCGACGACGTCCCGAACGAATTCGACAGGCTGGCCGAGACGCTCAACCGCATGCTGGATCGCATCGGATCGCTGCTCGACAATCTGCAGCAGGTCACCACCGACGTCGCGCATGATCTGCGGACGCCGCTGGCGCGCCAGAAACAGATACTGGAAACCGCGCTCGAGACCGATCTCGACGCCGATGGCTATCGCGAAGCCATCCGCCGCGCCGCGGATTCGAGCGAGGAGATATTGAACATCTTCACGGCGATGCTGCGGATTTCGGAAGTGGAGACCTATCAGGTCCGCGAAGCGTTCAGGCCGGTCGATCTGTCGGAGGTGGCGGAGCGGGTCGCCGATGCCTTTCGCGCAAGCGCGGAGGCGACCGGCCACGAAGTCGCTCTCGATGTCGATGCGGGCGCGACGATCGCGGGCGACCGGCACCTGCTCGCGCAGATGTGCGCGAACCTGGTCGAGAACGCGCTACGGCATACGCCTTCCGGAACGCGGATCGCCATCTGCGTGCAGCGGCAGGCGGATGCCGTATGCCTTGTCGTTGCCGACACGGGGCCGGGCATCCCGCCTGCGGAGCGCGCCCGCGTCCTCCAGCGCTTCGTCCGGCTGGAGCGCAGCCGGTCGACGCCCGGGCACGGCCTCGGACTCAGCCTGGTGGCGGCCATTGCCCGCGCGCACTTCGCGGCGATCGAATTGTCGGACGCGGCCCCCGGCCTGCGGGTCGTCATCCGCTTCGACGGCTGAACCCGCCGTCCGGGGCCAGCCGCGCGGCAAGCGGGTGCGGCGGCCTCCTGACGAGGCCGCCGCACCTAGCTTCAGGCGAAGATCGCCTCGAGATCGGAAGGCGCGATGCCTTCCTTGAGCTGGCGCAGCTCGACATAGATGCTTGCCTGCACCGCCACCATTACCATGCTGCCGAGCGCCCCCACGGCGGCGCCGACGAACGCGGTCAGCAAGGCATTGCCGGTCGCGATCATCGCCGCGGTGAGGAAGCTCACCGGGATGCTGAGCACCCAGAGCAGGACGACGACGATCAGCATCGTCAGGAAGATGCGCCAGCGCGCGCCGCTGGTCAGCGCGGCGCTGCGGCTGAAAGCCTCGAGGATCCCCACCTTCTCCTGGACATAGGCCGGCGTGACCACCGCCCAGACCAGCCAGAGGATGACGCCCGGCACGATCAGCAGCAGCATGCCGATGCCGACGCCGATGCCGGCGATCAGGCCGATCGCTATCATCGGCAGGATCATGCTGATCCCCACCGCGAGAAGCGCGCCGAACTGCGGCGTC
The DNA here is from genome assembly GCF_001899725.1 of Sphingomonas sp. 67-41. NCBI lineage: Bacteria > Pseudomonadati > Pseudomonadota > Alphaproteobacteria > Sphingomonadales > Sphingomonadaceae > Sphingomonas > Sphingomonas sp. 67-41. The sequence goes on along the minus strand of NZ_MKWJ01000011.1, from coordinate 112,219 downwards.
TCGCCCGAGAGGTGCATCACCGTAGCGCGGGTGAGCGCCGCCTGGAGGATCGCGCCGGTGACGATCGAGACCAGCCAGGTGAGGCCCGCCATGCCCCAATAGGAACCGCTGTAGAAGATCGCAGCGTCCGCTGCGCCGCCGTGCAGGTTGAAATTGATCGCCTGCCAATATCCCAGCACGAGCTGGGGCGTGCCCGCCAGCACCAGCGCAAGCCCGCAGAATAGCAGGAAATTCGACCCGATCGTTTCGAACGCGCGTGAAATGACCGCGCCGATTTCGTAGCGCGCTCCACCAAGATCCGCTTCAGCCATGATTTCCCCTCTTTCATCGAAGTGCAATCGACGCTGAGGAAAAACTGAACAAAAACGGGCGCAAAGTCCAGTCTTGCCGGGTTTCCTGCGGCGCGCTGTTCCGGTAGCACTGGGCGCGTGGGGGATTCGACGTGACCGTACAGGGATCGACTGCACAGTCCGTCGCCAGGGCGCACGAGGCCTTGCGCGCGCGCTCCGACATCCAGTTCGAGATGAGCGCGGCCAAGCCGCCCGAGATTCCGCCCTGGATGCGCTGGCTGGCCAGGCAGCTCGGAGAAGTCGCGCCCTATATGGGTTGGGTTCTTCTCGCCTGCGTGGTGATCGGCGCGGCGATCATTCTCTATCTCGTCGTCAGTTCGCTGATCCGCGCCCGGCCCTCGGGCGATGCCGAGGCCATGGCGACACGGGATGTCGCTGCCTGGCGCCCGAGCGAGAAGGCCGCGCGCGCGCTGCTTGCCGATGCCGAGGCGCTGGCGGCCCAGGGACGTTACGAGGAAGCCGTGCATCTGCTGCTCCAGCGCAGCCTGGAGGACATCCAGCGCCATCGCCCGCGCCTGCTCCGCCCCGCCCTCACCAGCCGCGAGATCGCGGGATCCGAATGGATGCCCGGCATCGTCCGCCGCGCCTTCGCCGCGATGGCCAGGCCGGTGGAGCGCAGCCTGTTCGGCGGCCGCAGCCTGGCCCGGGCCGACTGGGAGGAAGCGCGCGCCGCCTATGGCGAGTTCGCGCTGCCCGGAGCTTGGCGATGAGCAGCGAAGACACCGCCACGCCCTTCACTCTGCGCACCGCCCTGGTGCTCGTGCTGCTCGGCGTGGTCGGCTTCGTCGCCTTCCTGCTGCTCACCGCCTATGCCGACGACCTGCAACCCGCGCAGCGCCCGGGCAACCATGCGCTCGCCACTTCGGCGGTGGGCTTTGCCGGCGCGGCCGACCTGGTGCGGCGCGTCCACGGCTCGGTGAAGATGGTGCGGCGCGACAGCGATCTCGACACCAGCGACATATTGGTGGTGACGCTGGAGCCGACGACCAGTCCCGACATGGTGAAGCGGATCATCGATCGCCGCGCTTCGCAGCCGACGATCCTGGTGCTGCCCAAATGGCTGACCATGCCCCGACCCGACAAGCCGGCCTGGGTGAGGTCGTTCGGCCGCCTCCCGCCTCGCGAGGCCTCGCGGCAGATCGCCCAGGTCACCGAGGCCCAGGTGCAGGAGAACGCAGAGGGCCTCAGGACCATCTCGGGCCAGGCGCTCGAACCGGTGATCGGCGACGGGCATGGCGGCACGCTGGTCGCCACGCTGAAGAGCCAACCGACGCTGATCGTCGCCGACCCCGACCTGCTCGACAATCAGGGCCTCAAGACGCTTGCGGGCGCCGAGCGGGCGATGCAGCTCCTCGACTGGTTCGACGATGGCGATCGCGGCATCGCCTTCGATCTCACGCTCCACGGCTTCGGGAGCAATCCCAACCTGCTCAAGCTGGCGTTCGAACCACCGTTCCTGCCGCTCACCCTGTGCCTGCTGATCGCGGCGCTGCTCGCGGGCTGGCATGCGCTCATGCGCTTCGGCCCCGCCCTGCCCGAGAGCCGCGGCATCGCCTTCGGCAAGCGGGCGATCGCGGAGAATGGCGCGGCGCTGCTGCGGCTTGCCGGGCGGCGGCACCGCACCGGCGATCGCTATGCCGCGCTGATCCGCGACGCGGCGGCGGGCGCCACCGCCGCACCGGCCAACCTGCCGCCCGATGCGCTCGACAACTATCTCGACCGGCTCGACAAGCAGGGCGAGCCCTTCACTGCCCTCGCTTCCCGCGCGGGCCATGCCCAGGACACGCGCGCGCTGCTCGTTGCCGCCCGCGCGCTCTATCAATGGAAAAGGACCGTCACGCGTGAACATTGAGGAAGTGAAGGCGCTGGGCGACGCGATCCGCGCCGAAGTGGGCAAGGCCGTGGTGGGGCTGGACGAGGCAGTGGAGCTGATGCTCGTCGCGCTGTTCGCGTCGGGGCATATCCTGCTCGAAGGGCCGCCCGGAACGGCGAAGACCTTCCTTGCCCAATGCTTCGCGCGCGCGGCGGGGCTCGACTATGGCCGCATCCAGTTCACGCCCGACCTGCTGCCGGGCGACATATTGGGCTCCAACCTGTTCAATTTCCAGACGAGCCAGTTCACCCTGACGCACGGCCCGATCTTCACCGAGCTGCTGCTCGCCGACGAGATCAACCGCACGCCGCCCAAGACCCAGGCGGCACTGCTGGAAGCGATGCAGGAGCGCACCGTCACGATCGACGGGATCGACCACAAGCTCTCCGAACGGTTCATGGTGGTGGCGACGCAGAATCCGATCGAGAGCCAGGGCGTCTATCCGCTGCCCGAGGCGCAGCTCGACCGCTTCCTGTTCAAATTCGAGGTCGGCTATCCCAGCCTCGAACAGGAACGCGAGATCGTCGCCAAGCAGGGCAGCCGCTTCGGCATGCCCCGGCCCGAGCAATGGGGCGTCGCCCAGGTCGCCGACCATGCGACGATCAGCGCCGCGGCCGATGCGGTGGCGGCGAACCGGCTGGCCGACGAGGTGGTGGACTATGTCGTCCGCCTCGTCCGCGCGACTCGCGCCACCGGCGACCTCCAGATCGGCGCGAGCCCGCGCGCGGGCGCCACGCTCGCCGCCGCGGCGCGCGCGCATGCCGCGCTCGACGGGCGCGACTTCGTGCTGCCCGACGATGTGAAGAAGCTCGCCCCCGCGGCCCTGCGCCACCGCGTGATTCTCTCTCCCGCTGCCGAGATCGACGGCCGTACCGCCGACGCAGTGATCGCGGGCCTGGTCGAGCAGGTCGAGGCGCCGCGTTGATCCGACCCAGCATCCGCTGCGTGCTGCTGACGGCCGCGGGAGCGCCGCTGGCGCTGCTCGTCGGCGTATTCGCGCCGCAGCTCTGGTTTGCCGGGCTGATATGGGTGCCGATGATGCTCGCCTTCGCCGCGGTCGACGCCCTGCTCGCGCCGCGCGCGCCGGTGCTGAAGGCGTCGTGCCCGGGCGCGATCGAGATCGGCGCGCCGCTGATCGTCGAGGTGATGGTGGCGGACCGGCCGATCGACGGGCTGGAGCTCGCGGTGGCGACGGGGCCCAGGCTGGCGCCGCGCGCCGAGGGGCGCATCCGGCTGGCGCGCGGCGAGAACCATGCCGCGATCGCCTTCCTCCCCGTGCGGCGCGGCACCGACAAGGTGGAAGCGCTGTGGAGCCGCTGGACCGGTCCGTTCGGCCTGATCTGGCGGCAGCGCGTGGAGAAGCTCGACCGGCTGGTGGTGATCACGCCGGACATCCGCCCCGTGCGCAATTCGGCCCATCTGCTGCTGCGCGACGCGCAGATGGGCGAGATGGCGCGCGTCGATCGCGGCGAAGGCAGCGAGTTCGAAGCGCTGACCGAATGGCGCTCGGGCATGGAGCGCCGCACGATCGACTGGAACCATAGCGCCCGCCACCTTCAGCTGCTCGCTCGCGAGAACCGGATCGAGCGCAACAACCAGATCGTCTTCGCGATCGATACCGGCCGGGTGATGTGCGAGCCGGTCGACGGCCTGCCGCGCGTCGACCGGGCGATCACCGCGGCGCTGCTCGGCGCCTATGCCGCCTTGAAGCTCGGGGACCGGGTGGCGCTGTTCGGCTTCGATTCGCAGCCCCGGGTCGCCTCGGGCGCGGTGTCGGGCACCCGCGCCTTCCCGCTGATGCAGCGGCTCGCCGGGCAGCTCGACTACAGCACGGCCGAGACCAACTATACGCTCGGGCTCGCCACGCTGGCGGGCGACCTCACCCGGCGCTCGCTGGTGGTGATCTTCACCGAGTTCACCGATCCCACCGGCGCCGAGCTGATGCTGCGCGCCGCGGTGAACCTGCTGCGCGGGCACCTGGTGCTGTTCGTGATCCTGGCCGATGACGAACTGGAGGCCTTGGCCGCGGCAGAACCGATGGCGATCGACGACGTCTCGCGCGCGGTGATCGCCGCGTCGATGCTGCGCGAGCGCCGGATCGTCCAGGCGCGGCTCCGCCATGCCGGCATCCATGTGCTGGAAGCGCGGCACGACCAGGTGGGGCCGGCACTCGTCCGCCAATATTTCGATTTCAAGCGGAGGAATCTGCTGTGAGCGGCGCCGCATCGTCCCAGTTCGCCAGCGCCCGCTTCCGCGAGGCGCGCACCGTCGACTGGCTGGAACTGGAGCAGCGCATCCTCCAGATCGAGCGCGGCCGTGCCGGATCGCTTTCGGACGAGGACCTGTTCGAGCTGCCGGTGCTCTATCGCGCCGCGCTCTCCTCGCTCTCGGTAGCGCGCGAGACATCGCTCGACGCCGATCTGGTCGCCTATCTCGAGGCGCTGTGCGCGCGATCCTATTTCGTGCTCTACGGCGTCCAGCCTCCCCTTCGCCGGCGCATCGCAGCATTCTTCGGGGCAAGCTGGCCGCTGGCGCTGCGCAGCCTGGCACGCGAGACGCTGATCGCGGTGCTGATGATGCTGCTCGGCGGCATCGCCGCCTATTGCCTGGTTGCCAGCGATCCGAGCTGGTATCATTCGATCGTGCCCGAGGGATTGGCCGGCGGACGGGGGCCGCAATCGAGCGCGGCGGAGCTGCGCCAGGGCCTTTATGACGGCGGGGGCGACGACAGCAACATGCTCGGCGCCTTCGCCACCTATCTGTTCACCCACAATGCGCAGATCGCGCTGATGTGCTTCGCGCTGGGCTTCGCATTCGGCGTGCCGACATTGCTGCTGCTCGTCTACAATGGCTGCATCCTCGGCGCCTTCCTCGCGGTGTTCGTCTCCAAGGGGCTCGGGCTGCCGCTGGCCGCATGGCTGACGATCCACGGCACCACCGAACTGTTCGCCATCGCCATTGCCGGCGCGGCCGGGCTGCGCGTGGGCATGGCGCTGGCCTTTCCAGGCAAGCTCTCGCGCACCGCCGCCACCGCCAGGGCCGGGCGCACCGCCGCCTTCGCCATGATCGGCGTGGTGCTGATGCTCGCCGTGGCCGGGCTGCTCGAGGGCGTGGGGCGGCAAACGATCACTTCGGACCTGATCCGCGTGGCGATCGGCGGCGCTGCGCTGCTCGGCTGGCTGCTCTATTTCTACGTGATGCCGGTGCGCAGCGGTGACCTGGATGGCTGAGGCTCGCGCGACGCAGGGATCGGGCCGGCAGCGGGGCACCGACCGCCGCACCTTCGTCACGCCCGAAGGCGTGGACCTGAAGCTCGACATCGCCACGATCGGCGAGCGCGCCGGCGCCTTCATGCTCGATCTGACGGTGATCGTCCTCACGCTGGTGGTGCTCACCATCGTCCTGCTGCTGGTGCTGATGGGCACCGGAAAGGCGCTGGCGCAGATCCTGCTGATGATCTGGCTGCTCGGCTTCTTCGCGCTGCGCAACGGATATTTCGCGATCTTCGAGCTGGGCCCGCGGGCGGCGACACCGGGCAAGCGGCTGATGCGGCTGCGCGTAGTGGCGCGCGACGGATCGCGGCTGCGCGGGCACCAGGTGGTGGCGCGCAACGCCATGCGCGAACTGGAACTGTTCCTCCCCCTATCCTTCCTGGCCTATCAGAGCTCCGCCGGGATGGCGACTTTCGCCACCGGCCTGTTCGGCCTGCTCTGGACCGGCATCTTCCTGCTCTTCCCCTTCTTCAACCGCGATCGGCTGCGCGTGGGCGACCTGATCGCCGGCACCTGGGTGGTGCGATTGCCGCGCCGGAGCCTGAACCACAGCGTCGCGTCGCGCGCCGAGCCCGAACAGGCCCGCTACGCCTTCACCGATGCGCAACTGAGCGTCTATGGCGAGTTCGAGCTGCAGAAGCTGGAGGAAGTGCTGCGGCGGAACGACGAATATTCCATGATCGTCGTCGCGCGGACGATCCGTGAGCGGCTCGGCATGGCCGGCGTCGAGGGCGACGAGCATGGCTTTCTCGAAGCCTATTACACTGCGCTATGCCAGCGATTGGAACGCAACATGCTGTTCGGCAAGCGCAAGAAGGACAAATATCAGCACTAGCTGGCGAATAGCTGGCCAATGTCACGGAATGCCTTGAATTCCAGTGCGTTGCCGGCAGGGTCGAAGAAGAACATCGTCGCCTGCTCGCTAGGCTTGCCCGGGAAGCGGATATGCGGCGCGATCGCGAATTCGGTGCCCGCGGCGCGCAAGCGCCCGGCAAGCGCCTCCCATTCCTCCCATTCGAGCACCAGCCCGAAATGGGGCACGGGCACCGCGTCGCCATCCACGGAGCCCCGCGCCTTCACGCCCGCGCCTTCCGCCTTGTGGACGACCAGCTGGTGGCCTCGGAAATCGAAATCGATCCAGTGGCCGGGATCCTCGCGCCCCTGCGGGCAACCGAGCGTGCCGCCATAGAAGGCGCGCGCCGCCTCGATATCGTCGACGGGGATGGCGAGATGGAAAAGCGGCACGGTCATCCGAGCGAGCATAGAAAGGCCCGGGCGATTGCGGAAGACCGTCAGGGCGGGTGATGGAAACCGGTTTCCATAGCTCGGCCACGGCTCTATGTCGGGCATATGACTCCAGCCCTGTTCCGTATCGCCCTCGAGGACAGCACCGCCACGACGCTACGCGACATGGCCGCCGGGGAGGAAGCGCTGGGCGTCACGCTCGCCGGACCGGTGGCGAAGGGGCACAAGGTCGCCGTGAAGCCGATCGCGGCGGGCGACCCCGTGCTCAAATTCGGTTTTCCGATCGGCATCGCCACCCGCGCGATCGCACCGGGCGAACATGTCCACACCCATAATGTCGCCACTGCGCTCGGTGGCAGCGGCGACTATGCCTTTGCGCCGGCCGCGCACGACGATGCTCGGGTCGAGGGGCCGGCGTTCCTCGGCTATCGCCGCGCCAACGGCCGGGTGGGCACCCGCAACGAGATCTGGGTGATCCCCACCGTCGGCTGCGTCGCGCGTACCGCACAGAAGATCGCCGAACGCGCCGCGGCGCGGCATGCGGGCAAGATCGACGGCATCCACGCCTTCCCCCATCCGTTCGGCTGCTCGCAGCTGGGCGACGACCTGCAAGGCACTCGGGCGATCCTCGCCGCCCTGGCCAGCCATCCCAATGCGGGCGGCGTGCTGATCGTCGGGCTCGGCTGCGAGAACAACCAGATCAAGGGCATGCTGGAAGGGATCGACCACCCCAATCTGCGCACCCTGGGCGCGCAGATGGCGGAGGACGAAGTCGAGGAAGGCGTGGCGCTGGTTGCCGAGCTGGTGGCCGCCGCGGCCGCCGAACGAACCCCTGCCCCTCTCTCCGAGCTGGTGCTCGGCGTGAAATGCGGCGGTTCGGACGGCTTTTCGGGGCTCACCGCCAATCCGCTGGTCGGGCGCATGGCCGACGCAGTCACCGCGGCGGGCGGCACCGCGATCCTCACCGAGATTCCCGAGATATTCGGCGCCGAGCAGCTGCTGATGGCGCGCGCCCGCGACGAAGCGGTGTTCGAAGCGATCGTGGCCCTGGTCAACGACTTCAAGGCCTATTTCACTCGGCATGGCGAGCCGGTCTCCGAGAACCCTTCTCCCGGCAACATCGCCGGCGGCATCACCACGCTCGAGGAGAAGTCGCTCGGCGCGGTGCAGAAGGCCGGGCACGCGATCGTCACCGACGTGATCCCCTATGGCGGGCGCGTGCGGCACCACGGCCTCACGCTGCTCGAGGCGCCCGGCAACGACGCCGTATCTTCCACCGCGCTGGCGGCGGCGGGCGCTACGGCGATCCTGTTCACCACCGGGCGCGGCACCCCGCTCGGCTTCCCGGTGCCGACGATCAAGATCGCCTCGAACAGCGACCTGGCCGCGCGCAAGCCCGGCTGGATCGATTTCGACGCCGGCCAGGTGCTCGAACTGGGCATGGATGCGGCCGCCGGCGCGCTGCTGGAGACGATCGCCGCGATCGCATCGGGCAGGGAAACCGCCGCCGAGCGCAATGGCGAACGCGAAATCGCGATCTGGAAGCGCGGCGTCACGCTCTGACGGGCGGAGATTTTCTCAGGGATTGAAACATCTCCGTTTCGAAACGGGCGAGTCATGACTGTGCGGCCCGTCGGTTTCTGTTAACCATATCGCGCGCGACTCAGGGGGAATAGCGTGGCGATCATTCTGGCTTCGATCGGCAATCTGGCAGCGGGCGCGGCGCATGCCGTGGCCGTCCGGCCGATCAGCGCGGAGGCGATCTACTGGCCGGCCTGGATCCTGGTAGGCGGCGTGTTGATCGCGCTGCTGATCGTCATCGGCGTGCTCGCGTCGCTCAAGGCCGCGCTGCTCGCCAAGCCGAGGAAGCGCGACGAGGAATTCACCCGCATGCTCTGCAAGCAGGTGTGGAAGCACACGGCCACGGTCACCGACATATTCGCGCAGCGCCTGCGCCAGCCGCAGCGCGACCTGGTGACGCTGCGGGTTCTCCTCCGCCTGCTGCGCGAGGACATCGCCGGGCCGGTCAACTTCGTCGAACAGATGCGCCCGCACGCGCCGGCGACCTGGCCGGACTATGAACTGTTCGCCGCCTTCAACAATTGGGGCGGCCAGATCTGCGCAATGGAATCGCAGCTGGCGGACATGCAGCAGATGCTGAGCTATCCGGCGGTGAAGGAGCCGGTGGATGCGCACCGCGACGCGATGCTTGTCCATTTCTATGCCACCGAGCAGGTGGCGATGGGCCAGACCGTGTCGACGCTCGGCAATCATGCGATAGCGGTGTGCGAGGCGGCGAAGAAGGTGCTGAAGAAGGCACCGGGCGGCTTCCGCTTCGGCGGGGGCGATCACGATCCTGACGAACAGGATCATGGCTGCCCCGCCTGCGGCGCGAGCCAGCATGGCGTCTATGCCGGCGCCAATGCCCGCGACCTGTTGCCGCTGCCTGCCCTGCCCGATCTGCCCGAGAAGCCGAAGAAGAAGGAAGAGGCCAAGCCCGCGGCGCAGATCTGCGGTTGCGCGACGCCCCGGCCCTGCCGTTGCGCCCCGGTGCCCTGCGCCTGCGCGTGCAGCTGCAAGACGGCGAGCGCTCCGGCGCCGGCCCATCCCTGATCGTTTCGGCGACGACGGAACATTGCTGCACTGCGATAAACCGGAGGCGCGGGGCATTGAAGCGTTAACCCTCCTCCCGTAGGTTCGCGCGCAGGGGTTTTCCGGGTGGGTTGATGACCGAGTTTATCGTCTTCGCATATGCGATGCTGGCAATGTTCGTGATCCAGTCGATGCAGCGCAACAAACGCGCGCAGCGCGCCGATTCGCAGATGGTCACCATGGTCGGCTGGGGGTTGTTCTCGCTCTCCTCCACGCTGGCGGTATTGCTCGGCGCGGTGGCGCTGGCGCTCGCACTGGGCGCCAATATCCCCCTTCCCCCGGGCTTCGAAGCGCCGCTATCCTGAGCGGCATGCCGCTCTACGAATTCGCGGGGCATCGCCCCCAGCTCGCCGAGGATGCCTGGATCGCGCCAAGTGCCGACCTGATCGGCGATGTGCGCCTGGCCGCGCTCGCCTCGATATGGTTCGGCGCGGTCATCCGCGCGGACAACACGCCGATCCTGGTGGGCGCCCGCTCGAACATCCAGGACGGGGCGATGCTCCATTCCGATCCGGGGGCGCCCTGCACCGTCGGCGAGGACGTGACCGTGGGCCATCACGCCATCCTGCACGGCTGCACGATCGGCGACCGCACGCTGATCGGCATGGGCGCGACGATCCTGAACCGCGCGGTGATCGGCGAGGATTGCCTGGTCGGCGCGGGGGCGCTGGTGACCGAGGGCAAGACGTTCCCCGCCGGCCATCTGATCGTCGGCTCGCCGGCCAAGGCGATCCGGCCGCTCGACGACATGCAGAAGGCGCTGCTCAAGGCCAGCGCCGCGCTCTACGCCGCCAAGCAGCGCGAATATGCCGCAGGACTGAAACGGGTCGACTGATCCGCCGCCTGCCGCTTGGACAATCGTCATATTGCCGTTCTAGCCCGGGCCTCTTTCGAGTCGGGTCGGGGGTCGTGATGGGTTTGTTCGACTGGTTGAAGCGCCGCGCCAGGGCACAGGCTCCGATGCCGGCACCGGTCGCGCTACCGGCCCCTGCCGCTGCGCCCGAAATGGAGCCCGAGGGCCTGTGGCAGACGGGCGTGGAGGCCGATCGCCTCTGGGTGCGCGCTCCCGAAGGCGATCGCCAGGCCGTGACGCTCGAGGCGCTCGCGGCAGTCGCGATCGAGACCAGCGATACCGGCCCCGACGGGCGCGGCGCCTGGTGGCTGTTCTACGGGCCGGACGAGGATGTCGCCTTCACCCTGCCGCTGGGCGCGCGGGGCGAAGGTGCGATGGTCGAGCGGATCGCCGCACTGCCGGGCTTTCGCCACGATGCCTATGCCACCGCGATTCGATCGGCCGACATCGATACCTTCGTGATCTGGCAGCGGCCGTTCGACTAATTGTCGAGGCGACGCGTCACCTCATAGCCTGCCTTGCGCAAGGCCATCACCGCGGCGAGCGCCTGGTAATGGCTCTCCTGCCCCTCCTCATAGAGCTTGCCGCTCTGCAGGGTTGCGGCCTCGATCGCCTTGCGAACGATGACGTACATCTCGTTGGTGACCATATGGGGCTCCCCGCGGCCGTTGCGTGGAGCGACAATGGGGAATCGCGCCGCTCGCTTCAATAGGGGTACGGCCGAGTCGGCCCTGTCACCGGAATGATTGCGCCGCGTGCAACCATGCATGCCGTAGCGTCGCCGGCATCGGGCTGGACGGCCATTCCGGTTTCGCTACAAAACTGGTCCATGGCTCTGCCCCCGCTCTTCGATCGCCTGCGCCTTCCCGTCATCGGATCGCCGCTGTTCATCATCTCGGTGCCCGACCTGGTCATCGCCCAGTGCAAGGCGGGGATCGTCGGCTCCTTCCCGGCGCTCAACGCCCGGCCGGACACCAGGCTCGACGAATGGCTCCACCAGATCACCGAGGAACTGGCCGCCTGGGACCGCGATCATCCGGACACGCCGGCGGCGCCCTTCGCGGTCAACCAGATCGTCCATCGCTCCAATCCGCGCCTGGAGCATGACGTGGCGGCCTGCGCCAAGTGGAAGGCGCCGATCGTGATCACGTCCCTCGGCGCACGGCCCGAGCTCAACGACGCCGTGCATGGCTGGGGCGGCATCACGCTGCACGACGTGATCGACGATCGCTTCGCCCACAAGGCGATCGAGAAGGGCGCGGATGGGCTGATCCTCGTCGCGGCCGGCGCCGGCGGCCATGCCGGGCGCCTCAGCCCCTTCGCGCTCGTCCAGGAAGTACGCGAATGGTTCGATGGGCCGGTGGTGCTCTCGGGCGCGATCGCCAATGGCCGCTCGGTGCTGGCCGCCCAGGCGATGGGCGCCGACCTCGCCTATATCGGCTCGCCGTTCATCGCCACCGACGAGGCCAATGCCGCGCCCGCCTACAAGCAGGGCATCGTCGAAGGGACCGCGGACGATATCGTCTATTCGAACCTCTTCACCGGCGTGCACGGCAACTATCTGAAGGCGTCGATCGTCAATGCCGGGCTCGATCCGGACAATCTCCCGGAAAGCGATCCCAGCGCGATGAACTTCGGCGGGGCGAAGGCCTGGAAGGATATCTGGGGATCGGGCCAGGGCATCGGCGCAGTGCATGCGATCGAGCCTGCCACGGCGAAGATCGAACGGATGCAGCGGGAATATGCCGCAGCCAGGGCGGCGCTCTGCGGCTGAGCGGGCGCTGCCCGGCCCAGGCCGGCGTGCCGAGGATCAGAAAGCGGCGGCCAGCCGGTCCATCATCGAGCGCGCGGGGCTTTCGATCGCCGACGCCTCCCCCAGCGACTCGTCGAGCCGTGCCACGCGGCGATACAGGTCGATGCTGGTGTTGATGATCGCCACCGCCTGGGGCGGCATTGCGTCGAGCAGCGCCTCCTCGGTTTCGGGCGCGTCGCCAAGCCGGCGCGAGGAGGCAAGCGCGTCGTGCGGCGTCAGTTCGCCGGCATCGACCGCGCGCTGGGTGAGCAGCCAGGCGATGATGTGCATCAGCCGCGTCGTCACCTTGAGCGACTCGCAGGAGAAGGCGACTCGATTCAAGGCCTCCAGCGCTTCGCGCTCGTCACGGCCCAGTTCGTCGAAATAGGCGCGCGCCTCGTCGGCCAGCAGCATCGCCTCGACATAGAGCGTGTCGATCAGCTTGCGATGGATCGTCGTCGTGCCCTGTTTGCCCATGAAAACAACGCTGCCACAGCCCGCATGGTAACGAAATGCTTAATTTCGCAGTGATTTCGTCCCGATCCGGATCAGGCGATAATATCGGGGATCAACTGGTCCTCGAGCTGCACGATCTCGTCGCGCAGCATGAGCTTGCGCTTCTTGAGGCGCGCGATCTGGAGCTGGTCGGAGGTGCCCGTCGCGAGCAGCGCGTCGATCGCCGCATCCAGGTCGCGATGCTCGGTCCGCACCGCTTCGAGCCGTCGCACAATCTCTTTCTCGTCCATCGCGAAAGCCCCCGTAGCGGGATCTCCCTGCACCAGCCCGAGAGGCTCCGCAACGGATCATCGCGCTATTTCCGCATGCTGTCGATTAGCCGCCGGTTAGCCGCGTTTCCCCCGCGACAAAGCTGTGGAAAAGTGATCTAGTCGCAGGTTCCGGCCACCCGAAGAAGGAGACTGCTTCGATGCAGAACGCGCATTTCTCGGCACTTTCGGCCAAGCACTCGGTGCTCGACCAGCGAATCGCCGCCGAATCGCAACGGCCCCGCCCCGACCAGATGGTCCTGGCTTCCCTGAAGAAGCAGAAGCTTCGCATCAAGGAAGAAATGGCGCGCTAGAAGCGCCGCGCAAAAGGGGTGTGGCCCAAGCCGCACCCCGACTGCGCGAAATCTCCGAAACCTGGTTCCGAAAAGATTCGAGCCGATGGATATCCGGCTCGGAAAGACGTCAGCGGCGCGTGAAGATCGGCTTCACGAAAGTCGGCGTCTGCGTGCCCCCGCCCACCGGCTTGCGGGCGAGCAGCGGGTCGATCGGCGTGTCGAAGGCAATGCCGACGCGGCCATCGGTCGCCCAGGCGATGCGGCCGCTGACCCAGCCCACGCCGCGCACCTCCACTTCCACCGGCGAGCCCCGTTCGATCGGCTGCGTATATTCGGCCATCAGCCCGCCCTGCGAAAGATTGCGCACGCGCACCTGCTCGTCCGGGCGCCCCGCCACGCGGAACTGCGCGGCCAGCATCAGGCTGTCGCGCGAACCGTTGCGCTGGCTGGCGGCGAAATCGTCCGCCGAGAGCGCAGTGAGAGGGTCGAAGGGAAACTGGTCCATCATGTCGCTCGAAACGCAAGGAGTTACGCGCGCAGAATAGAGCAGCAAACCTTGTCGAAACCGTAAACGAAGGCGTCGAAACCGTAAACGAAGGCCGAAAATGTGCCTCCGCCGCCGAACGGAGGAGGCACAAAAAAGGAGGCCCTCAGCCCCCTGTCATTCGTCCCGCGATACCTTCTCGTTGCGCTCGTGGCGTTCCTGCGCCTCGACGGTCATCGTCGCGATCGGCCGCGCTTCCAGCCGGCCGAGGCTGATCGGCTCGCCGGTCACCTCGCAATAGCCATATTCGCCGTCCTCGATCCGGCGCAAGGCCGCGTCGATCTTGGAGATCAGCTTGCGCTGGCGATCGCGCGTGCGCAGCTCGATCGACCAGTCGGTCTCGCTCGACGCGCGATCGGTGAGATCGGCCTCGCGCAGCGAGTCGGTCTGCAGCTGGTTGAGCGTCCCCGCGGCCTCGCGGTAGATGTCGTCCTTCCACGCGTTCAGCTTGTTGCGGAAATATTCCAGCTGGCGCGGGTTCATGAAGGGTTCGTCGTTGCTCGGCCGATAGCCGTCGTCGCCGTCATTTGCGGCGGGAGGAACGCGTTTACCCGGTTCGTCGAAGCGATCCAAAACAGTAGCCATCCCCACTCTCCACTACGGTCCTCAGTAAGGCCCGAGCCATACGGAGACCGTTTGCCCTGCGCGGCCCTATACTTACGCGCGGCGGCGTTAACAAGCGCGCCGTCATTTTAATCCACAGGCGTAATACCCCGTAAATGGAGGGAAATTAGCAGCGGGTGAACCGCGGCCCGATCCATCGGAAATTAACCGGGAATGTTCATGAACCGGCGGCCACGAAACACTCGCTTCGTGCCGAAGTAGAACATTAACCACGCCAACAGAAATCCGGGGCGCGAAAAATACGCGCAAATATGGTTAAGTCGCCTTAACGGCATTGCACTTAACAATTTGTTTTGCACTTTTCGCGCATTGACGAGTGTGAAGCTGCTGACGGTCCCGCGGGGAGCGACACGCCAGCAACGGGAAGAGTGGGAACAATGTCGGTTCGCATGGCCTTGGCTAAACTGTGCGCCTGCACTTGCGGGGGCGCGGTGATCGGCGGCGGTGGCGTCTACGTCACCGAACGCATCCATCAGCCGCGCGTGGTGAAACACGTCACCGTCACGAAGAAGCGCGTCGTGAAGCGCACCGTGGCGCGTCCGGTGAAGCGAGTCGTCAAGCGCACGGTCACCACCACTACCCAGGGCCAGCCCCAGGTCGTCGTCGTCACTGCGCAGGGCGCGCCGATCCCGGTGCCTCCGCCCTATGGCGAGATGCCGGTGGTTTCGTCGAGCAGCAGCGGCTCCTCCTCCTCGGGCGTGATCGGCGGCTCGGGCGGCGGCGGCTTCATGGGCGGCTTCTTCGCGGGCGGCTTCTTCGGCGGGTCGACCAGCTCCGGCAGCTCGAGCGGATCCAGCGGCATCAACATCGAGATCTCGTCGTCCAACTCCTCCTCATCGGGCGGCTCGACCTCCACCTCGACCGGCGGTTCGTCGACTTCCACGTCTACCGGCGGCTCGTCCACCTCCACATCGAGCGGCCAGATCAGTTCGACATCGACCTCGTCGTCGAGCGGCGACGTCTCGTCCTCCACTTCGACGAGCTCGAGCACCTCGTCGTCCAACAGCTCCTCGACCAGTTCGTCCAACTCGTCTTCGACATCGTCCTCGTCGAGCGGCCATTGGAGCAATTCGAGCGGCTGGAGCTCGAACGGCGGGCACGGATCGAGCAGCCATGGCGGCTGCCGGCGCGACTGCGGCGGCAGCAGCTCGGGCGGACCGGCGCCGGTGCCGGCCCCACCGATGATCCTGCTGTTCGGCGGCGCCGCGGCGGCGCTGGTCGCCCGCAAGCGCTTCCTGAAGAAGAAGGCGCCGGACGCGCAGCCGGAAGGCTGAGCCACCCTATTCGGCGTTGATCAGCGCTTCCTCGATCTGCGGGACGGTGTGGCGGGTCAGGTCCTTGGCGATCTCGGCCGTCAGGCGATCGCTCACTTCCTTGTGATAATGTTTGCGCAGCGCTCCCAGCGTGCGCGGCGGGGCGACGATGATCAGCGATTCGAATTCGTTGCGCAGCGCCCGCGCCTTGAGCAGAGCCGCGGCGTCGGCCGCGAAGCGATCCTCCTCCAGCTGGTGGAAATCGGTCTCCTCATAGGCGCTGCGCCGCGCGCCGACGCTCTGGAAGGAACGGCCGGGCGCATCGCTCGCCTGCTCGCCATTGGCCGGGTTCTCCTGTTCCTCCTTGCGCTCCAACTGCAGGTTCGGGCGCAGCGCATCGCCTTCGTTGCGCAGCATCAGCAGCTTGCGACCATCGGCAACCAGAACGATCGCATCACGGGGAACCCGCATATCCTGTCTCCTTCGTTGATCCTGCCACACTGAACGCTGCCACGCGCGCCAGGGTTGCGCGCGGGCGGGAGCCCGGTCATACGCCCGGCCATGCACGATATCCGCGCCATCCGAGAGAATCCCGCTGCCTTCGACGCCGGCTTGGCGAAGCGGGGACTGGAACCGCAGGCGGCCGAGCTCGTCGCCCTGGACGAGAAGCGCCGCGCCCTGATCACCGAGCTCCAGGCCGGCCTGGCGCGCCGCAACGAAGCCTCGAAGGCGATCGGCGCGGCCAAGGCGACGAAGGACGAAGCCACCGCGGCGGCACTGATGGCCGAAGTGGCCGGCCTCAAGGAGCGCCTGCCCGCGCTCGAGGCCGAGGAGAAGGAAGCCGGCGAGGCGCTGGAGGCCCGGCTCGCGAGCCTGCCCAACCTCCCGTATGACGACGTTCCCAAGGGCGCCGACGAGGATGACAACGCCCTGATGGCAACCGTCGGCGCGCCGACCGTCCTCGCCTTCCCGGCCAGGGAGCACGACGCGATCGGCCCGGCGCTCGGGCTCGATTTCGAAACGGGCGCGATGCTCTCGGGGGCGCGCTTCACGCTGGTGCGCGGCGCCGCCGCCAAGCTGCACCGCGCGCTCGGCCAGTTCATGCTCGATGCGCTGGAGGCCCAGGGCTATGAGCAGACCATCCCGCCGCTGCTGGTGCGCGACGAGGCGGTGTTCGGCACCGGCCAGCTGCCCAAGTTCGCCGAGGACCTGTTCCGGACCACCGACGGCCGCTGGCTGATCCCCACCGCCGAGGTGAGCCTCACCAACATCGTCCGCGAACAGATCCTGGCCGAAGAGGAGCTGCCGCTGCGCTTCACCGCGCTCACCGCCTGCTTCCGCTCCGAAGCCGGCGCCGCGGGCCGCGACACGCGCGGCTTCATCCGCCAGCACCAGTTCGAGAAGGTCGAGATGGTCTCGATCACCACGCCCGAACAAAGCGAAGCCGAGCATGAGCGCATGACCCGGTGCGCCGAGGGCCTCCTCACGGCGCTCGGCCTGCCCTTCCGCCGCATGAAGCTGTGCACCGGCGACATGGGCTTCACCGCCGCGCGCACCTATGATCTGGAGGTGTGGCTGCCCGGCCAGGGCCGCTACCGCGAGATCTCGTCCTGCTCGACCTGCGGCGATTTCCAGGCGCGCCGGATGAACGCGCGCTGCCGCCCGGCGGGCGAGAAGGCGACCCGCTTCGTCCACACGCTCAACGGTTCGGGCCTGGCGGTGGGGCGCACGCTCGTCGCCGTGCTGGAGAACTACCAGCAGGAAGACGGATCGGTGGCGATCCCCGAGGCGCTGAAGCCCTATCTCAACGGCCTGAACCGGCTGGGACCGGCAAACTGAGCACCTCCGCATTCAGACGTACCTGACGTGCGCGGAAATGCGCGATATGGTACGACCGGATATGGTTAATTTGGGGGTCGGGATGATGGGGGCAAGGCCGATGGCGCCGCTGGCGCTGCTGATGCTGGCCGCCTGCATTCCGCAGACCGGCGGCGGCTATCGCGACTCCGGCTATGACCGGCCCGCGCCCCGCCAGGACCGCCACTCGCAGCCCCAGTCGCAACAGGATGGCTGGGAACGCCCCGCGCTCGGCAACGAGCAGGACGTCCGCCGCCTCCCTGCCCCGCCGCCCGCCTGGCAGGCGCGCAAGGTACAGGCGGATTCGCGGGTCGTGGCAGGCAGCAGCTACACCGTCCAGCCGGGCGATTCGCTGCGTTCGATCTCGATGAAGACCGGGGCCGGATCGGAAGCGATCGCCCGCGCCAACAACATCCCCTCGCCCTTCGTGATCCGCGTCGGCCAGAAGCTGGCGATCCCGGGCGGCCGCTATCACCTGGTCCGCGACGGCGAGACCGGCATCGCCATCGCCATCGCCTATGGGGTCGACTGGTCGCGGATCATCGCAGTCAACGACCTGGAGGAGCCGTACATCCTGCGCACGGGCCAGCGGCTGCTGATCCCCGACACGGCGTCGCCTTCGGGCCGCCCCGAGACGATCGAGCAGCGCGCGGCGCGTTTCCATCTCGACCTGGGCGTCGACGATATCGTCACCGGCGGCCAGCCCGCCATCGCCGAGAAGGCCAAGCCGGCCCAGCCGACCGCCTCCTCGGCCCGCGTGCTGTCGCCCACCACCCCGGTGGCGGCGCCGGCCCGGCTTGCCGGCGGTTTCCAATGGCCGCTCAAGGGCACCGTGATCCGGCGCTTCGGCCCCGGCGCGAGCGGGGAACGCAATGACGGCATCAAGATCGCCGCGCCGCTCGACACGCCGGTGCTCGCCGCGGCGGATGGGGTGGTCGCCTATGTCGGATCGGACATCCCGGCGCTGGGCGGCCTGGTGATCCTTCGCCATGGCGATGGCTGGACGACGGTATATGGTCATGCCGGCCAGCTGCTCGTGCAGCGCGGCCAGGCAGTGAAGAAGGGCCAGATGATCGCGCTATCCGGCAATTCGGGCTTTGCGGACCGCCCGGAACTCCATTTCGAGATCCGCCAGGGCCGCAGCCCCGTCGATCCGCTGCCGAGGCTGCCCGCGCGCTGATGGCGCTCAGGCCGCCTTCCACGCTGAAGCGCAAGTCGAGCTTGCCCGTCTGGGCCTCGATCGGATGGCGGGTGCTGGCGGTGCTGGCCCTGCTCGCGCTGGCGGTGGGCGTTCACTGGATCGAACGCGACGGGCTGAAGGATTCGGCCGACGGGCATGTCAGCTTCCTCGACATCCTCTACTTCACGTCGATCTCGATAACCACGACCGGCTATGGCGACATCGTGCCGGTGAGCAATTCGGCGCGGATGTTCGACGCGTTCGTCGTCACGCCGATCCGCATCTTCGTGGTGCTGCTCTTCCTCGGCACCGCCTATAATTTCGTGCTCAAGCGCACCTGGGAAAAATGGCGTATGGCAGTGATCCAGCGGACCCTTTCGGGGCACATCATCGTGGCGGGATACGGCACCACCGGTTCGGAAACCGTGGACGAGCTGATCGCGCGGGGCCGCAATCCGGGCAACATCGTCGTGATCGACCAGAGCGAAGCCAATATCGCCCGTGCCGAGGAGCGCGGCTGTATCGTCCTGCAGGCGGATGCGACGCGCGACCAGGTGCTCCAGGACGTGCACATCGCGAGCGCCGAATCGATGATCGTCTGCGCCGGGCGCGACGATACCTCGATCCTGATTACGCTCACGGCGCGGCACCTCGCGCAAGCCGTGCCGATCAGCGTGATCGTGCGCAACGAGGACAATGAGCTGCCGGCGCGGGCGGCGGGCGCGACCACGGTGGTGAACCCGGTGAGCTTCGCCGGGCTGCTCCTGGCCAGTTCGTGCCAGGGCCGCCACCTTGCCGACTATCTGACCGACCTCGCCTCGATCCACGGCACGGTCGAGCTTGCCGAGCGCAAGGTGCGGCCGGAAGAGGTCGGCAAGCCGCTGTCGGCGATCGCGACCGGCCTGGGCGTCCGCATCTATCGCGGCGGAGTGGCGCTTGGCCACAAGGCGCCCGAAGCGCACGCGCTGCAGGCCGGAGACACGATCCTGGAGATCGTGACCGGCTAGACGCTCGCGCGCGCCTCGTCGCACTCCTCGCAGCCGTCCTCGGCGCCGTGGAGGAATAGCAGCGGATCGGCCCGCACCTTCTCCGCCGCGATCCGCACCAGATCCTCGGCATCCATCAGCCGTGCCTCGGCATGGCCGACCCTGCCCTCGCGCAGCAGGCCCTCCGCCTTCAGCCAGGCATTGGCCAGCTCGAACTTCTCGCAGCAGCTGTCATTCTCGCCGTAATGCACTTCGGCGCCACTGGCATCGATATAGTGGAAGTCGCTGCGATAGGGCGCGCCGCCGACGAGCTCGGCCAGGTGCAGCATCGTATTGGCGTGATGCCCCACCCCGAGCAGCAGCACCTGCCCGCCGGCCTGGCGAATTCGGTCGATCGCGCTGCCCGGCGCGGCGGGCGGCAGCACGAACGGGCCGCCGGCGATCCACTCGGCCTGGGGCCCGCGTGCCGAGACCGCGTCGAAATGCGCGCTGCGCAGCACGCCGGGCATACGCCAGAACAGGTCGGCGACGACGCCCAGATCGTCGCGATTGGGCGTGGCCGCCGGATCGAAGGGCGCGTCGTCATCGCCGGTCGCCGAGGGCATGGCGAGCGTGCCCTCCGGTCCCAGCACCTCGGTGAGCGCTTGGACCAACCCCTCTGGACCGCCCTCGACCGGACGCACGGCGCGATAGCTCATATGGACGAGCAGCACGCCGCCTTCGCGCACGCCCAGCGCGCGCAGCTGCGCGTGCAGCGTCTCTCGGGAAATCATCTCCATCCTGTCCTGATGCCATTCCGGGCGGGCGCCCGCCATACCCGAGAGGCTAGCCGGCGGCGGGAATCCGCCCCTCCAGGGCGATGTGCCTTCCGGAAGCATCCGCCCTGCTTCGATCCATCGCCCTGGAAAGCTGCCGGAGGCCGGCCGGAATTTCCCGGAAGCCGAACTTCCCCAGCAATTTCAGCCGCGCCAAGACTATTCCAGCAGCAGGGTGCCCCGCATCGGCGGCACGCTCCAACAGGGGCCGCACTTCCCGGCAAGTCGCGGCGCTACGGGATCGCTTCAATCGATACCATGCGAGCCAGAAGCACGCCGGAACGAAATCCTGCTCGGCACAGTCTCGCAGCAGCGTGTCGCAAGTATCGAAATGACCATGGCGGGCCAGCAGCTTGGCGTAGCCGATCGTCGCCGCCCAGGAACCGGCCTCGATCGCGCGGCGATACTGGTCCTGCGCCTGCCCGAAATCGGCAGCGACGACAGTCCCGCGTTCATAATAACCCGCGACCGCTTCCATCGCCCAGGGCATTCCCGACTCCGCCAAGTCGAGGAATGTGCGCAGGGCCGCTTCGGGATCCGCGTCGAAGATCGCAAGCGCGGCCTCCGCCCGCTCGCGCGTCTCCACGGGTGCTTCGAGCCAAAGCGCATAGTCATTGGAATGCGCGCGTTCCCAGTCACCGGACTGTTTCCAAAAGGAGTCCGCCAGCCCGGCACCGAGCCAGCGACA
Organism: Sphingomonas sp. 67-41; assembly: GCF_001899725.1. Taxonomy (NCBI): domain Bacteria; kingdom Pseudomonadati; phylum Pseudomonadota; class Alphaproteobacteria; order Sphingomonadales; family Sphingomonadaceae; genus Sphingomonas; species Sphingomonas sp. 67-41. The sequence goes on along the minus strand of NZ_MKWJ01000011.1, from coordinate 91,175 downwards.
CAACCATGCGCACAACTTGCAGGCCACCGTCCAGGCTCCTTGCCGCCCCGCACCAATGCTTGCGCAACCAGGCTACCAGCTGCTTGCAACCACGTAAATGAAGGGGATGACAGGCGTCGCGGTCCGGATGCGAGGCCAAGAGGATTGGATACCCCGGGAAACCGCGCCGGCTCCATCTTGACCGCTGCCCCATCCCGGCCATGGTCGCGCCATGCCCGAAATGCTCTTCGCCCGCCTCGTCCCGATCCTGCTGCTGATCGGCTCGAACGTCTTCATGACCTTTGCCTGGTATGGGCATCTGAAGTTCAAGCAGGCGCCGTTGCTGCTCGTCATCCTGGCAAGCTGGGGCATTGCCTTCGTCGAATATTGCCTGGCGGTGCCGGCCAATCGCTGGGGCAGCGCAGTCTATTCCGCGGCGCAGCTCAAGGCGATGCAGGAAGTGATCACGCTCACCGTGTTCGTCGGCTTTTCGCTCCTCTATCTCGGACAGAAGATCACGGTGAATCACTTGATCGGCTTCGCGCTGATCGCGGCGGGCGCGTGGCTCATCTTCCGCGCGCCCGGCTGACCCGGAACGCGGGCCGAATCGTCCCCGGACAGCACCGGCCTAGCTTTTTCGGCGAAAATCCCTATGTCGCCCGCCAATCATGGCAACCAAACTCCCCGAGGCGCCCCGCGTGGGCATGGTGTCGCTCGGCTGTCCCAAGAACCTGGTCGACAGCGAGCGGATCCTCACCAAGCTGCGCAGCGACGGCTATGCGATGTCGCCCGACTATGCCGGCGCCGATGTCGTGCTGGTCAACACGTGCGGCTTCCTGGACAGCGCCAAGGAGGAATCGCTCGAGGCGATCGGCGAGGCGATCGCCGAGAACGGCCGGGTGATCGTCACCGGCTGCATGGGCAAGGAGGCCGAGACGATCCGCGCCCGTTTCCCCAACGTGCTCGCCGTCACCGGTGCGCATCAGTATGAGGAAGTGGTCGGCGCGGTGCACGAGGCGGCCCCGATGCCGCCCTCGCCCTTCGTCAACCTGGTGCCGGACGCGGGCCTGAAGCTCACGCCGCGCCATTACAGCTATCTGAAGATCTCGGAGGGCTGCAACCATCGCTGCGCCTTCTGTATCATCCCGGCGCTGCGCGGCGACCTGGTCAGCCGCCGTCCCGACGCGATCCTGCGCGAGGCGGAGAAGCTGGTCGAAGCCGGGACGAAGGAACTGCTGGTCATCAGCCAGGACACCTCGGCTTACGGCGTCGACATCCGCAAGGAGCCGCGCCTGTGGAAGGGCCGGGACGTGATCCCCCACATGACCGATCTCGCCCGCGAGCTCGGCAGGATCGCGCCCTGGGTGCGGCTGCACTATGTCTATCCCTATCCGCATGTCGACCAGGTCATCCCGCTGATGGCCGAGGGGCTGATCCTCCCCTATCTCGACATCCCGTTCCAGCACGCCAGCCCGAGCGTCCTGCGCTCGATGAAGCGCCCGGCGAACGAAGCCAAGGTACTCGAGCGGCTGAAGAAGTGGCGCGAGATCGCGCCGGACCTGACGATCCGCTCGACCTTCGTGGTCGGCTTCCCCGGCGAGACCGAAGCGGACTTCCAGTACCTGCTCGACTGGCTCGACGAGGCCCAGCTCGACCGGGTCGGCGCGTTCCGCTTCGAGCCCGTCGAGGGTGCGGCGGCCAATACCCTGCCCGGCGCGGTGCCGGAAGAGGTGAAGGAAGAGCGCTACGCCCGGATCATGGCGAAGACCGCGGCGATCTCGGCCGCCAAGCTTCAGGCCAGGATCGGCCGCACGCTCGAAGTGATCATCGACGAGGTCGGCGAGGAAGGCGGCGCCACCGGCCGCAGCCAGGCCGATGCCCCGGAGATCGACGGCGAGGTGTTCCTGCGCGACGCCGGGCATCTCGGCCAGGGCGATATCGTCCGGGTCGAGATCGAGGATGCCGACGAGCATGACCTCTACGGCGTGCCGCTGGCCTGACGCAAGCAAGGCGGTGCCCGGGGGCACCGCCCGCCCCCTAGAGTCCGTAGCGCTCAGCGCGCCTTGGCGTTCAGCCCGACCACCGCTTCCACGGCCGTCGCCACGGCGAGGCCGCCGAAGAACGCCGTCAGGCCGGTGGCCATCAACCCCTGATCGCGCAGCATCGGCTCGAACAGGTTGACGGCGATCACGCCACCCACCGCCCCGAGAATGCCGTCGACCAGCCGCCACCAGGGCTCGGGATCCGGATGCGGCGGACGCGGCCAGCGCCACCAGCCCGGCCATTTGGTGCCGCACCATCCCATCATCGCTGCGAATGCAAATAACATGGCAATTCCCTCCCAATATTAGGTGAGTAAAATGCTATTGTTATGCCGCCACCCTGTCAGGGTCATACCATTTATCTACTTGGTATAAAACACATAGCATCGAGTTCACCGGGGAGACATTCTCCGGCTTTACTAACAGGTAATTACACCGTTCCGGCGTAACGCATGACCGGGTCGTGCCGATTCCATGCCGCTCGGGCAAGGCGCGCATGCCAAACGGAAAGATGACGGAAACAGCATGCTGGCCTAAGCTCGCGCGACATCGCTCCGGAGGCCCAATGTTCCGATCCGCCCTTGCCGCCGCTCTTCTCGTCGCCACTCCCGCCGCCGCGCAGCAGCTCACTGCCGACGAAGCCGCCAGGGTCGACACGATCGTCGCCGATGCGCTCAGATCGTCCGGCGCCCCCTCCGCCTCGGTCGCGATCGTGCGCGACGGCAAGATCGTCTTCGCCAAGGCCTATGGCGATCAGGGTCCGGGGATGAAGGCGACCAGCCCGGCGGCGAAGTACCAGATCGCATCGATCTCGAAGCAGTTCACCGCGGCGGCGATCCTGCTGCTCGAGGACGAAGGCAAGCTCGGCCTCGACGACAAGGTGTCGAAATGGGTGCCCGACATCACCGGCGCCGACCGGATCAGCATCCGCCAGTTGCTCAGCCACACCGCCGGCATCCAGGATTACTGGCCGCAGGACTATGACTTCGCCGCGATGCAGAAGCCGGTCACACCCCAGCAGATCCTCGATCGCTGGGCGAAGAAGCCGCTCGATTTCGAGCCGGGCAGCGCCTGGCAATATTCGAACACCGGCTATGTCGTCGCCGGCATGATCATCGAGAAGGCGTCGGGCATGAAGCTGCTCGACTATCTCCAGAAGAAGATCTTCAAGCCGCTCGGCATCGACGCGATGGATCAGGACTATGCGGTGGGCAAGGGCTTCCCGCAGGGCAATCATCGCTTCGCGCTCGGGCCCGTCCGTGCGGCCCGTCCGGCGGCGCATGGCTGGCTATGGGCGGCGGGCGAGCTCGCCATGTCGGCCAGCGACCTCGCCAAATGGGACATCGCCCGGATCGACCGCAAGATCCTGAGCCCCGAGGACTGGGCGACGCAGGAAACCGCGATCAAGCTCACCAACGGCACCGATACCCATTATGGCCTCGGCGTCTCGGTCGGCAACCGCGCGGGCGACAGGACCGTCGAGCATGGCGGCGAAGCCGTGGGCTTCCTCTCCGACAATTTCGTGATGCCCGAGAAGCGCTTCGCCGTGGTCGCGCTGGTCAATGCCGATTTCGGCGGCGCGCAGGACGCGATCACCGGCGGGATCACCGATCTCCTCCATCCGCTTCCCCCGCCCGTCCCCGTCATCTCGACGGACCTCTATCGCGATCAACTCGCGCGCAAGCTGTTCGACCAGCTCCGCACCGGCACGCTGGACCGGTCGCAACTCACCGAGGACGCCAGCTACTATTTCACTGCCCAGGCAACCGGGGATTACTACACCAGCCTCTTCGCGCTGGGCGATCCGGTGAGCTTCACGCCGCGCGGCAAGCCGCGGCTGCGCGGCGGATTCGTCAATCGCAACTACGACATCGTCTATGCCGATGGCCGCAAGCTGATCGCCATCACCTATGCCGAGCCGGATTTTCACGGAAAGTTCGAGCAGTTCCTGATCCAGCCGAGGGACTGATGCGCCTTCCCGCCCTGGCCGCCGCCGCGTTGTTCGCCGCCAGCCCGCCCGATGCGGCGACGGTACGGCCCGTGGACCCGCTGACCGTGCAGGACGACGACTTCGCCCGGCATCGCGACCCCGCGGCGTGGCAGGGGCTCACTGTCTCGGCCCTGGAATTTCGCGAGGAGCGTGCGCGCTGGCGCCTGTGGCGCATCGCCAATGCGAAACACCCCGGGGGACCGCTCTTCTTCGTGCCGCACGACAACGAGAATGCCGGGTTCGAAGCCGGATTGGTGGCCGTGCGGAAATATGGCGGCGTGCTGATCGCGATCGACTCCGGCATCGCGCCCGGCGGCGACGGCAGGCGCCTCAACGAAGCCGTCGATTACGGCAGGCCGATCGACCCCAATCGCAATTTCGACACCGCGCTCCCCGGCTATGCGCACAATATCCTGGCCGATCTGGCGCACGGTGCCTGGCCGATCATCGCGCTCCATACCAACGCCAGGGGTTTCGAAACGGCGGGCTCGCACTGCAACAAGGGCGATCCGGAGGGCAGCGGGATCATCTCGATCCGCTATTGCGACGATACGCTGATCCCCAGCCCCTCGATATCGAAGGCCTGGCCGTTCGACGATGACGACACCGTCGCATTCGCCACCTTCCTCGCCAGGGACCCGCCGGGCGCCGCCTTTTGCCGAGACGCGATGGTCGGCGCGGATTTCAACGTCGTGCAGGAGCGCGTGGTGACGAGCGACGGCTCGCTCTCCAACTATGCCGTGCTGCACGGCCTCGCCTATCTCAACTTCGAGACGCTCGACCGGGGCCTGGATCCGGCCGAGCTCGCCCTGGCGCGCGACCGGCTGAGCTTCATGATCGATCGTGCGATCGCCCTGTGCGCGCCGCAGGTGAAGGCGCTGCGCTGAACGCCGGCGCCGGCCGGCCTGGCCCTTACCTGCCCTTGCCGCCCCGCATGATCGGCGGACTCCGCATCGTTTCGACGAACGCGTCGCTTGCCTTGCGGTCTATGGAAAGGCGAAGCAGGCAATGGGAGCAGGTCGCCTCCCCGGTGCGCAGAAACTCCGCAAAATCGATATGGACGAGCTTGCCGCACTGGGGACAAGGGAATCCAGGGACCTCATTTACCTTCACGGGGACCTCTCCTTCCTACGGCAAGGAGCGTAGCGCGCGCCCGCGGTCCTGCAAGACCGCGAGGCGCTCATGGCAGCGCATAGGCCACTACCTCGTCCCCCACCGGCGTCTCCATGAAATGATGGCCGCCGGCATAGATGACCAGATACTGCCTGCCGTTCGCCTCATAGGTGATCGGCGTCGCCTGCCCGCCCGCCGGCAGCACGGCCTTCCACAGCGTCTTGCCGGTCTTCAGGTCGATCGCGCGGATCAGGTTGTCGGTCGCCGCCGCCACGAAGATCAGCCCGCCCGCCGTCACCACCGCGCCGCCATTGTTGGGCGTGCCGATCGTCACCGGCAGCATCGAGGGAATGCCGAACGGCCCATTGGTGCGCGCCTCGCCGAAGGGGCGGTCCCAGATCGTCTTGCCGCTGGCCATGTCGATCGCGCGGATCCCGCCATAGGGCGGCCGCTTGCAGAGCAGCCCGGTGAACGGCATCCGCCAGCCGGCATTGACGTTGATCGCATAGGGCGTGTTCGCCTGCGGATCGCCCGCACCCTCGGCACCGCCGATCCTGCCCCGCGCCTGGTCGCGCGGCGCCCAGCCGAGCCTGTCGGCCTCGGCGCGCGGCACGAGACGGACATAGTTGGGCATGTCGTTGTAGTTGGCGACGATCACTCCGCGCTGCGGATCGACCGCGACGCCACCCCAGTCGGTCCCGCCATTATAGCCCGGATACTGGATCGAATGCCGGTCGGCCTCGGGCGGGGTGAAGAAGCCCTTGTAGCTCGCCCGGCGGAAATTGATCCGGCAGAGCATCTGGTCGATCGGCGACATGCCCCACATGTCGCGCTCGGCAAGGTCGGGCTTGCGCAGCGTATGCCACAGCGACACGCGCTGGGTGGCCGTGCGCTGCTCCGGCTCGACGCCGCCGCCCGGCACCTTCATCTCGCCCACCGGCGTGAGCGGCTGGCCGCTGCGGCGATCGAGGATGTAGATATCGCCCTGCTTCGACGGCAGGATCAGCGCGGGCGCGCCCTTATAGTCGACCAAGGTGGCCTGGGCGCCGAAATCATAGTCCCACACGTCATTGCGCACTGCCTGGAAGCGCCATCTGGGCTTGCCGGTGGTCACATCGAGCGCCACCAGCGAAGTCGCGTAGAAATTCTCCTCCGGCCGGCGCAGCGACGAATAATAGTCGGCCGCGGCATTGCCCATCGGGAGATAGACGAGCCCGAGCTGCTCGTCGCCGCTCGCCATCGTCCACACGTTCGGCGTGCCGCGCGCCCATTCCTGCCCGGCGGGCGGCGCGCCGTTCCAGTCCGGATGCATCATGTCCCAGGCCCAGCGCAGCTGGCCGGTGACGACGTCGAACCCCTGGATCACGCCCGACGGCGCCCAGCGATCCTGCCCGTCCAGCACCTGATGGCCGGTGACGAGCACCCCGCGGACGAGCGTGGGCGGCGAGTTGATCGAGACGAAGCCGGCGGGAACCTTGCCCATGCCCTGCTTGGCATCGACCTGGCCATTCGTGCCGAAATCGGCACAGGGCTTGCCGCTCTTCGCATCGACCGCGATCAGCCGCGCATCGAGCGTGCCCTCGATCACCCGCGTCGCACAGGCCTGGTTCGCCGGCGCATTGGGCACGGCGTAATAGACCACGCCGCGGCACGCCGCGGTATAGGGGATCGCATCGTCCGGCACCTTTGGATCGTAGCGCCATTTCTCCATGCCCGTCGCCGCGTCGAGCGCGAGCAGGATGTTCTTGGGCGTGCAGATGTACAGGCTGTCGCCCACCTTGAGCGGCGTGTTCTCGGCGCCATAGGTCTTCCGGATCATCGCGGAGGACGGCAGGTCGCCGGTATGGGTGAGCCATGCCTGCTTGAGCTTCGACACGTTCGCCGGCGTGATCTGGACGAGCGGCGAATAGCGCCTGGCGCTGGTGGTGCCGCCATAGACGGGCCAGTCGGCGCCGGTCTGCTGGCCGGAGGGGTCGACCATCCCCGCGGTCCCCGGCGAAGGCAGGCCGGCAAGCACAGGATCGGGTTGGCCGGCCGCGGCGGCCCAGAAGTTGATCACGGTGAGCAGCAGCGCCACCCCGACACCGCCCAGCGCCAGCCGCCACTTGCCCGGCGCCGGGGTGAGCGTCGGCAGCACCAGGATCACTGCGACGGCGAGCACTACCGGCGCGACCACGCGCGGCACCTGGGCCCAGGGATCGGGCCCGACTTCCCACCAGGCCCATAGGATGCTGGCGACGACGATGGCGAGGTAGAGCCAGCCTCCGCTCATCCGCCCGCGGATCAGCAGCCAGCCCGACCACAGCATCAGCGCACCGGTGAGTAGATAATAGAGCGAGCCGCCCAGCACCGCGAGCCAGGCCCCGCCGATCGCGAGCACCAGCCCGATCAGGCCGATCGCCGCACCGACGATCGTCGCGGCGATGCTGCGGAGACGCGGCTTTTCCTCCACCGGCTCGAGATAGGGGATGCGCTCCCCTTCATAGCGCGTGTCGGTCATCGCTTGCTCCCTGTTGCCCGCGGACGAATTGGAAACCGGGAGCGCAACGATTGAGTTCCATCCCGGGGGAAAATTCTTGCCCGGCCACGGACTGCCCGCGCGTATCGGCCGTCACCCCTGCCAAGGCGGGAACGGCCGCGGCTGGATAGATCGCGGAAAGGAACAAAAGCCCCCTAGCCCTCGCCGCCGCCATTACCTAGATCAACGCCCATGCCTGATCCCAACACGCTCGTTCAGCCCGACAAGGGCCAGCCCGCCCGCACCATCCATGTGATCGACGCCAAGGGTTTCGATGCCTGGCTCGCCGCCCAGCCGCCGCGCCATCGCACCGCGGCCGCCGCGCAGAAGCTGGTGCCCAGTGCCTATGCCAGCGCGATCCTGCCCGGCGACGGCGCGGAGGACTGGTCGGTGGTGAGCGTCGTCGCCAATGCGGAGCGCCTGTCGGTGTGGTGCCTCGCCAAGCTCGCCGAAACGCTTCCGGAAGGGACGTACCGCATCGAAGGCGTCGACCCCGGCAAGGCGATCCATGGATGGCTGGCCGCCCAGTACAAGTTCGATGCCTACAAGAAGGACGAGAAGGCGCCGGTCGGCCCGCGCGTGCTGCTCACTTCCGAGCCTGCGCGGATCGAGGAAGCGGTGCGCATGGCCAATGCCACATACAAGCTGCGCGACCGGATCAACACCGGCGCCAACGACATGGGCCCGGCCGACCTCGAGGCCGCCGCCGCCGAACTGGTCAAGGCCCATGGCTGCCAGCTGACGGTGGTGAAGGGCGACGAGATCGAGAAGGGCTATGGCCTGCTCTGGGCAGTCGGCAAGGCCGCCGGCAAGGGCCGCGAGCCGCGGCTGATCGAGATCGAATGGGGCAACCCCGAGCATCCGAAGGTCGCGATCATCGGCAAGGGCGTGTGCTTCGATTCGGGCGGGCTCGACATCAAGCCCGCCGCCGGGATGCGGCTGATGAAGAAGGACATGGGCGGCGCGGCGCACGCGCTGGCCACCGCCGAGCTGATCATGGCGTCGCGCCTGCCGGTGCGACTGCACATGCTCGTCCCCGCGGTGGAGAATTCGATCAACGGCGAAGCGACGCGCCCGGGCGACATCATGCGTTCGCGCAAGGGCATCACGGTGGAGAACAGCAACACCGACGCCGAGGGCCGCCTGATCCTGGCGGATGCGCTGACCAAGGCCGAGGAAAAGGGCCCGGAACTGGTGATCGACTATGCGACGCTCACCGGCGCCGCCCGCGTCGCGCTGGGGGCCGACCTGCAGGCGCTGTTCGCCAATGACGACACGCTGGCGAGCGAGCTGCTGGCCGCGGCGGAGACCGAGGCGGATCCGATGTGGCGCCTGCCGCTCTACGATCCGTACAAGGAGATGCTGAAGTCGGACGTGGCCGATATGGTCAATGCGGCCGAAGCCCCGTTCGGCGGCGCGCTGACCGCCGCGCTGTTCCTCAAGGAGTTCGTCCCCGAAAAGGCGCAATGGGCGCATCTCGACATCTTCTGCTGGAACGGCAGCCACAAGCCGGGCCGTCCCAAGGGCGCCGAGGCAGTGAGCCTGCGCGCCGTGTGGAAGGTGCTGAAGGACCGCTACGCGAAGTGAACCCGGCCCTCCCCTCCCTTGCCGGGAGGGGCTGCGGGTCCGGCCGGGCCGAGCTCGGCGGGGCGACGATATTGCGGCCCGGCCTCGCCGAATATAGGCTCGGCGGGTGAAGGGCCGCTTGACAAGATATCACCGGGTCGCCGCGCTTGCGGAAGCGCCCACGCCAGCCCGCAGGCTGGTGGCCGCATGCACGGCCGGCGCGCTCGCCTTCCTCATCACCTTCTTGCTCCTGGGCGCCTTGTGGGGAGCAAGGGAGCTTGTCCTGCTGTGCGCTTCCGCTGCCTTCGGCATCGCGGCTGCCGCCGCCGCGGGGAAGACCAGGCGCGGACTGGCCGTGGTCTATGGCGTCCTCGGGGCCCTTTGGCTGCTTGCGGAGATTCTGGCCCTGGCGCTGGGGAGCATCGCGGCCGGACTTGGATGAGCATCCGCACCCAAAGCACCTGCCGCGCCCGCGGCCCACTGGCGCAAACCGCCGCTAGATATCCATCCGGACAAGGGCGCGCACGGTGAAGAAAGCCTGAAGAGCGGCCACGCCTGCGAATATGGCCAACGCGAACATCTGGTAGCTGCTGCCGATATCCCCGCGAAAGATACCGGCCACGAACACCAGCCAGGCGGGCAGCCCGATCAGCGTGGTGATCCATTTCACCCAACGAGGCAGCATCTCCCACTGGCCGATCCGGCGGGTGCGGAAATCCTCGTCTTCATCCGACATCGGAAGATGCTCGCACGCCGCGAGCGATGTCCGCAAGGGAGCATTCGGTGCCCCCCGGGGCATATCCTAGAACACCAGCTTGCGGGCGAAGAACGGCAGCATCTCGGTGTAGATGCGCCCCTCCTCGCCCCAGTGCCGATCCCCCCAGCCGCCACGATATTCCTCGGCTTCATAGGGTATGCCGAACGCATCGAGCGTGCGGGTGAAGGCCTGGAGCGAGACGATATGGTCGGGGTTGGCGTCTTCCCGCCCCCAGTCGAACATGAAGCCGCGCAGGCGCTTCAGATTATCCGCATGCGCCGGCACCTGGCGCTCGAGGAAGAAACTGGCGTTGAGCCGCTCGGTGAGCGCCGGATCCACTTCCAGCCTGCCGTTCTTCAGCCGCGCCGGCGGGTCGAAGAACAGCGGCGCGCGCGCCGCATCGGGCAGATGCGCCTGGAAGATCGAGGTGAAGATCAGCGAGAAGCCGTCGCCGCGCAGGTCGTCGATGCCCTTGGCGTCCCGAAGCAGCTGCCAGTTGGGCCGCGAGAACATCGTCTGCAGCCCCGGCCCCATGCCGATCGGATGCAGCGCATAGACCGCGCCGAAGACCTCGGGATGGCGCATCGCCAGGCGGATCGCGCCGTGCCCGCCCATCCGGTCGCCCGCAATCCCGCGCGAATCCCGCGAAGCCAGGGTGCGATAGCGCGCATCCACCCAGGCGACGAGCTCGCCGGAGAGGAAGTCCTCCCAATTCCCGGTCGCCGGCGAGTTGACGTACCAGGAGCCGCCTGCCGGGGTGGTGCAGTCGACGGTCACGACGATCACGCCGCCGATCACGCCCCGCGCCACCGCCTGGTCGAACAGCGCCTGTGCCCCGTTGTTCGCCCAGGGCGCCCGGTCGTCCTCGAAGAAATTGCCGAGATAATAGACCACCGGGAAACGCTTCGTGCGGTTCGCGGCATAGCCGTCGGGAAGATAGACGGTGACGCCGCGTGCGCTCGGCAATCCGGCGGCATTGCCCCTCAGGCTGGCCGCGTCGATCCGCCCATGGTCGAGCGTGCTCGCGCCGACGGGCGCGGCGACCAGGGCGAGCAGGCAGGCGAACCAGGCGAGAAGCGGCATCGGACCCTCCCGTGAACCGCGCGCATGCTATGCGGATGGCGGCGCGGCACAAGCCTGCTCCACCATGGCGGTGCGATCTGCTAGGGATGCGCCATGCAGGCCAGGCACCCCAATCTCACCCTCACCGCCTGCATCCTGGCCTCCAGCCTCGCGTTCATCGACGGATCGGTCACCAATGTCGCGCTGCCGGCGATCGGGGCGGACCTGCACGCGACGCCCGCCGAGCTGCAATGGACGATCAATGCGTACATGCTGCCGCTCTCGGCCCTGCTGCTGATCGGCGGCGCGGCGGGGGATCATTTCGGGCGCCGCCGCCTGCTGGTGCTCGGCATCGCGCTGTTCACGGCGGCCTCGATCGCCTGCGCGGTGGCGGCGGACCTCACCCTGCTGCTTGCCGCCCGTGCCGTGCAGGGGATCGGCGCGGCGATCCTGCTGCCCAACAGCCTCGCGACGCTGGGCCATGCCTTTACCGGCGAGGCACGCGGCAAGGCGATCGGCACCTGGGCCGGCGTCGGCGCGATCGCAGGTGCGGTCGGCCCGCCGCTCGGCGGCTGGCTGGTCGATGCGATCGGCTGGCGCGCGATCTTCTATGTCAACGTGCCGGTGGCACTCGCCGCGATCTTCATCGCGATGCGCTATGTCGAGGAGAGCGCCGAGGGCGACCTGCCGCTCGACCTGCCCGGCGCCGCCGCCGCGACGCTGGCATTGGGCGCGATCACCTGGGCGCTCACGCTCTGGTCGAGCCATCACGCGCTGGACGCGCCGGTGGCGATCGGCCTCGTCACCGGCGCGCTCGCCATCGGCCTGTTCCTGTGGGTCGAGCACGCCCGCGGCGACCGGGCGATGATGCCGGTGGCGATGTTCGGCTCGCGCGCCTTTGCCGGGCTCACCCTGCTCACCTTCCTGCTCTACGGCGCGCTGGGCGGCGTGCTGTTGCTGCTTCCCTATGTCCTCATCCAAGCGGGCGGCTATTCGGCGCTCCATGCCGGCTTCGCGCTGTTGCCGATGCCATTGGGGATGGGAATCGCCAGCCGCGTGATGGGCAAGGTGACCGCTCGGATCGGCCCGCGCTGGCCGCTCACCATCGGCCCGTTGATCGTCGCCATCGGCTTCGCGCTGCTGCTGCGCGTCGATGCCGACGCGCCCTACTGGACCTCGGTGTTCCCCGGCGCGCTTGCCATCGCGATCGGCATGGCGAGCGTCGCGGCGCCGCTCACCACGGCGGTCCTGGCCTCGGTCGACGAGACGCATACCGGCACGGCGTCCGGCTTCAACAGCGCGATCGCGCGCACCGGCGGCCTGATCGCCACCGCGATCGCCGGCGCGGTGATCGCTGCGGCGGGTGCCGGGCTGGTCAGCGCCTTTCACATGGGGGCGCTGGCCGGCGCCGCGGCGGCGGCGCTCTCGGGCGTGACCGCCTATCTGACCCTCGGCGAAATCAGGAAACCGACGCAGCCCCCCGAAGGATCGGCACGAACTTCTCTGCGGTGAGGCTCGCGCCGCCGACCAGCGCGCCGTCGACATTGTCGAGCGCCAGGATCTGCGCGGCATTCGCCCCGGTCACCGATCCACCATAGAGGATGCGGATGCCGTCGGCCTTGGCCTCGCCGATCATCATGCGCAGCTTGGCGCGCAGGATCGCGTGCATCGAGGCGATCTCGTCGGGCGTCGGCGTCTTGCCGGTGCCGATCGCCCAGCGCGGCTCATAGGCAAGCGTGAGCCAGCTTGGATCGGCATCGTCGGGCAGCGATTTCTCGATCTGCGACTGGACGATGCGCTCGGCCCGGCCCGCCGCCCGCTCGGCCTCGAGCTCGCCGCAGCACAGGATCACCCCAAGGCCGTGCCGATGCGCGGCGGCGGCCTTCATATAGGCATCGTGGCTGGTCTCGTGCTGGTCGCCACGGCGTTCGCTATGGCCGACGATGGTCAGGGTCGCCCCCTCCTCCACCAGCATCGGCGCGGAGATGCAGCCGGTATGCGCACCCTGATCGGCCTCGTGCAGGTCCTGCGCGCCGATCGGCAGGCTGCCGGCAACCTGCGCCGCGGGATGGATCAGCGTGAAGGGCACGCAGAGCGCCACGTCCACCGCCGGCGTTGCGGCGGCCGCGGCCGCGATCGCTTCGATCTCCGGCAGTTGCGCACGCAGCCCGTGCATCTTCCAATTCCCGGCCACCAACTTGCGGCGCATCACCCAACCTCCCGTTTTGATTATTTCGTTCGCGGATAGCAGGCGCGGGCGTTCGCACAAGCTTGATGGCGGCGGATGAGCGCCCTAAAGCACCGGGAAACGCGTCTCCAACGATCGGCCCTTCATGCTCAGCTTCTTCCGCAATTTCACCAAGTCGCGCTACGGCCTGATCGCGGTGTTCCTCTTCCTTGGCCTCATCGCCATCGCCTTCGCCGCCGGCGACATCACCGGCATCCGCAACTCGGGCGGCGGCGCGACGAGCAGCACCCTGGCCACGGTAGGCGGCGAGAAGATCAAGGACACCGACGTGAAGGACCGGATCGACCGGTTCATCCGTAACCTCCAGCGCGAGGGCCAGAGCGTGACGATGGCGCAGTTCCTCGCGCAGGGCGGGCTCGATGTCGCGATCGACGAGATGATCAACCAGGCCGCGCTGGTGGAATTCGCGAAGAAGTCCGGCATGCAGGTCTCGAAGAAGCTGATCGACACCGAGATCGCCAGCAACCCGTCCTTCGCCGGCATCGACGGCAAGTTCAGCCAGCAGAATTTCGAGAAGGTGCTCGCCGACAATCGCCTGGCGCCCGCCCTCTTCCGCGAGAGCATGATGCGGGAGCGCTTCGGCAACTGGCTGATCAACCGGGCGACGATCGGCACCGACATTCCGAACGGCGTGGTCGCGCCCTATGCCTCGCTGCTGCTCGAGCGCCGCGCCGGCATCGTCGGCATGGTCAACACTGCCCAGATGGATCCGGGCGCCGATCCCGACGACAAGGCACTCAACGCCTATTATGTCAGCCACCGCGCCCGCTATCTGGTGCCCCAGCGCCGCATCGTCCGCTATGCGACGGTGATGCCGGACCAGATCCGCGCCCAGCAGACCGCGACCGAGGCCGAGATCGCCGATGCCTATAAGAAGGCCGGCACCCGCTTCGCCGCGACCGAGAAGCGCGGCGTGCGCCAGCTGGTCGTGCTCGACCAGGCGACCGCCAACAGGATCGCCGGCGAAGTGAAGGGCGGCAAGGCGCTGGCCGCCACCGCCCAGGCCGCCGGCCTCGAGCCGAGCAACTTCGAGGGCGTCGAGAAGGCCGAGCTCGGCCGCCAGACCACCGCCGCGATCGCCGATGCCGCCTTCGCCGCCGCGCAGGGCGGCGTCGTCGGCCCGATCAAGTCGCAGCTCGGCTGGCATATCCTGGTCGTCGAGAAGATCGAGAAGATCGCCGCCAAGTCGCTCGACCAGGCGCGCGAGGAGCTTTCGACCGAGATCACCCAGCGCAAGACCGCGCAGGCGCTGGCGGACATCCGCCAGAAGATCGAGGACGGCGTGGGCGACGGCAAGAATTTCGCCGAGCTGCTGGCCGATGCCAAGCTGACCGCGCAGGTCACTCCCGCGCTCGCCGCAGGCGGCATCGATCCCGACAACGAAGCATATAAGCCCGACCCCGCCACGGCCGCGATCATGCGCGGCGGCTTCGCAATGGAGAATCCCGACGACGATTCGCAGATCGTGCAGGTCTCGCCCGAGGGCGGCTTCGCGATCGTGAAGCTCGACCGGATCGTCGCTGCCGCCCCGCGCCCGCTCGCCGGCATCCGCGACAAGGTGAAGGGCGACTATCTGACCGACAAGGCGCTGGAGAAGGCGAAGGCCGTCGCCACCGCGGTCGTCGCCGCGCTCAACAAGGGCGTGCCGATGGAGAAGGCGCTGGCCGATGCGGGCGCCAAGGGACCGCCGCCCAAGCCGTTCGACTTCAAGCGCCAGGAAATCGCGCAGAAGGAGAACTTCATCAAGATGGCCTTCAGCATGCAGCCGAAGACCGCCCGCATGCTCGACGCGCCCAACCGCAGCGGCTTCTACATCGTGTATCTGGGCACGGTGGAGCCGCATGACGCGTCGGGCGACGCCATGGCGATGGCGGGCATGCGCAGCGCGCTGCAGCAGCAGATTCCCGCCGAATATGCCCGCGAGTTCATCCGCGCGATCCGCGGCGACCTGAAGGTCACCCGCAACGAGGCGGCGATCGCTCGCCTGCGCGCCGACCTGACCCGCCAGGGCGCTCGTTAAGGGCGTGCCGCACGGCGTCGAGGGGATCGAAGCCGCCCGCGCGGCACTTGCCGCCGGGCGGCCGGCGCTGCTCTGGCGGCGCCAGATCGCGGACACGGAGACCCCGGTCGCCGCCGCGCTCAAGCTGATCGAGCCCGGCCGGGGCGATTTCCTGCTCGAATCGGTCGAGGGCGGATCGGTGCGCGGGCGCCACAGCCTGATCGGCCTGGCGCCCGACCTCGTCTTCCGCGCAACCGGCAACGAAGCGGCGATCAATGCCGAAT
Source organism: Sphingomonas sp. 67-41 (assembly GCF_001899725.1). Taxonomy (NCBI): domain Bacteria; kingdom Pseudomonadati; phylum Pseudomonadota; class Alphaproteobacteria; order Sphingomonadales; family Sphingomonadaceae; genus Sphingomonas; species Sphingomonas sp. 67-41. Next base: position 75,617 of record NZ_MKWJ01000011.1, on the reverse strand, counting down.
GGCTGACCGACCGGCATGCCTTCCGGCCGTGCGCCGAGCCCGCGCTGGACGCCTTGCGCGCCCTCGCCGCCCGCTGCCGCACCGACGTGCCGCCCGAACTGCCGCGCGCGCTCGCCTGCCTGGTCGGCTATTTCAGCTACGAGACAGTGGGCCTGGTCGAGAAGCTGCCGCGCCCGCCCGAGAACCCGATCGGCGTGCCCGACATGATGTTCGTGCGCCCCACGGTGGTGCTGGTGTTCGACCGGCTTGCCGATGCGCTGTTCCTGGTGGCCCCGGTCTGGCCGGACGGGAATGTGGACCTGGCCGCCGAGCGGATCGATGCGGTGGCGGCGCAACTCGCCGGGGCAACGCTCCCGGCCCCGGTCCGCGCCGAGCCCGAGGAGGTGCGCCTCGCCCCCGTGCTGCGCCCGGGCCGCTATGGCGAGATGGTCGCCGCGGCGAAGGAGTATATTTCGGCGGGCGACATCTTCCAGGTGGTGCTCGCCCAGCGCTTCACCACGCCCTTCGCGCTGCCGCCCTTCGAGCTCTATCGCGCGCTGCGCCGGATCAACCCCTCGCCCTTCCTCTACCATCTCGACCTGCCGGGCTTCGCACTTACCGGATCGAGCCCGGAGATATTGGTGCGGGTTCGCGACGGCGAAGTGACCATCCGCCCGATCGCCGGCACGCGCCCGCGCGGCAAGACCGCGGCCGAGGACGAGGAGAACCGCGCCAGCCTGCTCGCCGACCCCAAGGAGCGCGCCGAGCATCTGATGCTGCTCGACCTGGGCCGCAACGATGTCGGCCGCGTGGCGGAGGCAGGCAGCGTGCGGGTGACCGACAGCTATGCGGTCGAATTCTACAGCCATGTGATGCACATCGTCTCGAACGTGGTCGGCCGGCTGGCACCGGGCAAGGACGCGCTCGACGCGCTGTTCGCGGGCTTCCCCGCGGGCACGGTGAGCGGCGCGCCCAAGGTGCGCGCCTGCGAGATCATCGCCGAGCTGGAGCCCGAGACGCGCGGCCCCTATGCCGGCGGCGTCGGCTATTTCTCGCCCGACGGCTCGATGGACAGCTGCATCGTGCTCCGGACTGCGCTGGTGAAGGACGGGACGATGCACGTCCAGGCCGGCGCCGGCATCGTCGCGGACAGCGATCCGGCATATGAGCAGCGCGAGTGCGAGGCCAAGGCGGGCGCCCTGTTCGCGGCGGCGTGCGAGGCAGTCAGGCAGGCCGGCGAAGCCGGGTTCGGGCAATAGCCGACTCCCTCTCCCCCGCGGGAGAGGGAGAGACGAAGATCACGGCACCTGCGCGTCCTTGGCCTTCTGGTCGAGCCGCTCCTGATACCATTGGCGGATCATCTGGCGGGTGCAGCCGGTCTGGCCGCCCATGCCCACCGGCGAGCAGCTGTTGGGCAGCCCGGCGCGATTGACTTCCTCCACCGTCTCCACCCGGTTGGTCCAGGCCTGGGACGCCGCATCGTCCTTGGGCTGGTTCCGGAAGCGCTTGGGAATGCGATAGGGCGATTCGCCGGCATTGGCGCACACCACGATCTCTTCCTCGCTCTGCGGCTTGGGGCATTCCTCCTGCCCGTAGAGCAGGATGCTGCGCACCCGCTTGGGCGGGCCGCTGCTATCGGTATTCTGCGACTGCTTGCCGTCCTGCGCCATGGCGGGCCCCGCGAGCAACGCGGCGGCAACGAGCAAACGAACGATCATGAGCACTCCTTCCGGCGCAACAACGCCCCTCGCCGCCCGGCGTGCCGTCTCACTATGGCAAGCCCAAGGCACGCGGCGTCTTGCCTCCGCGTCTTTTGCCCCTAAGTGGCACGGATGATCCGGCCGATCGCCCCCGCCGGCGCCTTCCTGCTGCTTGCCGCCTGCGCCTCCAACGGCAGCATCGACGCGGCGTGCCGCGACATCCGCTTCGAAGGCAGCCGCTTCACCGTGTGCCGCGCCGATCCGCAGAAGCACGAGCTGATGCTGGTCGACAAGGGCAAGGACGGCCGCCCGATGCGCGACTTCACCGGGCTCGAGCCGCGGCTGGGCCCGCGCCACCCGCGCATCGCCTTCGCGATGAACGCCGGCATGTTCGATGCGTCCGGCCTGCCGATCGGCTATTATGTCGAGGACGGCGCCGAGCAGAAGCCGCTCAACCGGCGCCCCGGCCCCGGAAATTTCCACATGCAGCCGAACGGCGTGTTCTGGGGCGATGCGAAGGGCTGGCACGTCGCCACCACCGACGATTTCGCGAAGAACAAACCCGATCACGTCCGTTTCGCCACCCAGTCGGGGCCGATGCTGCTGATCGACGGCCAGCTCCATCCCAAGCTGGCCGAGAACGGCACTTCGCTCCAGGTGCGCAACGCAGTCGGGGTCGGGCTGAACGGCAGCGCCTGGTTCGCGATCAGCAACGAACCGGTGTCGTTCGGCCGCTTCGCCCGGCTGTTCCGCGACCGGCTCGCCGCGCCCGATGCACTCTATCTCGATGGTGCCGTCTCCCGCCTGTGGGACCCGGTGTCCGACCGGCTGGACGGCGGCGCACCGATCGGGCCGATTGTCGTAGCGTTCCAGACGCGGTAGCGCGTTCCACCATGATCCTCGTCATCGACAATTACGACAGCTTCACCTGGAACCTGGTCCATTATCTGATGGAGCTGGGCACCGACGTGCAGGTGGTGCGCAACGACGCGCTCACCGCGCGGGACGCCGTCGCCAGCAATGCCCAGGCGTTCCTGATCTCGCCCGGCCCCTGCACGCCCAACGAAGCGGGGATCAGCCTCGATCTCGTCGCCGCCTGCGCCGACCTTGGCAAGCCGCTGCTCGGCGTCTGCCTCGGCCATCAGGCGATCGGCCAGCATTTCGGCGGATCGGTGGTCCGCGGCGGGCTGATGCACGGCAAGACGAGCCCGGTGAGCCATGACGGCACCGGCCTGTTCGAAGGCTTGCCCTCGCCCTTCACCGCGACGCGCTACCATTCGCTGATCGTCACCGACATTCCCGAGGATCTGGTGGTCAACGCCACTGCGGACGACGCGCATGTGATGGGCTTCCGGCACAGGACGCTGCCGATCCACGGGGTACAGTTCCATCCGGAGAGCATCGCCACCGAACATGGCCATGCGATGCTGGCGAACTTCCTCCGGATCGCCGGGATCGGGGCGGGCGCGCTCGCCTGACGCTAGGATAATTTGCGACAAATTCGGCCGTCCGCCGACATAGTCGCGCGACGTTCGCCCGCGATTTTCTCCAGCCTGGCCCGATTCCGGGCGGGAAGGAGAACGCAATGGACCACAAGCTGCAGCTGGTCAGCGCGACGCTCGCTGGCGTGCTGGTCACCGTGGCGGCGGGCGGCATCGCCTCCGCCAGCATGGGTCACGCCCGAAACGGGGCCGGGGGCCAGTTCGCCCGCGCCGATGCCGATGGCGACGGCACGATCACCCGCGCCGAATGGATCGCGGCGGCCACTGCCCGCTTCGACAAGCTCGACGTCAACAAGGACGGCAAGCTCACTCCCGACGAGATGCCGCCGCGCCATGGCCGCCACCATGGCGGATGCGCCCTGGATGGCGACGGCGACGCGCCCTCCGACAACGCGAGCTGATCGATCCGGAGGCCATTGCGCGCGACCTCGCGATCGACCCCGAGGGCCGCCGCTTGATCGAAGCGGGCTAGGGAAAGGCCACGATGCTGCCGTCGAGCGGCAGTTCGTCGCGGTGGAGGCGCGCGCCGGGCGCCCGCACGCGAACCGGCACCGCCGGGTCGAAACTATCCTCGATCGTCGCCTCCCCGAGCAGCGTGAACCGATCGATGACGAAGGGCAGCCCCTCCGATCGCTCGAAGCCCGGCCGGTCGCTGATGTGGAAATGGAGATGCGGAGCGCCCGCGCTCCCGGTCTGGCCGAGACGGCCGATCGCCGTGCCGCGGCGCACGCGCTGGCCGGGCCGCACCTGCACGCTGCCGGCCTGCAGATGGGCGTAGTGCGCATAGACGCCCGGCGCGATCCGCAGGACGACGAAATTGCCGTACAGGCTGCGCGCGGTGAGGTCGTCCGGCACTTGCTGCGGCGCCAGCGGCTTGCCGTTCGGAACGCCGTCGCGCGCATCGACCACCACACCGTCGCCCACTGCGAACACGTCCCGGCCATAGCCGATCCAGTCCGCATCCACGGTGGCCGCCGGCGAGGCATGCGCGCCGCGAATCGAATGGCTGCCGGCGTCCAGCCCGAACCAGTCGATCGCATAGCGCTGCGGGATGCTCAGCGTGCCGTCGATCGCGACCATGCTGCCCCAATGATGCGACAGATGATTGCCCGGCCCCTCGACCGCCAGCCAGCGCCCGCCGCGCAGGGGCGGCCCGATCCGCACCGGCGCCGCCGCGACCACGGGCGTCCGCACGTCGTCGGCGCGCTGTACCGCGCCCTTGTCGGCACGGAAGGTCAGCTGGTGCCGCAGCGACGCGGGCCGCATGCCGGGCGGCAAGGCGAGCCAGAGGAAGAACGTCCGGCTCGCGCCGTCGGCGATCGGGATGCCGTCCTGCCGCGCCTCGTCCGCCGCCTGCGGGCCGAGCAGCGCCCATAGCGCCGCGCCTTCCAGCGTCTTCAGCGGTGTCCGCGCATCGCCCGCGAAGATCGCCAGGCGAGTCAGCCGGAGCGGCGCATCGCCCGAATAATGGCTGGTGACCTGCAGCTCATAGGCGAGGTGACGCGCGCCGTCGCTGCCGGCAACCGGGCGCGGCGCCACGCGGATCCGCGCTTCCATCTGCGCCTGATGGACCGGCTCGCTCCGATCCTGCCCCGTCGGCGCGGCGATCGTCAGCAACAGGGCCAGCGCCTGCACCAGAGGGGAGACCATATCGACGCGAAGTCCCAAGGTTGAACGCCTTCAAGACGATGCCCCGGCGATCCGGTCAAGCCGCTTCCGCTCCAGCCGGACTTCACACCGCCTCCAGCAGGATTTGCTCGACTTCGCCCCGCCCAAGGGCCGATAGAGCCCGCGTGACGCCATTTGCCCTCCTTCCCGATCCCGCGACGCCGCTTGCCCGCGAATCCGCCGCCCAGGCCTTTGCCGACATTCTCGACGGCAATGTGCCCGAGCCCGAGATCGAGCGCTTTCTGATCGACCTGTCGGTGCGCGGCGAGACCAGCATCGAAATCGCCGAGGCGGCGCGGGCCATGCGCGCCCGGCTGATCCCGATCACCGCCCCCGCAGGCGCGATCGACGTTTGCGGCACCGGCGGCGACGGGCACCACACGCTCAACGTCTCGACCGCGGTGAGCCTGGTCGTCGCCGCGGCGGGCGTGCCGGTCGCCAAGCATGGCAACCGCGCCGCCTCGTCCAAATCGGGCGCCGCCGACACGCTGGAGGCGCTTGGCCTCGATCTCGACCGCGCCGGCGCCCGGGCCGAGGAATCGCTCCACGAACTCGGCATCGCCTTCCTGTTCGCCCAGGCGCATCACCCCTCGCTGGCGCGGATCGGGCCGCTGCGCCGCCGCATCGCCCGCCGCACCATCTTCAACCTGATGGGTCCGCTGGCCAATCCCGCCCATGTCCGCCGCCAGCTGATCGGCATCGCCCGCCCGGACTATGCGCCGATCTATGCCGAGGCGCTCCAGCAGCTCGGCGTGGATTCCGCCGCGATCGTCTCGGGCGAGGAAGGGCTGGACGAACTCTCGACCGAGCGGGCCAGCGTCGTGGTCAGCATCGGCAGTTCGGGCCTGCCGGCGCGGATCGTCCCCGAGGATGCCGGCCTGCCCCGCCACCCCCTGACGGCCATTCGCGGCGGCGGCCCGGAATACAATGCCCTCGCCCTGCACCGCCTGCTCCAGGGCGAGCACGGCCCCTATCGCGACGCCGTCCTGCTCAACGCCGCCGCCGCGCTGGTGGTCGCCGGCCAGGCGAGCGACTTGCGCGAAGGCGTCGAGGAAGCCGCCGAAGTGATCGACAAGGGGCTTGCCAAGGCCCTGCTCGACTGCTGGATCGCCTTTTGATGTCCACGATCCTCGACAAGATCATCGCCACCAAGCACGACGAGGTCGCCGCGCGCCGCCGCGCCACCTCCGTCGCCGACCTGCACGGCCTTGCCCTCGCGCGCACGCCGCCCCGCGGCTTCCGGGCCGCGCTCGATGCCCGGGCCGCGGCGGGCGGCTATGGCCTGATCGCCGAGATCAAGAAGGCCAGCCCCTCCAAGGGCCTGATCCGCGCCGATTTCGATCCACCCGCCCATGCCCGCGCCTATCAGGCCGGCGGCGCCGCCTGCCTCTCGGTGCTCACCGATCTCGAATATTTCCAGGGGCATGAGGAGTATCTGATCGCCGCGCGCGCCGCCTGCGACCTGCCGGTGATCCGCAAGGACTTCATGGTCGATCCGTGGCAGGCGCTCGAATCGCGCGCGATCGGCGCCGATGCGATCCTGATCATCGTCGCCGCGCTCGAGGATGCGCAGATGGCCGAGATCGAGGATGCGGCGCTCGGCCTTGGCATGGACGTGCTGGTCGAGGTGCACGATGCCGCCGAGCTCGAACGGGCGCTTCGGCTCCGCTCGCGATTGATCGGCGTGAACAATCGCAATCTCAAGACCTTCGAAGTCGATGTCCAGAAAACCTACGAACTCGTCGCCCATGCGCCGGCCGACTGCACCTTTGTCGCCGAGAGCGGGCTGAACGGCCGCGCCGACCTGGACGCGATGGCCGCGCACGGCATCCGCTGCTTCCTGATCGGCGAGTCGCTGATGCGCCAGGACGATGTGGAAGCCGCAACCCGGGCCCTGGTGGGATGAGCGGGGCGCGCGCAACTTCCCTCTTCCCCTCGGGGAACGGGAAATGACGGACCTCACCCATCTCGACGAAACCGGCGCGGCGCGCATGGTGGATGTCGCGGGCAAGGCCGTCACCCTGCGCGAGGCAGTCGCCACCGGGCGGATCGCGATGTCGGCGGAGGCAGCCGCCGCGATCCGCGCCGGGGCGGTGAAGAAGGGCGACGTGCTCGCCACCGCCCGCATCGCCGGGATCATGGCCGCCAAGCGCACTGCCGAATTGATCCCGCTCTGCCATCCCCTGCCGCTCACCCGGGTCGCAGTCGACCTAGCGCCCGACGAGGCGGGCGTGACGGTCACCGCCACTGCCGCCGCCGAGGGACAGACGGGCGTCGAGATGGAAGCGCTCACCGCCGTCTCCACTGCGCTGCTCACGCTCTACGACATGGCCAAGGCGCTCGACCGGGCGATGGTGATCGGCGAGATTCGCCTGCTCTCCAAGAAGGGCGGCAAATCGGGCGACTGGGCGGCCTGAGGTCGCGCTCGGATCAGCGGATCCCGTCTCAATCAGCAAACCCCGTCATCCCGCGCTGGCGGGGATGACGAAGCGATGTCAGGGCGAGGCAAGGGCGAGAAAATGCGTGACAGCGCCGTCGAATCGAAATAGTTAGCCAATAACCTAACTATCAGAGGATGCCATGACCCTTCAGCTCTTCGGCCACCCCTTCTCGTCCTACACCTGGAAGGCGCTGATCCCGCTCTACGAGAACGGCACCGCCTTCACCTTCCGCAACCTGGAGGACGCCGAGGCCAATGCCGAGTTGGAGGCGCGCTGGCCGCTCAAGCTCTTCCCGGTCCTGGTCGAAGGCGACCGCACGGTGCTCGAGGCGACTGCGATCATCGAATATCTTCACGTCCATCACCTCGGCCCGGTGCCGATGATCCCCGCCGATGCCGATATCGCCGTGCAGGCCCGGATGCTCGACCGGATCTTCGACAATTACGTGATGGGCACGATGCAGAGGCCGGTGCTCGACGCGCTGCTGCCCGAGGAACGGCGCGATCCCGTCGGCCTCGGCGAGGCGATGGCGCGGCTCGACAAGGTCTATGCCTGGCTCGACGCCCATCTGGCCGGGCGCGTCTGGGCGGTGGGAGACAGCTTCACCCTTGCCGATTGCGCCGCTGCGCCCTCGCTCTTCTATGCCGATTGGGTACGCCCGATCCCCGAGGCACTGGCCAATCTGCGCGCCTATCGCGCCCGCCTGCTCGCCCGCCCCTCGGTCGCCCGCTGCGTCGAGGAAGCCCGGCCCTATCGCGCCTATTTCCCGTTGGGGGCGCCGGATCGGGATTGAGGGTTCGGCGCGCGCATTAGGAATTCCGCAACCCTGCGGATTAACCCCGCCTTCAGATCCTGGGCTCCACTATCCGCATGGGCCGGGGCGGGAAAATCATTTATGCGACAAGGACTTGCGTCCTCCACCATTTTCAGCCTGTCGGCCGAGCCTCCGGGCACGCAGCTTCTTGCCGAACCCGGCGAGCATGCCGCGTTCGATTCGGCCTTCCTGGCGGGCGAGACCGGCCGCCTGGCCTGCGCGATCCGCAAGCTCAGCGCGGTCGGCGCCATGCTCCAGCTCGATGACGAGGTGGTGGAGGAGGAAGGGCTCCGGCTCGAACTCGCCAACGGCCAGTCGCTGCCCGGCCGCATCGCCTGGACCGAGCAGGGCTCGGCGGGCTTCCTGTTCGACTTGCCGATCGACGTGATCGGCACGCTCGCCCGCAATCTCGCCGCCCTTCCCGCCGAGCGCCGCTCGGTGCCTCGCGTCGAGCTGCACCAGACGATCTGCGTGCGCCGCGGCAACCAGGTCGAATTCACGCGCAGCCGCAACCTCTCCCAGGGCGGCTGCGGCTTCGAGACCGATATCGCGCTCCAGCTGGGCGATCTGGTGCAGATCAACTTCGACGGCCTGCGTCCGCTCGACGGCGCAGTGAAATGGTCGCAGGGCAATCTCGCCGGCGTCGCCTTTGACGAGGACCTGCCCTGGCAGGTGCTGATGCCGTGGCTGCGCCAGGTGCAGCAGACTCCGTCGCATCACACGCGGATCGCGATGATGCACGAGCCGACCGGGCTGATCCCGGACAAGCAGGCGATCCGCCTCGACGCGCCGGCACGCGTGCGCGAGGGCGTGCGCTGGTGGAACGTCAAGCTGCGCGCGATCACGCCCCAGCTCGTCGAGTTCGAGACGCGCGCGCCCTTTGCGACCGGCGCCCAGCTGTGGATCTCGCTGCCGAACATCGGCGGCGGCCCGGCTTCGGTGATCGAAACCGATGACCGCCACCGCTTCCTGTGCGAATTCCGCCTGCCGCTGAAGCAGCACGACCTGGGGCGGATTGCCGGCCGATCCTGAGGCTGGCGCCGTGCGCGGCGCTGGCCTAGGCCGGATCCATGTCCGCCTTCCTCCCCGTCGCCGAAGCCCAGCGCCGCCTGCTCGCGCGCGCCATGCCGATGGCGGAGGAGACATGCCCGCTCGCCGAGGCGGCAGGGCGATGGGCGGCCCGGGACGTGGCGGCGCTGCGCACCCAGCCCGCCTCCGATCTCTCCTCGATGGACGGCTATGCCATCCGCTTCGCCGACCTGCCCGGCCCCTGGGAGGTGATCGGGGAAAGCGCTGCCGGCCATGGCTTCGGCGGCGGGATCGGCCCCGGCCAGGCGCTGCGCATCTTCACCGGCGCCCCGCTCCCGCCCGGCGCCGACACCGTGCTGGTGCAGGAGGAAGCCGCCCGCGACGGCAGCCGCCTCGCGCTCGCCGGCGAAGGCCCGCCGCATCCGGGCAGCAGCGTCCGTCCGCGCGGGCTCGATTTCGCCCAGGGCGACCTGCTCATCCGCGCCGGGGAAGCGATCACGCCCGCCCGGATCGCGCTCGCCGCGATCGCGGGCCATGCCGCCCTGCCCGTCCGCCGCAAGGTGCGCGTCGCGCTGCTTTCCACCGGCGACGAGCTCGCTCCTCCCGGCACGCCGCTTGGCCCCGACCAGATCCCCGAGACCAACCGCCTGCTCCTCGCGGCGCAGCTCGCCGGGCTGCCGGTCGAGCTGATCGACCTCGGCATCCTGCCCGATCGCCAGGACGTGCTCGAAGCGGCGTTCCGCGCGCTCGACTGCGACCTGCTCGTCACCACCGGCGGCGCCTCGGTCGGCGATCACGACCTTGTCCGCCCCGCGCTGGAGGCCGCCGGCGCAGCGATCGATTTCTGGAAGATCGCGCTGCGGCCCGGCAAGCCGATGATGGCCGGTCGGCTGGGCGATGCGGCGGTGCTCGGCCTGCCCGGCAATCCCGTCTCTGCCTTCGTCACCGCGACCCTCTTCGTCCGTCCGCTGGTCGCGCGTCTCGCCGGTGCCGCCGATCCGCTGCCGCGCACCCGCACCGTTACCCTGGGCGAGCCCTTGCCCGCCACCGGCCCCCGCGCCGATTATCTCCGCGCCGAGCTGATCGACGGCCATGCCCGCGCCGCGACGATCCAGGATTCCTCGATGCTGCGCACGCTGGCGCGCGCCACCTGCCTGATCGTCCGCCCGGCGGGCGCTCCTGAGGCGAAAACCGGCGACTCGGCGGAAATCCTCGACATCGCTTGACAAGCAAGCGGAACATTGCAAAAACGTTCCCAGTCTGTTCCAGACCGGGAGAAACTGGATGCTCACGCGCAAGCAGCACGAGCTCATCTGCTTCATTGCCGATCGGCTTGCCGAGACTGGCGTGTCACCTTCGTTCGAGGAAATGAAGGAAGCGCTCGACCTCAAGTCGAAGTCGGGTGTCCATCGGCTGATCTCGGCACTGGAGGAGCGCGAGTTCATTCGCCGCCTGCCCAATCGTGCCCGCGCGCTCGAAGTACTGCGCATGCCGGAACGGGGCGAGACCAAGAAGGCTTCGGGAACGAAAACCGCGTCTCCCATGGCCTCGACTTCCGCAACTTCCGCGCCGTCGACACTCCCGGCTCCCGCCAATGACGTGGTCGAGATTCCCCTGCACGGCCGCATCGCCGCCGGCACGCCGATCGAGGCGCTGCAGGATTCGGCCATGCTGCCCGTTCCCGCCGCGCTGCTCGGCGCGGGCGAGCATTATGCGCTCGAAGTGGCGGGCGATTCGATGGTCGAGGCCGGCATTCTCGACGGCGACTATGCCCTGATCCGCCGCACCGAGATTGCCCGGGACGGCGAAATCGTGGTGGCGCTGATCGACGAGAATGAAGCGACGCTGAAATATTTCCGCAAGGAAGGCGCGATGATCCGCCTCGATCCGGCCAATCGCGATTACAATCCCCAGCGCTACCGTCCCGACCAGGTCCGCGTGCAGGGCCGCCTTGCCGGGCTGCTTCGCAAATATTGAGCGCCCGGCCCGGCTGAAAGCTAGGGATTTCGCGCCCCGGCAATGGGAGTGCGGGCCGGCTGTACCCTGGACGGATCGAGCCAGGGGTGCCGCCCCGCCCCGCGCACCATCGTCACCCGCCCGCTGGCAAAGGCGATCGCCACCCCGCCGGTCTTCGCCAGCGCCGGCCGGTCGAGCTTGAGCCAGCGCGGCATGCAGCCGGGCGGCAGGCGCCGGTCGCTGATCATCACGTCGACGCTGCGACACAGGGCGATGAACTCGGCCCAGGGCAGCGCATAGCCGCTCCGCGTCGCCGCCACGCGCCAGGCGCGGCCGCCAGCCCGATGCTCGATCATGCAGAGGTCCAGGCTGCATCGCGCGCCCGGCTGGTCGGCGAGCGCAACCGGCTCGGCATCGGAACCGCCCGTCTCCGCCAGCATGTCCCGGGTATAGTCCCCCGCCCGGTCGCGCAGCAGGGCCATGCTGCCATCGGGCATGCGAATCGCGAGATGCCGCCCGTCCCCGGTGACGATCAGATCGGGCGCGGGCGTGGCGAGCATCCAGGCCAGCCCGATCGCCAGCGGCACCGCGCCCACCCAGCGCACGCGGGTACGCCACAGGGCCAGCCACAGGCTGCCTGCCATCGCCAGCGCGAAGGCGCCGTGCGGCATTGCCGGCAGCGCCGCCACCGCGCCCGGCGCCGAAGCGGCGGTCCGGGCCAGCCAGAGCAGCAGGTCGAGCGTCCGCGCGGTGAGCCACCAGGCGGGATCGCCGAGCCCGATCAGGTCGAGCAGCAATGCCAGCGCCTCGAGCGGCATGATCACGAAGGTCGTGAGCGGGATGGCGACGATGTTGGCGAGCGCGCCATAGAGGCCGGCCTGGTGAAAGTGGAACAGCCCGATCGGCATCAGTGCCAGTTCGACCACCACCCCGGTGAGCAACAGCGAGCCGGCACCGCGCAGCAGCGCCGCGCCCCGACCCTCCTCGCGCTTGCCGAACCAGCGATGCATGCGCGGGCTCTCGTGCAACGCGACGATCGCCGTCACCGCCGCAAAGCTCAGCTGGAAGCTGGCCCCCGCCAGCGCCTCGGGCCAGAGCAGCAGCACGAGCAGCGCGCCTGCCGCGACGAGCCGCAGCGTGATCGCCTCGCGTCCCAGGCTGAGCGCCAGCAGCACGAGCAGCGCGGCGACACAGGAGCGGATCGTCGGCACTTCGGCGCCGGTGAGCCAGGTATAGCCGATCGCGGCCAGCGCCCCCGCCCCGGCCGCGACCAGCGGCAGCCGCCAGCGCAGCGCCAGCGTCGGGCTCAGGGCGAGCAGCTTGAGCACCAGCAGCATCGCCGCCGCGGTCACCGCCGTCACGTGCAGCCCGCTCACCGAGAGAAGGTGCGCAAGGCCCGAGCGCTGCATCGCCTCGACATCGGCTTCGGCGATCGCGCCTTCGTCCCCCGTGGCGAGCGCGGAAGCGATGCCGCCGCCGCTGCCGGGAATACGCGACTGGATATGCGCCGAGAGCGCGGCGCGCAGGTCCGCGCCCGATGCTTCGGCGGGCGCCACCACGTCCACCGGGGCAAAGCCCTTGCCCGTCGCCCCCAGGCCGTTGAACCATGCCGCGCGGGCGAAGTCGTAACCGCCCGGCACCGACGCGCCCGCGGGCGGCATCAGCCGGGCCCGCAGCCGCACCGTCGCGCCGCGCGCCACGCCTTCGGGCACGTCCTTCGCCGCCAGGTTCACGCGCACCCGCGGCGGCAGGTCGCGCCGGCCCGGCAACAGCGTCACCCGCACCAGCGCGCGCGCCGGCAGCGGCTCGACGGCCGCCACGCGGCCGGTCATCTCCACCACTGCCGGCCGCGCCAGCACGGGCGCCGCGACATGTTCCGCCCGCCACCAGATCAGCGCGCACCCAGCTGCCAGGGCAAGCCCGCCGAGCAGCAGCACCCGCCCCAGCCGCCCGGGCAGCACCAGCCCCAGCAGCGCCACCGCGCCCGCTGCAAGCAGGAACGCGATCCAGCGCGTCGCGTCGGAGAGCAGGAACCAGGCGGTGATCCCGCCGCCCAGCGCCACGGGCAGCCAGAGCGGCAACTGCGCCCGTTCCGCCTCGAGCCAGCGCTCGACTGCCTCCCCGGTCTGGCGGAACAGTGCCGCACCCCCCATTTGAAGGTGGGAAAACCCCGTGCTAGGGGCGCCTGCGGCGGCTGAATGGGCCATCGGAAATCTAGTCTGGGAGCAAGCGCGGTTGGGCGCAACATCTGATACGGGTGCGAAACGGGTCGTCACGCGGTTCGCGCCGTCGCCTACGGGTTTTCTCCACATCGGCGGCGCGCGCACCGCGCTGTTCAACCTGCTGTTCGCCCGCCATCATGGCGGCAAGTTCCTGCTGCGCATCGAGGATACCGATCGCGCGCGCTCGACCGAGCCGGCGATTGCCGCGATCCTCGACGGGATGCGCTGGCTGGGCCTCGATTGGGACGGCGACGAAGTCTATCAGTTCGCCCGTGCCGAGCGGCACGCCGAAGTCGCGCGCACGATGCTCGCACATGGCCATGCCTATAAGTGCTTCGCCACCGCCGAGGAGCTGGAGGCGATGCGCGCCGAGCAGAAGGCGAACAAGCAGCCCCTGCGCTATGACGGCCGCTGGCGCGACCGCGACCCCGCCGAGGGCGGCAACGCGCCCTATGTCATCCGCCTGAAGGCGCCGCGAGAAGGCGCGGTGACGATCGAGGATCATGTCCAGGGCCCGGTCACCGTCAACAACAGCGAGCTGGACGATCTCGTCCTGCTCCGTTCGGACGGCACGCCGACCTATATGCTCGCAGTGGTGGTCGACGATCACGACATGGGCGTGACGCATGTGATCCGCGGCGACGATCACCTCAACAACGCGTTCCGCCAGCTGCCGATCTATCGCGCCATGCAGGCGATCGAGGGAGGCTGGGAAGAGCCCCAGTACGCGCACATCCCGCTGATCTTCAATCCCGACGGCACCAAGATGTCGAAGCGCAAGAATGCCGTCGCGGTCGACGAATATCGCGACCAACTCGGCATCCTGCCCGAGGCGCTGTCCAACTATCTGCTCCGGCTCGGCTGGGGGCATGGCGACGACGAGATCATCAGCCGCGAACAGGCGATCGCATGGTTCGAGCTGTCCGGCGTCGGCAAGTCGCCCTCCCGCTTCGACCTCAAGAAGCTCGAGAATCTCAACGGCCACTATATCCGCGCCACGGACGATGATCGCCTCGCCGATCTGGTAGCCGCGCGAATCGGTTTCGAACTTTCGGAATCGCAGCGGGATCTTCTGCGCCGCAGCATGGCCGCACTGAAGCCGCGCGCCGCGAATCTCCTCGAATTGGCGGACGGAGCGGCCTTCCTGTTTCGCACCCGCCCACTGGAATTGGACGACGGTGCCCAGGCTCTGCTAGAGGGCGACGCGCGGGCGCTGCTGGCCCAGCTGCACGCCGCGCTTGACGGCGTGGAAAGCTGGGATACGGAAGCGCTCGAAGCGGCGGTACGCACCGTTGCGGAAGATGCGGGTGTCAAGCTCGGTGCGGCCGCGCAGCCTTTGCGCGCGGCGCTCACCGGGCGCCGGACGTCCCCGGGCATCTTCGACGTCCTGGCTCTGCTGGGGCGCGAGGAGAGCCTGGCCCGCATCGCTGATCAGATGACCGTGCCGGCCTGATTCCAGGCCCGGCCCAAAGATAGGACGACGTTTATGAGCGATACCGCGAAGCTGCAGGTTCCGGGGAAGGATGTCGAGTATCCGGTCCTGTCGGGCAGCGTCGGACCGGACGTCATCGACATCCGCAAGCTCTATGGCCAGACCGGCATGTTCACCTACGACCCCGGCTTCACGTCGACCGCGTCGTGCGAATCGGGCCTGACCTATATCGACGGCGACGAGGGCGTGCTGCTCCATCGCGGCTATCCGATCGGCCAGCTCGCCGAGCATTCGAGCTTCATGGAGGTCAGCTACCTCCTGCTGAACGGCGAGCTGCCCTCGCAGGACGAGCTCGACAAGTTCAGCCACACGATCACCCGCCACACGATGCTGCACGAGCAGCTGGCGACCTTCTATCGCGGTTTCCGCCGCGACGCGCACCCGATGGCGGTGATGTGCGGCGTGGTCGGCGCGCTTTCGGCCTTCTATCACGATTCAACCGACATCACCGATCCGCAGCAGCGGATGATCGCGTCGCACCGGCTGATCGCGAAGATGCCGACGATCGCGGCGATGGCCTACAAGTACAGCGTCGGCCAGCCGTTCCTCTATCCGCAGAACGACCTGAGCTACACCGGCAATTTCCTGCGCATGACCTTCGGCGTGCCGGCGGAGCCCTATGAAGTGAACCCGGTCGTCGAGAAGGCGCTGGACCGCATCTTCATCCTCCATGCCGACCATGAGCAGAACGCCTCGACCTCGACCGTGCGCCTCGCCGGTTCGTCGGGCGCCAATCCCTTCGCCTGCATCGCGGCGGGCATCGCCTGTCTGTGGGGCCCGGCGCATGGCGGCGCCAACGAGGCGGCGCTCAACATGCTGCGCGAGATCGGCCGTCCGGAGCGCATTCCCGAATATATCGCCCGCGCCAAGGACAAGAACGACCCGTTCCGCCTGATGGGCTTCGGCCACCGCGTCTACAAGAACTACGATCCCCGCGCGACCGTGATGCAGAAGACGGTGCGCGAGGTGTTCGACGCGCTCAAGGTCAACGACCCGGTGTTCGAAGTGGCGCTGCAGCTCGAGGAAATGGCGCTCAACGACCCCTATTTCATCGAGAAGAAGCTGTTCCCGAACGTGGACTTCTATTCGGGCGTGATCCTCTCGGCGATCGGCTTCCCGACCACCATGTTCACCGCGCTGTTCGCGCTGGCCCGCACCGTGGGCTGGGTGGCGCAGTGGAACGAAATGATCTCGGATCCCGAGCAGAAGATCGGCCGTCCGCGCCAGCTCTACACCGGCCCCGTGCAGCGCGATTACGTGCCCGTCGGCCAGCGCTGAGCCGCCCTTCCCGGTATCGGCTCGAAAACGCCGTCCCTGCCTTCGCGGGGGCGGCGTTTTCGGTTAACCATCCGCGACCTTCGCTTCGGAGTCGTGGAATGCGCCAGAACATCCTGATCCTCGCCGGCATCCTCGGCATCCTCGCGGGCGTGGTGTTCATGCTCCAGGGCCTCGGCATCCTCCATCTGCCTGCTTCCAGCCCGATGATCGGCAGCCAGACCTGGGCGATCCGCGGCGGCGTCATCGCCTTGCTGAGCGCGATCCTGGTCGGCGGGGCCCGCCTCGTCCCTACCAGCGCCGAGCGCAAGGCCGCCCGCCGCGCCGAGCGCGGAGAGCGCCAACCTTAACCGCAGCATACGAACGGGTTCAGCAACGCGACTCAATCGCTTCTCTATCGTTCTGCCCATGCGGGAAGAGAGGAATGGAGACTCGAAATGAACCTTGCCAAGCTGATCGCCGCGGCCGCGCTCGCCACTGTCGGCATTGCCAGCGCCGCAACGCCGGCCGCTGCCGCGCCGGTACCCACCACCAGCGTGATCGCGCTGGCAGCCGCCGCGCCGGCGGCGCAGGACTGGCGCCATCGCGACCGTGACCGCCGCCATTGGGATCGCGGCCGCCATCGCGGTTGGGATCGCGGCCGCGGCTGGGACCGTGGTCGCGGCTGGGATCGCGGCCGCTATCATCGCGGCAATCGCTATTGCCGCACCGAATGGCGCCATCATCGCCGCGTGACGGTCTGCTATCGCCGCTGATCGAGCCTGAGGAGGCTGCTGGGGCGTCCGCCGGGTTCCGGCGGGCGCCCTATTGCCGGATCGGCAGGCTGAACACGAAGCGGGCGCCCTGCCCCGGCGCGCTGTCCACCACCAGGTCGCCGCCCATCGCCCGGGCGAGCCGGCGGGCGATGTAGAGGCCCAGCCCCGATCCGCCGGGCTCGTTCGGATCGACGCGGCCGAACTTCTCGAAGATCTTCTCCTGATCGGCCTGGGCGATGCCCTTGCCTTGATCGGCGACGATCACATGGCCGCGCGCCTCGTCGCGCTCCAGCCGGATCCACACCATCCCGCCCGGCGGCGAATAGCGCACCGCATTGCCGATCAGGTTGACCAGCACCTGCAGCGCGCGGCGAAACTCGCCCTGCACCGGAATGCTCTCGTCCATTGCCGGCCGGTCGATCCGCACCTCGGCCTGGGCGGCGCGCACCGCGAGCAGCCCGGCGGCGCGGCGCGCGACATCGGCCAGGTCGATCTCCTCGTCCGCCGTGTCGAAATCGTCGCGCTCGATCGCCTGCAGATCGACCAGGTCGTCGACCAGCCCGAGCAGATGCCGCCCGGCATTGGCGATATCGCTCGCATATTCCGCATAATCGGGCTTGAGCGGCCCTTCGGTCTGCGCGCTGATCGAATCGGCATTGGCGATGATCTTGCCGAGCGGTCCGCGCAGCGCCCGGTCGAGCCGCTGGCTGAACGAATCGGGGAAGCCGCCAAAGGGCACGGCGGCGGCGGGCACCGGCGCATCCACCTTGGGCGCGGCCGGCATCGCCTGGTCCAGCATGTGCGCCGCCCCCACGAAACCGGCGAAGCGGCCGCCCGGATCGGTGCGCGGCGTGGCGGCCAGGCGCACCATCCGGCCGGTGCCGCGCAGTTCGGCCTTCTGCCCGTCGAACCGCCCGTGCGCCGCGACCGCGGAAAGGATCGGCAATTCGCCGGCCTCGTCCTGTTCGAGCCGGAAGAGCCGAGTCAGCGGCTGGCCGAGCATCATCGAACTGTCGAACCCGTAGCGCGCGCCCGCCTCGATCGAGAGGAAGGTGATGCGCAGCGACGCGTCGGTCTCCCACAACCAGTCGGCCGCCGAGCGGAAGAAGTCGCCGTCGCGCTCGGGCTCGCCGGCCGGCGCGCGCCAGCCCGGTCGCAGCCGCCAGCCGCTGACTTCGAGGCGCACGCCGCCCTGCTCGGGCTCGGCCCGCACCCACAATTCGAGATCGTCCTCGCCATCCGCGGCGATGACGTTGCGCGAGATGGCGATGCCCAGCCGCTGCGAGAGCCGTGCGAGCGTGGCGATCTGCGGCACGGCGAGCGGGGCGCCGATCGTGCCGCCGGCACGCATGTTGAGCTCGAACAGCCGTGCCTCGGCGTCGATCAGCCGTCCTTCGGCGTCCAGCCTGGCGATCGACAGCGGAAGATTGGGGTCGATGACGTTCACTTCGCCCCACCCCGCTGCAATGCGATCCGCGCCGCGCGATAATCGGGATCGAGCCGGAGTGGCGCCAGCGCATTGCGCGCCTCGGCCGGGGCGATCGCGGCGATCGTATCGAGCGTGTCGGCGAATTTCTCCAGGTCGCGCCGCGGATCGGCCTCGCTCAGCGCATAGCCGATCTGGGCCACGCCCTCGCGGCCGATCTCGAGCGCACGCAGCGCCAGCCACAGCCGCTCGGCGGCGGGATCGAGCACGAGATCGCGGGCGAGCGCATAGGGCACGCCCATCGCATGGGCGAGCAGCGCGATGAACAGCACGACCCGCCGGTCGCCGAGCGATTCGACAAGCATGCCCGAAAGCTCACCCGGCTGGGCGTCGATCGCAGCGGCGAAGCGCATCGCGGCGGCCTCGAGCCGGTCGCCCTCGTCATAGGCGGCGAGGCTGCGCTGCGCCGCGTCGCAAAGTGCCCGGTCGAGCGCCTCGTTGATGCCCTCCACCCCTTCGCGGAGCGCGGCGGCCGTCCACCACACCAGCTTGTGGTGCAGTTCGGCGGGAAGCTCGGTCTGGAATTGTCCCA
Organism: Sphingomonas sp. 67-41; assembly: GCF_001899725.1. NCBI lineage: Bacteria > Pseudomonadati > Pseudomonadota > Alphaproteobacteria > Sphingomonadales > Sphingomonadaceae > Sphingomonas > Sphingomonas sp. 67-41. Next base: position 56,766 of record NZ_MKWJ01000011.1, on the reverse strand, counting down.
CTTCGGGACTCGTCCTGCGGCGACTTTCGGCGATCAGCACGGCCATGGCGCTGGCGGCGACCACCCGGTCGGGGTGCTGGACGAATCGGTTGATCAGGCTGGGCCGCTCGGGGTCGTCCGGCGCGCTCATGGGCAGCGCCGTGCCCAGCATCTCCTGGCGCACCCGGGCGATCAGCTCGGCCATCAGGTCGCCGTCGCGCAGCAGGCCGGACGACCATAGGCGCGCGAGCACGGCAGTACCCGGCTCGATCAGCGCGCCGACCAGCTCCGCTTCGCCGCGCCCGGTGAGCAGGCGCACCGCATGCTCGCGAATCTCGCCTTCCACGGTCTCCACGAGCCCGCGAAGCAGCGCGGCCAGGCCTGCGCGGCTATGCTCGTCGAGCCGTGCCTCCTCGGGCAGGAAGAAATCTTCGACCGCGACCATCAGACCCCTATAGGCGCGCAGCTCCGCAGCCGCCGCACGTGCGAGCAGCTCCCGGGCGCCGACGGCCGAACCATCGCGCATGTCGACGGGATTATCCGACATCGACCTCAAGCTAGCGGAAATGTCCTTAAGACGAGACTAAGCTTTTTCGCGTGCGCCCTCAACCGCCGCGGCGAGCGTGGCGAAGGAATATATCGCAACCGCAGCAAGGCCGATCGTGGCGAATCCGGCCAGCGCGAACGGCGTCAGGATGAGCAGATGCGCCGAGGGGCTGGACCACCAGCGCTTCGGCCGGGAGGGCGCGCGCTCGACGAGCAATTGGGCTGCCATGGCCACCAGGGCGAGCACCGGCGGCGTGGTGCTGGCCGTGGCGGCGAACTCGCCCCAGCCGATGAGCAGCGCGATCAGGGCGAACAGCGCGAAGATCGCCCATTCGAGCAGGCGCGCGCGCTTGTCCTCGCCGCGCAGCACCGCCATCGCCGCGCCGGTGGCTAGCGTCGCGGTGCCGGCCAGCGCGGCGACGGTGCCCGCCCCGGGCCAGCGCATCGCGGTGAGGACGAGCGCCAGCGCGGCGATCGCGCCGCCGGCGATGCTCAGCGACCAGCCGGGCACGTTGCGGCCCACCAGCTCGGGCAGCGCGATCCGTGCGGCGCGGGTGAACACCCAGCGGTCCGCCCAGTCGGTGCGTCGCTCGGTAAGCGCAGCGAGCACCCCGGTGTTGCGTGCCGCCAGCCCCTCGACACTGCGCTCCACCGCATGGCCGCTCTTGAGCCAGCCCGCAGTGAGCGGGACATGTTCGGCGCCCGATTGCGCGGCGACCCGCAGCAGCGCCGACTGGAAGTCGTAATCCTCGGGCATCTGCGCGATCTGGGCGAGCTGCTCCACCGTGATCCGGGCGACGCCGGCCCAGCTGTCGCGCATGTCGAGGCGCTCGATCGCGGCGGGCGAGGCCGGATCGTCGGTGACGAGCAGCGCCTCGCCGCTCGCCGTCGCCATCTTGTCCATCACCGGATCGGTGGTGACCAGTCCGTCGGCCATCACCAGCACCTGCGCACCGGGCGCGATCTTCTCGGCCGCTTCCTCGGCCGAGCGGACGATCTCGATCCGGGGATGGCGCTTGGCGGCGCGGTTGACCGCGGCGAGCAGCGCCGGCGTCATCTTGCCGACCGCGACGAGCACCTGCTCGGCCCCGGCGCCGAACAGCAGCCGCGCCTGATATTCGAGCAGCGTCATCCCGCCAAAGGGCAATGTCGCCATCAGCGTCCCCGGACGCCCCTCGGCCTCCTCGACTGCGAATATGAGCCCCGCGAGCATCTTGGGGTGGTTAAGGGGTTCATGCACGACAATCAAATCCCCGCTGATCCCCTCCCTGGAAGGGCGTGAAGTCAGTAAAGCAGATGCCCCCGCCGCGCCTCTTCCCAGGCCGCCTCGTCCGGCGCGGTGCGCGCGTCGAGATCGCCCGGCTCGGCCCCGGCATCGTCGACCCATTCGCGCAGGTCCGGGCCGCCGTTGATCACGTCGATCGCCAGCTTGTCGAAGACATATTCATAGGGGAAGTCGCGCCACAGCGGGTAATCGCCATACAGCTTGCGGATCGCCTTGAAGCCCAGGGCCTGGAGCCGCCAGGGCCGGAAGGCGCGATGGTCATAGGCCTGCCCCTCGGCATGGATGAACACACCCGAGCAGAGCTGGCCCACATGCTTGTGGAACGTCGGCTGGAACCAGAGATCGCGCAGCGAGCAGCCGGCGAGCCATGCCGGTGCCAGCGCGCGCATCTCGGCGATCACCGCCTTCGCATCGATGTCGGGCGCGCCGAACAGCTCGAGCGGCCGCGTGGTGCCCCGCCCTTCCGAGAGCAGCGTCCCCTCCAGCATCACCGTGCCCGCATAGGCACGCGCCATGTTGACATTGGCGGCATTGGGGCTCGGGTTGATCCAGGGCCGCTCGGGCGGCCAGCCGAAGCCCGGGGCGGCATCAGGCTGCCAGCCTTCCATCGCGACCACCCGATAGTCGACGTCCAGCCTGAACTGGGCGATGAACCAATGCCCCATCTCGCCCAGCGTCATGCCGTGGCGCATCGGCATCGGCCCGGCGCCGACAAAGCTCTCCCAGCCCGGGAGGAGGGTCGTGCCCTCCACCGGCCGGCCGGCGGGATTGGGCCGGTCGAGCACCCACACGCTCTTGCCGTGCGCCGCCGCCGCCTCGAGCACGTAGAGCAGGGTCGTCACGAAGGTGTAGATGCGGCAGCCCACGTCCTGGAGGTCGACCAGCAGCACGTCGAACGTGCCCATCGACTGGCCGGTCGGCCGGCGCACCTCGCCATAGAGGCTGAACACCGGCATGCCATAGGTGGGATCGGTGAAGTCGGGCGACTCCATCATATTGTCCTGCAGGTCGCCGCGCACGCCGTGCTGCGGACCGAATACCGCCGAGACGTCGAGCCCGGCGGCGACCAGCGCGTCCAGCGAATGCGTCAGGTCCGCCGTCACCGAGGCGGGGTGCGCGAGCAGCGCCACGCGCTTGCCCGCGAGGGGGCGACGAAGCTCAGGGTCGGCGAGCAGCCGGTCGATGCCGAATTTCATGGCGCAGCAGGTGCCGGGAGTTCGGCGGCGAAGCAAGCCGGATCGTCGCGCCCAGCTGGCAGGCTATCCCGCCGGCACCTCGATCACGAAGCTGCCTGGCGCATGGAAATCGGGCGCCCCCGGGCCGTGCGCGGTGGACCAATAGGATTTGGCGCCATCCGTCTCCTCGATCACCGCCGTGATGGCGACGTGCCAGACGCCGCCGGGCAATGCGCCCAGATCGACCTGCACGCGGATGCCGTCCTCCAGCGGCTCGATCACCGGCGCGACGAGCGGCTGGTCGCGCATGCCCTCGCGATACCCGTCGAACCGGTACGCCGCCCACTGCGTCGAAGGCGAGAAATTATACTCGAAATAGCCCTCGCCGCCCGCCGGCTTCACGAACAGTTCGAAGCAGGTGTGCCGCCATAGCCCGTCGGTCCGCTCCGGCATGGCGGGCGCCGGCAGCTTCGGCATCGATCCCGTCACGCGATAGGCAAGGATGCTCGGGCCGCGCCGGATATCGGCGGTGGCCTCGACGCGCTCCACCCCATGCGGCGGATGGGCGGGATGCGGGACCAGAGGGACATGGCGTGGCATGCGCCCCGCCCTAGCCCAGTTCGCCCGATCGGCGAAACGGGTTCAGAACCGGAAGCTGACCCAGCCGGACAGGAAATCGGAGCTGCGATACCCGGCCTTGGCGAGCGACGGGCCGGCCGCCAGATGCTCGTACCGGCCGGTGACGGAGAGGCGCGGCGAGATCGTCCAGACCAGCTGCGCCCGGCTCACGTCCGCGATCTTGCGATCCGCGACCTTCTGCGTGCCGGCAAAGGGCTGGCCGTTGGCGCGGTACACCGCATCGCGCGCATCGTCGCGCCAGGCCAGCTCATACTCCGCCGTCAGCCGTACCCCCTTCACGGGCGAGAAGGCCAGCGTCGGCGCCACCGTGATCAGGTTCGAGGGGGTCAGGAACAGCTGGTAGCTGTAATAGATGTTGTTGCCGAACGGGGCATAGGCGTTGCGCAGCCTGCCATCGCCATAGCCGCCCCCGCCGCTGGCATAATCGGCATGGAAGCCGATGCGCGGCGCGGTGGCGGATTTGCCGAGGCGATAGCTCTGGGCGAAGAATGCCTGCCACGCATCGATGTCCTGGCCGATATAGCGGCCCCATTGATGGTTGACCGACCAGTCGATCGCGACTCGCCCCACATCGCCCCACAGCCGCGCGCCGGCATAATAGCGCCGCGCAGGGCCCACCCGGCCGCCCCAGGCGCCCACATCGTTGCGCCGGCGCCACAGAAAGGGATCGAGATAGAGCTTCGAGCCGCCCAACCAGGTCTTCGGCAGCGCGATGCCGAAGGTCACGCCCGAGAAACGGCGCGCGGGATCGTTGACGTCGTCGTCGGGACCTAGATCGCCATAGGCCGTGGGCCGCAGATCGAACAGGTCGACCCGCAGCCAGCTGCTCCGTGCCCAGGCCCGGACGCCGTTCAGCGTATAGCGGATCGTGTTGTTGTCGCGCTGCGAGACCAGCAGGTTGGGCCCGTCGGTGAATTCCTGCCGACCATAACGGGCACCGATCGCCACCCCGCCCAGCTCGGCGGTCGCCTCGGCGAAATATTGCTGGAAGACGAGGTCGTTGCGCAGCGAAGCCGCCGGCACGCCCAGCTCCCGCCCCGAAATGCCGCCATGCGCGACTTCCCCGTACAGGCGCAGATGCGGGCCCAGATGGAGGTCGGCCCCGGCGACCAGCCGGTTGATGTCCTGCCGCTGGTGCGGCGCCGCGCGCAGGCCCGGATTGCTCGTCAGGTTGACGCGCAGCCGCGCCTCGCCGGACAGCGTCAGATAGATGTCGCCATCCGCGTCGAGCGGCAGGAATTTCAGCCGGTCCAGCGGATCGTCGCGTCGCGCCGGGTCGCGCATCGCCCGCCAGTCCTCGGCCCAGCGCGACAGGCTGTAGCCGCCGGGGACCGCGCCGTCGCCCGCCGCCGCCGCGGGATAGCTCCCGCCCCCCGCCTTGTCCTGTGGCGCCGCGGCCGGAACCTCCCGGACGGCCTGCGCCGCCGCCGCGCCGCCGGTCAGCAGCAAGGCAAGCGGCACGGTGCCGCCGGCAAGGGCGCGCAGCGCTATGGGCACGGGATCGAATCCTCTCTCGGATACTCGGCCGGTTTCGTGACGGACGATGTTGATGTCCGGCCATTGTACAGCCACTTGCCAAAGCCCGCCGCCCGGCAAAGCATCCGAGAAAATTCATATCTTCACAGATACTTATCCACATAGGCCTTCCAGCGACAAGCCTAAAGCGTGCGAATCTGGTGACACCCCCTATCAGCGTCGTGCGATATTCCGCACATTCTCCGGACCTGTCGCATATCCTGGCCGGGGATGACGCGCCCGCGCGCCTCGGCTATGCGGCGCGCATCATGACCGAATTCAAGTCCGATCTGCTCCGCCTGCTCTCCACACGCGGTTACATCCACCAGGTTACCGACCCGGAGGCGCTTGACGATCTCGCCACCAGGCAGGTCGTGCCCGGTTATATCGGCTTCGATCCCACCGCGCCTTCGCTGCACGTCGGCAGCCTCGTCCAGATCATGCTGCTGCGCCGCCTCCAGCAGGCGGGGCACAAGCCGATCGTCCTCATGGGCGGCGGCACCGGCAAGATCGGCGACCCCTCGTTCAAGGACGAGGCGCGCAAGCTGATGACCGACGAGACGATCCGCGCGAACGTCGCCTCGATCAAGACCGTGTTCGAGAAGTTCCTCACCTTCGGGGACGGCCCCAGCGATGCGGTGATGGTCGACAATGCCGACTGGCTCGACAAGCTGGAATATATCCCCTTCCTGCGCGACATCGGTCGGCATTTCTCGATCAACCGGATGCTGAGCTTCGATTCGGTGAAGCTGCGCCTCGATCGTGAACAGTCGCTCTCGTTCCTCGAGTTCAACTACATGATCCTCCAGGGCTATGATTTCCTGGAGCTGTCGCGCCGCGCCGCCTGCCGCCTGCAGATGGGCGGATCGGACCAGTGGGGCAACATCGTCAACGGCATCGAACTGGCGCGGCGGGTCGACGGCACCGAAGTCTATGGCGTCACCACGCCGCTGATCACCACGGCCGATGGCGGCAAGATGGGCAAGACCATGTCGGGCGCGGTTTGGCTGAACGAGGACCAGCTCCCGGCGTTCGATTACTGGCAGTTCTGGCGCAACACCGACGATCGCGACGTCGGTCGCTTCCTCCGCCTGTTCACCGACCTGCCGCTGGACGAGATCGCCCGGCTCGAGGCACTGGAAGGCGCCGGGATCAACGAAGCCAAGAAGATCCTGGCTAACGAGGCGACTGCCATGTGCCGCGGCCGCGCCGCCGCCGAGGAAGCCGCCGAGACGGCCCGCAAGGTGTTCGAGGAAGGCTCGGCCGGCGGTTCGCTGCCCACTCATCCGGTGGCGGGCGGCAGCATCGCCGTGGTCGACGGGCTGATCGCGCTCGGCCTTTGCCCCTCCAAGGGCGAGGCGCGCCGCAAGATCGCCGAGGGCGCGATCCGCGTCGACGACCAGGTGGTGCACGACCCCATGCTCGAGATCGCGGTGGCCGCGCCGGTCAAGCTCAGCTTCGGCAGGAAGAGGCACGGGATGCTGGTGCCCGCATGACATTCCTCGGACAGGCCTGATAAGTCGCTGTTAAGCGTCTTCGTTGCAACGAGATTCACGCGGTAACGGTATCAACCGCAGACGTACCTCAAGCGTTTCATGAGGCCGTGCGTGAATTTTGGATCGAACCTGGCTTATTCGGAGATCCGGCGGGAGGGGCGTGAAGACGTCTATTACCGCGCGCGCGCCTTCGGCCCCGATGCGAAGCAGCTGAACTTCATCATCGTCAACATCTCGCCGCATGGCCTGATGGCGCGATGCGACGATCCGTTCGAGACGGGCGCGCGCATCCGCGTGGTGCTGCCGCATGCGGGCACCGTGGTGGCCGATGTGCGCTGGGCGCTGGGTGGCCGGATCGGCTGCCAGTTCGAGCGCGCGATCGATCTCGCCAGCTATTACGAGCTGATCTCGACGATGGTGAAGGCGAAATAGGCGCCTTCCCCCTTCCCGCGACCGGAATGCAGGGCCCCTATCGCAACTGGCGCCAGACGCGATCCGCGGCCTTGCCGAGCGCCAGCGGCACGGCGACGGCCAGCATGAGGATCACCCAATGGGGCATGTCCAGGCGCATCGCCGCCAGGGCCCCTTCGTAAACCACGGCCACCAGGCCGATCGCGACTGCCAGCAGCCCCGCCGCCAACCACCAGGACCTTCGCATAGAAGCCTCTCTTCCTGCGTTCGATGCGTAGGATGATAGCATGGATTCCGAGTCCCGGCATCCTGGATCCGTGCGCCGGCAGGGCCGCCGGCCCGGCTTCGCCGAAGAGCGTTGCCGCTTGCAATGTAGGATTTCCAATGTTCTTCAAATGTTCTCGTCGCGCGTGGCGATGGAGATTTGGAGAACGAGCATGGCATATGTGATCGATACGGACCTTGCCGCATCTGCGGCCGGCAAGGGCGCCGATATGGTCGGCTTCGCCCAGTCGGGCGGCGGCGCATCGCATCGAACGACGGCGGACAAGCTTCGCGAAACCGTTTCGATCCTGGATTTCGGCGGGGTCGGTGACGGCGTGACGGACAACACCGCTGCCCTTATGGCGGCGCTGCTCACCAACAAGCCGGTATTCTTCCCCGGCACCGAGAACGGCGTTCCCTATCTGGTATCCGGGAACTTCGATTTCGCGGCGATCAAGGCTGCAACCGGCAAGGAGATCCCGGTCGTCGCGCTCCATGGCGAAGGCGCGGCGCGTTCGGTCGTCAAGTTCACCGGGAACGGCACCTTTCTCAAGGGCGGCACCACCGTCTCCAACGCCGGCTATCCTGGCATGGGCTACCCTCAGGTCCTTTCGCTGGATGGCCTCGGCCTGGTGGGTGCCGGCGTGAAGGGCGCAAGCATCGCCGTCACCTATGGCCAGTTCACGACCCAGGCCGGCAACGGCTATGCCGGCTGCGATTCGACGCAGACGGCCATCGAATGGGAATTCGAGCCCATGAGCTCGGTTCGAAACTGCATGATCGAATGCTTCGGAACCGGCATCAGGACCCATCAGGGCTATGCGTATACGATCTCGGAATGCCACATCCGGTTCAACATGATCGGCCTGGATCTCAGAGCGGCGACCACGACCGGAAATGTCGTCGGCAATATGATCGAACGCAATGGGATCGGCATCGGGATCTGGACAGCCTCATTGCTCAGCATTCGCGCGAATGCGATCCAGGGAAATTATGCCGGCGCCGACGTGGTTTCCTATAATTGGAGCACCCAGGTCAAATTCGATTCGAATTACTTCGAGGCGACGGAAAATTGCTTCGTGCAGAACGGCGACAGCGCGGGCGAGTATATCTCGAATAACTTCGTCTTCGTCGACAATAAAGGCCTCAGCGTCAATATCGTCGATTGCGCCGACAGGTTCTATTTCATTCGCAATCGGCTCGGGTCTTTTTCGGTGGGCAACACATATGTCAGCCACATCGTCGTCGAGGACAATACCGAGAATGAAGCGAACGGGCTGGTGTCCTTCACCGATTTCCAGGGCAGCGGGGCAAGTGCATTGCTTAACCGCAGCGCGCCGCTCCTGCACCGCCAGTCCTACACCGCATCGCCCAGCATCGGTCACGGCCTGAGCGATTCGTTCAACGTCATCATTCCCGGTGCGGCCAGTGGCGACCGGATCGAAGTGACTCACACCGGCCTCAAGCCTGGCTGGGAAGCCGCCGGCAATTGCATCGGCCCCGATACCGTGCGCGTGGACCTGCGGAATTTCACCGGAGCAAGCGATGGCGGGTTCTCGGGAACCTTGACCGTTCTGGTGTTCCGTACCTGATTTCCCGAACGGCCGTCGGCGATTTCTGTCGCCGGCGGCCTATCCGTTGCAGCGCCCGGTTCCACGAACAGCCGGATCGCCCGCGAGCAAGCGAGCCTCCCCTTGAGGCAAGCGCCCCTCCTTCGCGATCTCCGCGAAGACGAGAGAGGATAGCTTTGCGCCGTCCTTGAATGAACCCCCGGAGCATCGGCAAGACAGGAGAAGGCCATGGCGATATCTTCGTCGATATCGGTTCTTGGCCATTCTCATATATTACGTATATCTTCTTTCTGTTCTACAACACACCATTCAGCTTGCATAATATCGTCCAATGAGAAGCATTGACTCCCACTAAAGGAGGGAAGCTGAAATGAAGGTATATATTGCAGGAACAGCATTGTTCGCGATGTCTGCTTGGGCGACGCCGGCTTCGGCCGATCAGGTCCACACCTTCTCCAACGGTTGTACTCGAACATGTTCGGGTAGCTGGATAAACGGATCGCAACCGGGATCGGTCGCCTGCTACAACAAGGATGGCACCCCAGGCACGGTGGGGCCGCTCAACTGCCCGAGCAGCCGGGACAAGGCGTTCAGCCCGAATATCTTCGATCCAAGCGGCATCCCGCTGCCCGCGCAGTCGATTAAGGTCACGCCGCGCCGCGCGGACTGAGTGCAACCGGATAGCCGCCGCCGATCGATCGGCGGCGGCGAACCCGCCGGAAGGAGAGCGTGCGGGTAGCCCTATCCCGCCCGCAATAAGCTCACCGCCGCGTCGCGCTCGAACAGGTACAGCGCGATCCGCGCCGCCTCGCCGCGAGCGGTGTGCAGCGCGCGGTCCTGGTCCTCGAGCAGCCGCGCATCGGCATTCGCCGCCGCGATCAGCGTCGCCAGGCTCTCGGGCGTCGCCAGCCGAAACGTCTGCTCGCCCGATTGGCGGGTGCCGAGTATCTCGCCCGCGCCGCGCAGCTCCAGGTCGCGCTCGGCGATCAGGAAGCCATCGGTGGTGTCGCGCATCAGCGCCAGCCGCGCCCGCGACGTCTCGCCGAGCTTCTCCCCGCGCAGCAGGATGCAGTGCGACTGCCCCCCACCCCGGCCCACGCGCCCGCGCAGCTGGTGGAGCTGGGCCAGGCCGAAGCGGTCCGCCGCCTCGATCACGATCAGCGTGGCATTGGGCACGTCGACGCCCACTTCGATCACCGTGGTCGCCACCAGCACGCCCAGCTCGCCGCCGGCGAAGCGCGCCATCACCGCGTCCTTCTCCGGCCCCTTCATCCGGCCATGGACGAGCCCGACCTTGTCGCCGAACCGCGCGGTGAGCGTGGCGGCACGATGCTCGGCGGCGGCGAGGTCGGTCTTCTCGCTCTCCTCCACCAGCGGGCATACCCAATAGGCCTGCTTGCCCGCATCGAGATGCCGGCCCAGCCCGGCAATCACCGCGTCGAGCTTGTCCTCGGAAATCACCGTCGTCTGGATCGGCTGGCGGCCGGGCGGCATCTCGTCCAGCCGGCTCACGTCCATCTCGCCATGGCTGGCCAGCTGCAGCGTGCGCGGGATCGGCGTGGCGGTCATCACCAGCAGGTGCGGCGGCACCTGCGCCTTGGCCTGGAGCATCAGCCGCTCGGCCACGCCGAAGCGATGCTGCTCGTCCACCACCACCAGCCCTAGGTCGCGATAGGTCACGCCCTGCTGGAAGATCGCATGGGTGCCCACCAATATGTCGATCTCGCCGGCGGCTAGCCCCATCAGAATGGCCTCGCGCACCTTGCCCTTGTCGCGCCCGGTGAGGATCGCGATGCGGATGTCGAGCCCGGCAAGCAGGCGCGAGAGATTCTCGTAATGCTGGCGGGCGAGGATCTCGGTGGGAGCCAGCATCGCGCCCTGTGCCCCCGCCTCGGCGGCGATCAGCAGCGCCATCGTCGCCACCAGCGTCTTGCCCGAGCCGACATCGCCCTGGAGCAGGCGGAGCATCGGCTGGCTCTGCGCCATGTCGCCCTCGATCTCGCGGATCGTGCGCGATTGGGCGCCGGTGGGCGTATAGGGTAGCCGGAGCCCGTCGCGCAGTCGCCCGTCGCCGGTGAGCGGCCGGCCGCGCTTGGCCCGCGCCTCGCCGCGCACCAGCATCAGCGCGAGCTGGTTGGCGAACACTTCGTCATAGGCGAGCCGCTCGCGCGCCTTGGCATCGGCGGGATCGGCATGGATGCGGGCCAGCGCCTCCTTCCAGCCGGGCCATTGGCGCCGGTCCTTCAGGCTCGGCTCGATCCATTCGGGCAGTTCGGGCGCGCGCGCGATCGCCTGGGCGGCCAGCGCCGCGATCCGCTTGGAAGTGATGCCCTCGGAACAGGGATAGATCGCTTCGCGCCCGCCGCCTTCCGCCTCTTCGGGCAGCGCGACCTCGGGATGCACGATCTGCAACTCCTGGCCATATTGGTCGAGCCGGCCGGACACCCAGCGCTTCTCGTTCAGGGGGAGCAGTTTCTTCGCCCAGCCGGAATTGCCGCCGAAGAAGACGAGGCTGGCATGGTTGCCGTGCGCGTCCACCGCCTGCACCCGCGCGGGCGAACGGGCATTGCCGCCGAAGCGATATTGCACCGGGGTCAGTTCGATCGCGATGATCCGGCCTGCGTCCGACGCCGCCAGGGCGTCGCGCGGAATGCGGTCGATGAAGCCGGTGGGAAGGTGGAAGGCGACGTCGACGACGCGCGCCAGGCCCAGCCGCTCGAGCGGCCTGGCCAGGGCGGCACCGATCCCCTTGAGCGCCGTGACTTCGGCGAAGAGCGGATTGAGGATCTCGGGACGCATGGGCCCCGACCTAATCCCTGCGATGGCGCGCCGCTAGAGGGTGTGCGGGATCAGGCGGCGCTACGCACCGGCGCGATCGCCTGGCCCGCCGCCTCGATCGCGGCATGGACTTCGGTCACGGTCGAGCCGACCACCACTTCGTGCGCGCCGTCGAACGAGAGCACGCCGACATCGGCCCCGGCCATGTTGATCGTCGCGACCGTGCGCACGGCGGCGATGTTGACGAGAATGGGGTCGCCGTTGATCGACTTGAGCATCACGAAACGCATTTTCTGGACGGCCTTCTACGCAGAGTATCTGTCCATCATAGGAAGATCGCCGGCCGGGCGGGCGGAAACGGCCGATTAAGTTGCGGCTGGCGTTCGTTTGCGCGGCAACCTATCTGGGGGGGACCGTACCCACCATTTTCGCCGACACGCATTTTTTGCGCTGCCGGCCATTTCCCGTTGAGGACCGAATGGACCGCGAAACCCGTCTCAAGCGCCTGCGCTTCCGCGCTTGGCACCGCGGCGTCAAGGAAGCAGACTTGCTGATCGGCGGCTTCTTCGACCGGCATGGCGCCGGCTGGAGCGATACCGAGATGGACCTGTTCGAAGCGCTGCTCGAGGAACAGGATGTCGACATCATGGCCTGGGCAATGGGGACGCAGCCAGTGCCCGAATGCTATGCCGGCACGGTAATGACTGCCCTCAAGGCATTGAACTACGTGCCCATTTCTCGCTGAGCCCGAATGCCCGACCTCAAGACCATCCTTTCCGCGCAAAAGCTCCTCACGCTGTCGGGCGCTCCCGCCGGCTTCCTTCCCTGGATGCTGGCCGATCTTGCCCGCACCGGGCGCTTGACCGTGTTCGTCGCGCCCGACGAGGCGGCGATGCGCGCCGTGGCGGGCACCGCACCCTATTTCGCGCCCGAGCTCGAGGTCCTGGGCTTCCCCGCCTGGGACTGCCTTCCCTATGACCGCGCCAGCCCCACCCTGCGCGTCATGGCCGAGCGGCTGGCGACGCTCCATGCCCTTCAGGCCAAGAGCGAAAGGCCGCGCCTGCTGGTCACCACGGTCAACGCCGCAACGCAGCGGACGCTGACGCCCTTCCGCATCCGCCAGCTCGTCGCCCGCCTTGCGCCCGGTGAGCGCATCAGCCTGGAAAAGCTAGGCAATCTGCTCCAGGCGAACGGCTATGTCCGCGTCGACACGGTGAACGACGCCGGCGAGTTCGCCGTTCGCGGCGGCCTGGTCGACCTGTTTCCCTCGGGTGCCGAGCAGGCGCTGCGCCTCGATTTCTTCGGCGACGAGATCGAGAGCGTCCGCACCTTCGACCCCGCCGACCAGCGCACCACCGGGCGGATCGACGGCTTCACGCTCCTTCCCGCCTCGGAAGCCCTGCTCGACGAGGAATCGGTCAAGCGCTTCCGCACGCGATATCGCGAGAAGTTCGGCGCCACCGCGACCGGCGATCCGCTCTACCAGGCGATCAGCGACGGCCGCCGCCTCGCCGGCATGGAGCATTGGCTGCCGCTGTTCGAGGAGCGACTGGAGACGCTGTTCGAGCATCTCCCCGCCGATGCGATCCTGATCCGCGACGCGGGCGATGCCGGCGCCGCCGAAGCGCGGTTCGAAGCGATCGCCGACTATCAGTCGAACCGCGTCCGCGCCCAGTCGGCCGATCCGGGCAGCTATCGCCCGCTCGCCGCAGATGCGCTCTATCTCGTTGCGAACGAATGGGAAAAGCGCCTTGCCGACTGGCCGGCGCATGTCAGCACCCCCTTCCACGAGCCGACAAGCGCCACCGTCCTCGACTTCAACGTCGATGGCCCGCGCGACTTCGCACCCGAGCGCGCTGCCGGCGCCAATGTCTATGAAGCCGTGGTCGAACATATCGCCAAGCTGCGGAAATCGGGCAGGAAACCGGTGCTCGCCAGCTATTCGAACGGCGCCCGCGAGCGCTTGACCGGGCTGCTTGCCGACCACGGCCTCAAGACCGCACGCAAGGCGGAGAGCTGGCACGAGGCGATGGGCATCGCCGACAGCGCGGTCGCGATGATCGTGCTGCCGCTCGATCACGGCTTCTCCGCCCCCGACGTCGCCGTGCTCACCGAGCAGGACATGCTGGGCGACCGCCTCGTCCGCCGTTCCAAACGCCGCAAGTCGACCGACGCCTTCCTCAACGAACTGGCGACGCTCTCGCCGGGCGACCTGGTCGTGCACGTCGATCATGGCATCGGCCGCTACGAGGGGCTCACCCAGATCCCCGTGCAGAAGGCCCCGCACGACTGCGTCGCGCTCACCTATGCCGGCGGCGACAAGCTCTATGTTCCGGTCGAGAATCTCGAGGTCCTGAGCCGCTACGGCGCGGGCGAGGAAGGCGCGGCGCTAGACCGGCTGGGCGGCGAGGCCTGGCAGCGGCGCAAGAGCCGCATGAAGGAGCGCATCCGCGAGATCGCGGGCGAGCTCATCGCCACCGCCGCCAAGCGCGCCACCCGCCCCGCCGAAGTCGCCGAGCCCGATGCCGGCGGCTATCCCGCCTTTGTCGATCGCTTCCCCTATGAGGAAACCGACGACCAGGATCGCGCGATCGGCGACGTGCTCGAGGATCTCGCCGCCGGCCGCCCGATGGACCGGCTCATCGTCGGCGATGTCGGCTTCGGCAAGACCGAGGTGGCGCTGCGCGCCGCCTTCGTCGCGGCGATGGCCGGCATGCAGGTCGCGGTGGTCTGCCCCACCACCCTGCTCGCCCGCCAGCATTTCAACAATTTCACCCAGCGTTTCGAGGGCTTCCCGATCAAGGTCGGCCGCCTCTCCCGCCTCGTCGGCACCACCGAGATGAAGGCGACCAAGGACGGTGCCGCCGACGGCACGATCGACATCGTGGTCGGCACGCACGCCGTCCTCGCCAAGGGCGTGGAGTTCAAGCGGCTCGGCCTGGTCATCGTCGACGAGGAGCAGCGCTTCGGCGTCACCCACAAGGAGCGGCTGAAGGCGATGAAGGCGGACGTCCACGTCCTCACCCTCACCGCCACGCCGATCCCGCGCACGCTCCAGATGGCGATGTCGGGCCTGCGCGAGCTCAGCGTGATCCAGACTCCGCCGGTCGATCGCCTGGCGGTGCGCACCTATGTGATGCCCTGGGATCCGGTGGTGCTGCGCGAGGCGCTGCTGCGCGAGCATTATCGCGGCGGCCAGGCCTATTTCGTCACGCCGCGCATCTCGGACCTGCCGGAGATCGAGGAATTCCTGCGCAACGACGTGCCCGAGATCCGCTATGTCGTCGCACACGGCCAGATGGCGGCGGGCGAGGTCGAGGAGCGCATGTCCGCCTTCTACGATCGCAAATATGATCTGCTCGTCTCCACCACGATCATCGAGAGCGGCATCGACATCCCCAGCGCCAACACGCTGATCATCAACCGGGCGGACAAGTTCGGCCTCGCCCAGCTCTACCAGCTGCGCGGCCGGGTCGGGCGCTCCAAGACGCGCGCCTATGCCTATCTGACCACCCCGGCCCAGCGCCTGATGACCGAGGCGGCGGAAAAGCGCCTCAAGGTGCTCTCCGACCTGGAATCGCTGGGCGCCGGCTTCCAGCTCGCCAGCCATGATCTCGACATCCGCGGCGCGGGCAATCTGCTCGGCGACGAACAGTCCGGCCATATCAAGGAAGTCGGCTACGAACTCTATCAGTCGATGCTGGAGGAGGCGATCCTCGACGCCAAGGCCGGCGGCCTGCGCGACGAGCGCCCGCGCGACCTGAGCCCGCAGATCACCGTCGACGCGCCGATCATGATCCCGGAGGACTACGTTCCCGATCTCGACCTGCGCATGGGCCTGTATCGTCGCCTCAACGACGTGGAGGACCGTGCCGGCATCGAGTCCTTCGCCGCCGAGCTCATCGACCGGTTCGGCAAGCTGCCCGAGGCGACCGAGAACCTGATCACGCTGATCGAGGCCAAGCTGAACGCCAAACGGGCCTGCATCGCCAAACTCGACGTCGGCCCGAAGGGTGCGCTGGTCAGCTTCCACGACGACAAATTCCCCAATGTCGACGGCCTGCTCGCCTATGTCGACAAGCTGGAGGGTACGGCCAAGCTGCGTCCCGACATGAAGCTCGTCATCGCCCGCGCATGGGCGACGCCCCAGGCGCGGCTCAACGGCGCGCTCCAGCTTTCGCGGGGCCTGGCGAAAGCGGCGGGATAAGCCCCTGGCGGCCCGCGCTTCCGCCGTCGCAGCCTTCCAGGACGGAGATGGGCCGCTCCCTGTCCGGCGGGCGTCCCCCAGCGAGTGCCGAGTGACGGTTTCCAGGGCACCCGGTATTTTTGCGTAGTTGCGCATACTGGAACTCCGTTCAGGATGCAGGCGAAATGGTGCTATTCGGCGCAATGCCTGGACCGCCTGCCCCATGATGCGCAGGTGGCCTCGGGTCATCGCGCGGCTTCGTCGTGTTGAAGCCGATCCGATTTCGCCGGTTTCGCGTTGAAACGAACAGAACAAGGCTGCGTATCTGGCCGTGACCAATGGGATTGAGGCAGGCGAGACCCTGAACGGGTCCGCTCGTGAGGAGCGAGGCTTGAGGGAGCCGGACAGTTTCGAGCAACGCCGATTGTTGACCGAAGCGATGGCCCGGTTGTCGCATGCGACCTCGATCGACGAGCTGGTCAACGTGCTGCGGGAATGCGCACGCACCATCGCGCGGTGCGATGGCGTAACCGTCATTCGCCGCGAGGGCGACCGCGTCGCCTATGTCGCCGAGGACGCGATGACTCCGCTCTGGGCGGGCGAACGGTTCCCGATCGAGAATTGCATATCGGGCCTCGCCATCCTCGAGGCGCGTCCGATCCATATCCCCGACATCTATGACGATCCGCGCGTTCCCGTGGACGCCTACCGGCCCACCTTCGTGCGCAGCATGTCGATGTATCCGATCGGGCTGATGGGCCCCAGCATGGCGATGGGTGCCTATTGGGCGGAAGCCGGGCCGATCGATCCGAGCACCAGCGCGCTGCTGGCCAGCCTGGCTCGCTATGCCGGAGTCACGCTGGGCCGGGTCACCCATGGCAAGGGCGCCGATCCGGCCTGAGGTCAACGGACCGGGAGGCTGTCCTCGCGCTCCTCTTCCAGCACGTCCGCCGAGAATTTCTCGCGCTGCATGCTGAAGCCGCCGTGAACCCAGTCCACCTTCCAGTTGCCGCTCGCTTCGGTGCCTCGGTCGTCCACGCTGCCTTCGTAGAAGACGGCATGGTTCCAGTCGCCGCGATATTGCTTCACGAACTGGATGCGCGCGCCGCTGCGCCGCCCCGCCACCGTAGCGCTGCGCAGGCCGCCCTGCCCGTCCCGCTCGCTGATGCTGCCCGAGAAGACGCCGCCGGCCTCTTCCAGCAGGGCAATGAAGCCATTGTCCTGCCCATCGACACTGCTGACATAGCGGCCGTACCAGACACCGCTGACATCGCGCGGGTCGCTCACCCCCGGCTCACCAGCTGGGCCAGCGCGGGCACGTCGATCGGGGCCGAACACAGGAAGCCCTGGAAATATTGACAGCCTTCCTTGGCGAGCAGATCGAGCTGCTCGGCGGTCTCGACGCCCTCGGCCACCACCGCCAGGCCCAGCGAACGCGCCATGTCGATCACGCCCCGGACCACCACGCGGTCGCGGGGCGAACCGGTGATGTCCTGGCTGAGCTTCTTGTCGATCTTGAGATAGTCGAGCGGCAATGCCTTGAGATAGGCCAGGCTTGAATATCCCGTGCCGAAATCATCGATCGCCACCCGGCATCCCGCCGCCCGCAGCAATGTGAGCAGCCGCGCCGCTTCGCCCAGATCCGACATGATGCCGCTTTCGGTGATCTCCACCGTCAGGCGATTGCGCGGGAAGTTGCTCGCATCGATGCGCCCGAGAAGCGCATCGACAAAACTTGCCCGCGCCACGTCGGCGGCAGTCACGTTGATCGAAAGCCGCAACTTGCTCAGCGACATCGGCCAATTCGCCGCCGCCGCCAGCGCGCGGCGCTGGACATGGTCGGAGAGCGTCGCGTCGAGCCCTGCCCGTTCCGCGGCCGCGAACAGCGTATCGGCACCCAGCTCGCCGAACTCGGGATGGTTCCAGCGGGCCAGCGCTTCCACCCCGATGATCTGCCCCGTGGCGATCGAGACCTGGGGCTGGAACAGCACGCCGATCTCGCCGCGCTCCAGCGCACGGTGAAGGTTGTCGACGAGCAGATCGACCGGTGGCGCGCCCTTCTCCAGCGGCACGTCGCCGAGCAGCGCCTCGCTCGTTCGGCGGAGCAGCGCCGCTGCATTGTCGCCGGCAACGCTCTCCCCGGTCACGAGCCGCGCCCCGAGCGGCGCGATATCGCCGCCCACCACGAAGGGGCGGGCCAGCGCGTCTTCGAGCCGCGCCACCGCGGCACCGATCCTCGCGGCATCGGCATCGTCGCTGGCGACCAGGAATTCCGATCCGCCGATCCTCGCGACGATCGCGCCCTTGCCCAGCGTCTCGCGCACGACTTCGCCGACGCGGCGCGAGACGCTGCGCAACAGCTCGTCCCCCACGGCCCGGCCATAGGCGGTGTTCACCGTCTCGAAACGCGTCAGCCCGATCAGCACGACGCCCACGCGGCCGCCCTCCGCAAGGCGCCGGTCGATCCAGCGGCGCGCACTGGGCCCGTCGCGCGCGCCGGTGAGCGCGTCGCGCACCGCCGCATTCGCGTCGGGCGCCACACCCAGGGCCTCGACGAGCGCATGCAAGCGGTTGGTCTGCGCGTCGTACTGAAGATGCTGCACCACGCGCCCCACCCCGGCCAGGTCATGCGCAAAGGCTGTGGAAGGCGTAGCCGCACTCAAGCGGCGCAGCGCGCTGCGCGCCAGCGACCGATCCGCCGGATCGAGCCGGGCGAAGAAGGTCCGCGTGCCCGGCGCTTCGGGCAGGCCCAGCAGGCTCGCCAGCGCCGGCGTGAGCTGGAGCGAGCGCATCGCCGGATCGAATCGCCAGCCAAGCGGCTCGGGCGGCCCCTTTTCCTGCCCGTTCCACCCGGAGAGCCGCTCGACATGCCGCTGGGCGAAGCGGATCGCATGCGCCATCGCCGCCGAGGACATCGGGCTGGACAGGAAGTGCGTGGCGCCGGCGTCGAAGAAATGGCGCATGTGCACCGTGTCGCTCTGCGAGACGAGGATCAGCATCGCGGCGCCATGCGCCTCGATCGTCGGCCCCAGCACCCTGGCCGCGTCCATCCCCTCCGAAAGCGCGCCGCGCGCGTCGATCACCGCGACGGCGGCTCCGCTCGACAGGAAGCGCCGCTCGAGCGCATCCGAGCGCCGCGCCGCCACCACGCGCCAACCGCCCCCGGCCGCGGCCGCGGCGACTTCGTCGCGCTGGCGAAAGCTGAGGACGAACACCGGGGCCGCATCTGCGTTGGCGCTTTCGATGACTGTGAAATCTTCGGACATTCCACTCTCGATAACGCGAACGCTTGCCCACCGCCATCATCATGCGTAACTCGTCTTGCATGGCAGCCGCGCCCGCCTTGATCGACGCCCATGGCCGCACGATCGAGTATCTGCGCATTTCGGTCACGGATCGCTGCGACTTGCGTTGCCGCTATTGCATGTCCGAGCATATGCGCTTCCTGCCGCGCGACGCGTTGCTGCGCCTCGACGAACTCGCCCTGGTCGCCGACCGTTTCGTCGCGCGTGGCGTGCGCAAGATCCGCCTTACCGGTGGCGAACCGCTGGTCCGCGGCGATACCATGGAACTGGTCCGCCGCATCGCCCGTCATCTCGGCGCGGGTCTCGATGAAATCACGCTCACCACCAACGGCACTCGCCTCGCCGAACATGCCGAAGCGCTGCGCGAGGCCGGCATGCGCCGCATCAATGTCAGCCTCGACAGCCGCGATCCGGCGGTCTTTCGGCACATCACCCGGCACGGCGACTTGTCGAAAGTGCTGGCCGGCATTGCCGCCGCCCAGGCCGCCGGCCTTGCGGTCAAGCTCAACATGGTCGCATTGAAGGGCCTCAACGAGGACGAGATCCCCGCGATGCTCGACTGGGCGGCGGCCAGGGGCATGGATCTCACCTTGATCGAAACGATGCCGCTCGGCGAAGTGGACGAGGATCGCGTCGATCGCTTCCTGCCGCTCACCGGCGTGCTGGCCGCGCTCCGCGCGCGCTTCGAGCTGATCCCCGATACGCATCGCACCGGCGGCCCCGCACGCTATTGGCGCGTTGCGGGCACCGGCGCGCGGCTGGGCCTGATCACGCCGCTCAGCGCCAATTTCTGCGACGGATGCAACCGCGTTCGCCTCGCCAGCGACGGAAAGCTCTATATGTGCCTTGGCCATGACGAGGGAGTGGACATCAAGGCCGCGCTGCGCGGTGACGGCCTCGACGAAGCGATCGATGCCGCGCTGCGGCGCAAGCCCGCCCGCCATGATTTCCGCATCGCCGCCGGCGCGGCTCCGGCCACACGCCGCCACATGAGCGTCACCGGCGGATGAGCCAGCTCCGCGCGCTCGTCGTCTCGCCCACCGAACCCGCCCAGCTCGCCGCCGACGAGTTGCGCGAGGCGTATGAATGGGTTCCCCTCGAACAGGCCGAGGCCATCGTTGCCCTGGGCGGCGACGGCTTCATGCTCCAGACCCTCCACAATCTGCTGGAAAGCCGCCGCAGCGTTCCGGTGTTCGGCATGAATCTCGGCACGGTCGGCTTCCTGATGAACGACTGGCGGCGCGAAAGGCTCGACGAGCGGCTCGCGCGGGCCAAGCCGTTCAAGGTGAGCCCGCTCAAGATGAACGCGATCAATGCCGCCGGCGAGCGCTTCGAACTGCCGGCGATCAACGAAGTCTCGTTCCTGCGCGAAACCCGCCAGACGGCGAAGCTCGAAGTCACCGTCAATGATCGCGTCGTGCTGCCGGAGCTGGTGTGCGACGGCCTGCTCGTCGCGACGCCTGCCGGCTCCACCGCATATAATCTGTCGGTGCAGGGCCCGATCCTGCCCCTCGGCTCGGCGATGCTGGCGATGACGCCGATCAGCCCGTTCCGTCCGCGGCGCTGGCGCGGCGCGATCCTGCCCGACAAGGCCCGCATCGCGATTCGCGTGCTGGAGGCGGACAAGCGGCCGGTCAGCGCCGTGGCGGACCAGCGCGAAGTGCGCGACGTCGCTCGGGTGGAGATAGAGATCGACCACCACCGCGACCTCACTCTGCTCTTCGATCCGGAGCATGCGCTGGACGATCGGATAACGATGGAACAATTCGTCGCCTGACCCCTTGCAATCCGCGAAAACCCGCTGCTATAGGGCCGCCTCCGCTGCGGTTCGCCGGGTGGAAAGATGGTGATCCCTGATAGCTCAGCGGTAGAGCTCTCGACTGTTAATCGAGCGGCCGTAGGTTCGAATCCTACTCAGGGAGCCATCCTCCGGCATGGCGCGAACGCGCCGGAATCCGGGCTCCGTCAGCCACTCGAATTGCGCGGCGAGCATCCCCAACCGGCCTGCCCCGACCGAAACCCCCATGTCACATCGAACGCATATGCACCTCTTCGATGGTTTCGAGTCCCGCCCATTTGAGCGCGCAACGCATTGGCCTGCTTGAATATGTGGGACGGCAGGTCCACGACTCGGCGCTCAGCGAGGACATTGTTCAGGAAGCCTATCTGCGGCTGCTGATCTTCGAAGCGAAGCCGGACAACAGCGTAAAGAATGCGCCTGCCCTGCTGCGTCGCATCTCGCTGAATCTGGTCAGGGACCATTTCCGCAGAGTCGGCCGGGCTCCGCTCGTCGAACTGTCCGACGCGATCCCCTGCCCCCAGCCGATGATAGATCAGCAATTGGCGCGCAAGCAGCTGATCGAGCTGATCGCGGGCATCCTCGAGACCATGCCCTCCCTCAGACGGGAAGTCTTCATTCGCCGGCGCGTACGCGGACAATCGGCGAGCGAGGTGGCCTTGGCCTTGGGCCTTTCCCCCAGCGCCGTGAGCAATCATGTTGCGCGCGCCATATTCGATCTCGATTCGGCGATCGAGAAGATCGAGAAGAGAGGCGGCCCTGTCCGAGACTAGCTCCATAAAATGGGAAGCAGCCCAGTGGATCGAGCGGCGCATGGGCGACGAGGCCTTTGACGAGGCCGCCTTCGACGCATGGCTTGCCGGCGATCCGCGTTGCCGACCCGCCTATGACACCATGTGGCGGCGCATCATGGGGTCCGACATGGACGCCGCGCTGCAAGCCTATGGGCGCCCGGGCGGATCGGGGCATGCCTGGCTGGTCGGCGGCATGACCGTCCTGCTCGTCATGCTGGGCGGCTACCAGTCGCTCCCCCTGATCGCGTTGTACCTCGCCCAGCCGCAGGACTATTCCGTGGCGGACGGCAAGGTGCGCGCAGTCACCCTTGCCGACGGTACGCAGCTGACCCTGGGGGGCAGCGCGCAGGTGAAGATCCGCTATACGCGCCATGACCGCGTGGTCGAACTGATCCAAGGCACGCTCTTCGCCAAGGTCGCGCATGACGCGCGGCGCCCCTTCCGGATCGATACCGGAAGCGCGCGTATCGTGGACGTGGGGACCAGCTTCGAGGTCTCGAACAAGCCCGGGAGCATCCGTGTCGCCGTCGCATCCGGCGTGGTCCGGTTCGGCAGGAACGGATGGTTTGACACGCCGATCCAGCTCCAGGCCCGGCAGGCGGCCATTCTGGACAAGGCGGGCCTCAACCGGATCGCCGACGTGAAGCCGGATGAAGTCGCCCGCTGGCGCGGCGAGTGGATGGAATATAGGGGCGCGCCGTTGCGGCAGGTGATCGCCGACCTGCAAAGCCTGTCCCCGCTGCCCATCGACATCACCGACAAGGGCCTGGCCGAGAAGCCGGTGAGCGGCCGGATAAAACTGACCGATCCGGTCGGCCAGCTCGAGAACCTGTCGATCACGCACGCATTCCGGGTTCACAAGACAGAGAACGCATTGACGCTATCGAAGCGCTGATTGCTCCGCGTTACCCGTTCCAGTCGCAACAGGACTGAAGCAAGAAACTTTGTGAAGTTTCGGCGTGCGCCGCGTCTTTCCCCTGAGGTCGCTCAATCCGAGCCCAAGGGGGGAATAGATAGTGCCGAAGTTAAAGGGGTCGCTTCGTACAGGCGTTGCCGTTCTCGCGCTCGCCATCGGCGCCATTTGCGCCGCTCCGCCAGCATTGGCGCAACATGGCATCACGCTTCCTGCAGCCAGCCTGGAGGATTCGCTGAACGTGCTGTCGCGCCAGTCCGGCGCGCAGATCCTGGTCGATCAGGATCTGGTGCGCGGCAAGAAGGCGCGCGCGATCAAGGGGGCTTCCTCCGTCGAGGCAGCGCTGATCCAGCTCCTGCACGGAACCGACCTGACCTATCAGAAGCGCGGCGATGCCTTCCTGATCCTTCGGGGAGGCCATGCGCAGCCTGCCAGGAGGACCGTCGCCGGTCCGCGGCCCAAGGCTGCAATCCGCGGGCAAGGCCCGGCCCTCGCGGCCGATGACGGACAGGCATCCGGAGACGCCGGCAGCGGCAACGACATCGTCGTCACCGCGCAGAAGATGTCCGAGCGCCTGATCGATGTGCCCGCCGCGGTCTCGGCCTTCACGGCGCAGGACCTGTCGGACCAGAAGATCGAAGGCGGCCCCGAGCTGCTGCGCGCCATCCCGAACGTCTCCTTCTCGAAGGACAATTTCTCGGGCTATAATTTCACCGTCCGCGGGATCGGCACCAAGGCGATCTCCGTCACTGCCGATCCGGCGGTCGCGATCAGCTTCAACTACACGCCCTTGATCCGCAACCGCCTGTTTGAGCAGGAATATTTCGATGTCGAGCGCGTCGAGGTGCTGCGTGGACCGCAGGGCACGCTCTACGGCCGCAACGCGACGGCAGGCGTCGTCAACATGCTGCCGGCCAAGCCGAAGCTCGGCATATGGGGCGGCGAAATCCAGGGCGAGGTGGGCAATTATGCCTCCACCCGCGTGCGCGGGTTCGTCAACATTCCCCTTGGCGACACCCTCGCGTTCCGCGCCGCGGGCGCGTGGACGAAGCGCGACGGCTATGACTACAACACGGTCACGCAGAAGAATGTGAACGGCCGCAATCTCTATTCGACGCGGCTGTCGGCGCTGTGGGAGCCCGATCCGGCACTGCGCTTCAGCTTCTTCTGGGAGCATTTCAACGAGAATGACGACCGCGCGCGCACCGGCAAACAGCTTTGCACGCGCGGCGAGACGCCGCAGAAGATCGACTATACCGACCGGAACGGCGTCGCCCAGTCGCAGCCCGTGGTCGGCGCGTGGAGCATTGGCGCGCTGACGCCGGGATGCCAGCAAAAGACCCTCTATTCCGATGCCGCCTATGGCGTGCCCAATGGCCGCGGATTTCCGATCGTGACGGCGCTCACCCTGGCGCTAGCCGGAAACCGGGGGCCCTATGGCAGCTACTATACCCCGATGGGGCTCGATCCGTTCGGCACCGCCAATGGGCAACAATCCCATGACCTGCGGGAGATCGGCACCTTCTACGATCCGAAATACCGGGCGCGGAACGACTTGTTCCAGTTCAACGCGGAGATCGACATCACCGATCGCCTGCATTTCACCGGTCAGGTTCTCTACACGAAGGACTATTATAGCGCCTCGCAGGACTTCTTCCGATTTCAGGCGGTGCCCTATTTCATTGCGCCGGAGCAATACGCCACCGGCGTCAAGGCAGCCTGGAAGCCATATCTCGGTTCGCGCAATGGCCTCGGCACGTTCAAGGATCCGCAGCTCGGCGAGCTGACCACGCCAGCGGCAATCGATCGTTCGGAGGCACGCAGCGAGCAATGGGCGCAAGAGGTCCGGCTGAATTCGTCCTTTGACGGACCGTTCAACTTCAATCTCGGCGCCAACTACCTGTCCTACGAGACCACCGAAAACTATTACGTCTTCAGCAACCTCTTCACCATCGCCGCGCTGTCCGAGGGCCCGTATTGCGACGCCAAGGGTGTTGGTTGCGCCTATATCGACCCGAACCCCATCGACAAGATCAATGGCGAGGGGCACAATTACTTTCGGAGTATTCAGCAGCTAAAGACCAAATCCTGGGCGACGTTCGGCGAGTTCTACTGGAAGCCCGCCGAGAATTTCAAGGTCACCGGGGGGCTGCGCTATACCGACGATCAGAAGCTGATCATACCCTATGCCACCCAGTTGCTGAGCGACACCCGAGGGCTCAATAGCGGCACGGTCGATCGCGGCTATCCCGCGGATCCCGCCGAGACGATGCGATGGCGGCGGGTGACCGGCCGGCTTGCGCTGAACTGGAAGCCGAATCTGACGTTCACCGACGAAACCGCACTCTACGCTTCCTATGCGCGCGGCTATAAGGGCGGTGGCGACAATCCCCGGGGGCAGGCCGACAAGCCCTGTGGCCCGAACGGGCTGCCGGTGGCGCCGGCGCTGGTGTGCGGCACCTACACGCGGCTTCCCACCAAATTCGAACCGGAGGAACTCAATACCTTCGAAATCGGCATGAAGAACAAGATTGCCGGCGGCAAGGTATTGCTGAATTTCTCCGCCTTCTTCAACGACTACAAGAACTACCAGATCTCGCAGCTGATCAATCGGGCGATCAACACCGAGAACCTCAACGCAATCACCTATGGCGCGGAGCTGGAAGCCGCGTGGATACCGTCTCGGCACTTCAAGGTGGGTGCGACATTAGGGTATCTCAGGACCCGGATCGGCAACGGGCAAAGCTCGATCGACGTCATGGACCGCGTACAGGGCCATGACGACTGGATGACCGTCAATCCCTGGGCGCAGAGCCCGAACACCTGCATCGCGCCCAAGGCGCTGGTCGCCGCCTATCTCAAGAAGGTCAATCCCAAGGATATCAACAGCACCTCGGATTCGGGGATCAACTTCTTCTGCGAAGCGCCCCATGTATTCGGATCCGCCGGCAATCCATTTGCGCCTGGCGGGATAGGCCAGGCCCTTTATGGATTTACCTACAGCCCGACCGCGCCCTACGACCCGAGCAAGCCGGCGAACTATTACGGCCCGAACCCGTCCAACTATGGCGCGCCCAACAACGGCTATGGCTTCGCCGCCGATCTGAGCGGCCACGAACTGCCCAACGCGCCGCACCTCACCTTCAATATCGGCGCGGAATACACCCTGTTCCTCGACGATTGGCGGCTGTCGCTGCGCGGCGATTACTATCGCCAGTCGGCCAGTTTCGCCCGTGTCTACAACACCGATTATGATCACCTGCGCGCCTGGGGCAACGCCAACCTGGCGATCACGCTCAGCCGCCCGGCCTCGAACCTGACGTACCAGTTCTACGTCAAGAACGTGTTCAACAGCACGCCGATCACCGACGCCTTCACCGGTCCGAACGAAGTCGGCACCTTCTCCAATGTATTCACGCTCGATCCGCGCATCATCGGTTTCAGCGTGCGCGTAGGAATTAAATAACAATCATTCAAAAATTCGAAGATGTGGTCGCACATATAACAAGAAACTACTCGTGAAGGACGTGCCTTGTTTCAAATTCATCCCAATTGAAAAGGAAACTCACGATGAATATCTTCACCAAGTCTGTCGCCACTCTCATCAGCCTCGTTGCCTTCCAGTCGGCGGCGATGGCCCAGACCCTGTCGCCCGCCAACACGGCGGTGACCGCTTCGGGCCAGCTCACCCAGGACCTGAACGGCACCCTGACCACGGTGTGCAATGTCACGCTGAGCGGCACCACCGACTCGACGGGCATCACCTTCACCAGCTACACCGGCAGCGCCGTCAGCGGCCCGCTGGCGTGCGACGATGGCCTGGTGCTTCCGCTGCGCGTTCAGGCGAACTCCTCGACCAGCGTGACGATCAAGGACATGGCCGTCTCGACCCGCCTCGGCGACTGCGGCCCGCGCGACGTCGTCGGCCCGTGGAGCAACCTCACCTCGACCGCCGGCCCGCTCTCTGCCGCGCTGCCCGGCACCACCGGCTTCCTGGCCCTGATCGGCGGCGTCTGCAACGCCTCGGGCAGCCTCACGGTCTCGCCGGCGATCACGATCAACTGACCCCCCAACTGGGCGATGCGGCGGCTCCACCCGCCGCATCGCTCCTTTGCCCAGCAAGGACAGCATGGATGCGCACGGGTTTCCGTATCTTGCAGCTCGCCATCGCCCTTCAGGCGATTGCCGCTCCGCTGCACGCCGTTGCCGGCCAGGACAAACCCGCGTTCAGCGCCAGGACGCCGATCGAGCAGCTCGCCGCCAATCCCGCGGCGAAGGCGGTGCTGGAACGCGAACTGCCGGGTTTCACCACCCATCCGCAATATGATCAGTTCAAGGCGATGAGCCTGGAGACGCTGGAAGCGATGTTTCCCGATGCGATGCCGCATGAGCGCGTGAAGGCGATCGACGCGGCGCTGCGTGCGATCCCCGCCGCTGCGAAATCGCCCCCGGCCTCCGCCACGGCACCGTCGCCGTCGCCAATCGATCCGCGATAGCCCCTCCTTTCCCGCGAGAACCGACATGACGATCATCATCGACCGCCGCAGCCTGGTCCTGGCAGGCAGTTTCGGAATCGGCGCGCTGGCGATGGGCGGCGCGGCACGTGCCCAGGCGTTGCTGACCGCGCGCGGCTTCACCCACAATGTCGCCAGCGGCGAGCCTGGGCCGGACTCGATCCTGCTCTGGACCCGCTATGTGCCTGCCGATGGCGGCGACGTGCAGCTGACCGCGGAGCTTTCCGAAACGCCCGATTTCCGGAAGAAGACGAGCGGCGGCGCCGGGGCGAGCAGAGCCGACGACCATACCGCGCGCGTCGTCGTTGGCGGCCTGCAGCCGGGGCGGACCTATTATTACCGCTTCATCGCCCCGGACGGCGCGGTTTCGCCGGTCGGGCGGACCAGGACGCTGCCGGCCGGGCCGGTCGAGCGCTTCGGCCTTGGCGTCTTTTCCTGCGCCAACCTGCCCTATGGCTGGTTCAACGCCTATGCCCATGCGGCCGCGCGGGACGACATCGACCTGATGGTGCATCTGGGCGACTATATCTACGAATATCAGCGCGGTTATTATCCGGGGGCGGACCAGGCGATCGCCGGCCGCCTGATCGAGCCGGCCGGCGAGGCGATCCGCCTGGCCGACTACCGCCTGCGCTATTCCAGCTATCGCACCGATCCCGATCTGCAGCGCCTGCACCAGATGTTCCCGATGATCGTCCAGCACGACGATCACGAGACGGCGAACGACGCCTGGGCACATGGCGCCGAGAACCATCAGCCCGATGAAGGCGATTACGAGGAGCGCAAGCGCGCCTCGATGAAAGCCTGGAACGAATGGCTGCCGGTATCGGGCAAGCCCTGGTCGAGCTTCGAGATCGGCGACCTGGCGACGATCTTCCGCCCGGAAACCCGGCTGACCGCCCGCAGCGAACGGCTCGATCCGGTGGCGATCATCGGTACGAGCGGCGATCCGGTCGCCAAGCTCAAGGCGCTGCGCGACGGGCCATTGGCCGATCCGAAGCGGACGCTGATGGGGCCCGAGCAGGAGCAATGGCTGCAAGACGGGATCGCGCGCTCGAAGCGGCGCGGCGCGAAGTGGCAGGTCCTCGCGCAACAGGTGGTCATGGGGCAGATGCGGCTGCCCGAGCTGCCGGCCGCATTTGTCGCCAGCCTCAAATTGCCACCCGAGCAGGCCGCGTTCCTCAACGTGCTCTCGGCCGCCGGCAAGGCCGGCACGGCACCCGACTTCGATTCCTGGGACGGTTTCCCCGCAGCGCGCGCACGCCTGCTCGGTGCCGCCCAGGCCGCCGATGCCGACCTGGTCGTGCTGTCGGGCGACAGCCATAATGGCTGGGCGTTCGATCTCGCTTCGCAAGGCAAGCCGGCAGGCGTCGAGTTCGGCGGACACAGCGTCTCGTCGCCGGGGATCGAAGCCTATCTGGCGCTGCCGCCCCAGCTGACCGCCCAGTTCATCATGCGCGCCAGCCCCGAGCTCAAATGGGCCGATACCAGCAGTCGCGGCTACATGGCCGTCCAGCTCACGCCCGAACGGGTAACGGGCGAATGGGTGTTCATGGACACGGTCAAGGCACGCTCGCTCGCCATTCGCCCCGGCAAGACGATGTCGGTCGAACGGGGCCGACGGATTTTCAGCGCCTGACCTCCAGCAAACCCGAAGGAAGCCGATCATGGTGGATTGCAACGACCTCTCGTCCGCCGGCACGCGCCGCGACTTCCTGCAGCGGGCCGGCGCCATGGGCGTCGGCGCGTTGCTCCCCGGCGCTGCCCTGGCGGGGCCGGCTGCGGCAAGCGACCTCGCCGAGATGGACGCGACGGCGCTGGCCGAAGCGATCCGCACGCGCCGGATCCACCCGGTAGAGGCGCTGGACGCCGCCATCGCCCGCGCGGAAGCCGTGCTGCCCGACCTCAACTGCTTCAGCGAGAAGCTCTACGAGCGCGCGCGCAAACAGGCGCTCGCCACGAAGCACTTCTCCGCGCCCTTCGCGGGCGTGCCGTTCCTGGTCAAGGACGAAGAGGACCTTGCCAGGACGCACGTGCATTTCGGTTCGCGGCTCGACAAGGTCACACCGATCGCCAGGCAGGACGGCCCGATGGCCGCGGCGATCGGCCAGGCGGGATTCAACGCCTTTGCGCGGACGACGATGAGCGAGTTCGGGGCATTGCCCACCGTCGAGACGCTGGCCTACGGGATCACGCGCAACCCCTGGGCGCTCGACCATACGCCGGGCGGCTCGTCGGGCGGATCGGCGGCCGCCGTCGCCGCCGGCATCGTGCCGATGGCCCATGCGGCGGACGGCGCGGGCTCGATCCGCATTCCGGCGAGCAATTGCGGTCTGGTCGGCCTCAAGCCGTCGCGCGGGCGCGTGCCCGATGCGCCGGGCCATCTCGCCCAGCTCGACCTGACCGAGCCGCTATGCGTCTCGCGGACGGTACGCGATACCGCCAATTTCCTCGCGGCGGTCGAAATCCGCCGGGGTGGCATCTATCCGCCGGTGGGACGCGTCGAAGGGCCGTCGACCCGGCGGCTGCGCGTCGGGTTGCTGATCGGCGGCCTCAGCGGGGCATTGCCGGACAAGGAAGCGCTCCTGGCGCTCGATACCACCTACAAGGTGCTGAGCGGCCTCGGCCATCCGGTCAAGGAAGTGAAATGGCCATTCGACACCAAGGCGTTCCTGGCCGATTTCACGCAAATCTACCTGCTCGAGGGCGCTCAGCTGAAACGCTATCTGCTCTCGGCCACCAAGCTCGACGCACAGCATCTCGCCGAGCTGATCGAACCCGCATCCGCGGCGATCGGCGCGATGGGGGACCTCATCCCGCCTGCCAGTGCCGACAAGGCGCTCGGGCGCGTGAACGGCTATGCCAAGGGATATTACAGTGCATTCGACAAGGTCGATGTCCTCATGTCCCCGGTCCTGCTCAAGCCGCCGGTGAAGATCGGCGAGATCAACGGCTCGCTGCCGCTCGACATGCTGGCCTCGCGGCTGAACGGCTATGCCGACTACACGATGGTGCAGAATGCATTCGGCGGACCGGCGATCAGCCTGCCAGTCCACTGGACCGCCGAAGGCCTGCCGATCGGCGTGCAGTTCGCGGGCCGGCTGGGCGACGAACGGACACTGCTGGAACTCGCCTTCGAGCTGGAACAGGCGGCACCCTGGGTCAGGCGGCGCCCGCCGCTCTGGGCGCCGGCGCGCGTCACATCGCGAACCTAGGGCACCTTCGGGAAGCCGCGAAACGGGCGTGGGCCGGGATGGCAGTTCGGCAGCCTGCCGGGCACGAGGAGGATGGCGCTTGCAATGCAGTTGCTAGTCTGCGCGCTTGCGGCCCTCGCGAACGGCGGGCAATCCGCTGGCCCCGTCCCCGTACAGGACCATGGAGCCCCGGCGGGACAGGAGGTGCCAGCCCCCCTGCCCCTGCCCCAGCACGACCAGATCGTGGTGACGGGACGCCGCGGAGCCGCGGACATGGCACCCGAGATCGAACTGAACGCAGAAGAGATCGACGCGCTGGGCGCCTATGATATCGGCGAAGTGATCCAGCGCACTATCCAGAGCAATGCGCTGGGAGACGATCCCGTCGTCATCGTCAACGGCCAGCGCGTCGCCAATCCCGGCGTCTTCTCCCGGTTTCCGTCGGATGCGCTGGTCCGGGTCGAGGTGCTGCCGCGCGGCGCGGGCGCGCAATATGGCGGCGATTCGTCGCGGCGGGTGCTCAACATCGTGCTGCAACGACGCTTCAAGAGCCGGGACGGCCAGTTCGACGCCAAGGCGCCCACCGCCGGCGGGATGTCGAGCCTGTCCGGAGATCTTCGCCAAGGCGCCATATCCGGCAACAGCACGACTCAATTCGGCATCCGCGCCGCACGGGACACCGCGCTGCTCGGCGCGGAACGATCGCAGTATCTGGAGGATCATCCCGGCTATGAGGCGGTCAGCCTTCGCCCTTCGGTACAGACCATGGACGCCAATCTGGCGCTGACCCGCGCCTTGGGGCGCTGGTCCTCGAGCCTCAACATCCAGGGTCAGGTACGAAGCGACCGCGCCATATCCCTGTCCGGCGACGGACCGATCGAAAGCCGGCACAGCACGCGCAACTTGCTGGTGATCGGCGGCCTGAGCGGTTCGCTCCTGGGCTGGTCCCTGCAGGCATCGCTGACCGGCCAGCTCTCGGCGAGCAGCCAGTCAGGCCTGGCAGACACGGCTTCCCGCCAGCAATCGCTGGCGACCGCCGTGTCGGCCAACCGCCCCGTATTGAACCTTCCCGCCGGACCGGTGACCGTCAACCTGACCATGCGGGCCTCCCTGTCCCGCACGTCCATCCTGGGCGCCGGGCCCAAACGCGCCTTTTCCGCCCGCGACCTCAACCTGGGCGGCACCGTGTCGCTTCCGCTCTGGCGCCCGCCCTCGCCCGGCAACGGTTCGGCGATCGCGCGGTTGCTGGGAAGCATGTCCGCGACGTTCGGCGGCACCCTGCGCCAGACGGACGCCGGACAAGGCAAGGGATTGAGCACCGGCCTGATCTGGATGCCCACGACCAAGCTGCGGCTGATCGGCAACTGGTCGACCTCGATCGACAGCGTGCCCGATGCACAGCGCTTTGCGCCGGCCTATTATGGCGCCCCGATCACGGTGTTCGACTTCGCCACCGGGGAATCGGCGCAGGTCCTGCCGATCCTGGGCGGCACACCGGATTTGCTTCCGCCGCGCTTCGACAGGATCGCGCTATCGGCATCGGCGGGCCCATTCTCCCCCTGGAACCTGACCGGGAGCGTCAGCCTGCAACGATCGAATGCCGTCAATGGCATCGGCTCCCTGCCGGAAGTCACGCCCGAACTGGAGGCGGCATTCCCCGGGCGGTTCACGCGCGATGCCGGCGGACGGCTCACCACCATAGACCGGCGCCCGATCAATTTCCGCTCCACGCGTGCCGAGAGCCTGGCCTCGAACCTCAGCATCACCCTCCCGCTCGGCGGGGCAAAGCCGGGCACGCTGCGGATCGCGATCAACCACAATCTGCAATTGCGCAATCTCACCATGATCCATGCGGGCCTGCCGGAAATGGACCGGCTGGTTGGTGACGGCGGCGGCGTGCCGCGCCACCAGCTGGATGTGCAGATGGACGGGCGAGACGGGCCATGGGGCGTCAACCTGGCGGCGCGCTGGCGCAGCGCCTATCGCGTGCGGCGCGACAGCGGCCGCGACGGCCCCGAGGATCTGCTGGTATCCGCGATCGGCACGGTGGATCTGAAATTCAGCTATGCGCTGGCACGCGCCATCCGACCGAGCCATGATGGCGCCACTCCACGTCGTGCCGCTGGCATGCAGTTCGGGCTGGATATCGACAATCTGTTCGATACGCGGCCCAGCGCCCGCCTGGGAAGGGGCAGCCCGGCGCCAGGCTATGGCCGGGACGACCAGGATCCGGTGGGCAGGACGATCCGCCTGACCGTCAGAAACCGTTTCTAGTGCATTCTGCCCTCAATCGGCGGAAAGCACGGGGCCGAGCACAAATCGGCGCTGCATGCCGAACCCGATGCGTGCGAGGAGGCCCGCGCCTATCTCCCCCCCGGGGATGCGCTCGTCATGCGGCCGAAATTCCACGCGGTCGCTAAACAAAGGCGAAATTCCGCCGATTGCTCCTAGCGAGCGGTGCATTCCGTGCGCCGCGTTGAGCTGTGGGGGAACGGATGGTTGCGATCTTCACGGGCGCCGGGACGGGATTCGAGCGCGGTTCGGGGAGCAAGCTGGGTTCGTCGGGCCTGCTGGGCTCGGCCGGCTTCGGGCGGAGCGGCGAACAGATATTCCTCAACGCGGCCAACGGCAATCTGCTGATCAGCCAGCGGGACGAGTTTCTGGTTGGGCGCGGCCCCGATGCGGGAGTCAGCCGGACCTATAACAGCCTGGGCAACCAGAGCGACGACAATGGCGACAATTGGCGCCAGAGCACCCAGCGCGCAGTGAGCCTCAACGGCACGGCGAATAGCTGGGGCAGCTCCGTCACGCACCAGCTGGGGGACGGGTCGGAGATCGTCTATTATTGGTCCGGTTCCGCCTATATCACGACCGAAGGCGGCGGCGTCCATGACAAGATCACATGGGACGGCTCGGTCTTTCGCTGGACGGACGGCGATACCGGCACCGTCGAGACCTATGCCCCTGGCGGACCGAGCCCATGGTATCGATTGTCGACGGTCAGCGACACGAGCGGCAACGCGCTCACCTATGGCTATACCGGCGACAAGCTTACCTCGATCACCACCGCGAATGGCGAGACGCTCACCTATGCCTGGAGCGGCAACCATATCACCGAGGTGAACTCGGGCGACGGCACGCTTACGCGCTATTACTATGACGGCTATGACCGGCTGAGCCGGGTCGATGCCGAGCTGACCAGCGGCGGCGCGGTCTATTCGACCTATTACAGTTATCATGGCAGCTCGAAGCTGGTCGCGACGATCAGCGAGACCGACGGTTCCTACCTCGCGATCGGCTATGACGGCGCCAACCGCGTCACCAGCCTCACCCAGACCGTCGCGGCGGGCGATGCCCGTACCACGAGCATCGCCTATGGCGCGGACTACACGGTCGTCACCGATCCCGCCGGCCAGGCGACCACCCTCCATTACAACTATGCCGGCGCACTGACCCAGATCACGGCACCGCCGGCCTCGGCGGGCGCCGCGCCGCAGACGGTAACGTTCGCGTATGACGAGGACGGAAACCTGAGTCTCGTCACCGATCCCGCCGGGCAGACCACCAGCTATACCCATGACAGCTGGGGCAATGTCGTCTTCGCGACGGATCGGCTCGATAACATCACCCAGCGCGTTTTCGGTCCGGGCAACAAGCTGCTCATCGAAACCCGGCCGGGATCCGGCTCCACCCGCTTTGCCTATGACAGCGCCAACCGGCTGGTCTACACGGTCTCGGCGGAAGGCCGGGTCACCCGCAACTGGTACGACAGCTATGGCCAGCTCTACTTCGTCAGCGAGTTCCCCGACCATCGCTACGATCTGAGCGGTCTCACGTCGGACGAGCCGCTCAGCCAGTCGCAGCTCGACGGCTGGTGCGCGGGGCTCGGCGATACGGCGAGTTCGCAAGTCACGTACATGCTGTTCGATGCGCGGGGGAATCTGACCCAGCGCCTGCGTGGCTCGACCAACAACAATTTTGCCTCGTTCAACACGGCGGGCGGCTACACCCACGAATACTACACCTATGATTCCGCAGGGCGGCTGCTCAGTTCGGTCGTGGCCGGGCAGAACACGCAATATTATGTCTATGACGGGCTGAACCGGCTGGTCTCGCAGACCGACGTCAACGGCGGGACGACGAGCATCGTGTTCGCCGATGCGGCGACGCAGACCGTGATCACGCTGGCGAACGGGTTCGTCCAGACCTCGACCTACAACAAGGCGGGCGAGCTGGTCAGCTTCACCGAGAGCGGCGAGGCGGTTGCCGGCGGCACGGCCAGCTATGCCTATGACAAGAATGGCCGGCTGCGGATGACGACCGACGCGACGGGCGTCAAATCCTATTATGTCTATGACAAGGCCGGCCGGAAGGTCGCCGACATCGACGCCTATGGCAGCGTCACCGAATATCAGTACGACCTGAACAACCGGCTGATCGGGACCGTGCGCTATGAGAATGGCATCATGGGCGGTGCCGGCGCGATGGCGACGCTGGGCGATCCGAACAACAGCCTGGACATGGCGTCGATCCGGCCCAATCCCAATGGCCACGACCAGTGGACCTGGACGGTCTACGACAAGGAAGGCCGGGTGATCGAGGCGATCGAGGGCGACGGCTCGGTCACGGCGTACGAATATGACGCGTCCGGCCGGCTGGTGAAGACCACCGGCTATGCCAACAAGCTGGGCAGCGGGCAGCTCGACGCGTTCAAGGTCAATGGGCCGAGCGCTTGGCTGCCGGCGGCGCACGCCAAGGACAGCATCGCGCGGATCTTCTACGACAAGGACGGCCGCAAGATCGGCGCGCTCGATGGCGAGGGCTATCTCACCCGCACGATCTATGACGGGTCGGGGCGCAAGGTGCAGGAGATCGCCTATGCCAACATCACGAGCGCGGCGCTGCGGGCATCGGGCAGCCTCCAGAGCCTGATCGACAGCGCCGGCACCAGCGCGAGCGACCGCTCGATACGCTATGTCTATGACGGGCAGGACCTGCTGCGCTTCACCATCGACGCGTTGGGGCAGGTCACCGAATTCGGCTATGAAGATCGGAGCTGGCTCTGGAGCGCTTTCAGGCCGGTCCGCTGGACGAAGCGCTATGCGGGCACCATCGGCGCGCTCTCGAGCTACAGCTATGCGAGCGTGAAGAACGCGGTCGCCGCGCTGGCGAGCGATCCCGCCAACCGCACGGGCTGGGCGGTCTATGACAGTGCCGGCCGGCTGGCCTATTCGATCGACGCGGGCGGCGCAGTGATCGGCTACAGCTACGACACCAGGGGCCAGCTGGTCCGCAAGGCCGAATATGCGAACCTGCGCTGGACGGGGTCGCTGCCGAGCAAGGGGGACATGGACAGCTGGGTCGCCAGCTACCCCACGGCGAACGATCGCATCACGCGTTACTATTACAGCGCGCGCGGCGAGCTGCGCTTCACCATCGACGCCGAAGGCTATGTCACCCGCACCGACTATGACGCGGAGGGGCGCGTATCGGCGACGGTGCGCTGGGACAATGCCGTCTCTGCAAACGACGGCTGGACGATCGCCACCGTCAGCAACGCCCAGAGCGGCGACTATGTGGCCTCCAACAGCTATTATGATGCGAATGGCCGCCTGACGCTCACCACCACCAATGCAGGCCAGTCGCGGCGCCTCTATTACTACGCCACCGGGCTGCTGGCCTGGGACATCGCGTCGGAAGGGGGGCAGGACGATAGCCGGACCTATTATGTCTATGACGCGGCGGGTCGGAAGGCGGCGGAATATGCGGCGTTCGGCACGGCCGAGCAGGCGATCACGACCTATACGTATAACGGCCTGGGCGACCTGATCGCAGTCAGCGATCCGAACGCGCATACGACGTCGTTCGAATATGACCATGCGGGGCGGGTGATCCGCCAGGCGAACGCCTACGGCTCGCCGACGGTGTTCGAATACAACGCGTTCGGCGAAGTGACGCGCACGATCAACGCGCGCGGCTTCAGCACGTACAGCTATTACGACCAGGCCGGCCGCATCGTCGCCACCCGCGATGCCGAGGACCATGTCACCGAGACGCGCTATACGGTGTTCGGCGAGGTCGCGTGGATCAAGCAGGCCTACAACAAGGCGACCAATACGGCCGGGGTCGCCAACTGGCCGGACGGCTATGCGGCGCATGTGCTCGATGCCGTCACTTCGTTCGAGTACGACAAGCTCGGCCGCCTGGCGAAGACCATCGATGCCGAAGGCTATTACGAGCAATATACGCTCGACGCCTTCGGCCAGCGCGCGTCGATCCGCAACAAGCTGGGCGGCGTCACCACCAATGTCTTCGACCGGCGCGGCCTGCTCGTTTCCGAGACGCTGCCGATGGCCTCGGTCGACAATCTGGGCAGCATCGTCGCCGCGACGGTGACCAACAAGTTCGGCTATGACGCGCGGGGCAACCGCATCTGGATGGACGAGGCCTATGCTCTCGCCGAGCACCGCTATACCGCGTTCGTCTACGACAAGGCGAACCGGCTGATCGAGAAGCGTGGCGACACGGTCGGCTATATCGATCAGTCCAACCATATCGGCGTCAGCTATGCCAGCGTGATCGAGCGCTACAAATACGATATGCGCGGCAACCTGATCGAGACGATCAATGCCAATGGCGGCCGCACGCTCTTCTATTATGACGACCTGAACCGGAAGATCGCGGACATCACCGCGGTCGGCACCCTGTCCACCTACAGCTATGACGCCGCGGGCAACATGACCGTCTCGCGGACCTATGGTGCGCCGGTCTCCCTGCCGGCCCTTGCGGGCGGGACCCCGCCGGCGGCACCGGGCGGCGACCTGCGCCAGACCAGCTACACCTATGACAATGTCAACCGGCTGCTCACTACGAGCGTGGCAGGGGTACGGACGGGTTCGTGGAACGGCGCGTCCTTCGTCACCACCACCGCACCGGTCACCACGAGCTTCGAGTATGACGTGGTCGGAAACGTCGTGCGGGCGACCGACGGCAATGGCGCCAGCACCTATTCCTATTATGACAAGCGTGGCGGCAAGGTCGCCCAGGTCGACCAGGAAGGCTATGTCACCCGCTGGACGCTCGACGGCGAAGGCAACGTCACCAGCGAGCGCCGCTATGCGACGCAGACGAGCGGAGCGACCGTCTCGAGCCAGCCCGGCGTGCCCGATGCCGGCGCGGATCGCATCACCAACTTCACCTATGACCGCAACGGCCGCCGGCTCACCGAGCAGCGGCTGAACGTCGAGGCGTATGGCGTCGATATCTATAGCGGCCAGCTCTACGGCGCCTCAGGCACCGCGACGATCAGCTACAGCTATAACGGGCTGGGCCAGGTCACGCGCAAGACCGAGGCGACCGGTGACTATATCGACTATAGTTATGACGCGACCGGACGCCTGACCCAGGAAAGCCGCGCGCCGTACAAGGAATATTACAACGGCGACGATCCGATCCGTCCCACGGTTCGTTACTATTACAACGGCATCAATAACCTGGCCATGACCCGCCAGGGTGCAGAGGACCTGAACGGCGGCGACCGCATCACGCGATACACTTATGGCGCCGGTCAGCGGCTGTTGACGATGACCGACCCTTCAGGCGCAGGCTTCGACTATTATTACGACCTCGCCGGCAACATCGTCCGCCAGAATTACACCCGTCAGAAATCGGACGGCAGCAGTGCCTATGAAGGCGTACTCTACACGCGCGACGTGCTGGGCCGGGTCACCGCGCAGGTGGCTGGCAGCTGGAACGGTTCGGCCTGGATCAAGGGCGACGTCCAGCAGACCCAGTACAATGCCTATGGCGAAGTGTCGCAGCGCGGCCTCAACGACGGATGGCAGGAGAAATTCTACTATGACGGCGCCGGCCGGCTCTACAAGACCAACTCGGGCGACGGCGTGTGGCGCTTCTTCGTCTATGACGGCAAGGGAAACCAGACCGCTGCGATCGAAAGCGAGGGCAGCTGGATCGGCTCGTACGAGCTCGACGGCGCCATCTCCGCGGCGACCAACGGCTTCGCCTACCCGCTCGGCAGCCTGTATGTCGATGGCATCAACGTAACCATCAACGCCTATGATCGGCGTGGCCAGGCGACGTCGACGATCCAGACCCAGCGCCAGCTGAGCGAGACGGGCGGGCCGGTCAACCTAACCGTCGCCCGCGGCTACAACGCGTTCGGCGAGGTCGCCTGGGAGCGGGACGCGCGCGGCAACCAGACCAGCTACACCTATAACAGCATGGGCCGCGCGACGATGGTCCAGCGCCCGTCGGTCCAGATCACCACCGAATATAATTACAGCTATTGGACCAACCCCACCGATTATTATTATTACGACCTCGCCGGCCGTACGATCGGCGTGCAGGATGCCAACGGGAACCGCACGACGCGCCGGCTTCTCGCCGGAACCGGCTATGGCGCCACCGAGGCGCTGGTCGCATGGGAATGGCATGCCGATGGCGGCATCCTCAAGAGGGGCTATGACCGGTTCGGCGACCTGCGCCGGGTGACCGACGAGGTCAATCGCACCACCGCAATGGACTATGACGCGATGGGCCGCCTGACCCAGGTGACTCGCCCGAGCGGCCAGGCCGAATATTATGCCTATGACGTGCTCGGCCAGCGCATCCGGCACTGGAACTCCCATTACGGCACCGCCAATGTCGAGCGGACCGACTATGACGTCCAGGGCCGCGTGGTACGCCAGGTCGCCTTCGGTGATGACGCCATGGGGGCCGCAACCACCATCAGCTATGTCTGGTCCTGGCAGTCGACCAACGGCCTGGGCAGCTTCGGCGGCTGGTACCAGACCACCACCTACGCCAATGGCCGCACCTCGGTGCAGCAGGAGGACATGTTCGGCCATGTCCTCTACACCGTGGACCTGGGCGGCCACGCCACCAGTTTCAACTATGACTATGCCGGGCGCATGATCCAGCGCACCGGCGGCGAGACCATCAATTACAACTATCTGAATACCGGCCTGCTGGGATCGATGACAAGCGGCTACGGCTCGCCCGCCACGGCGCCGAACAACTTCGGCGAAACCTATCAGGTCAGGAAGACCGCCTACAGCTACGACGCAAGCGGCAACAAGCTCACCGAAGCCTACACCGTCGAGAATGGCGGTTGGTACGACAATGGCTGGTACGAATATAATTACGATTACGGCTATTACGATCAGTATTGGGTGTCGAATTGGCAGTATTTGACATCCACGACCACCTATCAGAATGCCAGCGCCAGCTATGACGCGCTGGGGCGGATGACCAGCTGGGCGGAGAGCGGCAACGGCACCACGCCCGCCGCCAGCATCGCCTATAGCTATGACGCGAACGGCAATGTCCGCCGCACCTACGCCACCTATTACGTGCTCGATCAGAACGGGAACCCCTGGTACCAGAGCAATCAGGACTATTGGTACCGCTATGACGCGATGAACCGCGTCGTCACGTCGAAGGGCCAGCTCTCGGGCAGCTCGATCGTGCGGGGCACGCAGGGGATCGACCTCGCCTATAACGTCGCGGGCGAACGGGTGCAGTCGACCCGCAACGCGATGACCGAGGGCCTGGTCAGCTACATGCAATATGACCCGAACGCCGCCGGCGGATGGGGCGATTGGGTCAACGTCAACGCCATGGTCCCCTATGAGGCCGAGCGCCGCGAGGACTATGCCTATGACGCGGACGGCCGCCTTTCAGCCGTCTATCTTGCGGAGAGCGGCTATTACGACAATGGCGACGGCACCCTCACGGTAACGGCGCCGCCCGCGACGGGAGGGCTGAAGGCCAATTACTATTATGACGGCATGGGCCGCCTCACCCGCCAGGTCGACTGGCTGGGCTATGGCTACAGCGCCGCCTATGACCACACGCTCACCTACAATTTGCGGGGGCAGGTCGAGTCCGAGGTGACCGTCCAGCTCCAGGGCTTCGACACGATCACCACCTACAGCTCCACCGACTTCGGCTTCGGCAGCAACTATGCGCTGGGCGCGGCGGTCAGCATCTCGACGACGACGTACAAGAACGGCGGCTACCAGAACTACGCCACGACGACGAACAGCTTCGCCTGGTTCGCGGGGGCGGTTCAGGCCAGCACCACCTATGCCCAGTCCGGCCAGGCGGTGCAGACCTCCAACTTCACCTATGGCGCCTCGGGCGACCTGCTCTCCGTCTGGGTCGGCGATGGCCGGCCGCACTCGAT
Source organism: Sphingomonas sp. 67-41 (assembly GCF_001899725.1). Classification (NCBI taxonomy): domain Bacteria; kingdom Pseudomonadati; phylum Pseudomonadota; class Alphaproteobacteria; order Sphingomonadales; family Sphingomonadaceae; genus Sphingomonas; species Sphingomonas sp. 67-41. Next base: position 16,196 of record NZ_MKWJ01000011.1, on the reverse strand, counting down.
CTCGTTCACCAACGACATGAACGGCCAGGCGATCCGGCGCGACGAATATGACAACAACCCCAACCTCGGCGATCCGCACGAGGTCTGGTACCGTTTCAACGGCAAGCAGATGGGATATACCGGCAACAACGGCACCCAGAACACCGATTACCAGAGCTCGATCAACGGGCGGGTCGCGCTGCCGGGCAACGGGGCTTTCCAGAACGGGGCCAATTATGGCTCGTCCTATGCCGATTTCGACCAGAGCTTCTCCGGGCTGACCAGCTACAGCCAGGGCGGCGCGGGCGGCAGCTACACGGTGCGCGCCGGCGACACGCTCCAGTCGATCGCGGCGCAACTCTGGGGCGACAGCGCGCTCTGGTATCGCCTCGCCGAAGCGAACGGCATGGCGGGCGCAAGCGGCCTGATCCAGGGTCAGGCGCTCACCATCCCCTCGGGCGTGCTGCGCTCGACCAACAACGCGGGCACGTTCAACCCCTATAACCCCGCCGACATCCTCGGCGACACCAGCCCGACGACCCCGCAGCCGCAAAAGGCCGCGAAGAAGAACAAGTGCGGGGTGTTCGGGCAGATATTGCTGGCAGTGATCTCGGTCGCGGTTGCCGTGGCATTGCCACATGTCGCGCCGGCGGTCTTTGGCGGTGTCTGGGGTGGCGTCGGTGCCGCGGTCGTCGCGAACGTCGTCAGCCAAGGCGTCGGCATCGTCACCGGCATCCAGGACAAGTTCAGCTTCAAGAGCCTTGCGATGACCGCCGTTACTGCAGGCGTTGCGGCGGGGCTGGACAAGCTCAACATGGTGGTCGACGTCGGCAACAAGGTTGCCAATGCGGCGATAAACGGGGTGATCTCAAACGCAGTTTCGCAAGGCATCGGGGTGGTCACCGGTCTGCAGCCCAAGTTCGACTGGGCCGGCGTCGCCGCGGCGGGCGTCGGTGCGGCTGCGGGGGCGGCGATTGGTGGCGCTCTGAAATACAATGCCGATCTGAAGGGTTTCCATCTCGACAACTCGCTCAAGGGTCTCGCGGCGGGGATGGCGAACAACATCGCGAACGCCGCGACCCGTTCCCTGGTCGCGGGTACGGACTTTGGCGATAACCTCATCGCCGCGTTGCCGGATACGTTGGCGCAGTTCGTCGTATCGGTTGGCAAGGGGGCGATCGAGGGAACCGGCGGTGCGCGCAAGGGCGGCGTCACCGCCGAAACCACGCCCTCGCCGGGGGCCGGGCCTGTCGCGGGCACAGTAGCTCCAGTCGAGCTCGGCCAGAACACGGCCATGGATACCGCCGACGGCGTTGAGATCGTTGTAACCGGAAGGAGGAAGAGCAGTTCCTCGGGAACTCCACGGAGAGGAACGGCAACGATTCAGTTTGATGAGGAAGTGGAGGAAACTCCTCTTCCCATGGCGCCCGCCACGGTCGTCGGGTTCGCGATCGATATCAATACGCACAATGCGCGCCTGATGCAGTGGGGGCCCTGGATCGCCGAGCATGATCCGACAATGCAGTTGTATGACTACACAAACGTCATTGCCGGGTTCAAAGCGGAAGAAGAGTATATCCTCAAAATCAACGCCGCGGCGGCTCCGGAACTGAATCGGGTCGATATGTTCTTCGGCGGCATCATCGCGGCGGCGGCTGCCCCGGCAACGGTACCACTGCTTCTAGAGGGTGGCCTGGGTACCGTGCTCGGAGCCCTGGCGCTTTCGGCGGATGCCAATCACGCGCTTGGAGCCAGTGCGCCGTTTACCGGGGCAACCAAGTTGCCGCTCGACTATCTCGCTGGCGATGGTGCGAGCAACATTCTCGATGTCAGCGCGACCGGCGGCAACCTGCTCTATGGCGGCTATCGCGGCATCCAGGCTTGGCGTTCCGCAAGTGCCGCAAAGGGAATATCTACGATATCGGCGAGTTCGCCGGGTGAAATATTCTATGGCTACGGCAAGCTGTCCGGAAGGCAACAAAGGCTCCTGGACCAGCTGCCCAGCGAGCTTTCTGAGATAACGCTGCGAAAATCGGCTGTTAACGTAACTGACCTTGCCGCCTTGACTGCTAAGACTGGCGATGAATTCGCACTGTTTACAAGGGGAAGTCAGCGCTTGCTGATACGGGGTAACAAAACTGGCGTTCCACTCCTTCCGGAGGAGATTTCAGGGCTGTCCGCCGGGGGATATCGCTGGTCGGCCCACACGCAGCCGGGTAACAGAGATTTGTTTTTGGATGCTTCCGCAGGCGATCGATACGCATTGCAGCTCATGGGACAAGAGCGCAGTCTGATATTGAATAGCACTGGCCGAAGGAACGTTTTCGATGCCACATACGACTATCGGGTGAAGTGATGATTCAGCTAGTCAAAGAAACTTCCGCGGGTGTGATCGGGAAACGGCAGTGGTGGTCGGTGGGAGATTTCACCGCCTTGGTTGCCTATGGTTCTGAGGGGTGTGGCATTTCCGTGAGCGACGCGGATAGGCGCGATATAACCGATACGGTCGCTCACCAGATGAATGCCATGGGTACAAACGTTACCACGATACCATCGATCGATTGCGTTATGATCAGATGCTCAGAGGCCGCTTTGAAAGCGGTTCTGGCCGATATTGGTAAGGTCCTTTCGGCGTAGAGCTGTGGTGTAGTTGCCGCAGAGAGTGCAGGACGGCAGGTGCGAATGACGGCGGCGGGCTTTCTCCGCCGCCCCCGTTCAGCGGCCGCCGAAGCGCCTGGACAAGGTGACGGCGACGGTCCGGGGATTGGGCGGGTTGTTGTACGGATCATAGCCCACTACCCCATCGACGATCCGCGGCTGAGCCTGGTCGAACACATTGGCGACGACGAGCTGGAGCGCGCTGTCGCGCAGCCAGGATGCGCGCGACAGGCGGCCAAGGTCGAAGCTGGCGAACAGCGAGGCGGTCGTGAAGGATCCGACCCGGCGGCGCGGCTGGCCGGCACGATCGTCGACGAAGCCGTCGACATAGTTGATCATCGAGCCGATCGAGAAACCGTCGCTGCCCCAGGCGACGGTCCCGTTGAAGCGCAGGTCGGCCGGCTTGGCATAGCCGTCGAGCCGCGAGATCGCAGTCGCGCCGCCTGCGTTCAGCGCGAGGTTGAGGATATACTGGCCCGACAGGGTGAACGCGGCGGTTCCTCCGAACAGCCGGGTCTTGTAATCCAGATCCAGGTCGATGCCGTCGGTGGATTCGACGGCGAAGTTCTGCGAGCGGATGTCCGCGATCAGCTGGATCTGCGACAGCAGGCTCGCCGGCACCTGGCCCGCATTGTCGAAGAAGGTCAGCTCGCCGCCATTATAGCCCGGCACCTCGGCAAAGCGCCGGAAGACATCCGGGTTCCGCAGCACCGCCTGCAGCTGCGCCATATTCGGATTCCTGGTGTTGAAGATCTGGAGGTCGGCAACGGACAGGCTGTCATCGGGCGCGGGCGTGCCTACCCGGCCGGTGATCTTGATGCGGTAATAATCCGCCTTGATCGTCAGGCCCGGGATAAGGGCCGGCGTGAGATCGGCGCCGATCGTGAAGGTGTCGGCATTCTGTGTCTTGAGCGCGGGATTGGCGCCGGCGCGATACATCACCAGCGTCTGGCCGGCCGGAAGCGCCGGGTTCTGCAATGCGGGATCGAGGAACTTGTAGGGATAGAGCCCGATCGAAACCTGCTCGGCAATGCCGATCGTGCTGCGGAAGCGCGGCACGAGGAACGAGCGCGCATAGGTCCCGCGCAGGGCGATCGAGCGATCGACCTGCCAGCGCAACCCGAGCTTGGGCGAGAAGGCGGTGTCGAAACCCAGATCCTCGAAGCGGCCGGCTGCCGACAAGGTCAGCGAACGGACCAGCGGGACCGCCTGATCGACACCGACCAGCGGCACGTTGACCTCGCCGAACACCGACCTGGTCCTTCGCGAACCGCCGCTTCGGTTGAAGAAGATCCTCGCATCGGTCCAGAGCGTCTCGGCGCGATATTGCGCACCGGCAGCCGCGATTACCGGGCCCGCGGGCAGACGGAACAGCTCGGCTTGCCCGTGCAGTTCAGCGACGAACAGCGTGTTCGAATAATTGCGGAAGCTGGGCCTGCCGGTGACGCGGCGTGAATCGCTGCCGGTGTCGTTGCGGCCATAATCGACATAGAGGTCGATGGCCGTCCGCCCGCGCCCCTGCCAGTGCAGATTGTTGTAGAAGGAATAGCCCGAGGTGCCGGTATGGAAGCGCCGATTGTACTGGGGTTCGTCCAGGTAGCGCTGCTGCGACCTGCGCTCACGCTCGAAATAGGAAGCGTCGAGCGAATAGGTGAAATCGCCGAAGGACTGCTGGCCGCCGGCATAGAAGCCGGTGAGCAGTTCGTCGGGCAACGCGTCGATCTGGAGATACTCGTTCGACACGCGGACAGGATCGCGCGTGTAGGGCGCGCGCTTCTGGTACATCGCCATGCCGTAGATCGAACCGCTGTTCCAGCTATGCCCGGCGAGCGCGCTGACCTGGAGGCTGGTCTTGCCGGTCTCGGTCGCCATCGCGTCGCGGATTTCGACCTCGAGGCCCTGCCTGGGCTTGCGAGTGACGATATTGACCACGCCGGCGACCGCATCGGCGCCATAGGTGGCGGAAGCGCCATCCGGAATGATGTCGATCCGCTCGATGAGCATCGAGGGCAGCACGGAGACGGTCGGCGCTTCGGTCATGCCGACCGACGGCATGCGCCGGCCATTGAGCAGCGTCAGCGTCGCATCCGAGGCGAGCCCGCGCAGGGCAAAGCCGGCAAAGCCGTCGAACTGGTTGTAGGTCGTCCCATCGCCGAGCGGGCTGCCGATACCGGCGCCGGTGGTGGCGAATTCGCTCAGATCGCCGGTGAAGTTCTGCGGGATGGTCAGCAGGAACTCGGCGGTCGAACCAGCGCCCGATCGGTCGATATCGATTCGGTCGCGCGTGAAGACCGGGCTGGCCATATATTCCCGCGGCAGGCCCCGGATCAGCGAGCCGGTCACGACGATGGCACCGGCTTCGGACTCCGCCCCGCCATCACCATGCGCCGCCGGGCGATCCTGGCGCGCTCCCCGCTGCGGCGCTTCGCCATTCCTGGCTTCCTGCGCAAGGGCAGGCTGGCAAACGCACGCCAGAGACGCCGCCAAGACGCCCATCCCAGATAAGTTCACGGAGCCCCCTTCAATGATATGTTGCATCATATCCTTTCGGCTTCGTATTTTTGCGGCGACGGCGTGTCAACCACTCGCAGGCAGCGGCGCGCCCGCACCGCCTTCTGTCCGCGCATTCGGCGTGATCCTCGCCGCCCGCCGATGTCGCGGCGCGCTGCGCCATCGACCATGATCGGAGCCGGGGCCGCAGTTCGATGGCCGGCGGCATCCCTTGCGGACGAAGATTAATTCTTGTTAATATTCGTGCCGCTTCAGGGCACATGCACAGAATCTGCGTGCAGCCGAATCTTCCCACCTTTAATGTGAATGGCTTAAATGCCGGGAATCGAATGGAAACCTGGAAGCAAAGCAACTCCGGAGCGTGATTTGGCATCACATCCCGTCCATGTTTACCGTTACACGACCGCAGATATTGCCCCCAGCGAGCGCTTTGACGCGTGGGAGAGTCACTGGCCGAATGCCGGCCCGCTCTTCAGCACCGAACCCCTGGAAGCGTTCCGCGTGTCGAGCGAGTTCGTACGGCTGGGCGAGATCGGTTTCATGTATACCGACATCTCCTCGCAACGCTGGAAACGCGACAGGCGGCTCGTCGATATCGGGCGGAACACGATAGCGGTCGCCGTGAACCTGGACGGCAAGGCAGCCGGCATCGCGGGCAGGAACGACTGGGTGCAGATGCCGGGCGCCGCGGTGCTCGTCGACCATGGCCAGACCTCGCTCCACGATTCCGCCGGCGGACGCAGCATCGGCTTTTCCGTGCCACGCCACCTGGCGACCGAAGCGGGACTGGATGCCGCCAGCCTGCACGGCATGGTGCTGAGCCCGGCGGAAAGCGCCATGCTCACCTCGCACATGCTTCAGGTGCGCGAGGCCCTGCCCCGCTTCGGCGAGGAAGATGCCCCCCGGCTCGGCCGATCGATGCTCGACGTGCTGATGCTGACGCTGAAGGGCGCCAATCGCAGCGAAGCACCGGGCTTCCGCGAGGACCCCGCCACGCTGCTGCTGCGCACCCGCAAGGAGATCCAGGAGCATCTCGGCTCGCCCAGCCTGACGATCGCCAATCTCTGCCGCAAGCTGGGCGTGTCGCGCAGCACTTTGCACCGGCTGTTCGAGGAGAGCGGCGGCGTGCAGGCCCATATCCGCGACATGCGGCTGGAAGCGGCGCGCCAGGCCTTGCTCAACCCCGAAAATCCCGAGCGGATCGGCGATATCGCCGAGCGGCTCGGCTTCAGCGACGCCGCACATCTGAGCCGGCTGTTCAAGGCCCGCTTCGGCGAGACTCCCAGCGATTGCCGCGCGCGGAGCATCCTGAACCGCTGATGTCCCAAAGCGGGACCCGTGTCGCCGTGCGACATCGATCCAAATCGGTGAGACGGGCGTTCAACAGCAAAATCCCCACCCGGGCCTAAGGAATTCCCCATGTCTGCCGTGCGTCCCGAATGAGTCGGGGGCGCACGGTCCTTAGGATTTCGGGGGCTTCTGAAATGATCGATCGTGGCAATGGCGCGCGTGCGTCCAAGGCGGTTTCCGTGCGCGTGGGCCGCGAGGCGCTGTTGCGCAAGGCACTGCTCGGTTCAACGGCGCTGATCGGCATCGCGCTCGCCACGCCGGCGCTGGCCCAGTCGACCAACCCCGTGGGCGGCGGCACGATCTCCGGCACGGGCTCCTATACCGATGTTACCGGTGCCGGCGGTGGCGTGCAGGTCACCAACACGCAGAACTCCGGCGTCACCCTGTCCGGCGTCACCATCAACAACACCACCGGAGACCCGACCGGCATCGCCTATCAGCAGATCGCCGGCAACGGCCAGAGCGCGGTGCTCTTCACCAGCGGCGCGAACGCGCTCTCGAGCAACCAGAACGGCGCGGCCATCGGCATGACGGCCGCCAACGGCAACCTTACCTGGGCCATCGGCCAGTTCGATGCCGCCTCGACCACCGACCTCACCGCCACCTATGGCGCCTATCTGATCGCCACCGGCTTCGTGAACGTCGTCGATTTCGGCACCGTCACCAGCCTGCGCAGCGTCACCGCCGACGGGGCCGGCGGGGCGGGCATCTACGCCAGCTCCAGCGGTTCCTCGGTGACCCTGTCGCTGAAGGCGCCGGTCATCTCGGGCTTCTCCACCGGCATCGCCGCGATCTCGGCCACGGGCGCCAACGTCACCACCACCGGCGGCTCGATCAGTACCCCTGCCAGCGGTACCGGGATCAGCGCGACCGCAAGCAGCGCGGGGGGCGCCGTCACGGTCAGTTCGGGTTCGGCGATCAGCACCAGCGGCGCCGGCATCGGCATCAACGCCTCGTCGAACAACGCCGCCACCAGCGTGACCACCACTCCGGGCGGCACGATCAATGGCGGCAGCGTCGGCATCCAGGTGAATGCCGCCCTGACCGGCCAGACCAGCACCGTGACGGTAGGCGCCGCAATCGGCAACGCGACGCGCCCGAGTTCGGGCGTGGTGTTCCAGGGCACCGGCGTGGTCGGCGGCACCAACACCGCCAACGCCAACGCCAATATCAGCAGCGGCACGGGCTTCGCCGCGATCGGTTCGAACACCATAAACACGGATCTCGCGGTGAACGTGGCGTCGGGCGTCAGCGTCACCTCGCAGGGCTCCTTCGCGATCCGGGCCGGCCGCGACATCACCCTGGTCAACAACGGCACGGTCAACGCGACCAGCGGCGCCGGAACCGGCGTAAGCAATTCCCAGGCGCCCTCCACTCTCAGCGTGACCAACAACGGCGCGATGAGCGCCGGCAAGACCGTGGTGGACGGACAGGGAACCACCAACGTCACCAACGCCGGCACGATCACCGCGACCAACTCCATGGCGATCTATTCGGGCCGTGGCGGCACGATCGCCAACAATGCCGGCGCCACCATCACCGGTGGTGCCAACGCTGCTACCGGCTGGGCGATCCGCTTCGACAGCAGCACCTTCTCGACCGGCCAGACGGTCACCAACAACGGCACCATCACCGGCGGCGGCGCAGGTGCGATCCGGCTCGACGCCACCACCGCCTCGTTGTTCAACCTCAATGCCGGATCGACCACGAACGGCCTGATCCAGATCACCGGCAGCGGCGCGACCACCACCAATCTCGGCGGCACGCTGAACGGCAACTACGACGCCAGCGCCGCCACCGGCGCCCAGAACTTCACGCTCGGCGCGACCGGTGCGATGCAGGGCGCGACCTTCGGCTCGGGCAACGACACCTTCACCTGGGGCGGCGGCACCATCGGCGGCACCGTCGATGCCGGCACGGGCACGGACACCTTCGCGGTCGATATCGGTTCCTTGACCAGCCGGACGATCGATCAGAGCAGCTTCTTCGCCAACATCGTCAATTTCGACGCCTACAACCTCGTCACCGGCAACCTGACGCTCACCGGCAGCCGCGACGGCAGCCCGGGCTGGACGGTGGCGGGCGGCAATGCGACGACGCTCATCGTCAACGGCGCGCTGACCAATGTCGCGGGCAACGCGGTCACGCTCACCACCGCCGACCTGATGGTCGTCCAGTCGGGCGCGCAGCTGAGCGCGACCGGCGACGTCATCTACTCGCTCGCGACCGGCAACAACATCCAGAACAGCGGCACGATCACGTCGGGCACCGGCGCTTCCTCCGGCATCGCGATCGGCAGCGGCACGGTCGATAACTATGGCCTGATCACCTATGCCGCCGGCGGCTCGATCGCGACCCAGGGCAACGGCGTCCTCGCCGGCTCCGACCAGCTCAGCCTCACCAACTATGCCGGCGCGAGCCTCTATGGCCGCTGGGACGGCGTGCGCGCGAACAATGGCGCCCATATCGTCAATGGCGGCCTGATCCAGGGCGACCGCTTCGCCGGCATCGAGATCAGCGGCCCCGGCGTCGTCCTCAACAATGCCACCGGCCGCATCTATGGCGCGACGAGCGAAGGTGCGGGCGTGCTGATCAACAGCGGCGCCGCCAGCGTGACCAACGCATCCGGCGGCCAGATCGTCGGCGCGGGCTATGCCGGCATCTACAATGGCGGCACCGGCCTGCTGAGCGTCAGCAACGCGGGCACGATCGCCACCGGCACGCTCAATGGCGCGAACAACTATGTCCAGGGCGGCACCACCACGGCGATCCGCAGCGCCAGCGCCAACATCACCAATACCGGCCTGATCGAAGGCGCGTCCGGCGGCATCCAGACCAGCGGCGCCCTCACCCTGGTCAACACCGGCATGATCCGCGGGACCGGCACCGGTTCGCTCAATCTCGATGCCGTCTATGTCGGCGGCGTGGCGAACATCCTGAACGCCGGCACGATCAGCGAGGGCAGCGGCGCGGCCATTCATGCCAATGGCGGCGGCACGATCACCAATGCGGTGGGTGCCGCGCTGGGCGGCGGCAACAACCCCGGCTCCGGCGCCGCCGTCTTCCTGAACGGCGGCACGTTCAACAATTATGGCCAGGCAGGCAGCGGGATCGGCGCTACCGCAATCACCGGCAATGCCGGCGGCACGATCAACCTGTTCGCCGGCTCGGCTTCGGGCAGCATCACCGGCGGCGCCGGAAACGACACGCTGGCGATCTACAACGGCCAGATCAATGCAAGTGCGGTGACGCAGGGCTACACCGACGCGGTGAGCGGCGCGACGGGCAACGTGACGTTGCAGAACAGCGGCACGCTGGCGGCCGCGACCTTCGGCGCGATCGACCTCGGCGGCGGCAACAACACGCTGCAGCTGCGCGGCACCGGCACCGGCGCGCAGGCAGGCAGCTTCTCGCTCGCCACCTCGACCGGCGCGGGGACCATCACCAAGCTCGACAGCGGCACCTGGACCCTCACCGGCGTGGCAGCGGTGCCCGGCATCACCGTCAACGCCAATGGCGGCACGCTGAACTTCCAGGGCACCAGCGGCGTCGGCACGATCAACGTCAATGGCGGCATCCTGCGCGCCAATGGCTCCGGCGCGTTCGGCAGCGCGGCCGTCCACATGCTCACGTCGAACGTGCAGTTCGCCGCATCCGGCGTCTATGCGAACACCTTCGTGCTCGACATTCCCGCGGTGCTGAACGGCCAGCCGGTCATGTTCGAGAACCTGTTCGGCGGCAATGCCATCCTGAGCGGCAACATCACCTCGGGCAGCGGCACCAACGCCGCCGGCCAGGCGATCGGTACCTCGCAGGCCGTTACCTTCGCCGGCATCGGGGGAAGCCTGTTCAGCCTGACCGGCACCAATGGCTGGACCGGCACCACGACGATCAATTCGGGCGTGACGGCGCGGGGCTCGACCACTGCGATCTCGGGCAGCGACATCGTCAGCAACGGCACGGTCGCCTATGCCCAGTCGGGCAGCAGCTCGAGCGGCACGGTGATCTCGGGCAGCGGCGCGCTGCGGCTGGAAAGCGGCCAGGTCACGCTGACCGGGTTCAACACCTATACCGGCGGCACGACCGTCGCCGGCGGCCGCCTGCAGGTGGGCGACGGCACCACCAATGGCCGCATCACCGGCGCTATCACCGTCGATTCTGGCGCGACGCTGGTCTTCAGCCGCAACGACAATTACGACTTCGCCAGCGCGATCAGCGGCGCGGGCGACCTCCAGGCGCTCGGCACCCTCTCGCTGAGCGGCCCGATCACCAACACCGGCGCATTCAACGTCAATTCGGCCACCGGCGGCACGATCACGCTCAGCGGCGCGCGCAGCGGCGCGTATAGCGGCGGCGCCAATGCCGCCGCAGTCACCCTGGGCGGCGCCAACAACATCCTGCGCGTCATCCAGAGCGGCACGATCGCGGGCGGCCAGTATCTTGGCGTCTATCTCGGCGGCGCCGGGAACGGCGTCGACAATTTCGGCGCGATCAGCAACACCGGCACCGCTATCGACCAGGACTGGGGCGCGGCGATCGGCGTCGCGGCGACCAGCGGCACCTCGATCATCAACAACGGCTCGGCGAGCAACGCCACCGCGACGATCAGCGGCCGGAATAGCGGCATCAATCACCTCGGCTCGGACGGCGTGGTCGCCACCGGCCAGCTGTCGGTCAACAATTACGGCCTGATCGCCAGCAACCTCTCCAACGCGATCGAGAACCAGGCCGGCTCGGGCAACCTCATCGTCACCAACTACGGCACCGGCAGGATCGTCGGCCAGGGCAATGCCGGCGGCACGAACGGCAACGGCATCTACGCGGTCGGCTCGGGCGCGCTCGGCCTCACCAATGCCGGCCTGATCGTCGGCCGCGTCAACGGCGTCCTCACCGGCAGCTCGGCCAGCATCACCAACAGCGGCACGATCGCGGCGGGCACGCTCTCGGGCGGCACCAGCGGCACGCTGGTCGCGGGCGGCGGCAACGGCATCCAGACGGTGGGCGGCACCATCACCAACCAGGCGGGCGGCGTGATCCGCGGTTCGTTCCTGGGCGGCAACGGCGACAATACCAACGCGATCACCTCGACCGCGGCGACCACCATCAGCAATTCCGGCCAGATCCTGGGCGTCGCGTACGGATCGACTTCGAACGTGCGCACCAACGGCGTCTATGTCTCGGGCGGCGGCGGCACGGTGACCAACTATGCCACCGGCCTGATCACCGGCGGCTGGGACGGCGTGTACGTCGCGTCGGGCGGCACGGTGACCAATTCGGGCACGATCGCCGGCTACCAATATTATGGCGTCGAGAACGCCAGCACCCTGACCAACAATGCCGGCGGCCGCCTCCTGGGCGTCGCCGGGGGGGCGTCGATGCTGGCGGGCGGCGCCGTCAACAACAGCGGGCTGATCGCGGCGGCGACCTACAACTCGGCAACCGACACCTACACTCCCAGTGCGGGCACCGGCCTGGTGCTCAGCTCGGGCAGCGTCTCCAACCAGTATAACGGCACGATCCGCGGCGCCTCCGGTATCACCGCGGCCGGCACGCTGAGCCTGGGCAACGGCGGCACCATCACCGCCACGACGAACGCGGGCGTGAACCTGCTGGGTATCGGCAACACCATCTACAATTCGGGCACGATCACCGGCGGCACCAATGCGACGCTGGGCTATGGCGTGCGCTTCGTCCCCGCCGCCGGGGGCACGCTCAACAACCAGTCGGGCGGGCTGATCAGCGGCACCGCCGGCGGCGTCTATTCGGGAAGCGCGAGCGTGTCCGTCGACAATGGCGGCACCATCGTCGGCACCGGCACCGGCAGCCGCGGCGTCTATCAGCAGTTCGGCAATGCCACCGTCACCAACCAGGCGAGCGGCGTGATCGTCGGCCAGGGCTGGGGCATCCAGGGCGGCGCCACCGCGAACATCAACAATGCCGGCTTCATCGGCGCGGGCACGCTCTTGGGCGGCACCACGGGCACCTTCACGGCGAACGGCACCGGCAGCGGCGTCGTCTTCAACGGCGGCTACCTCACCAACGGTGCCGGCGCGACGATCGTCGGCGGCAATTACGGCGTCTACTCGGGCGGCAGCACCGCGGTGAACATCCTCAACAGCGGCACCATCACCGGCGGCAACTATGCGATCTACCTGACCGGCGACAACGACAACACGATCAGCCTCTTTGCCGGCTCGGTAACCGATGGCGCGATCATGCTCGGCAACGGCAACGACACGGTCAACTGGTATGGCGGCAGCTTCGGCCATATCGAAGCCGGCACCATCGGCTTCGACAGGTTCAACGCCAGCGTCTCCAGCCCGACCACGCTCGACCTCGGCAAGCTCGGCAATTTCGAGCAGCTTTCCCTCAACGGCGGCGATCTGACGCTGAGCGGCGCGTCGGCGAGCATCGGCGGCTGGATCGTCAACGACGGCACGCTGACGCTCGACGGCACCGTCCAGATCGGAACCGACGGCACGGCCGTCACGCTGGCCAGCAGCGGCACGAGCCTGACCATCGCCGATGGCGGCACGGTGATCGGCAATCTCGGCAACGGCGTCTTCGCCCAGACCGGCACCGCCGTGACCAACGCCGGCCTGATCCGCTCGACCGACGCCAACTATAGCGGCGTCGCCCTGCTCGGCGGCACGCTCGGGAACCAGGCTCCCGGCCTGATCGTCGCCGAAGGCAATGGCGTCACCGCCTCGGCCAGCACGAACACCATCGACAATGCCGGCATCATCGTCGGCCGCACCGGTGGCGTGATCGGCAGCGACGGCTATCAGACGCTGAACAACACCGGCGTCATCGCCGTCGGCACCGCGGCCAATACCGTCACCCAATATTGGCAGATCAACCAGGACTACAGCAACGGCGACGGCGTTCGGTTCACTGCCGGCGGCACGGTGATCAACACCGGCGGCGCCAACAATGGCGGTATCATCGTCGGCGGCGCCAACGGCCTGGTCATCACGGGCGGCGCGGCGACGATCGAGAACTCGGGCACCATCCAGGGCAACACCGGCTACGGCGTCTCGCTGGACACGGCGGCAGGCCAGACCTCGACGATCACCAACCATAGGAGCGGTTCGTTCGTCGGCGCCATGGGCGCGGTGCTGCTCTCCGGCGACGGCACGGTCAACATGACCAACGAGGTCGGCTCGGCGATGTATGGCAGCATCGTCTCGACCGGCAACGGCACGCGCAACATCGACCTGTCGGGCATCGTCTATGGCGACTACGACGCCAGGTCGAGCACCGGCACCAACAATGTCATCATGCGCTCCGGCCTGATCGCCAATGTGTACCTGGGAGACGGCGACGACAGCTTCACCTATTTCGGCGGCACGATCACCGGCATCGTCGATGGCGGCGCGGGCTATGACCGGCTGTTCGCCGATTTCGGTGCCGGGCAGAGCTACAATGTCAGCCTGGCCAACTTCATCAACTTCGACAGCATCGGCCTGGTCTCCGGCAACATGACCCTGACCGGACCGAGCAACGATCCCGGCCAGGCGATCCATGCCGGTATCGGCGGCATGCCTGCCGGCACGATCACCTTCGACGGCACGAGCGGCCTGACCGGCGACATCTATGTCAATGGCGGCGCGATCCGCGCGAACACCGCGGGCGCCTTCGGCAGCGGCACGATTCACATGATCGACCCGACCGCGACCTTCGGCGCCACCGGCAGCTATGCCAACAACATCTCGCTGGAAGTGGTCACTCCGTCCTCGGCCAACCCGTCGACGCTGAACGCCGATGCGGGCGTGACCGCGACGCTGACCGGCGCGATCACCACCGGCACCGGCGCGGGCATCGATCCGAGCCAGGACCTGGTCATCGGCGGCCAGGGCACGATAGTCCTCACCAACACCGCCAACAGCTGGCTGGGCACCACCACGATCCAGTCGGGCGCGACGCTCCAGGGGGCGAGCGACACGATCTCGGGCTCCGCGATCGTCAACAACGGCACCCTCGCCTATCAGCAGGCCTATGGCGGCACCGTCTCGCAGAACATCACCGGCAACGGCCAGGTGCGCGTGGGCGGCCTGGCGGCTGGCAACACCCTCGCCTTCTCCGGCACCAACAGCTTCAACGGCTCGATCCTGATACAGGACGCGTCGCGAGTCGCGATCAGCGGCGCGACCGGCACGGGCGCCCATGTGAGCGTCGATCTGGGCGCGGACGCCAGCCGGCTCGATGTGACGGCGACGGGCAGCCTGACCAGCAGCAACACCGCAGTGACTGCCTATGGCGCGAACCAGAGCGTGCACAATCTCGGCTCGATCGCCAGCACCGGCAATGCGGCCGTGCAGCTGGGCGGTGCCAACGCGCTGCTCGACAATGACGGCACCATCGGCGGCACCCGCGGCGTCTATGGCAATGCCGCCAATATCCAGCTGATCAACGGCGCTCACGGCACGATCATCGGCAACACCAACAACGCGGTGTACCTCGCCCAGGGCGGCACGATCGACAATTCGGGCACGATCCAGTCGCTCAACGGCTACCCCGCCGTCTATGTCGGCAGCGGAGCGGCCACGATCACCAACAATGCCGGCGGCCTGATCGCCAGCAATGGCACTACCGTGGCAATGTACGACGCCGGCTCGAAGCTGACCAACGCGGGCACCGTGACCTCCCGCGACGAGACCGCAGTCTATCTGGGCGCGGGCGGCACGGTCATCAACTCGGGCGGCCTGACCGGCGGCACCGCCGGCTATGGCCTGTGGACCAGCGCGGGTGGCACCTTCACCAACCAGTCGGGCGGCACCATCACCGGCGGCCTCGGCGGCATGTATCTCGACGGCACGGGCGCGATCGCGGTCAATCTCGACGCGGGCTCGACCACCGGCAAGATCTTCTCGGGCGGCTCCGGCGACCGCGTGATCAACATCTCGGGCACGCTCAACGGCGGCTATGCCGGCGGCGCGGGCAACGACAGGATCACGCTCGACACCAGTGCGATCGTGACCGGCGTGCTGGATGGCGGCTCTGGGGGCAACGACACGCTGACGCTGACGGGCAGCGGTTCGGCAACGCTGGGCGATGTGATGAACATCGGAAGCGCCACCAAGTCGGGCAGCGGCACCTGGACCATCTCGGCCCCGACGAGCATGACCTCGTGGACGATCGCCGACGGCACGCTGCTGCTCTCCGGCGGCAATGCCATCGCCGACACGGCCATGGTGACGATGACCGGCGGCACGCTGCAGCTGGGCGCGTCGGAAGCGATCGGCAACCTGTCGGGCACCGGCGCAGTGTCGCTTGGCGCCAACGGACTGACCCTGCTCGGCAACGGCACCACCTTCGCCGGCACGATCTCGGGCAGCGGCAACCTGCTGATCGGCGGCACTGCCACCCTGTCGGGCGCCAATGCCTATACCGGCCAGACCGTGGTGGCGGGCACGCTCACGCTCGGCGCTTCGAACGTGCTGGCCGACAGCTCGACTCTGGTCGTCCAGGCCGGAGGCACGGTCGATCTGGGCGCGAACAGCGACGCGGTGGCCATCGCCGCCATCGCCGGCACGCTGGCGGGTTCGGGCACGCTCACCGCCAGCCAGTACCAGCTCACCGGCGCAACCGTGAACGCGAACCTCGGTGCGGGCACCGTGTTCAACCTGGGCGGCAGCTCGACCCTGAACGGCAATGCGGCAGGCCCGCTCGTCGTGCAGGCAGGCACGCTGGCGCTG